>CAJQPY010000051.1 GCA_905480335.1 uncultured Ilumatobacter sp. | reverse complement strand
ACCTGTTCATCGACGGAGGGTTCAAAGCAACTCACCGTGTCATCATGGATGTATTCCCCGGCATGATCGAGGAGAAGCGGACCAACAAGGGTGCGATCTGAACCTAACGTGACGTTGGCCGGCTTCTAAGCAGACACAGCTACAGGCACAGCCTCCAACGCCTCGACCGCACGACGCGCCACACGCTCGTCAGGATTCTCACCGGCCACGATCACCCTTCACTACGCGTGCGCGGTGATGAGAGCGGCGTATCGGCGTGGACTTGTCCCGAAGGACGTCACGAAGGCTGTAGACCCGCCGAAGGACCGCACAGGCAACAAGCAGGGCAAACAGCCCGAGGACGTGCCGACACGCGCCGAGGTCGTCGCCATGCTCGAACACGCCCCCGACAACTGGAGAGCCGGATTCGCTCTACTCGCCTCGGGGTTACGTATCTCGGAGATGTTGGGCACCCACTCGGAACAGTTCGACAGGGCCACAGGCGGGTTCGCCGTCGATCGGCAACTCGACCACGACGGCAAGGGATTCAAGTTGCCGAAGCGCGACAAGACGCGCGACATCATGCTTCCCGGCTGGGCAGCGGAAGCGGTCGAACATCACTTAGACGAACACCAGGGCCGAGGCTTGTTGTTCCGTAACCGGCTCGGTGAACCTCGGCGTCGCGACATGTTCCACGATTCCGTGTGGCACCCGACGCTCAAGCGGGCCGGCATTGAAACCCGGTACGTGCCTCATTCGCTTCGACACTTCTGCGCATCGTCGCTACTAGCGGACGGGCAGCCGCTTCCCGCTGTAGCTGGTCACCTGGGCGACACGATCGAAACAGTGTCTAAGACGTACGCACACTGGATGCCCGAGGACCGTGCCGTGACGGCGCTCGCTCTCGATCGGATACTCGGCCAAACTCGGCCCCTGTCGATCGTTACCGGCCCGATTGTTAGCACGCCGTTAGCACCGGGGAACCGGGACACCGCATAACCCCAGGTAGATCGTGGTTGCAATGGTGAGGTGACCTATAAGCGGGGTTCTGTAGGAGTTCGTACTCCCGGTGGCCATCCATCTATGCGGTCTACCCGGAAGACACAGACGGGCCGCCCATCTTCCTGCTCGACCTTGCTCCGAGTGGGGTTTACCGAGCCGACGCCGTCACCGACGCCGCTGGTGCGCTCTTACCGCACCGTTTCACCATCACCTGTGACATGTCAGGCATGTCCATCGGCTGTCTCTTTCTGTTGCACGTCCGTCAGGTCGCCCCAACCTGGTTCTCACCAGCACTCTGCCCAGTGGAGCCCCGACTTTCCTCGATCCGTTGGAAACGAACCGCAGCCACCCGGTCACCTCACCATTGCGCAGCGGATCCTATGCCGCAATGCGAGTCATGCGTCGCAAATGAGTTCGTTGTAGACGAGGGTATTGGCGGCAGGCGTCTGCATCACAACGCTCGGCCGGACGCCGTTGAGGTCTGCGGGACCAGCTTTGACCTCAATCTGTGACGTCTGTCCGAACGTCGACTCGATCGCAAAGTGTCGAATCTGGCTCCGCTCGGTCGGAGGAACGTCCTCGCCGACCATTGCGGGGGAGATGTAGCCGTCCGGCCCGTAGATGGCGATGGCGAGAACACTGCTGTGGCGGGCTTCGAGGCTCGCTGCCTCCAGATGCGCCACACGAGTCTCAATGTTCGACGTAAGACCTGCAAGTTCTTGATGTGATGCGGCCGCAAGACTCTCGAGCGCTTGAGCGAAAGCCATAACGTCGTCGCTTACCGCGCCTTCCAAGCGTTCGAACTCGATTTCGTCACCTTCTTCGAGCCCGTTGGTCGAGCTGATCAGGATGAGATCGCCCTGCGCAGTCTTTACAACTGGTGCAATCATCACCTGCTCGCCAATCACTTGGACCATGCTTGTGTCTTCGAGCACGACGCCGATCACGTTTGATTGGATGAGTTCGATTGTTGGCGCGACGAGTCGATCCATCAGCCACGGATTGCTGCACGTCCAGCCCTCCCCGCCGACCGATTCAGTGAGTCCGACCATCTGATCGGCGATCATCTGGTGGTCTTCGATGAGACGCTCGACCACTGGTATGAGACTGGGTGGAATGGCCCCGTTAATAGCGAGCGCGGCCTCGTATACCTCGATAGCCGTGATTTCGAGTGATGACGCAGTGCGCAGGAGTACAGCATCATCCACGGCATAGTCGGGCAGTGCTGTCGGGACTGGCGCACTTCCGACGCGGCCAGGGGCATCGTCGCCACCGCGGTCGTCACCACACGCGGCGACAAAAGCGCCGAGACTGATCGTGAGCCCGCCGACCTTAAGCACATCGCGACGAGACGTTGTTGAGCTGAGTTGGAAAGGCATTAGGCGCTGTCTCCGGCGAATTCGAGAGGGGACTGATCGTTGCCGAAGAGCACATCGAGGTTTTCGACACCGAGAATGTCGGCAATCACCGTGGCGTGGCGTGCCTCAACAACGGCGATCGATGCGGTCAACGTGATTGCCGTGTTGCTCTCATACCGGGCTATGAGCGCTGTGTGTGTTGCAACGGCGGTTTGCTCAAGTGAGTGTGCAGCGAGTAGCGCCTCAGTAGTCGAGGCCATGAAGGCGTCGAAATTGTCGGCAATAAGTTTGGGATCCGCAGCACCGGCCGAAATCCCGGTTGCCCCCGCGATGGCCTCAGCGTATGAGCGGTGGTTGCTCGCCATAATGTCGCCGAAGAGCGCGAGGTCGTCGAAGGCCCCCTCGGAGGCAGTGCGATACAAATCACCAAGCGCAAGTTCGAAGGCCATCGCTTGAGCGAGAAGCACATCGTCTGACTCAGTCGGAACGCCGGGTCTGTCGTCTGGCCCGGCGGCAACTGCTAGGGAGCTCCGGTCAACGAGGAGTGCAGCAGCGAGACCGGACAAACCGGCCGCTCCCACGCGGGTAACAAGGCCTCGCCGCGACAACGATGTGTCGGTGGCGGACTCAGCGAATTCGAGGTCCACGGGGGATGGGTCCTTTCGGGTCATACGACGGCAACCTCCCGGCGAGGAGTGCACCCTGAAGATTCTAGGGCGCGGACTATGGTCAACACCGGATTCGTCCGGTCGTGATTAGAAGTCTTGTGCAGAGGTCGTTCACGTCCGCTCACTGGCGCGAACTGGGCGCAAAGCCCTTGGCTTGCATTCGGCTTCCGAGGAAGCCGCCAACGATCCCTGCGAACGAGACGATTGAGAGCGTGAAGAACACGCCGAACCAGTTGACGGTGCGGTCGGTTACGAGTCGAAGGACGACGAATACAGTCTGTGCCCCCACGTATGCCCCTATCGCCGTTACCAGTGCGTGGCTGAGCGGGGTGCCGCATCGTTGCGCCCACGCCGCACTGCCAGATCCGATGATGAAGCCGATCACGGCCCCAAAGAATGAAATCACGCGGGCCCCGTCAGAAACCAGGCCGAGCAATGTGAAAGGAACGGCTAGGACGAGACAGATTAGGGCGCCTGAGCGGAGCGCGTCGACATCCCAACGTCTGGTGGAAATCGGTTCCGCGTTGGCCACGAGATCGTCTTCTGACATCGAGCACATCGTGCCACGCGGCGATCTTGGTCGCGTAATCTGCACGACTTGCAGATTGCTTATGATTGTCGCTACGTTCGTCCTTGTGAGGTCACCGTCAGCGCTCATCGATGCCTTCCGGGATCGGGGGCTCAAGGTGACCCCGCAGCGACAATTGCTGTTTCGACTGCTCGACGGGAATCGTTGTCATCCGACCGCAGAGTCGTTACACGCCGCAGCGAGCCGGGAGATGCCCGGAATCTCGCTGAGGACCGTCTACATGACGCTCGCTGACCTCACCGACATGAGGGAGATCGAGGTGTTGTCGGTAGACGGCGGAGCTGCTCGATTCGATTCGAACACCGATGACCACCACCATGTCCTGTGTTGTGAGTGCGGCAATGTCGAAGACGTGTATGTCGGTGGGGTCAGCGACCTTGAGGTCGTCGGCCTAGACGGCTTTACACCTTCCACAACGTCAATTGTGTTCCACGGTATCTGTCGTGAGTGCGCAGCATCGTCGACGTGAGTTCCAACCCATCAATCCCTCCCAAAGGAGACCACCATGCCAGACCTCGCAGGTACCAAGACCCACGAGAACCTGTCCGAAGCATTTGCCGGCGAAAGCCAGGCCAACCGTCGCTATCTGTGGTTCGCCCAGAAGGCTGACGTCGAGGGCTACCCAGACACTGCGATGTTGTTCCGGTCGGTTGCCGAAGGCGAGACTGGTCACGCCCACGGCCATCTGGAGTACCTTGCCGAAGTCGGTGATCCTGCGTCGGGCGAACCGATCGGTGACACCGAGGAAAACCTGAAAGCGTCGGTTGCCGGCGAGACCTACGAGTACACCCAGATGTATCCTGGCTTTGCCAAGACCGCTCGGGATGAGGGGTTCGACGAGATCGCCGACTGGTTCGAGACTCTGGCGCGTGCCGAGAAGAGCCACGCCGGCAAGTTCACCGACGGTCTCGCAGCGCTGTAGGTCTGTTTCGCTCGGCGGCTGGAGTGCGTTTCGCTCACCGGCCGTCGAGCGCCGCGCCGCGCCTCTCTTTTGCTTCTGGAGCACAATATGACGACGATTTATGACCCGACACATCCGCTGTACACCGAGGAAGCTGATGTTCGTGAGGAACTGACTCGGGTCTACGACCTGTGCCACGGATGTCGACTGTGCTTCAAGTTCTGCACCTCGTTTCCGACGCTGTTCGAGATGATCGACGCCCATGACGATCAGGATGCCGGCCGGATGACGCCTGCTCAGCAGGACCAAGTTGTCGACGAGTGCTTCCAGTGCAAACTTTGCTACATCAACTGTCCCTACATCCCAGAGCTCCACGAGTGGAATCTCGATTTTCCACGGTTGATGCTGCGGGCTGACGCGATGATGTACGAAAACGGCCACAAGTCGGCTCGCGACAAAGCGACCACCAACGTGATGGGTCGAACCGACCTGCTCGGCAAGTTAGCTACCTCTGCTGCTCCGCTAGCGAACAAGGTCATCGAGGCGCAACCGGAATCTATGGTCCGCAAGGTCAACGCAAAGGTCACCGGCGTCTCTGCCGTCCGGCTTTTACCGCCCTATGCGAAACAACGTTTTTCTACATGGTTCAAAAAGCGCCCGAAGGTAAAGCTTCAGAAAAAGCAGGGGTCAGTTACGGTGTTTCCGACGTGTCTTGTCGAATACCAAGAGACCGATATCGGCAAGGATCTCGTCAAGGTGTACGAGCGAAACGGCATTGAATGCAGCAATTCTGACGCTAGTTGTTGCGGCGCTCCCTGGCTGCATTCGGGTGACGTCAAGCAGTTCACCAAGATCGCCGAGAAGAACATCAAGACTCTGGCTGCTGAGGTTCGTAAGGGCACCGAGGTTGTGGTGCCTCAACCGACGTGCAGCTACGTGATCAAGAAAGACTACGTGGACTACGTCGGCGGTCCCGATGCCGACCTGGTGTCAGAACACACCTTCGACGCAGCTGAGTACCTAATGAAGGTGCATAAGGCCGATGAAACCGTGCTTGACACTGACTTCGTTGGCGACACCCACGAGAAGATCACGTACCACACGCCGTGCCACCTGCGGGCGCAGAATATCGGCTTCAAGAGCCGTGATTTGATGAAGCTCACGGGCGCCAAGGTCAAGCTCGTGCAGCAGTGCTCGGGCATCGACGGTATGTGGGGTTTCCGTGATGGCAACGAGGACATCTCGATACCGATCGCCAAGAAGCTTGGCGAACAGATCGAGAAAGCTGCCGGTGATGTTGTCGCAGGCGACTGCCATCTCGCTAACACGGCGATCGTCGAACAGACTGGGCAAGCCGCTGCACATCCGCTGCAAGTGCTCGCCCGTGCGTACGGCATCCCGGAAGAGAAGTAACGCCCGCACCGTCGGGCGTGCAATCCGCCAACCCCAGAAGGTGCAGTGATGGAATCTTTTATGTCTCGCAAGCTGACCCTCGACGACATCGCCGACGTGCGTGCATACGAGCGCCAACGCGACGCTGTGCGAGCTGAAGTCATCGAGACCAAGCGCCGCCGGCGTTTGTCGTTCGGCACAGTGCTCACACTTATGTTTGAGAGTCGCCTGACGATGCGATATCAGATCCAAGAGATGGCCCGTGTCGAAAAGCTCGTCACTGATGAGGACATCCAGGTCGAGCTCGACATTTACAACGCAATGATTCCTGAGCCCGGTCAACTGTGCGCGACGCTCTTTCTCGAGCTCACAAGTGACGACCAGATGCACGTCTGGTTGCCGAAGCTGGTGGGTATCGAGACGTCAGTCCTGATTGTGCTGCCGAACGGAGACAAGGTCCGTTCGATTGTCGATGAGCAGCATGCTGCCGGTCTCACTCGGACGGAGGTCACCGCTGCGGTTCACTATTTGCGTTGGGAGCTGACCCCTGAACAGGTTGAGTCGTTCGCCTCCGGATCGGTTCAGGTCGAGATTGACCATCCTGAGTATCTCGAAGTCGTTGAACTCCTCGACAGCACACGCGACGAATTGTTGGGCGATTTGCGCAACTGACGGGTGTCCGACGCAATTGGGCGTTGGTGATATTTTTCTGGCGCGTAGGACCGTGACGCCCTAGATTCAGTGCGTGGACGGTGGGGGACGCCGTCTGCCGAATGCCAGCGCCGAGGGGGTCGCATACGTGTCCATTCATCAGATCCGTTCAGATACCGACAAGTGGTGGGACGTGGGTGCATGCCGTGGTCTCGACTCCGGAATCTTCTATCCGGACGACGACGTCGAGGCCCAGGCAGCAAAGAGCGTGTGTGAGACCTGCGTGGTCAAGCAGACCTGCCTCGATCATGCGCTCAGTTTTAGAGAGAAAGCTGGCGTGTGGGGCGGGGCGACCGAACGTGACCGGCGGCGGATCATTCGGCAGCGGCGTCGCAAAGACTGACTGCGACGCTATCCAAGTCGTTGTTGCGCGGTTGCGCGCCTAGTCTCGCCAACCATGTCTGAGCTTGCGTCTCACGGTGGCTGGTCCGGTGTCATCAACGCGCTCGTTTCGGGAAACGACATTTCACGAGCAGCGGCGGGGGCCGCCCTTTCCGAAATCCTGTTAGGCGACGCGACGCCGGCGCAGATCGCCGGCTTCATCGTTGCGTTGCGAGCAAAGGGTGAGTCGATCGACGAACTCGACGGGATGCTGTCCGTGGCGATGGCCGAGGCGAAGATCGTTCCGCTGACTGACGACGAGCGGTCCATTTCCATCGATGTCGTCGGAACGGGCGGTGATGGGTCGAACTCGGTGAACGTCTCCACGATGGCAGCATTGGTCGCAGCTGCTGCCGGGGCACCCGTGTGCAAACATGGTAACCGTTCGGCCTCGTCGAAGACGGGGGCGGCCGATGTGCTCGAAACGCTTGGGGTCGCCATCGAGCAGACGCCAGAGGGTGTCGCCGCGTGTGTGCGTCAAGCAGGAATCGGCTTCTGCTTAGCTCCCAGCTTTCATCCGGCCTTCAGGTACGCAGGCGCTCCTCGCCGTGAGATGGGCGTGCCTACAGTGTTCAATCTCCTCGGGCCGATGGCCAATCCGGGGCGAGTCCGCAATCAACTGATCGGCGTGGCCGACCCTGCCTACGCCATGCCGATGCTTGGCGCGCTCAAAAGACAGGGCGTGACCCGGGCCTGGGTCGTACACGGTGCCGGCCTCGATGAACTGACAACCACGGGCGTATCGCAGGTCTGGGCGCTCATCGATGACGGGACCGTTGAATTTTCGGTTGACCCGCAGGCGTACGGCCTAGCAGCTGCCACCGCCAGCGACTTGGGCGGCGGTGAACCCGCTGAGAATGCCAACGCAGTTCACCGCGTCCTCTCCGGCGAGCTTGGCCACCACCGCGACGTAGTGGTGCTCAATGCGGGTGCCGCGTTGGTAGTGGCCGGTCAGGCAGAGAATCTCACGTCTGGTCTGTCGCTCGCCATGGCGGCGATCGATGACGGCCGAGCATCGAAAACGTTGGCGGATTTAGTTCGCGTGTCACAGGCTCAGGTCGCCGGGTGACCGGGACGATCGTTCGCACGCCGGCATCGTCGGCAAATCTGGGTGCCGGCTTTGACGTGTTCGGCATGGCGCTGGACCTCTATGCCGATGTTGGTCTCGGAGATTCGCCGCAGGGCGCCGAGCAACTCGATGAACAGCATCCGGGCCGTACTGCGTTCGCTCGCCTGGGTGGCGACGGACCGATGTGGATGCGCTGCAACATTCCGATGGCGCGTGGTCTCGGTTTCAGTGGCGCCGTGCGGGTCGGAGCCGCGGCGCTTGCTGTCGTCCAGGCGGGTCGCCAGATCAGTAGCGCGGTCGACGACATCTTGGAGGCCACGACCGAACTCGAAGGTCACGGTGACAACGTCGCTGCTTCACTTCACGGCGGCATCGTTGCGTTCGTCGACGACCGGGTCATTCCGTTCCGGCTCGGGCCGGTGCTTTCCGCAGCATCGTTCATTGCCTGGGTGCCCGATGTGACCACTTCGACCAATGCCTCGCGCCGAAGTCTGCCGGACACCGTCGCCCGCGTCGACGCCGTCCACAACATCGGTCGGGCGACGCAATTCGCTTTGGCCTTTGCGCACGACGATCCTGACCTGCTGCGCGGGGCTGCCGACGATCATCTCCATCAGGCGTGGCGTGTTCCGTCGGTGGCTGGTGCTGGCGCAGCGATTGAGGCAGGCGGGGCGGCCGGGGCATGGTGTGCGTGGCTCAGCGGAAGCGGTCCAACAGTTGGGATGCTTTGCGATTCCAGCATCGCTGCCGATGTCGCAGCTTCGTTGCCCGCAAACGGCCACACGAAGGTGCTCAGGATCGATACCGTCGGTGCCCACTTGCGCTGATCGTCGTTCGTCGAGTTTCCAGTCGCATGCGAACCCATCGATGGCTTTGCGTTCGAGTCGGATCGGAACACGTATTGGCCCACTACCTAGGAAGCTCGCTCGAGTGGCGCGATCGATTCGGTCTGGTTGACGGGGAAGTTCCACGTACCGTCGCAGGAGACAGTCAGGCGGTGGGCGTGCTTATCGAAAAATCTGGCGAGGCAAAGTGCCTCGTCAGCATGGACACGCGCAGTTGGTTGCCCAACCTCGACGATGCCGAGTGCAGTCGTCGGAAGCGCTGCGGTGAGCGTCGTCGATGTTCGAGTGTCGACGAGGGCGCCGTCGGCCACAACCCAGGTGGTGTCGCCGTTGGTAATTTCGGCCCGACCCATTTCGGCGAGGGCGGCAAACAGTTGCGTTCGTCGGATTGCCCCGAGTAGTGCCGACAGCCGGTCGCGGTTGATTGCCGCCTCCTCGAAACGTTGCTGTTTTGCGAGCTTGTTCATTCGCTCTCGCAACTGTTCAACTACAAAGCCGGGATCGCCGGTCATGGCCCGTACTGTGAGGGTGACCGATGCCGCGTACTCGGCATGGTCGGCCGTACCGGAGCACGGGCAATGGGTCACTCCGAGTTGTGCAGCGCTGCAGGTCGGCGCATCGTCGGGTGGGGTGAAGTTGCGCCCGAGGCGTTGCGTGCAGCGGCGGAGGGGGAGCGCCGCCTGAAGCGCGTCGACTACGAGCGTGGCCGTCGCTCGTGATGGCAACGGACCCAGATGAACTCCACTTTTTGCAGGGTTCTTCACGATGGATAGACGCGGCCACGGCGAGTCGATGTCGAGCTTGATGTAGCAGTACTTGGTCGCGCGAGTTCCGCGCCGGTTGTAGCGCGGGAGCATGCGGCCGATGAACCGGGTCTCCACGATCTCGGCGGTGAGCGGGTCAGGTAATTCGACGTGGGTGATCGCCTGGGTCTCTCGCAGCATCGGGCCGACCTTGCGGCGGTCGTCGCTCCCGAAATAGCTGCGGACGCGTTGGCGCAGGTTCGTCGCCTTGCCGACGTAGAGGACCGAGTCGCCGGGTCCCCGGAACATGTAGACGCCCGGGCTGCGGGGGAGTTCGGCAGTGAGCTTGAGTTTGGATGCCATCGGGTGCCCCCCGATCTTGGCGAGTGCCGCCAGGTCGTCGAGGCCGAGGACACCGAAGCCCGACGCGCGTTCGATTAGCAGATGTAACAAGTCGGTAGTAGCCAGCGCGTCGTCGAGTGCTCGGTGGCTCGGTTGGTGGTCGAGGCGGAGCCGAGAAGAAAGTGTTGACAGTTTGCAGTTCGGGACCTCGTCCCGCAACAGTCGGCGCGCAAGGTGAACGGTGTCGACAATCTTGCCGTTCCAGGCCGGTTGCTCAGCTCGGGCGAGCGCAGCGCGGATGAAACCGACGTCGAAGCTTGCGTTGTGCGCCACTAATACGGCATCGCCAAGAAAGCTGAGCAACGAGGGGAGCACGGTCTCGATCCGCGGAGCCGGTGCGACGAGTGCGTCGGTCAACCCGGTGAGAACGGTGATCTGCGGGGGGATGGCTCTGCCTGGATTTATGAGCGTCTGAAACGTGCCGAGGCACTCGCCACCACGTACCTTGAC
This sequence comes from uncultured Ilumatobacter sp., assembly GCA_905480335.1. Taxonomy (GTDB): domain Bacteria; phylum Actinomycetota; class Acidimicrobiia; order Acidimicrobiales; family Ilumatobacteraceae; genus Ilumatobacter_A. Next base: position 3,603 of record CAJQPY010000051.1, on the reverse strand, counting down.
GACACCGACCTCCGTGATCATGTCGTCGTTGCAGCTCCCGCCAGTTGTCTCGAGATCGAGTACACAAAATGTGACATCGCTAAGTGGGGTCCCCAATTCATCGAACGAACGTTGTGTAGTTGTTGTCAAAAGAGGTACAAGTGCCATTCGTGTGAGTGAACACGAACACATGTACGTCTGTCAAGTGAGACTCAAGGTAGAAACGGGTAGGTTCAGCATGTGACCGCGATCGACCATCGCCAGCTGCGGTCAGCGCTCGAGTTTGCGGTCTTGATAGCTGCTGAAGGCCAGAAGCGCCGCCCGCCTCGTCCGTTTCCGAAGGAGCTCAAGCCGTTCCTGTCGCAGCGGCGACTCGCAGGAACAGCGCTGGGCCGTGTACGGCGCGCGGTCGAAGGCGACCCGACCTTTCGTGCGGCAATCTTCGCAGGGGCATTACCCGAGTTAGTCGATGAAATCGGTCGGCTATGGCTCGGTGGTGCCGAGGGTTGGGAAGATGCTGCTGCTGAAATCGTGCTTCGACACGAGGCTGATGCCGACTCGATCGATGTGCGACGGGACCTGAAGCGCTCAGAGAAGCGGCGAGCAGCCGCTGAGCAGGCTGCTGCTCGAATACAGATTGAGCTACTGCAACGCGATGCGACGATCGCCGAGCATGCCGCCGAACTCGACGCTCTTCGCTCTGAAGGCTCGAAGGCTCGAGATGAGATCGATCGAATGCGTGCTGAGCTGATCGACACGCGCAATGAGATCCGACATGCGCGTGATCGTGAGGCTGCAGCAGTTGCGCGCGCCGAAGTCGCAGCTTCGGCCCGACTCGCATCGAGTCCCCGGGCAGCGCCGCCAGATTCCGCACCCGACTCGGGGCAACCTGATGCCGCAGAAGCTCGGCGCCGCCTCATCGAGGCCATCGAGGCGTCGCGCGAGTTCGTGGCCCACTTGAACTCGCTTCTCATAATCGACGAGAAGGTGTCAGAACCGGTCGCGCAAGCGCAGAGAGGATCGCAACGAACCGCCGTTGTACTGCCCGGGGGTGTGATCTCCACGTCCGCAGAGGCCGCTCGTCACCTCGTTGCTGCTGGCGCGCCGATATTCATTGATGGGTATAACGTTGCGAAGCTCGGGTGGCCAGACAGGGGTCTCGAAGATCAACGGAACGCGCTGATCGATCGGGCCGAGAATGTTGCTCGGCGTCACGCTGCAGAGATCACGATCGTGTTTGACGGTGCGTCCGTCGTCGGCGCTCACGCGCCGCGCCGACGTCATGTGCGCGTTGTCTTCTCGCCCGAGGGGGTCACTGCCGATGATGTGATCCGTGCTGAGGTCGGGAGCATTTCTGACGAGGTGCCCGTCGTTGTCGTCACGAACGACCGCGAGATTGTCGCCGACGTGAAAGCAGCCGGCGCGAATGTGATTCCCAGTAACGCGTTCATTGCGGCACTCTGATTGTCGGATCAATTTGAGGCACGTGTGGCCGAGTGCGCTGCGGAGTGTCGGTTTTCGCTGACGCAGACCCGGAGGACTGGCCCGTTGAGGCTTACGAGGGTCGGCCGGCCGAGGTTGTCGACTTATATGGGGACCGACAACACGGAGGGAAAGTGGTGGTCGTTGGCGTTTGTCGGCGGTCGTCCAGGCGGTAGTATTCGCGATCGCCGATCCGGGATAGCTCAGCTGGCAGAGCAATTGACTGTTAATCAATGGGTCGCAGGTTCGAGCCCTGCTCCCGGAGCTCGAAGACCCACCGTCCACGCGGTGGGTCTTTGTTGTTTTCAGATCATGACTATCGTCGTGAATGGTGGGGCGGGCGGGACTTGAACCCGCGACCGAGCGATTATGAGTCGCCTGCTCTAACCAACTGAGCTACCACCCCGGAACGGTTTATCGAGCAGCCGTCAGGGGTCAGGCTGTTCGATCGCATCAAGGAACGCATTGACGTCGCCTTCCTCTCCGCCGACCAGCCAGATCGAGAGCTCGTCGTCTTCGATCTCTGCCCCGTCGTCATCTTCGGAGTCCTGCCAGGGCAACACGCCGTCAACGAAGTAGCGGTCGACGGTGATGTCGTCGCTCCCCCCGTCGACTGGGGCAATGATCGCGAGTTCAACCTCAGCGTCTGGCGGCTGGTCGCTCAGGATGTCGATTAGTTCGTGTACTCGCATGGCGGGTTCTCCAGAGTTTTTGAATCGTATGGGGACGTCAGACGTCGTCGAGCCATGCTGGGGCTCGATCGAGCAGGTAGAGGCTGACGTGCTTGCAACGTTCGAGGGCGACGCCGATCGCATCGTCGTTTGTTAGGTACACATCTGCGAGGTCGACGGTCATCTTGGCGACGATCGACAGACTGCGCTCCGGGGCATCGGTCACGCTTGGAAAGGAGTCGATTGCGGAAACCTCGACTGGAAGGTCGATTCCGCCGATACCTGCAAGATCGGTGGCGAGCACGAGGAGATCCGGCGGTTCAGGGAGCGGGGGAAGTGTCCAGGTGAACAGGATCGTGAATGTAAAGCCAGTCGGCGGGCCATCGTCGATTTCCTCGAGACGAATGACTTCGTCCTCGAATCCGAGCATGGCTCGCGGGTCGACGTCAAGCGACAGGTGCAGGTCGATCGGGCCCGAGCACGCCTCCTCTGGGTGCAGGTCGACCTCCCACAACTGGCGAAGTGAATACGTCTCGACGAAGTGCCGTTCGTCGTGAACGTGGAAACCGTGGTCGATCGCCTGACTTTTTACGTCGGCGACAAATCCCGCTACGTCGATGACTGCCATCGATGCGGACACTACCGTCCCGAGGCGTGGACCGACCCAAAGATGTGCCAACCTGCGCCGACGCACGGCCGATCGATGCGACCGACAGTAGGGCCGTGCTGGCATTGTTTGGTGCAATTTGCGACCGGACGACGACGCTTCTAGCGGCGAACGACGACTGGTCGGCGTCGGGGCAGCGCGATGGTCAGTACTCGGTCGACGTAGAAATTGATGCTGCGTGTCTTGCCATGCTGTACGAGGCAGGGTTCGCTGTCCTGTCCGAGGAGAGCGGGCGAACGGGGCCGGATGGCGAAGTGGCGCCTACACACGTTGTCGTCGTCGATCCGCTTGACGGTTCGACGAATGCGGCGCTCGGCTTGCCATGGTGTGCAACAGCGTTGTGCCTGGTCAGCAATGGTGTTCCGACGGTGGCGATGGTTGCAAATTTACGCACCGGAACGCGCTACACAGCGGTGCTCGGCGGGGGAGCGCAGCGGAACGGACATCCGATCATTGCAGGCTCGATGGAGCGGTTAGAGGACGCAATCATTGCGGTCAATGCTCGGCCCCCAGCAACTTTCCGGCCAGCGCAGTACCGCTCGATGGGAGCAACGGCACTCGATATTGCGTCCGTAGCGGCTGCCGGTGGATTCCACGGAACGATCGATTTCGACGAAGACCGGATCGGGGTGTGGGACTATCTGGCAGCAATCACGATCGTTCGTGAGGCTGGTGGCGTTGCTGCCGATGCGCTCGGCCGGGATCTAATCACGCTCGACCACAACGCGCGTCGTCGGCCGGTTACGGCTGCTTCGCAAGGGTTGCTCGACGAACTGCTTGCGGCCGGGCGGAGCAGCTGATAGC
>CAJQPY010000050.1 GCA_905480335.1 uncultured Ilumatobacter sp. | reverse complement strand
CGTTCTCGCCAAGCCCCTCTTCGGCATCTTGGTACTCGGCATCGCCCTCGCCAAATCCCGCGAAGACGGCTACGTCGAACCCGGCACCACGCCAAGCGCATCCGACAACGCCAACGAACCCACCAACGCCTAACCAACGCTTTGGCCCGGCCCCTCGGGGCCGGGCCACCTTCCCCCCAATGGAGTGAACGACATGCAAACCTCCACACCGTCCCGCAGCAAATGGCTGGGACTCAAATGTGCAAGCTGCATCCGCTGCGAAGTGGTGCTGTGAGATGGCCATCCTCGAAATTGACGACACGAGCAGCGCAGCACAACCCGCTAGCCCTGACTGGCGAGATCACGCCAATTGCAAAGGTCGCTTGAAGCTCTTCTTTGCTCCGAAAGCGGAGCGCCCCCAGGCTAGGGAGCGTCGCGAAGCAAAAGCCAAGCGGCTCTGCGATGAATGTTCGGTCGTGGAAGAATGTCGTGCCTGGGCGCGCAAGAACTGCGAGTACGGCTTTTGGGCTGGGGAATCTGAGGAAGACCGCCATCTTCTCGGATTTCGGGTCACCGCTCCTATTGGCGTGCGCGTTCGTCTCGAGCGTGAAGCCGAGCGGCAGAGCGCCTGAAGCGTCGTACGCCCAGGTCGCCGCCTGCTGTGCAGGTGCAGTAGGTATGACCTGGTGATTGCGAGAGTGAAGAATAAAGTCGTTGACGCCACAACGTCGTTGTTTTCCCATGGGCCCCAAGCGCTCCAAAACACCCTCGATTACTCCGGCGACCCCGGCGTCCTCGGACCTAACTCGGTGTCATGGAAAGTGATCGGCGACGCGGCAGCATTCGTCGGCGGAATCCGAGCTCTTGTCGTCCAGACCGCACACCCTGAAGTCGTGGCTGGCGTTGAGGACCACTCTCGTTACCGCAACGACCCCTTCGGTCGGCTCAACCGCACCTCGGTGTACGTCACCGAGACAACCTATGGTGCGCTCCCCGAGGTCGAAGCGGCGGTCGCTTTGGTCCGCAACGCCCATCAACCAGTGCGTGGTCGATCGGCACGGGGTCGCCCCTACAGCGCCAGCGCACCGCAGATGGCAGCCTGGGTGCACAACGTTTTGACTGACTCGTTTCTTGCCGCCTACCAGGCGTACGGACCGCAACCCCTGACCACGTCGGAAGCGGACCAATTCGTCGCCGAACAGGCGATAATCGGAGCCCTCCTCGATGCGTCGCCGCTTCCCGAGACAGCTTGCGAACTGTCGCGTTGGATCGCCGAAAATCAGTCACTCGCAAGCTCAGAAGCTCAGGAAAGCGCTCTGTGCTTTCTGCAAGACCCACCGCTGCCATTCGGCGTCAAGATCGGCTACCGGCCACTGTTCAACGCTGCGGTTCCCACGATGCAACCCGCTGTTCGCTCCGCCCTTGGTATCGAACCCACTCGATGTAGCGAACAGATCGGTCGCTTGACCGTCGGGGCGCTGCGCTGGGCCCTCGGCTCGTCACCGTCGTGGCACCTCGCATTGGTCAGGGCCGGAGCTTCTGTGCCTCCCGGGCTGTTTCGACAGCCGCTTCTTGGAGGCGACGTCGCATCCTGACGGTAGTGACCAGTACAGAACTGCGGGGCCCGCCGCCAACACCACGAGCACCCGATGAGCGTCCGCCGACTCTGTAGCAAGGCGTTAGGACACATGATCACCCTCAACTGTCTTGGGAGGCCAACCCAAATGCTTTGAGCGCAGGCAGATCGACCAGACCAACAAGGGGCAGCGCTAGGAGATCGGGCGTCACGACGCCACATTGATAATGAGATTCAGCCGGTGCCCCAGCCCACACAGTAACTCTGTGCCTGGGATCGCCGGTTGCACTCGAGTTGTTTAGTCGCTCAGAGAGCCGAGCCGAGCGAGAATCAGCCGGTCAATGTCGAGGGCCTCTGCCTTCGCCCTTGAGGCATGATCGTCGGGTGTAGTCCAGCCACTCACCTCAAATGGTCGCCCATCGGATGCGTCGCGAGCTGCCGCAACGTATTCGTGTGCCTTCGGACTACTAAGTCGCACGTTGACGCCGTCGGCGTAAATCCCGGCCACTGTGGCCAGGTCGTTGCTGTTGACCCCGACGATCACAGGCATGAAGTCGGTCCCACGCAAGATCGAGATCTGCTCGATGACCATCGCATGGCGCTCGCTCAGCAAGGGCAGCAAAGGAATCGAGCGGTCATGATGTTCTCGCGCCCACCGACTGTCCGGCGCTGCGCCGGCGCCGACACCGGCACGCACGCGACCAGCGCTGATTCGTTGAGCGCTGGAAAGCGCTGCGGCGAGTACCGCAGGGTGCCGGTTGGCGACGTTGGCCACGAGCGTCCCGAGACCAATCGAGCTGGTCACTGCGGCCAGCGCGCCGAGCAGCGTGCAACACTCGAGCAGGTCGCGGTCGCCGCCGGGAAAAACGGTGCCGTCGAAATGATCCAGGACCCAGGTCGTGTCGTATCCCTCTTCCTCGGCACGTAGCGTGGCATTGCGCAGTTCGGGCCAGTCGTTGTGAGCGGAGCTGAACTGGACGTCGAGGAGCACGCGACCAGCATGGAGCCCGACCGGAGAATTTGACGAGCCCAGCTGTTGGCATTCGGTGCGTGTACCGGCGGTGTTGCCGTCGGGGGTCCCCAGCGACCACACACTCTGTGTCGTAGCTTGCGGGCAGACGATTTGCCAAACGAAAGGGTCCTCATCATGAACACCTCTGTTGACACTCCAACTCGGCGACCCGGCGTGGTCTCCTTCATCGGGATTATTCTCTATGTCCAGGCGTTCCTCGCCGCCATTGCCGCCGTCTCGCTGCTGATCTGGCGCAACGACATTCTGGACTTCCTCAACAGGCAAGACTCGCCGCTCTCCAACGGCGCGTTCACCGGCACCATCGTCGGCGAGGCCATCGCTGCCATTCTCCTGTTCGTCGTCGCCAACGGCATCATGCGCGGTAGCAACGGATTCCGACTCTTAGTTGCGATCGTTCAGGGCCTGTCGATGGCGTCAGCGGTATACATCCTCGTGGCGCATCACGTCGGCGGCTACGTCTACCGCGGAGTCTTCAGTCTCTTCGTCGGTGTCTTTGTGCTGTGGGCATTGTACGGCAACGACGAGTCCGACAGGTACTTCGAAACCAACGGCTGATTGCTTCGGTCCTCCGCCCGGCTCTCCGGACGTCAAGACGACGCCCGGAGAGCCGGGCGGTTCTGCACGACGGTCAGGCGTCCGAGCCGGGACCCGAGATCAGGTGCTACCACGAGCCCGCGGCGCTTGCTGCGTGAGCGGGCGTAGTGGCTAAGGGGCGCGACCCCTGAATCAATGAGATTGTGCAAGCCGTGCACGGTGTCCTAGATGTGTAGCTACGGTCCCATGGCGGCAGCATCTGACGGAACCTGAGAGCACCTGCGAGCCCTTCCCCTTGACCGTTGACTCCGACGGGTTCATTCGGGGAGCCCGACCGGGCAGGTGAACGGACGCGTGGGACCTTTGCAGACGCAAAGCAGTTGACTGCGGTCTACTCAGCGATGTTTGATGCCGTTGTCGACGATGACTTGATCGACGATCTCGTCGCTCAACGGATGGCGATCAATTCTTACTCGCACGATCCCGATGCCGACATCTGGGTGGACGGTCGGTCTCGCTCAGTCGCCACCACTACCTTTGATTCGATCGATCTCGCCGCAACTTTGACGACGGCATTTAGCGCCGACTCAATGCACGGCTTTCTTTTGAGAAGACTGCCACTCGTCAAAGCGCTGCTCCTACGCACGTTGAAGGTGTCCGGTTCGAAGCCGCAGGCAATGGACTCGAGTCACTGCTTCACGCACGCCGGTCGGTCTATCCGGGCATCGCTGCCGATCTCATCGGCGGGTGACCATCGGGCGCAAGTTTCGATTACGCCGACGGGCCAAAGGATGGTCTTGACCCGCCGGCGGCCCTACTTCCAAACCGGCGTTCACATCGGATGCCTGTCCGATCTGAGCGCCTCTGGCCTGATGGTGCCAGACTCGCGTCATGGCATCAATCGTGCTGCTCTGTACCGATGGTTCGGACGCGTCAATCGATGCGCTGCGATCGGCTCTGCCACTGCTGACACCGGCAGACAGAACCGTGCTTGTCACCGTCGAGTCATCGGTGTCACCCGACACGACGACCGGCAGTGGTTTTAGCTCGGCAGCGTCTGCTGTCGATCTTTCCGATCAGATCGAGACGAGTGGCGATCGCGTAGCCAAACAGATTCTCGACTCGACCGCCGAGGCGCTCAATCTCGACGATGTCGAACTCCACGCAATCGTTGGTCGACCCGGCCATGCGATCTGCGATCTGGCCGAGGCTTTACCTGCGAGTGTCGTCGTGATTGGTACCAGTGGCCGCAGTGGGCTCCGACGTGCTGTGATGGGATCGACATCTGATCACGTCATCCGCCATGCCCCGTGCCCGGTGCTCGTGCAAGGCGTCGGTCAGCATTGAGGAGTCGGCCCGAGGCTCGCAACACCTAGTGTCGGGGCGTCCCGTCCGAAAGGTTGTCCCGATGTCCACTACTGAGCCCATGACCTCGACAGTTCAGCGACCCGGAGTGGTTACGTTTATCGCTGCGATTCTCTACATCCAGGCGGCGATTGCCGTCACGGCAACGGTCACGATGCTGATCTGGCGTGGACCGATCCTTGACTCCCTCGAACAGGAAGGGTCTCCGCTATCCAGCGGGGCATTTACCGGGACGATCATCGCCGAAGCCTTCTCTGCGATTCTACTCGTCATGGTCGCGAGCGGTTTGATGCGCGGCAGCAATGGGATCCGACTCTTCGCAGCGGTTGTCCAGGGCCTCAGCATGGCCCTGGCGATGTACGTTCTCGTTGCCCATCATGTCGGCGGCTACATGTATCGCGCCGTGTTCTCGCTCTTCGTCGGCGTGTTTGTGCTGTGGGCGCTCTACGGCAACGACGAGTCAGATGAATTTTTTGATTCTGACTGGCCCTGATCCGTCGTCAGCTCAGTACCAGTTCATCAGTGACGTCCTGCCCAGGTTGGGCGTGAGGGCTGGGATCGCACTCTGCTGATTCGGGGGCATCGGCGCAGGGACTGCATTCACGCCTGACGACAGCGCCAAATGGTTGGTAGATTTCAGGTTGGGCATACATCGACTTTCTTCTCGATCCATGTTTTTCGCACCCAAAAAAATGGCACCTGGCAACCTCTATTTCGGGCCGCTTGTCGCAGCTGTCGGTCACTGCATGGGTGGCGGTGGACAGCTCTCGGCCGTTTTGGTTGCTAAAAGGTCGTGAAGCCGGTCGGACAGGGCTGTGCTATGCATCTCGCTGAAGCGACGATGGCAACGTGGCGATTTCTGCAGTGCTGCCGAGAAACCTTGCCGCATTGACAATCGACAGCTGACAACCCACCAGTTCCAATCAGATACGAAGTCATGAGGAATTGGCCGTTTGGACGTGAAGAGTGAGTCCTATATGACAACGCAAAAGGAGAGTTGGCGAGGCTGTCGGTCTTATCTCACCTTCCGCCGAAGTCTTTCGCTCCTGGTGCCGGTCGCATTCCTCGCGGGACTATTTGCCCCGTCGACATTTGACAGTCCTCAGGGTGCAGCGCGTGGTCTCACAGATCAAGCGCTGGTTACGTCGACGATTGGACCTGACAACCACGTTGCTCCGCAGCAATCGGTGCGGAAACTCGACGCGGTCGCAGACGAAAGCACTTTGCGGGAATTTGAACTTGAGATCGCCAGGAGTCCCGTAGTTGGCGGTGCTCCGGTGTCTTCCGGCGAGATGCCGTGGATGACCTCGCTACTCATCAAGACGCCGACAGGATTCAGCCAGTGTGGCGGGTCCTTGATCGCGCCGCTTTGGGTGTTGACTGCTGCGCACTGCGTAGACGACGCTCTTTTGGTTCGCACGATCACTGGCCGTATCACCTACCCGACCTCAATTGATGATCCGGATTTCGTCATCGCAGACAAGCTGTACATCAATGACGGTTACGACCCAAAAAGTTTTGGTGTCTTTGACGTTGCTCTCGTCCAGTTGAGTCAGCCGAGTCCGGCCCCACCCTTGTATCTTGCGAACTCCGGTGACTCTCGCCTTTACACGGAGGGTACTCAGGCGACGGTCGCAGGTTGGGGCCTTATCGCCGAAGATGGCTCTTCGTCGGACATTCTCCTAGCTGGGGACATGCCGATCCAAAGCGTCGCTGACTGCATTTCCGCGGATCCTGAGTTTGACCCCGCCTTTAACCTGTGCGCCGGCTACCGCAGTGGCAAGGCGCTGCAACCGGTGGGGAGCTGCTCGGGTGACAGCGGAGGACCGCTACTCGTCCCCTCTGGTGACATGCGGACACGGGTGCAGGTAGGCATCGTTTCGTATGGATTCGGTAGCTGCACCTCGCTCAATAAGCCGGGTTACTACATGCGCGTCGCTGCACTCTACGAATGGGTCGATGATGTAGTTGGCGGCCTGCCAGCCTCGCCGACCGACCCGCCGCTCGCGTTTGAGCCGGTGGGTCCGGAGCGTGTGATTGATACGCGGTTGAGTGGTGGGGCTCTGACTGCTGGTTCGACGTTGACGGTTCCGGTTGGTTCGCAGTATGCGGGCAAGTCGATTTCGGTGAACTTGACGACGACGGCTGCTGTTGCGGGCGGCTATGCGACGTTGTATGAGTGTGACCGGTCCCGGCCGGCGACGTCGTCGTTGAATTATCGGGTGAATCAGGCGATCGCGAACGGTGTGATCACGAAAGTGAGCGCTGAGGGCACCGTGTGCGTGTACGTGAGCGAATCAACACAGGTGATCCTCGACGTGTCTGGTGTCTTCCCAACAGAGTCAGATCTGAAGGAGATGTGGAGGCCCCGGTGATGCGAATGGAGTTCCTCCACACCGACATCAAGCGGCCGCTGCTCTTCGGCCATTTTCGTGACCTGCAGCGCGCGAATTAGTAAGTTCGGTGACCGCAATAAGCACTTCAGTAACGGCAGCCTCGTTGCATGATTATTGATTTGACAGAGAGTAAACCGATATTGAGAACGGCGTCACCGAACTACGCGTATTTTCGACGTGTCAACCGCCCGTAACGTCAACGAACCCAGGTGGGAGTAATGTTCGGCTATGACCGCACCAGCAGATGGGCGCTCCGCTCGACGGGAACGCAACCGGGACGCAGTTTTGGATGCGCTGGTGGAGCTCACGACCGAAGGGCTTGACGATCCGTCGATTGATGACATCGCCGACCGAGCTGGCGTGTCGTACCGGTCCGTGTACCGCTATTTCAGGGACCGCTCCGAGATGATGGACGAGGCCACCGATCGAGCGGTGGCGTGGATTAAGCCGCTCGTGATCAAAGCGGTCGGGGTTGCGAAGCCAACCGACCCGCTCGATCATCGGATCGACGCAATCGTCGATGCCCGCGTCGAGCTTTACTTTCAGATCGCCGACATGTTGCGCAACGTGACGGCGCGGTCGTTCTCGAACCGTAAGGTCCACGAGCACCGACAGGACGTGCGTCGGATCTCGCGGAGTCAAATGTACGAAATGTTCGGAACCGAACTCAAGAACTTCACGCCTCAGGAGGGCGAGCTGCGTATCACAGCGATCACCCAGGTAATGGGTTTCGAGGCAATCGACTACGTCGTGCACGAGCGCAACCACTCGCGCGAAGAGCTCGAGCGGTACCTACGTGGCGGGCTCCGGGCCGCGCTAACCGTTCCCGAAGTCGGCACCTGACAGTTCACGTTCTGCGTTGACGATTGCGTCGACAATTCGCGCGGCGACTACCTCGGGCGCCAACCCCTCGGGCATCCCCGGTGCGGTGCCGTGGAGGGGACGTGTTGCCAGGCCTGTCTCGGTGTGCGGTGGACGGGCATCGATGACCCGAATCTTTTTGCGCCGCCATTCCTTCGCAAGGGCAAGGGTTGCCGCTGATACCGCCGCCTTTGAGGCAGAGTACGCCGCCATCGCCGGCATCGGCGTCTCGGCGACGACGCCGGAGAGGTTGACGAAGAATCCGTTCGACTCCTCGAGCATCGGCGCCACACGCTTAGCAAGCCAAAGCGGGCCCATCGTGTTCGTAAGCAAGAGTTCCTCGATTGTGACGTCATCGGTGTCGACCAGGTCGCCGAACGCAACGATTCCGGCGGCAATCACGACACCGTCGAGACGATGGTGTCGTGATTTCACGTATGCAACGAGTTCATCTCCAGCTGTCGAGTCACGAAGATCGAGTTTGACGTCGGCGCCGAGGGAACGACTTGCGGTGATCACCGTCGAATTGCGACGGCGCAGCGCTTCGGTGATCGGTTGACCCAAGCCTCCTGTTCCGCCAACGACGACGACGACCTGCCCATTTAAGTTTCCCACCTCGTAATCCTCTCTCGCGGCGGCCTGCAATGTCGGGTCGACCGCAATCAAGTGACTGATGCCTCCCGGTGCGGGCGGCGGTGGAGAACCTTACTGGTGGCGATGTCGAGTGGGGTCAGTCTTCGGCCGACGGCGCGACGAGCGTTGTCACAGCAGCGACGGTGGTTGGCGTGGTCGTTTCGTTCGGCACTGCAACGGTCGTCGTAGCGGCGACGGTTGTCGTCGTGGTCGGAGGCTTCGTGGTGGCCACCTGCGTGGTCGTCGTCTCTGGGACGGTTGTCGTGGTCTCAGGCGGAAGCGTGGTGGTGGTCGTCGTGACCGACGGGTCGGGGTAGTCGAACGACGGAAGTGACTCGCGTTCGGAGACGTTCTCGGGCTCGTCGTCGCCGTTCCACACCAGGATTCGGTCACCGATCGAGATGGTGTCCTGGAAGTACTCGGAGATGTGCATTGGAATCCGCACGCATCCGTGCGACGCCGGTTCGAGGGGAACGTTTTCGGCGCCGTGGACGGCGATGCCGTAGTTGAAATAGACGGGGTCCCACATGCCGCCGAGCGGGCTAACGCGTTTGCCTTCGACCTTACGCTTGTACGTGAACACGCCTCCGGGTGTCTTTGCGAGCGCGCACACCGCCTTGGTGATGGGCTCTTCCAATTCACGTCCCTGTGCATCGGTGTCGTACGTGGCCTCTTCGCAGTATTCGGCCGGCTCGCCGGTTGCGTCGAGTTCACCGGTCGAAATGTGCGAGATGAGAACGGGCGTGTCGCGCTGGAAGACGATCATCACCTGCTCGTCGAGATACACCTCGGTATGGTCGGCCTGACCATTGGTGGGACGACGAGGTGTAATTGAGACATCCCTCATTAGTTGTTCCCACATTGCCTGGTCGACGCGGCCGGTTGCTTCGCTGCGGGGAGTGCCGACGATGATCTTTTCGAAAGCCCATACCGCTTGAGTAGTCATCAGACCGAAGATGCCATCGGTTGGCCCGGGGTCGAATCCGAGCTCAACTAGCCGGTTCTGTAACTGGCGCACCTCGTCGCCCTGGACGCCCCGGGACAAAGTCTGGCTGAGCGGAGTGATTGGGGCTGGGGCTATGGACGTGGCCGTGGTCGCCGTCGGGTCGCTCACCGGTTGAGCGATCGTCGAAGCGGGCACGAACGGAGCGACGGTCTGCGACGGTGGTGCCGTCGGCGTCGAGTCCTCGTTGCCGGCGGCACCGACCACGCCTACGCCGACGATGGCCACGATCAGCCCAATCGCTGCGATGATCGGGGCGCGATTCGCTGCACCGGCATCGCCGGAGCGTGCACGAGTGGGCTTACGCGAGGAGACGGGGCGCTTCTTGTTGATGTCGGACATGTTACGGCTCGGCTCTGTTCACATCACGGCATTCGGGCGTCTTGCAGGCTGAAATGACGAACGTCACGTTGATAATTGCTTCGACGGAGCGCTGGTCCCGACGTATTGATGTGGTCCGCGCCCGCTCGTTTCCGCAGAACCAGGGTTGGATTCGTTCATCGACGGAGGCCGACTGCGAACGGCGCGGACTGCCACGTTGTGAGGCCAACCACCGGCTGATCGCGGCCGATGCCGGACGTGACATGGGCACCCGACGAATCGGGTGCCCATGCGTTTGGGGGTGGGTTGAACGGTGAACCGGTGACGTCAGTTGGCGTCGGAGGCTGCGTTGATTGCAGGGGAGTCCGGCGCCGATCCGGTGCCGACGTTGATCTTGCGCTGCTTGGTCTTCTCGGCGACAGGGACTCGGAGGGTCAATACTCCGTCGGTGTAGTCGGCTTCGATGCCCTCGACGTCGAGGCCGTCCCCGAGGGTGACGTGGCGCCGGAACGTGCCGGTATGCCGCTCGGAGCGGTACACCTGATCGCCCTCGCAGCGCTGCCACGAACGCTCGCCGGTGACCGTGAGGACATTGCCCTCGACCGACACGTCGAGGCTGTCGGGGGCAATTCCGGGGAGGTCGAGGTGGACCCAGACGTCGCTGTCGCGGCGATACGCGTCCATTGGTATTTGGTTGGGGGTCGAGCTGACACTCCGTCCGGAGAATTGGTCGAAGAGGGCATCGAATTCACGGAAGGGGCTGTTCATAACGAGCATCGGTTGTCTCCTTGATTGTTGGTGTGCTGAGTCGAGTTGCGTGGCGCCGGAAATTCTGTCTGCAAGAACTTCCACTCTAGATGGCAGAAAGCATGATAGCCCGTGTATAGCTATTATGACAACACTTGACTAAGGATTAGTTTTTACGGCTGGCACGTCCCGCTTGTGTTGATGTTGTGGCTGTTGGGACCGCCAGAAAAGCAGCGCTAGCTCGAGGTTTTCGGCGTGGCAGGCGAGAGCGCTGCGGTGGTGTCATTTCTTGGCGATGCGGCCGCGCATGGCTGCGCTGGCGAGACCAAAGCTCACCATCATCACGGCGAGGATGGCGAGCAATCCGGCCCCGAGGTCCTCCCACACCCATCCCTCAGTGATCAGCGCTCGCAGCCCCTCGAGCACGTATGTGACGGGGTTGTACGTGGCAATGGTCGCCAACCACCCGGTCAACACCTCCTTAGGAAGGAAGCTTGTCGTGAGAAAAGCGAACGGGAAGAACAAGATGAAGCTTGAGTTCACCGCAGCGGGATTGCCCGTTTTTAGCGCGATGGCATACGGAAAGCCCGCGAATGCCAGCCCCCACAGCGCGCCGTAGACGAGGAACGCAAGGATGCCGAGAACTCCGGTCTTGAAGCTGATCCCGAGGAGCAACCCGAGTGCGGTGACCGGGACAGCGAGCATCATCACCGCCATTAGGTCAGCAGCCATTAGCCCCAACAGGAGTGCTGGTCGACGCACTGGGGTCAGGAGCAGTCGATCGAAATAGCCGTCCTGGATGTCGATCACTAGCGAACTCGCACGCGAGACGCCGGTTACGGCGAAGATGATCGCCACCGGGAGCTGGAAGGCCTTGAAGTCGAAATCCTGTCCTGCCAGCGCGGCGCCGCTCTCGGCGACGTCCTGTAACGCGCCGATGTTCACGACGAAGAAGAACACAGGCGTGATCAGCGCTGGGATGAAGAACTCCGGCTCCCGGAAAACACTGCGACAGGCGCGTCGAGCGATCGTCGCAAGATCGTGCAGGATCGTGGACCGGCGGGCGAGGGGCTTGTCCTCAATCCGGCGCGCCGTCATGGTGGGCGAGGTGTGGGTCATGATGCGGCCTCCCCGCTTGTTTCGGATGTCTGGTGACTGGCTGACAACTTGGCGCCCGTTACATTGAGGAAAACATCGTCGAGCGTCGGTGTGCGCAACGTCAGCGAGGTGACCCGATGGTTCGACTCGTTGAGGGCAACGGCGACACCCGAGATCGCTCCGGCGCCGTCGCTCGTCGACGCCGAGATCTCGTCGCCGTGAACCTCGACGCCCTCGATACCGTCGAGCGCGCGGACCGCCCCGGCTGCAGACTCTGGGTTGCCGTCGATCTTCGCGACGATCAGGTCGGTGCCGATCCGGCGCTTTAACTCGGTCGGCGTTCCCTCGGCTTTGAGCCGACCGCTTGCGATGATTCCCACGCGTCCGGCAAGCGCGTCGGCTTCCTCGAGGTACTGGGTCGTGAGAAAGATCGTCATGCCTTCTTGTTTGTTGAGGGTGCGTACCTCCTGCCATACGTCGTTGCGACTGACCGGGTCGAGGCCGGTTGTGGGCTCGTCGAGAAACAGAATCTGCGGCTTGTGGATCAGCGACATTGCGAGATCAAGGCGACGCCTCATCCCGCCTGAGTACGACTCCACCAAGTCGTCGATAGCGCTCCCGATGTCGACGAGATCGATCACGTCGTTTAGGCGTCGCCTAATGTTCAACTTCGATAGGCCGTACAACATCCCCTGAAGCTGCAGTAATTCTCGGCCGGTCTGCTTTGGGTCGAGCGACGCCTCCTGAAGTGCGACGCCGATCCTGAGTCGAATGTCGCCGGCTCGGGTGGCGACGTCGTAGCCAGCGACTGCGGCTGTGCCGCCCGTCGGCGTGATCAGTGTGCAGAGCACCTTCACCATGGTTGATTTGCCGGCACCGTTCGGGCCGAGAAATCCGTAGATTTCACCGGCCTCAACCCTGAGATCGACTCCGTTGACGGCGTGGTTGTCTCCGAATGAACGTCGGAGCCCCTGGGTGGTAATCGCTGCGGTCATGCAGCCTTAGCGTGCCAGCGGGGTGAGCCGAATCACTCGACTTTCGCGTAGTGATTTCACCTGGTGTTAGGCGTCGGGTAAGGGTGCAGGGGGGCTTGTCAGCAGCAGGAGGCGACGGTGTTCGCAAGTTGTTCGGCGTCACCGGTCCTGACGTACCATTCCCAGCGTGCGCCGTCGGGTGACGCGACCCAGGTCTCGGTTTTTTCCGCATAGCAGCACACCGTGTCGTCGACGCCAGTGGTCTCGATGCCTTTTTCGGTGAGGCGGGTCTCGGCGGCGATGACTTCAGCGGAAGCCCCGGTCTCGACGCCGAGGTGGTTGAGGTGGGCGAAGCCGTCGCCGACGGTGGCGTCGGGCCGCTCAAACAGCACGAGCTTGAGCGGCGGGTCAGTAATTGCGAAGTTCGCATAGCCAGGCCGGATCTTGGCGGGGTCGGTGTCGAACATCTTTGAGTAGAAGTCGACTGCGGCGTCAAGGTTGACGACGTTGAGAGCAAGTTGGAGGCGCATGACTGCACCGTACGCATCGTATTGATGAACGTCAATATTTATCGAAGGAAGCTCGTCTATTCGCCATCAAGCCGCAGCGGTCAGCGCGCCCTGAGCTCCAGGCGGTCGCGCTGGACGATTCGGTAGGTGCGATCCTGCTGTTCCAGCCAGCCGAGCCGAATGAAGCTCGCGATCGCCTTGTTGACGCGCTCGCGAGACGCACCGACCATCCCTGCGAGTTCCTCTTGCGTGACCGGCAACGTGAACTGATCTTCACCGTCTGCGAGCTCAAGGAGCCGCTTGGCAGTTCGGCCGGTGACGTCGAGGAACACCGAGTCGGCCAGCGCCTCGTCGGTCACGCGAATTCGTTGGGCCAACAACCTGGTCACGTTCCATAGCAACTTCGGATACTCGTCGAACATTGTCAACACCGGCTCGAATGGAATCTCGAGCACAGTGGTCGGCTCAAGTGCCCGGGCCATGGCCGACCGAGGCCCGTCATCGAGCATGCCCATTTCGCCGAACAGATCGTTGGGCTCCATTAGGGCAACAACGCTTTCGCGTCGGTCGATCGGATTAGCGATCGCAATCGCCAGGCGGCCGCGCACCACGAGGTAGAGCGCATCAGGGGGATCACCTTCGTTGAACAGGACGTCTCCGCGGATCAGGTGCCGCTCGTGGCCCGCGGTTGCGACGCCGCGAAGTGCATCGGGGTGTGCATCAGCGAAGAAGTCGGTGCGGGCAAGGATCTCTTCGTGGGCCATGACATGTGTCACGGTACTACCCTCAGCGGCCGTGGAGCGTGCCGAGACCCCAGATGACCCGACAACGAAGGGCGTTGCAACGCCCGCCACGGTGTGGACGATTGTTGTAGGCGGTGGGAGCGGTCGACGATTCGGGAGAGTCAAACAATACGAAGAGATCGGTCAGCGAAGAGTAATCGACATGTCCCGTGATGTCGCCGAGGCCTGTACCGACGGCGTCGTTCTCGTCGTGCCTGCTGCTGATGCGGCACGCGAAGGGGGGGTGGCCGGTGGCGGGACGCGTAGCGCCTCGGTTCGCGCAGGCCTTGCGGCGGTGCCCGCCTCGGTCGACGTGATCTGCGTGCACGACGCCGCTCGCCCGCTGGCTTCGCCGGACATCTATCGACGCGTGATTGATGCAGTGTTGACGGGTGCCGATGCCGCAGTCCCTGCCGTTGCGGTCACCGACACGATCAAGATGATCGACAGATCGATTGAGGTTGCTGGTGATCGGTGGGGTGATGTTGTCGAAACGCCGGACCGGGCTCGACTCGTTGCTGTCCAGACCCCGCAGGCATTCCGAGCTGACCGGCTGCGGGCGGCGCATGCATCGGGAATCGACGCGACCGATGACGCAGCACTCGTGGAGGCCGCAGGCTGTACTGTCGTCGTGGTTCGCGGCGACGCCAACAACCGCAAGATCACCGAACCAGGCGACCTCGATTGGGCCCGTCGTCAGTTTGCCGAGGAGGCCGACCGATGAACTCGAATGACCTGCGGGTCGGCCAGGGCTTCGATATCCATCGCTTCACCGACGATCCGGACAGAATTCTCGTGCTCGGAGGATGCGTGTTCGACGGCGAGCGTGGACTTGAGGGGCATAGCGATGCCGACGCAATCGCTCACGCGTGCAGCGACGCCCTGCTCGGCGCAGCGGGCCTGGGCGACATTGGAATGCATTTCCCTGACACCGATCCGGCCTGGAAGGGAGCGGATTCGCTTACTCTGTTGCAGCAAGTGGTCCGGTTGGTCGCGGCCGACGGCTGGGGCGTGGCGAACATTGACTGTGCCGTGGTTTGTGAGCGACCGAAGCTCGCCCCCCGACGCGACGAGATGCAGCAAACGCTCACTTCAATTGTCGGTGCCCCGGTAAGCGTCAAGGGAAATCGAGCTGAACGACTCGGCGCACTCGGGCGGAACGAGGGGATTGCGTGCTTTGCTACGGCGCTCCTCGTTAGAGGTAGCAGCGAAACGGAGTTGCGATGAGTAAACAAAGTCCACGAGATAAGTCGGGCGGAGGATCGCGTTCCGGCAGTGGCCGGGGCGGCGCTCAACGTGGCGGCGGGCAGCGCAGCGGTGGACGGGGAAGTGGTGGTCAGGGCGGCAGCCAACGTGGCGGCGGGCGAACGGACCGCCCCACGGGTTCGGCCGGTGCGCCCAAAGGTCTCGGTGGCCGCCAGATCGAAGGGCGACAGGCGGTGCGCGAGATGCTGATTGCCGGCCGACGCAAAGTCCATGAGATCTGGATCAGCTCTGAACTGGAGGGTGATGCCGGCGTTGACGACATCGTCACAATTGCGAAGGCGCAGCGCGTTCCCGTGGTCTATATCGCAAGGAGTCGACTCGAGCGGGAGGCGCGGAGCGAAGCCCCGCAGGGGGTGTTGGCGACGGCGGCCGAGCTTCCCGAGGCTGACCTCGGATCCATGCTGCACGGCGATGGAACGGCCCCACCTTTCCTCGTCGCGGTGGACGGCGTTACGGATCCGGGCAACCTCGGGGCAATCATCCGGAGCTGCGACGGAGCTGGTGTTAGCGGTGTGCTGCTCCCGCGCCACCGTGCCGTGCACGTCACGCCGACGGTTGCTAAGGCCGCAGCTGGTGCAGTGGAGTTTGTGCCGATCACGCTTGTGCCCGGCCTGCCAGCGGTTTTGAAAACGATGAAGGAGCACGGGATATGGGTTGTCGGGCTTGACGATTCGGCGGAGCGTGACTTGTTCGAACTAGGAGATCTTGCCGCCGAGCCCATCTGTCTCGTGCTCGGCGCCGAGGGTGCTGGACTTTCGCGGCTTACCCGTGACCGCTGTGACACTGTGGTGTCGATTCCGATGCTCGGCGGCGTCAGTTCGCTGAATGTTTCAGCGGCAGCAGCACTCTCCACGTATCAAGTAGCTCAGGTTCGTGCTCAACTGACTTAGGCCTTGAATATATGTCCGGTGTTGTGCGGTAGTCGGGAACGGCGAGCGAGGACGGGAGTCCCATTGTGTCTGAAGTCCTCAAGTGATCGTTCGGTTGGAGCGGCCTCGTTGTCGGGTGGGGCTCCGGTGGCAAAGACTGCGATTGCACTGGCGCTGATGGCGTCGCCAGCTGCGTTCGCTGCGTTGTGTTAAATCAACTCTGCTGCGCCAAGGCCAGGGTTGGTTTCGTGTGGTGGTGGCACTGGTTCGGAACGGGATATGTCGGAATTAGGCGTGACAACACCAGAACGTTCGGTCGCTACGCCGGTTACTACAGCCCGTCGTGCAACGTCGGCTGTTTGGGCTTTGGTGACCGGGTTTACGTTTCGTCGAACTGCCGACGAACGTAGATCATTAAGAATAGCCGCCTTGAGCTGACCTTGAGGAGGAACGTTGAGATCCTTGCCGAGACGCAACGGATGAGCGGTGAGTCGTCTTCACTGCCTGCACCGCCGGCTTCCAAGGGCGAAGTCGGCCTATTTGAATGAACGGGTACCGACATGCCCTAAATATCGGATCGTCGTGACGCTTTCGCTCGCTAGCCTGACGGACTTCGCCGGGTTAGCTCAGTTGGTAGAGCGCTTGACTTGTAATCATGAGGTGGCGAGTTCGATCCTCGCACCCGGCTCCATACTTCACTGGCGTCTACTAGCCTAACTGGCCCGTCTAAACGGTGTTCCGGTCACAGAAAGACTGTGGCGGGTCCGTTGCGCATCCGTTGGTCAATGACGTCGAATCAGCTGGCCGGGACGTTGAACGCCTGGCCGAGGCCGATAATCGTGTCTTTGCCTTTCACGGTGTTCCAACCGGTCACGCTGGCCAGGGCCGCAAAGCTCAGGTCCGAGTCGGTCAGGTTTGCGCCGGTCAGGTCCGCGTAGCCCATGGTCGCCTCGGTCAGGTTCGCGCCGGTCAGGTTCGCGCCGTCCAGGTCGGCGATGTACAGGTCCACACCGGTCAGGTCCACACCGGTCAGTTCTGCGCCGGTCAGGTTCGCGCCGCCCAGGTCCGCAACGTACAGCTCCGCGCCGTTCAGGTCCGCGCCGGTCAGGTCTGCGGCGTACAGTTCTGCGCCGGTCAGGTCCGCGCCGGCTAGGTTCAAGCCAATCAAGTCCGTGTCGGGCTCACATATCCAGACCTTGGGCCCAGGGTTGAACACGCACCCTTCAACTTCTTCGAGCGGGTGTGGCACCGGTGCAATCGTCGTCGGTGCAATCGTCGTCGTCGGTGTAATCGTCGTTGGGCTGGCGTCGCTCCCGCTCGCACACCCGGCCGACAGCAACACACCAACAAAACCAAACGTCAGAGCTCGCATTTGGAGAACCTATATCATCCTCGGCCTGATCAAAACGGACAGCCGACCACTAGCCCGAGACCCTAAAACTAGGTGTCATGTTTCCCGTAGAGACGCCGCCGCCCGGCTTGTCACACCCCTACGCGAAACTCGCCACATGCTCGACGACTCCGACTGCCCGCCATGCGTCATCGACGGTTGCGACGATCCGAGATACCGCGACTTCGACAGGTGCCATTGGCATCACCGTGAACAACGGTTGCCGCTACCACCCGGCATGTCGCCGGCACCGTCTACCGGTGCGGCCTGACACCGAGGCCCGAAACACCCGCCCCAGTTTCACCGTGAAACTGGGATACCTAGAAGGGTCCGACTGGTTATAGATCGGTCACAGAAAATACAGAAACCGTTGAAACAGAACGGCAGTCGCTCAGTGCGAAACGGCCCACACGCTGGGCTAATACGAAATGGTGACACCCCACCACACCCGCATATCATCTCTTGTAATCATGTGGTCGCAAGTTTGACGCTCGTACCCGGCTCCATATTTCAGAGGGGTCTGAGAAAGTTGCCGGCCCGTCTCGACGGCGTTTGCTCACAGAATGCCCACAAGACGATCACACCGGGACGTCAAGGCGCCTCACACGCAGCCCTTCGGATGTATCTGAGATCCACATCCACCCGAAAACCGCCCCACGCCTCTGAGATGCAAACGTGTGCGGAGCTAGTCGAGGAGCGACACGGCCGTCAGCTGTCGCAGGTCGTCATCACTTCGATGGCAGCAGCCGTCAGCGCTGCCTCGTCCTCAGGAGAGGGATCCTCACCAGTTAACTCGCTGGTCAGCATCGCTCTTATGAGGTTTTCGTCGAATCCGTCGGCGAAACATTCGGCCTCCGCTTGCGTTGCGCCGTCGGCAACCATGGAGTCGGTCATCAGTTGCGTCACGCTCGCACAGCTAAAAAGTGAGTCGAGCACCACCAATTCCGCCCCTGGAGGGGGGTCGTCGAGTGTTTTTTCGGCGATGACCTCATCGATCACATCGTCGTCAAGGCCAGCAACCACCTCGCCAGCCAAGCATCGGATCTGATCATCGGTCAAGACCAAACCGTCGTCCTCGTTGTAGTCCTCTGCCAGAATCGCGGCGATCTCGTCCACCCGTGCGTCGCCCGCTGAATCCGTCCCACCCCCGCATGCGGAGACGAAAAGAGCAGGCAGGCAGCCGAGAATGACAGCTAGACGTTTGCCCATCTTCGAAGTGTGACATAAGCGCGTAAGCCGCTCAAAGAGTACCGACCGTTTGTGCGAGCTAGACGCGATGTTGTGAGGAGTGAATCGAGCATGCGACAGCATCGAGTAGGCGTGCCCGGCTCGATCAGTCCACCTTCACAGACCGCGACGGCAACGAACGCAACAAGCTGGAGATAACGGTCGAGGCGTGCGGACCGGATCTCAGGTTCGCTCAGGCAGAGATCTCTCGCACCGATCGGGTGAAGGCACCAGCCGGCCACGACGAGCCGTTCTGAGTTGTTCGTTGTTGCCGGCCTTGACGCAGGGTGTAGCCAGGCACGCGATCGGTGTGCGTGCCTGGCTACCTGTCGTTGGTGTGCTAGCTGGCTGGGATGTAGTAGCCGGTGATGTCGATCAAGATGTGCGTTTTCGCGTTTGGCGGACCGCCCACATAAGCCCAGAAGTCGACAGCCTTGCCGGTCCCGTCGTCATACTTACTAAGTGCGACGGTTCCGCTGTTGGCGATGTTTTGGCCGGTTTGGGTCCAGTTGACCGTTGACGTGTCACCTGCTTCCGTGCCTTCTTCATTGTAAATCTGGATGTATCCGCGGTTTTCGG
>CAJQPY010000049.1 GCA_905480335.1 uncultured Ilumatobacter sp. | reverse complement strand
GACGATTGAGTTGCCGTCGGGTACGGAGATGGTGATGCCTGGTGACAATGTCGAGATGACGGTTGAGTTGGGTAAGCCGATTGCGATGGATGAGGGTCTGCGGTTCGCGATCCGTGAGGGCGGTCGTACTGTTGGTGCTGGTCGCGTCACCAAGATCATCAAGTAACCATTCGAATCCGCCATCGGCCGGCTCGGGTGCGCCCGGACCCGCCGATGGCTGTCATCCACCTTTCGGGGTGGCGAACACGAAAGAGAGGCCGACATGGCTAAGAGTGACAAGCGGGTCAAAGTGACCCTCGAGTGCACCGACTGCAAGCGGCGCAACTACATCACGATGAAGTCCAAGGTAAACGACCGCGAGCGCTTGGAAATGCAGAAGTACTGCAGCAACGAGCGCAAGCACACCTTGCACAAGGAGACTCGCTGACATAAGCCGTGGTCCGACGCCCGCACCCCGGGCGGCGGTGAGGCGCTGGTACCCTGGCGGCTCGACCTCTCCACAGAGGGCAGTAGCTCAGCTGGCTAGAGCATCGGTCTCCAAAACCGACGGTCGTGGGTTCGAATCCCTCCTGCCCTGCATGGTTCCCCCCAGGAACCGATTGAAACCATTCCCATCCGACGATCGAGAAATCGCAGCATTCACCGTGTCACTGGACGACCTCAACCGCGAGCAAAAGCGCCAAATGAAGAAGATGGGCGCGCTCGATGATCAGGGCCGACCACAAAAGGCACCCCGCGCACAGCCGAAGAAGAAGCAAGATCGGGTCGGCCCCCGGCAATACCTAAAAGAAGTGCGCGACGAGATGCGCAAGGTCGCGTGGCCGAAGCAGCCCGAGGTCGTTCGCTATTCGATCGTCGTGCTCATCACCGTAATCGTCTACACCGCCCTCGTTGGCGGACTCGACTATCTGTTCGGCTCGATTGCCGAATGGTTCTACTCATCGTGAGCGATATGACCGACAATAACGACTCCAAACTCGACAACCTTGACGCACAGCTTCAGGCTGTGTCAGCCGATGCTGCCGCGACCGAAGCTTCGCTCGAATCAGCGACTGACGAACTGGCCGCAGAGGTCTCCGGGGAGCCAGCGCCAGCATCGCCCGCCGATCTGCTGCCAACCGGTGACGCCGATCTCCCTTCTGAGTCCGATGCGCACGGAGTGCCGGCCAGCGTCAACGAGATCTCGTCCGATGAAGCTGCGGTGCTGTTGCCGACTGGCGATGCGGGCGACGACGCGTCAGATGACGATCCGACGTCTCAAGCCGACACTGCGGCCGACGAGGTGAACTCAGACGATGCGGATGCAGCAGACGCCGATACCGACGACGTAGCGCCCGCAGTGGTCGACGATCCGAACAGACGGCCTGGAAAATGGTTCGTCGTGCACACCCAGAGCGGCTACGAGAAAAAAGTCACTGCGAACCTCAATGCGCGTATTCAGTCGATGAACATGGAAGACAAGATCTACGAGATTGTCATCCCCATGGAAGAAGTCGATGAGTACAAAAACGGCAAAAAGCAGACCGTGATGAAGAAGGTTTTCCCGGGGTACCTGCTCGTCCGGTGCCAGATGGATGATGAGTCGTGGTACTGCGTGCGCAACACACCAGGAATCACCGGCTTCGTGGGTCAGCAGCAGAAGGGTCAAAAGCCCACCCCGTTGTCACGGCGCGAAGTGAAGACCTTCCTCACACCGAAGACCGAGGGGGTCGAGTCCGCACCACGACGCAAGGCGAAGCTTGACTACGAAGAGGGCGAGAGCGTCCGAGTGAAGGAAGGACCGTTCGCCGACTTCACCGGTGAAGTCGCCGAGATCAATGCCGATCACATGAAGCTGAAGGTCCTCGTCAACATCTTCGGCCGCGAGACGCTGGTCGAGATGGACTTCAGCCAGGTCGCCAAGCTCTGAGGGCCGTCCGGTCCCGCAGCGGTGACATCACCCACCCCTAACTGACGCGAACACGAAGAGAGAACTCAAATGGCCAAGAAAAAAGTCATGGCAGTCGTCAAGATCCAAATTGAAGCCGGTAAGGCGAGCCCTGCCCCGCCGGTCGGTACGGCCCTCGGTCCGCACGGCATAGCGATCATGGACTTCGTCAAGGCGTACAACGCCCAGACCGAAAGCCAAGCCGGCACCGTAATCCCGACCGAGATCACAGTCTTTGAAGATCGGACGTTCTCGTTCATCCTTAAGACGCCACCAACATCGACGCTGATCCGCGAGAAGGCCGGCCTCGAAAAGGCAGCTAACAATCCGGGGAGTGAGACAGCCGGCGCGATCACGGAGGCTCAGGTAGCGGAGATCGCCGAGATCAAGCTGCCCGACCTCAACGCTGTCGATCTCGAGGGCGCCAAGCTCCAGGTTCGCGGTACCGCTCGTTCGATGGGCATCGAAGTCGTCTGATCGGCTGTCTCGGGGCTGACCCGAGACCTGACTCCAAATTCAAATACCAACGTCTCGACCGGACCAACCTCGGCCGGCGGACGAACTACTACCTGAGGGAGACACCACAATGTCCGGCAAGAAGTTTGCAGATGCGCTGAAAAAGTTCGATCGGGAATTCATGTACGCCCCGAAAGAGGCGGTGACGCACGCCAAGAACACCGCTACCGCTGCGTTCGACGAGTCGATCGACGTCGTCATCCGCCTCGGCGTTGACCCCCGCAAGGCCGATCAGATGGTCCGCGGCACCGTCGCCCTCCCCGCTGGCACCGGCAAGAACGTGCGGATCGCCGTCTTCGCCGCTGGTGAAGCAGCCGAGGCCGCGCGCGAGGCGGGTGCCGATTTTGTGGGTGCCGACGATCTATTCGAACAGGTCGACGGCGGCATGATGGATTTCGACCTTGTCATTGCAGCCCCCGACATGATGCCTCTCGTGGGTCGCCTCGGCCGGGCCCTCGGCCCGCGTGGGTTGATGCCGAACCCGAAGACTGGCACGGTGACCCCTGATGTCGGCAAGGCCGTCGAAGAATTTAAGGGCGGCAAGGTTGAATACCGAACCGACCGCTACGCCAACGTGCAGGTGCCGATCGGCAAGGCAAGTTTTAGTGAGGACCAACTCGCCGAGAACTTCTGGGCCGTGATCGACGAACTCAACCGTGCGAAGCCTGCGTCGGCAAAGGGTCGTTACATCAAGAAGGTCACCGCATCGGCGACCATGGGTCCCGGCGTGCGGATCGACATCTCCCGCCTCAAAAAAGACGTCGACTGACCAGCGTTCTCATTGCAAAGTCCCGGCCCACCGTGATGGCAGCCGTCACGAATCGTCGAAACTTTGTAGTGCTCAGGAGGTACGGCTGCGGCTGACTCGGGCTGCGGCTCCAGCCGTTCCTACGATGCTCGGATGGACGCGTCGATCACCCAGCTTTTAAACCTGTCAGGTAAGACCGCCGTTGTGACCGGTGCCGCTACCGGTATCGGCGAGGGAATCGCAAGGACGCTCTCAGGTGCCGGCGCTCGGATCATCGTCGCTGACATCGACATCGAGGGGGCGCAACGGGTCGCCGCTGAACTCGCCGGTGACGCCGTCGATCTTGACGTGAGTGACCCAGATGCTTGCGCCCAGATACTCAGCACGATCGGCGATCGGATCGACATCCTCGTCAACAACGCTGGGTCGTATCACGAGGCGGGCAGCATCCTCGACCAAAGTGTCGAGTCGTGGCGCCGTTCGATCGAGCTCAACCTTGCAAGTCTTTTCAACTGCTCCAAACCCGTTGCCGCTCGGATGGTTGAACAAGGTGGAGGTGGAGCGATTGTCAACATCGCCTCGGTCGACGGACTGTTGCCGTGCCTTGGAACTGGCTACGACTCGGCAAAGGCTGGGGCGATCCACTTCTCTAAGAGCCTGGCTGTCGACCTTGCTCCCCACGGGATTCGCGTTAACGCCATCAGTCCCGGTGTGGTTCCGGTGCCCACGCTCGACAAGATGCACGCCGGCGAGATCGACCCGTTGTGGCCACTCAACCCATCGGAGAGCGGGCTGATGGGACCGCTCATGAAACAACGATCGTCGAACGTTCCTCTCGGCCGAAAGGGGACACCCGACGACATCGGTCAAACAGCCCTCTATCTTGTCAGTGACCTTTCGAGCTACGTCACCGGTCAGAACATCGCTGTCGATGGTGGATGGACGCTGATATGAGCGGCGTTGACAAACAAAGCATGGCCCTGCAGCTGCTGCTCGACGAACGCGACATCATCGCGCTGGCAGCGCGGTACTGCCGGGCGCTCGACACGAAGGACTGGTCGCAGCTGGACGAGGTCTTCCTCCCTGATGCCACCGCCGTTCTCGGGGCTCCGAACCAACTCGTCGGCCGGGACGCAATTGTTGACCGGATCCGCACTGCGCTTGACTACCTTGACGACAGTCAGCACTTGGTGGGCAACCACGAGGTCACCATCGACGGGAACACGGGTACCCAGCGTTGCTACCTCCAGGCCCAGCACGTTCGAGCGGTTGCCGACGGAAGCCCGAACTACATGATCGCCGGACGCTATGAGGACCGTGTCCAAAAGACGCCGGAGGGCTGGAGAATTGCCCACCGCACGCTCACCGTCATGTGGTCCGAGGGAAACCTCGCCGTTGTCCGCCCCTGATCAAGCTTGGACGCTTGTGGCGCCCCGGGAATGCATCTGGGTCAGCTAGCGATGTCGGTCTGCTTCCAGCCGTTCCAATAGGTAACTGACTCAGCGGGTTTGCGAGTCGCCGGTTTGAAGTCGTCGCCGGTGTAATAGGCGGTCGGGATGCAAGCGAGTTGGGTGACGGTGTCGGGAATACCGAGAGCGTCACCCACTTCTCTTTCGTAGGGCAGGTGCAGCGTCGTCCAAACCGTGCCGAGCCCGCGCGAGCGTGCGGCGAGGCAGTAGCTCCACACCGAGGGAATGACCGACCCCCACCATCCCGCTTGCGAACCGCCTTTGTCGCCGGCATCCTCAGGCGAGCCAAGCGCGCAGGGGATTGCTAGAACCGGCACGTCGGCCAGCACCTCGGCGAGGTGGGTACTCGAGTCGATGATTGGGTTCGATGCGGCACCGTTGCCGGCCTTCTCGACAGCGAGCTTCTGTGCGGCAATGTACGGTGCGTATGACCGTCGGTACGAATCTGCGATGACTGCCTTGCGCTCCGGATCGTCGACGATGACCCACCGCCACTTTTGGTAGTTGCCGCCTGCCGGACCCTGAGTGGAAATGCGCACGCAGTCGAGGATCAACTCGCGGGGCACCGGTCGAGCGAGGTCAAGCCGCTTCCTGACCGCCCTCGTGGTGGTCAAGAGATGGTCGGTCTGCGTCAGGTTGAAATTCATCCCACGTGTCTACGTGGGCGGACTCGTTCATGTCGAATGGGACGGGCCGGTGGGACCGGTTGGCGAGTCGGCTGCGGGGAACGGTCGGGTGGGAGCAGCTGAACGACCGTTCGGTAACGTCTCGGCCGATGAGCGAGATCTCCAATCCCACTCCGACGGTCGAGCAGCTGTGCGCAATCGAGGCGTGTCGCGAGGCGGCGCGCCGCTACTCCTACGGGCTCGATCGACTGGACGGCAACGTCATGAAGTCGGCATATTGGCCGGAGGCGATAGACGAGCACGGCCGCTACAACGGCAATGCATGGGAGTTCTGTGACTATTGCGTGAAGAGTCATGACAAGTGGACCTGGACGATGCACTCGATCTACAACCACCGTGTCGAGATCGACACCGACGGTATCAATGGGCGCGGGGAGGCGTATTGCGTCACACATCTGTTCGAAGAGGAGAGCCGGATGCTCGCAACGTGGTACGGGCGGTATCAGGACACCTACGAGTGTCGTGATGGTGAATGGCGGATCGCCCATCGCATCTGTGTGCACCACAGCAACACCAGCGAGCATGTTCCCGACACGATGGGAATCGACGCAAGTTTGTTCCGGCAAGCAAGCTTCGACCGGCCGGCCGGCGGCCGACGAGTGGGTCCCTGATGCCCGCATTCGCGAAACATCGAGCTGCCGAGGATCCGACCGGGTTCGCACTAGTCGACGCAACACGTGAGTACACCTGGAGCGAGGTCGATCAGGCGCTCAATCGCTGTGCCAGCCGGCTGTTGGACGCAGGCCAGAGCGGTGCGCTTGGTGACGCACATCGAGTCGCCGTGTTCGCCGAGAACGCAGCCGAAACAGCGCTCGCACACCTCGGTGGTCTGCTCGCCGGTGCCTCGACGGTGCCGGTCAATTTTCATCTCACCGCCTCTGAGGCGGCATACATTCTGAGTGACTCACAGAGCCGGATCTTGTTCGTCGGCCCGGAGACCGTCGAACGGGGGCTCGCTGCCGCGGCCGAGGCCTGCATTGACACCGTGGTCGGCTGGGGATGCGACGGCGTCGACGGCGTGAGCGACTGGACGGAGTGGCTGGCCGGCGGATCGACCGACGATCCTCCCGACTCCGTCATCCCGCGTCCCAATCTGCTCTATACGTCGGGCACGACGGGCCTCCCGAAGGGAACCGAGTTACCGCCCACAATGTTCGCCGGTGGGGTCGACATGGCGGAGCACCTCCAACGACTTGGCGAGGGTGGGTTTGCCGGCTTCGGTACCCACCTCGTGGTCGGGCCGATGTACCACACCGGTCCGCTGTCGGGAATGCGGCTTCTGTGTGCAGGCGTGTCATCGGTGATCTTGCACAAGTTTGACGCCGAGGCAACGCTTGCTGCCATTGCCAAGTACCGGACCGAGACAACGGTGATGGTGCCGACGCACTTCGTGCGGCTGCTGGCGTTACCCGACGCCGTGAAGGAGAAGTACGAAGTCAGCTCGATGCGGCTTATCGCGCACACGGGGGCGAAGTGTCCGATCGACGTCAAGGCTGCGATGATCGAGTGGTTCGGGCCGGTGTTTCGCGACTCCTACGGTGCGACCGAGGTCGGCACGGTGTGTTCGATTGGGAGTGATGAATGGCTGGAGCACCGGGGGTCGGTCGGCCGCTCGATCCCGCCGTTCCAGGCGGTTGTGCTTGACGAAGACTTGAACGAACTCCCTGCTGGCACTGAGGGACGATTGTTCTTCCGTGACGTCACCGGGCGCGGGATCGTCTACCCGAACGATCCGGAGAAAACGGCTGCGTCGAATCCCGAGCCAGGCCTGTTCACGCTGGGTGAAATCGGCTACATGGACGACGACGACTACGTCTTCATCACCGATCGCTTCAATGACATGGTGGTGTCAGGTGGGGTCAACATCTATCCCGCCGAGGCAGAGCTGCTGTTGATCGACCACCCCGACATCGCCGATGTCGGCTGTATCGGGGTTCCGCATCCGGAGATGGGTGAGATGCTCATCGGGTTGATGATGCCCGAAGACGTCGAGTCGCCGCTCGACGTCGGCGACGTGTCGGTGTGGCTGCGTGAGCGACTGAGCCACTACAAGTGCCCACGCGAATACCACCTCGTCACCGATCTCGGGCGATCGACGATGGGGAAGATCAACAAGCGCAAGCTGCGCGATGCGTGGCTCGCTGGCGACCTCACGCCGCTTGCGCAATGATCATGAGCCGGCGGTCGCCACGCCGGGCCACAGCAATAGCGTGAGATCGTCGGCGACCGTGTCGAGGTCGCAGTACGCATCGCGCAGCCACATCAAGGTGACGACCTGGAACGCGCCGACGATGGCGTAGGCCCAGGTCCTCGCCGCGATTGGGTCGCGGCCAGCGGCGGAGCGCGCCGTCGCGAACAGTTCGATGAGTTGGGCGGCCGACCGGTCGATGAGCCCGCGAATCACGTCGGTGTCCTGGCTGCCGCCGTTGACGAACAGGAAGAGATTGCGGTCGGCATCGACGGCCGACAGGTAGCCTCGGACCGCGCCCTCGAACTGAGCGCGGGGGTCGGTTGCGTTGACGCGCCTTTCCTCGACGGCGATGTTGATGCGATCGACGAGTACCTCAGAGAGTGCAAAGGTGAGCGCCCGGCGGTCGCCCACAGCGCGGTAAAGGATCGGCTTAGTCACGGTCGCTGCTGCGGCGATTTCGGCCATCGTCGCGTCCGGTCCTTCGGAGCGGATGACGTGGGCGGCCGCTGCGAGCAGTTGCGCGCGGTCGACGACGACGCCGCCGCCGACGGGCCGGCCGGGCCGTCGACGCGTCCGGGGACTGGTCGCACTCAAACGTTTGCTCACGACGCGCGACGGTACCGCGCGGCGAACTCATTTGTTACTCCGAGTAAATTCGGAGCGGAGCGCAATGTTACGGTCGTCACATGACTCTCACGGATGACACAGCGGTGAACCTGACCGATGTTCCCTGGCATCTCCGGAACAACTGGGCGCCCGTGCTTGACGAGCGAACTGACCGTGACCTCCGCGTCGAGGGCGCGATTCCACCAGAACTTACCGGCACCTACGTGCGGACCGGGCCAAATCCGGCGTCTGGGAAGTCCGACCACTGGTTTTTTGGCGACGGAATGCTTCATGGTGTCCGTCTCGCCGACGGGAAAGCCGAGTGGTACCGGAACCGATTCGTCCAGACGCCGAACATCTCCGACCCAATCGACAATGTGATGTCGACGATGGGCGATCTCACGCGCGGTACCGCAAACACTCACGTGCTCCCATTCAAAGGTGAGCTGCTGTGCCTCGAGGAGGGGCATTGGCCTTGGCGTGCCGACACCGAACTCAACACGCTGGGCGTGCAGAACTTTGGGGGAGCACTCACGTGTTCGATGACTGCACACCCCAAGATCTGCCCCGTCACCGGTGAGCTGATCGCGTTCAGCTACATGAGCCCCGAGCCGCCTTACCTGAACTACATCCGAGTGAGCGCGGCGGGTCAGGTGCAGCAGATTGAAGGCATCGACATCCCGAACATGGTGATGATGCACGACTTCAATGTCACCCGGAATCATGTCGTGTTCATGGACCTGCCGGTCTGTTTCAACCTCGGCGCGTTGGAGACTGGGGTGCCGTTCCAGTTCAACCGTGACGCCGGTGCCCGACTCGGCGTGATGCCGCGCAACGGCACGAACGCCGACGTGCGCTGGTTCGAGATCGAGCCGTGTTACGTGTTCCATCCCGTCAATGCTCACGAGGAG
>CAJQPY010000048.1 GCA_905480335.1 uncultured Ilumatobacter sp. | reverse complement strand
GAACCCCGCTTATAAGTTGCCTCACCATTGCACCCACGCCCTACCTGGGGTTACGCAAAGTCCCCGTGCCGCCGTGCTAGCGGCGTGCTACCGATTCGGCCGGGAACGACCGACTGCGGCCGGGTGTTACCGCGTATCCGTTCAAGAACAATCAGGCGGAAAGCATGGAAGGCAACCAAGAACACCGTGGCTTCCGGGAAAGGACCGACGCGGTATCGAATGACTACGCCTCCTAGTCGCGCTAAGACAACCCGCTGCTAAATTCAATTTCGACCATCGGTGAACAATCGATCATTTCTGCCAGGTCAGCACGAGATCGGTACCAGCTGGTCACCGGGTCTGTGAGCACCCGTCGACGAAATACCTCGTCATTGATCACCCGCCCGACGGCTGCGTAGTCCGCACCGTTGGCATGAATTATCACCCCGGGATGGCTGCCGATGTTGGCGAACCAATCGCGAGGGCGCGGAGTACCGGTGATTACGAAGCGCTTTTCGATATAGAACCACCAAATCTCGATCCGGGCCGGTCGGCCGCTACGTCGCCCAATAGTTGTAAGTTCGACCGTGAGGATGTCGGCGAGTTCAGCAATCTCGGTCGGCGTCGGCAAGGCAGCCCTCATGAGTCAGGCCTTGTCTACATCCACCGTCTCATTAAACGACGACAGAATCGGACGGCGTCCGCGCATCTGAACCCGGCAGATGCTGGCGTGATCGAGGTGGCAATTCCATGAGATACCGATGTCGACACCGAGGGCCCATGCGACCGCCGACTTCATCGGCGACACATGACTCACGACAACAACATGCCCACGCGACGCCCGTTCAACGAGCTCGTCACACGCACCACGCACCCGCAAATCAAGCGTCTCCAACGACTCGCCGCCAACAGGCACGAACGAATAGTCGTTCCGCCAGGACTGCCAAACCTCAGAGGGCACGTCCACCTGCGACACACCCTCATACTCTCCATAAGACAGTTCGATCCAGCGCTCATCAACTTCGACAGGGAGCCCGAACGCTGCGGCGGTCTGCTGCGCACGCTTAAGCGGACTCGAGATCACAGCCTCGATCCCGCCCTCGATCCCAGACAGGTGACGAGCCGCAGCCTCTGCTTGGTGACGGCCAAGCTGATCGAGATCTTGATTCAACCGCCCCTGCAGGAGACCAGCCTCGTTAGCCGCCGTCCGGCCGTGTCGTAACAAGATCAGCACAGCGCCGAGTGTGTCACATCCCCGAGTTGAGGGCCTTCTTCACGCTCGGCGCTCGGGTGTGGTGATGAGTTGGCCATCAGCGAGGAAGCGCCGCATACGAGCCGCACCGCCAAGCCCATTTATTCGCCACAGCCAAATGCACAGAACAAATCCTGCCGCCTCCAGCACCACACTTACCAAGCCCCGGTCCGTGATTGACATCCCGACGTCGTCGAAAGCCAGGCCGGTGAAGGGCCACCAGAATGTTGCCGTGTCGTTCCATGCCGCGTCGAACACAAGGTGCAGAATCATTCCGATCGGGAGACCAAGCAGCGTCTTGCGGCGCACACTCCCCCGATCGGTCGCAAGCATCACAAGGGTGAGCAATGCAATGCTCACAGTCACACTGTGCAGCACCCTTGATCTCCCGAACACGATGTCAAAACCGGGCAGAACCGAGCCCACCATCAAAAGCCGATTGTCGAAAGTTGGGTCGCGGAACACGAACCCAACCGTTATTACTGCTGTCGCAATGAACCAGAAAAACACGACGCCCGGTTCAGACCACGAGCATTCGGCCACAGTTAGGACAATCGGCAACCCCCTCCGAGGAAGCCGCTTCGTCTTTGACGTCGTCGACCTCGGCCGCCGACAAGTCAAGGTGGCAACCTTCGCAACGGTGACCCACCAGCTGTGCGACGGCGACACCCGACGATGCCCGGACACGGTCATAATGAACCAGCATCAGGTCCCCAAACGCTGCGCGACGTGAAGTTCGTTCGTCGGCCAAGACCGCCAGCTCGGCTTCGATCTCCGACGTAGCGCGCTGCAACGCAAGGTCTGCCGATCTGACGGCGTCCAGGAGACCTTGCTCGGCACGGAGGTGATCGGTCAGCTGATCATCGATGGTCGACTGCTCCTCGAGTGCCTCGATCTCAGTAATGTCGAGGGCGTCGATTTGCTCATCGAGCGTCGTAATCTCATGCATTAAAGCTTCAGCCTCGCGCGGAACGATAATCGTCTTCAGCTGAGCTTGAAGACGCTCCTTGTCCGTGGCGGCCGCGGAGGCTTCGGACTCGGACCGTTCGATGACCGCTGTCAACTCATCTATTCGCGCGCGCATCGCCGCACACAGACGCTCCCATTCCTTCAAGTGACCGGAAACAGTCAAGAGCTGCTGGCGTTCTTCCAGCCGTTCCCGGCGATTCACAAGCTGATCGGATTCGGTGTCCACACGCTGCAGGTCAAGCAGACGAGTAGCTGCGGTGCTTCCTGTACGCGACTCGTCGTCGCTGGTTGCCGCATCTGCGCCGTAGGTCATCTCCCGCATCATGGCACGCACCACAAGCAGGCGTTCAGTCCCATGCAGACGAAACTCGGACTGAGACCCTTGCTGATTAGCAGGGTTCGATGATTCGGTTGATCGCAACCGACGGGAGGGGGTGATTCGGGTCAAGGTTATCGGGCGCAATCGTCGTCCCGAGCTCACTCTTCACGGTGATAACAACGACTGGAGTGGTCTCGACAGGCGCTGGCTCGCCTGGTCCTTCGGGAGGCGGCGGCTCTACCTGAA
Source organism: uncultured Ilumatobacter sp. (assembly GCA_905480335.1). Taxonomy (GTDB): domain Bacteria; phylum Actinomycetota; class Acidimicrobiia; order Acidimicrobiales; family Ilumatobacteraceae; genus Ilumatobacter_A. Next base: position 28,769 of record CAJQPY010000048.1, on the reverse strand, counting down.
ACTGCTCGACAGCCGCCGGCGGCGCTTCGGGTTCGAGGGACTCGACAGGCTCGCCACCCGATGTGCCGACAATAGCGACTTCACACTCATTGCCCGGAAGCACAAGCCGGGCGTTGGCCCGTGTCGGCGGCGCCGGCGCGTCCCAATCTTCGACTGGAAGACCAAAGTGAGCGCCGTCCATGTAGCTCTTCCAAATCTGCGCGGGGTATGTCCCGCCCTGCACCTTGCTGAACTCGAAGCCCTCAATTCCGATCATCGGGGTGTAGGCGTCGGGGTCCCCAACCCAAACGGCTGTCGAAAGTTGCGTGGTCCCCCCGACAAACCACGCGTTCGTGTTGTTCTCCTGGGTGCCAGTTTTACCGAATGCCGGGCGGCCATCTGCGAGCGGCGCTCGCTGCCGCCCGGTTCCGTAGGTGATTGTGCCCTTCATAATGTCCACCGTCTCGAGCGCTGTATCGCGATCGAGGATATTTCTGCCTTGGTCAAAGTGCGTGTGCACTCGATTGCCCTCAGGGTCCTCGATGAACTCCACGTAATACGGCTGCTTGTGCACACCCTCGTTGGCCAGGGTTTGAATCCCGGCGGCCATGTCAAGCACCGTCATTTCGTTCGCGCCCGTTGCGAAGCTAGCGAACGGCTGCACCGGCTCGCGGTCCGACTCCGGCTGGTTGCGATAGAGATACGCTGACTCAGCCATCCGGTAAGTCGTGTCGACGACTCGATTCAATCCAACAATCTGCGACAAGCGAGCGAATCCGCAGTTGATCGAACGAGCCGTGATGTCGCGAAGGTTGCCAACGAAGCCCGAAGCACCGCCGTTGATCTGGAACACCGGCTCGTTCGGGTCACCGCTCGGCAGCGCACATCCCCGTTGACCATCGATCAGGTCGCCACCCTGGGCATCGGCCTGAATCGCCGCCGCAAGGATAAAATATTTGATGCTGGACCCGGTCTGGCGGGGGCTGAGCGCCATGTTGAGCTCACGCTCCCCTGGCTTGAACTCGCGCCCTCCCACCATCACCCGAATTGCTCCGCTTTCTGCATCAAGCGAGACGATTGCAGCGTCGAAACCCTCTGTCGTGTCGGGGAGCAGGTCGCGGGCGCGTTCCGCGGCCGCCTGCATTCCAGGCTTAAGCGTCGTGTGGATTCGCAAGCCACCGCGGAAGAGTTGGTTGTACCGCTGCTCCGGAGTTGCGCCAAGAATCGTCGATCGATTCAGTAGGTAGTCGCGCAGCGCCTCTGTGAAGTAGGTCCGGCGGTTCTCGCGGCCCGGAATGACCTTGACCCGCTCCGGCAGCACGAAGTCCTCTTCGAGGAACTCTGCCTCGTCCTCAGTGATCACACCTTCGGTAACGAGTCGGTCCAATACCTGAATCCAGCGGGCACGGCTGCGTTCAGGCTCGTTGATCGGATCGAATCCGGACGGCGAACGTACAAGGCCGGCAAGGAACGCAGCTTGAAGGAAGTCTAAATCGGTCGCGGTTGTCCCGAAGTACGTCTCGGCCGCAGCCTGGATGCCGTACGCGTTGTTACCGAAGAAAACAGTGTTGAGATACCGCTCAAGAATGACTTCTTTGCTCATCTCCTTCTCAAGCCGCTTCGCATATTGGATTTGGAGAAGCTTGTAGCGGCCGTCGCGTTCGAGGCCGGCGAGGAAATCATTTTTGACCACCTGCATCGTGATCGTCGACGCGCCCTGTTGTGGCGCATCAGAGGCGAAGTTCGACAGCGTCGCCCGAAAGAGGCTTCGTACGTTCACGCCGTCGTGGGTGAAGAACTCCTTGTCCTCGATGAGGAGAAAGGCCTGGATGACTTCATCGGGAATGTCTTCGTAATTAATCGGTTGAGAGTTCTCAAGCTCATACACCGCTATTTCGTTGCCGTCAGCGTCGTAGACGTAGGTGCGCTGAGCCAGCGCCTCAAACGCAGGAAGAGTCACCGGCACCTGAGAATGAGCGTTTGCGATGTTCCAGAGTCGCGGCGCGACTGCAACCACGATCGCCACGATTAGCAACGCTCCGGCGGCTATCACGAGCAGCATTCTGGGGATCCACGAGAGACGTTGCACAGCGATTGAAACGCTAGTGGCGCCAGCGAGTCCGGCGAGGTCATGGGGCACTCTTCGCGTCGCCGGATTCGTGCCCGCAGTCGACAGTTAGCATCAATGATCGTGAATGCCGTTTCAAGCCCGTTCCCGAGACGCCCGTTCCGCTTCGGTGTACAACTCACAACAAGCCCGACTGGTGGCGACTGGACCGAGCAGGCGCGAAGGATAGAAACGCATGGCTACGCCGTTGCCACGATGCCCGACCACTTCGATCAACAGTTCGCTCCGGTCCCTGGCCTGCAAGCAATTCTGAGCGCCACGACGACGCTTCGGGCATGTGCTCTCGTTTTTGACAACGACTACAAACATCCACTGGTCCTCGCGAAGGAACTTGCGACTATGGACGTTCTCTCGGGAGGTCGCGTTGAAATCGGGCTCGGCGCTGGGTGGATGATCGCCGACTACGAACAGGCCGGAATTCCCTACGACCGAGCCGGGGTGCGTATCGACCGGTTCGTGGAGGGCCTTGCGGTGATCAAGGGCGTAATGGGCAACGAGGTCTTCTCGTTCGAGGGTGAGCACTACACCATTAACGAGCACAATGGGTTCCCAAAGCCGATTCAGGGCCCTCATCCACCGGTGATCATCGGTGGCGGGGGTAAACGGGTTCTCGGAATCGCCGCTCGCGAGGCGGACACCATTGGCGTCAATGGAACTCTGCGCGCCGGCGTGATCGGTCCAGACGCAATCGCGACGATGACGCGTGAAGCAGTTATTGACAAGGTTGCGATCGTCGCCGATGAAGCACAGGCAGCCGGGCGACTCGACGCAATCGAGATGAACGTGCGCACGTTCTTCGTCAGCGTCACCGACGAACGCGACACGCAGATTGCTGCGATGGCCGACATGATCGGCGTCAACGAGCAGATGATCCGTGAGTCGCCGTTCGCGCTCATCGGTTCGGTCGAACAGATCATCGACGACCTGGTTGCCCGCCGCGAGGAATTCGGCTTCAGCTACGTGATTGTTGGAGGTGCCGAGGCCGACAGTTTCGCTCCGGTTGTCGCAAGCCTCGCAGGCCACTGAACCACGGCGCTCGGCACTCAATCATCGAGAAGACGCATCGTCGGGTTGCTCGCAACAACCGACGAGCGCGGAACCAGTCGGGACCTAATTGATCAGCGCCCACATCGAAACACATGGTTGCGGGCGATCAAGAAATGTCGCGCAGTATCACGCTCGTGAGCGGACTGCAGGCCGCACGGCGGCAAAAGAAGTTACGCTCAGTGCAGTACCAAGCCCGCAGTCCGAGGCGATGTTGCTGATAGAGCGCACGCTACAGCCTCTGTTCTGGGAGTCGCACAACCGCGACGTCAGCGGAGTGTCTCGCTGACTCCGAACCCCCTCACCTGCCGGAGCCGGCGGGGTCGCCGAGCGAGACCATCCCGTGGCAGGCTGAGTGCTGTGGACCACGCCAAAATGGAACACTCACCGGTACGTGGCTCGGCAAGAGTCAGGATCGATGCCTCACCAGAGACGGTCTTTGCGCTGCTCACAGATCTGGATCTACTCCCGGAGCTCAGTCCAGAGAACCAGCGTTGCAAGTTCCTGGATGGATCGAGCGAGGTCGCGTTGGGCGCAAGGTTCCGCGGGTACAACCGGGCGGGCAACTACGAGTGGCATGCCGACTGCGCTGTCACGGTTTTTGAATCTGCGGCCGAGTTTGCGTATGTGGTCCCACCTGATTTCGAGCACGCCACCGAGTGGAGGTACACGATCGAGTCCGATGGGGACGGATCCATCGTCACTGAATCGTTCCATGCTCCGCTGCTCGCTCTGCCCGATGTCTACCCGGGCAGGATCGAAGGTCGGCGCGACAACCTAGAAGAAGCATGCCGGACCACGATGGCCAACCTCAAGGCCACCCTTGAGCGGTGAGCTATTTTGAGGTTCCAGTCGCGCAGCGAATTCAGCGCGCCATCATGACGCACTTCGGCCGCGCAGCGAGTTGACTGGTCTGGCGCCGACCAACTCCGCTGCATTCGCAACCACCGCATCGCCGCTAACCCCTTCGCCCCATCCAACCGACATCGCTGATGACTGCAAGGCACTTGGTAACCACATCCGCCTCTTGGACCGGATCCTCGGAGACGTGGTTTGCGAGCAAGCGAGTGATGAGACCTTCAAGCTGATCGAATCTGTCCGACGAGTCGCTATACCGCTCGCAGGACTGGGACCAGTTCGGTCGCTGACCTTGAGGCCATGCTCGGCCCGCAGCCGAAGGGTCGGATCCATAACGTGATCCACGCGTTCGCCTGGCTGTAGCTGCCGGCGAACACCGCCGAGGACCTGCACGTCGATCGAAGCCGGACACCAGATCACAAGCAAGTGGTAAGAACAGAGCACCGGGTAGCCCGATCCGCTCCGCGACAACCCACTGCTCGCACTCAGCCTTCGCAATCGCTTCCCGTATCTCAATCCCCCCTGTTATGCAAGGCGACCTGTTGCGCCGGCAACGCAACAGCGACCCTGATGCAGCGGGGATTGATCTCGTTCAGCGCGGGATCCAGTTGACGATCAACGCAATCGCAACCGGCATCAGAACTTCAGGATAAATCTAAGTCGATGCGGCGCTGCCAGAATCATCGTGTACCATTCCCGATCGAAGTAGTCGGGATTGGGTTCCGACCGAGGACAGTAGTGATCGGAGGCCCAATATGGCCATCGTGGAACATTCCGAGTTCGCCCCGCTAGAGAACGTAGTTCAGCCTTCGTGGTGGTCGGGAACAGCACCAACCGACCCCTCCACGTTCACCATCGACTGCAGTAAATTCGCCATCGAAGCAAGCGATGTTCGACGCGACAGCCCCCTCGGCCGCCGCATGCGCGAGGTCTACGATCGCGTCGGGTTGGTGCACCTCATCAACACTGGTCTCACCGACCTCGTAGACATGCGTTCGGTCGCCAAACTCATCATCGACAGCGAGATGCCCTACGACGGCGGAGCAAACCCACGGGACAACATTGCGCCGAACGTGTACGAGATCGGTGCTCCACTCGCAGCCTGGCTCCACTACCACCACGAAATGGCCTATGTCGGCCGCAGTACCCGCGTCATCAGCTTCCTCGCCAAGGATGTGCTGCCTCAACCGGGGCCAGGAGACCACGGCGTCAGCCGAGGCGCAACATTCGTGTCCGATTCCATCGGAGCAACCGAGAAACTCCTCAGTACCGCTTTCGGCCAGAAACTCAAGGAACTCGGCGTCTGCTATCACCGCAACCTCACCGATCGCGATGAGTTCGCAGACAAGACCGAGTTCGGCGTGTACAACCACTGGCAGAAATCATTCGACACTGACGACCCCAACCTCGCCGCCAGCCGCGCCCGCGATCAACGCCTCGCCGTGGAGTGGGGTCCGGACCGTCTCCTCAAGACACGCTTCTACTGCTCGGCATTCGAATACTTCGATCACCTTGACCGCAACGTCCTGTACAGCAGTCTCGCCGATCACGGTATGTGGTTTGATACGTGGCCGCTCGTCCAGCATCTCCCATACCAGGAGCGACCACTGCACATGACCTTTGGCGATGACAGCGAGATCTCGCCCGAGGAGATCCAAGAGTGGGTCGACCTCTACGACGAATTCGGCATGCCGATCAACTGGCGCACAGGCGACGTCGGAGTGATCTGCAACTACCGGTGGGCTCACGGTCGCCCCGGCATTCACCTCAACGACGGCGAGGTTCGCAAGTTGGGTGTCGTGCTGGGCGATCAGTACGACAGAGTAGGCGTACGCACAGACAAGTGGTGACCGACCGATAGTGACCGCAACGCCTTCACCTCTTCAGACGGCCGACGGCGTAGCTAGAACTGAACGGGTCACGAACTCCGCAATGCGAGACACGTCCCAGCCCAGCCGGTGCAGGTCGAGCACTTCACGCGGATCGCTGGTGAGGTTCCACGTGAACAACATCAGCGTGGTGTCGCCTGCCAACGCCGCTAGTAGCGGTTCGATTTGGTCGCATGCATATCCGATGACCGGGTCACCCTCATTGCGCCGCTGTAGGAAACCAGCTGGCGACCGGAGGTGAACTGCCAACCCGCCGCACTCCAAACAGGCCTCGACCCAGCACCGATTCCATTGTCGAAACGCGTCGAGCGGATCGTCGCCGGTGTTGGTGGTCTCAAAAAGCTCGACAGCACGTACCGGCAATTCAAGGACGACTGCCTGGATGACGTCGTCAAGCGACGCAAAGTGTCGGTACGCAGTCGCATTCGACACTCCCGCCAACTCTGCAACCTCTGCGAGGCGCTGTGGTGGTGCACCGTGCATAGTCACCCACTGCCGCAATGCTTCAACCAGTTTGTCACGTGTGCGACGCGTATCCGCACGCTCCGAAAGGTCCCGGCCGGCCAGTGTCGTGAGATCTGCTCTCTCGTTGGCCATGCGCGTACGATACAGTCGACCTGCGAGATGCGACACCGTTCTCATGTTGGCGGGCAGGAGGCAGCATCGATCTAGAAAAGGACCACATGATCCCTGCTCAGGAACACTCTGCGACAACACCCCGGGTTGCTGCGTTCGACGCCTGGATACGCAGCCGCTTCGTCGACATCAACACACAACTAGAAGATCGCTACGCCGAGCGGGACAACCGCATCGACGTGCGTGGTATCGGCAATGATCTGAAGGCTCAGCTGGTCGACGAAGGCCGCGAATTGATCGCTCCACTCCTTGACGAGGGCAATACCGACGAAGGCTTCGATTTGGCCTTCGAGCTCCTGGGAAACGTCGGCTACTACATGGCAGCTTGCAGGCGACACGAGATCACCGAACCAAGCCGTGAGCGGACGTCGCCGCTCGTTGAGGCGTCGGCCCTCGCAATGCACCTCGGTGCCACGGTCGGCACGGCACCGCGATTCGTCACGAGCCACATGGAGACCTACAACCGCGCTGTCGACGGGGTCTACCGGACGTTCACCTGGCGACCGGCGGAGACAACGTTCCTTACCTATAACACTCGCTCGGCGTTCGCGTATATGCGCGCCGCTGACGCACTCGGCCGAATCCATCCAATGGGTGTTTCGCACCCGGCCGTCCTCGATCTCTTAATCGATGCGCGCAACGCCCTCCAGGACGCGTTCAAACTGAACACCAAGTTGGGCCAGGTCCTCGACGTCGATGAGTTCTTCTTTTGCGTTCGCCCCTACTACAAGCCATACCGAGTCGGCTCGCAGGAATACCGGGGGGCGAACGCCGGCGACTTTGCTGCGTTCAACCAAATCGACATGTTGCTCGGACTATGCAGCCCGACCGACCCCTCGTACACACAGGTAGTCCTCGAAAAGTTCCCATACCTCACCCCAGATGAGCAGCGCCGACTGCACGAGTCGTTCCGTCATCCCAACTTGCTCGACAGCCTCCTCGATCACGCCGACAGAGGCGGCCCCAACTGGTTCCGACGACACGCAGCCGCGTACCTTGAGGTCTGCGCCGCCCACGGCGCTGCCGCCGCCCAGCATCACGACGATCTCGTCCACAACTTCATCGCCCGCCCTGCCGGGCAAATTCCAAGCGCTCACCTCGAGGGAATCACTGCAAGCGGACCGCCGCTCGCAGTGCTACTACAGGCGCTCGAAGACCTCCGTGACCGACGTCTCGCAGTCCCACGCGACGACATCCCGACCCGACACGCTGACATCGAACGTCTCCGGTCGCTACTCGACGCATGACCGCCCTGTCGGAGCCCTACGCCGAACATTTCGTGACCCGCAGCGGCGTTTATCTTCTTAGCCACTCGGTCGGCCTTCCCGTTACGCGAACGAGGGCGGCGATCGATGACTACCTCAGCGTATGGGAATCGGACCCGGCGCACGCGTGGCCCCACTGGCTCAGCACCGTCGACGGGTTCAGAGACGAACTTGCACACCTAATCGGTGGTGAACGGGCGTCGGTCTGCCCGCAGAGCAACGTCAGTAGCTCACTGACCAAGATCCTCGGCGCACTTCGATCCACGTTCGGCATCGAGAACCCGACGATCGTGATGACTGAGGACGCCTTTCCTTCGTTGGGATATGTCTGCAAACGTTCCGGCTACCGCGTGCGCTACATCGAGCGAGGGCAAGACGCCTCAGATCTCGACCTGTGGGACCACCACCTGGGTAATGGTGTCGACGTAGCGCTGATCACTCATGTCCACTCCAACACCGGTGAACTCCTACCCGCTGCGAGCATCACCAAAATCACCCGGGCACGCGGCATCGTGTCGGTCGTCGACGTCGCCCAATCGGCCGGCATCATCCCCATCAATGTCAATACCTGGAGCGCCGACTTCATCATCGGATCGTGCGTCAAGTGGTTGAGTGGCGGCCCCGGAGCGGGATGGCTCTGGGCCGCACCGGAGACGATCGGACGGTGCCACCCGACAGACGTCGGATGGTTCTCCCACGCTGAGCCCTTCGAGTTCGACATCCACTCATACCGCGACGCCGACGACGCACTCCGCTTCTGGGGAGGGAGCCCAACCGTGCTGCCGTTCGCCGTTGCGCGCACTGCAGTCGAGACGATTGCAGACATCGGTGTCGACACAATCCGATCAGCAAACCTTGCGCTCACTGACCTGCTCATAGATCGCCTCGGCGATCGCGTCGTCAGTCCCCATCCCGCCGAACGCCGAAGTGGCACGTGCATCGTCGCCGCCGACGCACAATGCGTCGACCAACTGCTGAACGTTGGCGTGGAAGTGGACCACCGACCGTCGGGCCTACGATTGTCCCCACACGTGCACACGACACCCAATGACCTCGAGGTCGTAGTCGACCTCATCGGCGGGTCGCCAATGCCGAAGCTCAACATCACGGCACGGTAACCTTTTCCTAGTGGCAAGTCCGGCGGAACACGTGAATAACGAATACTCCACCGCATCGCCACGACACCTAAGACTCCGACTCATCTCGGCATTCATCGTCGGCTTCGTTGGCCTATCACTTGAGATCGCTTACACGCGAGTGATCTCGTTCAAGCTCTTCTACTACTACACATACTTCGTAATCGGGCTCGCATTGCTCGGTCTCGGGGCTGCCAGTTCGGCGCTCGCTTTGTCGTCGCGCCTCCGCAGTGTTGAGACGCTCCGGCTTGTTCGCATCGCCTCTCCAATTGCGGGGCTCATCGGCACGATTTCCTACCTTGTCGTAGCTCGCATCGGAACCGACACCAACCTGATCTGGGCTGGCTCACCCGGCGAGGCACTCAGTCAACTCGCGCGACTCCTCGTGATCGCTGTGGCACTGACGGCCGTTTTCTTCGGCGTGGGGCTCGTCCTTGCGCGCTTAATTGTCGCCGAGTCGAGTGAGGTACGTCGGCTCTACTTCTGGGACCTCACCGGTGCGGCACTCGGCTGCCTGACAGCGGTCCCGCTGCAGCTCACCATCGGCCCTCCAGCGATGATTTTACTCTCGAGCGTGTTGCTAGTGCTGCTCGGCGTCGGCGTCACGATCCGAACGGGCGCCGGCTGGAACCCACCGATCATCGGGATCGCCGCAGTTACTCTTGTAGCGACTTTCGCTGCCGGCATCATTGACGTTCGTACCGACAACGCCAAGTCTCTGCGCGACGGCGACGTAGTAGCCGCCGGCGACTGGGGCGCAGTGTTCAGAGTCGACGCAGTCGAGTTTGGTCCGCTCCATGTCCTGCATCATGACGGGCTCTGGGGTTCAGCGATCTGGCGCTACGACGGAACACGCGCAACGACGGCACGGTTCGACAATGACAGCCGACAGATCCCTTTTGCCGCGTTAGAGCAAAAACCTGACCGGATTCTGATCATCGGCGCCGCTGGCGGAAATGAGATTCAGGCCGCACTCACCTACGGCGTCGGGCAGGTTGACGCCGTCGAACTCAACCCGATCACCGTCGGGCTGTTGGAGAACCAATTCGCCGACTACGCAGGAAACCTCACCACGCGCGAAAACGTCGACTACATCCAAGGCGACGGCCGCACTTTCCTGGCCCAGACCGACAATCAATACGACATGGTCTGGTTCGTGGCTCCTGACACTTACGCAGCATCCAACGCTGCGACTAGCGGCGCGTTCGTCCTCTCCGAGAGCTACCTCTATACCGAAGAAATGATCGCCGAGGCCTACGACCACCTCACCTCCGACGGCATGATCGTCACGCAGTTCGGCGACTTCGACTTCGACGAGCGCCCGACGCGCACGGCCCGCTACCTAGTGACATCTCGTGAAGCTTTGCGCGACGAACAGACCGATTTCTCCCGCCAAACTGCGCTGCTCGTCAACCGCGGGGACGTTGATCTCGAACGGTTCAGCATCATGCTGCTGTTCAAGAACCCCCCGGACAAAGATGCCGTATCGCGTCTCCAACAGTCGCTTGCACGCGTCCCGAATACCGAAGCGCTTCACCTTCCAGATGGTTCACTCCCCAGCGACGGCATCACCACGGATATCATCACCGGCAGCGACCCAGCAGTCGCCGCAATCATCGACGGCTACGAATACGACATCTCCTCAATCGATGATGACAGGCCGTTTTTTTGGCATTTCACGCCATTCAGCGACATCGTCGGCGACTGGAGTCGTTCCTACCAGGACACCGAGATCGCCATCGGGGAACGTTTACTGCTGGTTCTCATCGGTATCGCATTTATTGTGGCGTCCGCGTTCCTTTGGCTCCCCTTCGCGCTCACACGTCGGCGTGGGGCCGAGCTACCTCGTCACGTAAGAGGGCGCGGCAGGATGTTCGTCTACTTCGCTTCGATCGGGCTCGGCTTCATGTTCATCGAGATCTCGATGATTCAGCGATTCTCTCTCTTGCTTGGCTACCCGACCCTGTCATTGTCGGTGTCATTATTCACGCTGCTTCTTGCCACTGCCGTCGGCGCCCGACTTTCTGGAAGGATCGGCGCTAAACCCATGAAAGGACTTCCGGCGGCCGTGGCAGCTTTGCTCGCCGTTACGTTGCTTTACCTCTCTATCAGTGACCCGGTCACTGATCTCGCTCTGGCCTGGAGCGAACCACTCCGCATCTTGCTCGTCGTCGCAATGCTGTTTCCGGTCGGAATGGCCCTCGGTGTGTTCCTTCCCGCTGGTATTGACCAGGCCATAGGGCTCACGGAGTCGGCATCGGATGGTGACCGTGATCGTTTCGTTGCGTGGTGCTGGGCGGTCAACGGATTCTTCTCAGTGATCGGATCGTCGGTAACGACTGTCGCTTCGATGACGTTCGGGTTCGACCGCACCGTAACAATCGGGCTGGTGCTGTACGTAGTGGCACTCGGCGCGCTACTGGTTGGACGCTCCGCACCGGCTGCTCGGACCTTTGGCAGCGAGGCTATTCCTCAGGAGGACTTGATCCCGGCAGTAAGCGGTCGAAATTAGGTATGCGCCGCACCTCGCCTCAGCCGAGACGGTTGAGGTCGGCCGGTTCGACGGCGTCTCGTCGAACACCTCAACCGGGCCGCTGTTAGTCGTCGAGGTCGATCATGACAGGAGCATGGTCGCTTGGTTGCTTGCCCTTCCGGGCGTTGCGGTCGATAATGCACCATGTCGCACGGTCGACAATCGATTGCGAGCACATCAGCAGGTCAATTCGCATTCCACGCCCCTGGTGGAAATCGCCACCGCGGTAGTCCCACCACGAGTACATCCGATCACCATTATGAAATCGGCGGAACACGTCGGTCAGACCCCATGCCTCAAGTTCGGCAAGCCGATTACGTTCGGCTTGACTGCCGTGCGTGGCCCCGACCAAGACTTGCGGATCATGGACATCTCGCTCATCGGGGGCGATGTTGTAGTCGCCACCAATGATGACTGGAAGTTCGGGCGCCGAATGCGGATCAGCATCGAGGTGCTCGAGTAAACGCCCGAGCCACCAGAGCTTGTAGACGTAGTGGTCATCATCAAGCGAGCGGCCGTTTGGGACGTAGACGCTCGCAACGCGCACTCCCCCACATGTTGCGGTAATGATCCGTGCATCGGGGTCGCGATCACCGTCGCCGGCGAAGTTAGACACCACGTCTTTGAGTCCGACTCTCGACAGAATCGCGACGCCGTTCCACTGACCCTGGCCGTAGTGAGCGCACGTGTAGCCCAGCGCCTCGAAAGCGAGCATAGGGAATGCATCATCGGCGAGCTTTGTCTCCTGGAGCAGCACGACGTCGGGCTGGACCTCACTCAACCACCCTTCGACACGCTCCTGACGGGCCCTGAGCGAGTTGATATTCCAGGTGACGACTCGCATCAGCTTGAGCCGTTCCCATTTGATGCTGCCGTCTTTTTCGCAACGGCCTTTTTCTTGGCCACCGTCTTCTTCGTGACCGTTTTTTTAGTAGGCGTTTTTTTAGTAGGCGTCTTCTCGGCCACAGCCGCTTTCTTCGCGGCAGGCCGCTTGGTGGCAGACCGTGGTAGCGCAGTCGGTGTCGGCTCGCCGTCGACGAGTTCGGCCCCAGCCTCAGCAATCGCAGACGCCGCCTGGTCAGGCACTGCGCAGTCGATGCTGCGGCGAGTCGGGGCGAAGCTGACCACCACGACAGTCACCGACTCCCCCACCTTCATCACGCTCTTGGCACTTCGGGGCGCTGGATCCGCCATCAGCCGCAGCGGAACGTAACCGCGCACGTCGCTGTCACCGATGATGATATAGGCGCCATGCGACGAATATGAGTCAACAGTACCGTTGACACTTGTCCCGATCGGATGATGCTCAACGAACTCAAGGAACGGCATCAACTCGTTCACGGGGTCGCCTCCCTTCGGCACGGTCTTGGAGGACGCTGTCGACACCCGACTCAATTCTTTCGATGCCCTTTTCGCCGATCGCTTCGGAGTCGACGTAGCGGCATCATCGCTCGGCGAAACCCGACCCGGTGGCGGCGAGGTGGGCGTCGGCATCGGACCCGACGCCTCCTTGCTCCCAGTGCGCACCGAGCTCTCGTCACGTGGCGATCCCCGCCTCGAACGTCCACCCGATGAGCGTCGGCCTCCACTGCCGGAACCTCGGGTCGCCTTCCGACTAACCGGTCCTCGAACGGGAACTCGCTCGACCCACACCCATCCAACGTGAGGAACGGGTTTGCCGCCGATGAGACGACCCTCGTCGAAGAGCCAGGTGTATTCACCGTGAAATTCCTGGAACGAATCGTTGGACAGCACCGAGGCGTTGGCCTTGTCGGCGATGCCGAGCACGAATGCGTCGCCCCGCCCAACGGCGCCGGCCGGCGGCGCGACCAGTTCGTTGTTCGAGATGCCAGCCTCAAACTCTGGCACCTCGCGCTTGTCGATTCGGTGGCCAAACGTTGCGTCGACAACGACGGTAATAGCCGCATCCGGATGCTCCTCCATGAAGCTTCCGACTGCCTCGCTCAGCTGGGCAAGGCTCGGCAGCGACCGGCCTTCAGTTGCAAGGTTGGAACCGTCGACCACGATGTGTTCAGGCCCCTGCTTGGTAGTCATCCCGATTGCCACTTCCTGTCTTGTAAACGGCGCCGAGCAGACATGCTTTGGTCACCGGGTTCGGACCTGCGTGACGCACGGGCCGAACAATCTGATCGATCGTAAACGGTCGCGTGCGATGAAGCACTGATGCCTCCTGCGAAAGCTCGCACTCGTATGATCGCCATGATGATCGATACCTCCGTCCACGCCGTATTCTGGGACTTTGGCGGGGTGATCCTCACGAGCCCATTTGAGGCATTCAATCACTACGAGCTTGCCAACGGCCTCCCACGCGACTTCATTCGCTCAGTGAACGCTACAGATTCCGACACGAACGCGTGGGCCCGTCTCGAACGCAACGACATCACGCCCGCAGAGTTCGACGAGGTGTTCGCCCACGAATCGTCAAGACGTGGCCACCGGGTCTCCGGGGCAGATGTCCTCTCCCTACTCTCGGGCGACGTCCGGCCGGAAATGATCGTCGCTCTTGACCGCGTGATCGCCGCAGGGCTGATCACCGCTTGCCTTACCAACAACGTCGTCTCCGACGACCGATCAGGGCCCGCACACCCACTCGTTACCGAGGTCATGGCCAAATTCGATCACGTCATCGAGTCGAGCAAGGTTGGCGTGCGCAAACCCGAGACACGCTTCTACGACATTGCATGCGAGTTGGCCGGGGTGCGCCCGGAACAGTGCGTGTTCCTCGATGACCTCGGCATCAATCTGAAGCCCGCTCGGGCAATGGGCATGCGCACCATCAAAGTGGTATCAGCGGACGAGGCCATCGACGATCTCGCCGCTGCGCTCAACCTTGACCTGCGGTGAGCAGCGCGCCCAGGGGATCAGCGCAACGCGCTTACCGGTGTCATTCCTCGGAATGCTCGAAGATTCTGTCCATCAGTTCCGCCAGTTCCTGGTCGTGAATGATTTTCGAACCAGTTGCTGGACTCCCTGATTCGACCCGCGCGATGTGGCGTAAGTCGTATCCCTGATCCTTAATTCGCCACGTGTGATGCTCGACGAAGTTCCAGGCACCCATGTTCTCGGGCTCCTCCTGGAGCCAGCGGAGCTCCTTTGCGTTCGGGTACTTCTTCAGGATCTCGAGCATCTGATCGGTCGGCATCGGATACAGCTGCTCGATCCGCACAATCGCCACCGGTTCGGCACGCTGATCGCGAGCCGAAATTGCGTCCCACGCGATTTTGCCCGAACAAAACACAATGCGAGTAACCGACTCGGGATCGAGGTCAGCTGGATCATCGAGCACCTCCCGGAAAGAGCCCGTGGTCAGCTCGTCGATCGAAGAGCGGGTCTGCTTCATTCGCAGCCCCGACTTGGGGGTGAACACGATCAACGGCGTCTGGCGTTCTTGATGCACCTGACGACGAAGGAGGTGGAAAAAGTTGGCCGCCGTCGTCGTGTTGACGATCTGCATGTTGTCCTCGGCGGCGAGCGTGAGGAATCGCTCAATGCGGGCCGAGCTGTGCTCAGGACCCTGCCCCTCGTAGCCATGCGGCAGCAGGAGCACGACGCCGTTCTGTTGTCCCCATTTGTCTTCGGCAGCGACGATGTACTGGTCGATGATGATCTGCGCTCCATTGATGAAGTCGCCAAACTGCGCCTCCCAGACCACAAGGGCATCCTTGTTGGAGTGGCTATAGCCGTATTCGAAGCCGAGCGCCGCGTACTCCGAAAGAAGCGAGTCGAAAATCCAGAAACGTGCGTCGTCGACACCGTCGAGATTGTCGAGTGGCACGAAGGCGTCTCCGGTCTCGAAGTCGATCAGAGCAGCGTGACGATGGCTGAACGTACCGCGACGAGTGTCCTCGCCGGAGTAGCGCACGTCTCGACCTTCGAGCACCAACGAGCCGATTGCTAGGGCTTCACCCAGCGCCCAGTCGATCTCGCCGGACTCGTACATCTTCGCCCGCAGGTTGAACTGCTTCGCCAACTTGGGGTGGACTGTGAATCCCTCTGGATAGTCGGTCAGTTGAGCGAAAATGTCGTCGAGTTGACCCCGGTCGATGCCGGTTGGAATCTGCGGCAGCACCCCGAGCGGTGACGGCGGTCGCGGCACGATCATTTCGGTTGGCGCCTGCGAGCGCGTCTCGTCGAGCGCAACCTGCAGCTTGTCGTGGAAGTCGGTGAGCGCCTGTTCTGCCTCGTCGAGAGTGATGTCTCCGCGCTTGACGAGCGACTCGACGTAAAGCTTTCGGACACTGCGTCGGTCAGCAATTGCCTTGTACATCAGCGGTTGGGTGTAGCTGGGATCGTCACCCTCATTGTGACCGTGGCGGCGGTAGCACACCATGTCGATCACGACGTCTTTGTTGAACGTTTGACGATACTCCCAAGCAAGCTGGGCAACCCGGACACACGCTTCTGGATCGTCGGCGTTCACATGAAAGATCGGCGCCTGAACGGTCTTTGCGACGTCAGAGCAGTACGGCGACGAACGCGCATTGCCCGGAGCGGTGGTGAAGCCGATCTGATTGTTAATGATCAAGTGGATCGTCCCGCCAATGCGGTAGCCACCAGTGTCACTCATTGCAAGGCACTCGGCCACGACACCTTGTCCGGAGAATGCAGCGTCTCCGTGGATCAGGAGCGGCAAGACCGGAAACGAGCCAGGGGGGTCGATCCGGTCCTGCTTGGCACGGACCATTCCCATCACGATTGGGTCGACGGTCTCCAGGTGACTCGGATTCGCTGCAAGCTCGACCGCGATGTCGGCACCCGCCGGACTGACGTACTTTCCCTTGGATCCGAGGTGATACTTGACGTCGCCCGACCCTTGGACTGACGTCGGGTCAAGGTGGCCCTCGAACTCTGAGAAGATCGCCGCATAGCTTTTCCCCATGATGTTCGACAACACGTTCAGACGGCCGCGATGGGCCATGCCGAGCACCGCCGAAGCGAGCCCATCGTCGGCAGCGCTGCCCAGAATCGTGTCCAGGATCGGGATAGCTGCCTCTGCACCCTCGATGCCGAAGCGCTTAGTACCGACGTACTTTGTGGCCAGGAACTTCTCGAAAGACTCAGCGGCGTTCAGACGCTCAAGGATGCGACGCTTGTCATCGATGTGGAATTCACGGTGCGCGGCCTCGACCCGATCCTGCACCCACTTCTGCTCGTCCGTGTTCTGAATATGCATGTACTCGACACCGACCGTACGGCAGTACGCGTCCCGCAGGACACCGAGAAGGTTCCCGAGGGTCAATTTGTCGGTCCCGCCGACTCCGTCGGTAAGAAACTCGCGGTCGAGATCCCAGATCGTTAGCCCGTACGTGGCTGGATCAAGTTCTTTCGGTGTGTGGGGTTCAGTCCACCGCAACGGGTCGAGGTCGGCGATGCGGTGACCACGTACACGATGCACGCGAATCAGCTTCGCAACGGCCATCTGCTTGCGCAGCATGGCATCTTCCTTGTTGATCGGATTCGCATCGGGCCGCCACTTCACAGCCTCATAGGGAAGGTCCAGGCTGTGGAAGACGTCGTCGTAGAAATCATGCTCGCCAAGCAGTGACTCCTTCACCCGTTTCAAGAACAAACCCGACTCTGCGCCCTGGATGATTCGGTGGTCGTACGTGGAGGTAACAGTGACCGTCTTACTCAGACCCATGTGAGCGAGGCTCGAACGGTCAGCCCCCTCGTACTCGGCCGGAAAGTCGATCGACCCGACACCGACGATCAATCCTTGGCCCGGCATCAACCGCGGCACCGACTGCACCGTGCCGATCGTGCCGGGGTTGGTGAGCGACACGTTCGCCCCCATGAAGTCCGCAACGGCCAGCTGATTGTTCTTGACCTTGCGAATCAGTTCGTCATACGACGCCAGAAAGCCTGCGAAGTCGAGAGTGTCGGCATCGCGAATGATCGGCGTGAGTAGGGTGCGGCTGCCATCGGGCTTCTCGACGTCAACGGCAAGCGCCATGTTGACGTGATCATTGACGATAAGCAGTGGCTTGCCATCATCGTCCGCCTGGTAGCCGTTCTTCATCGCTGGGACGGCGTCGGCAATTGCACGCACCACCGCCCACCCGATCAGGTGTGTGAAACTGATCTTGCTCTGGCCGGAACGGGCTCGAAACCCATTGATGACTTTGCGATTCACCTCGAGCAGCTTTGCTGGCACGTTGCGGAAACTGGTCGCTGTCGGAACGTTGAGGCTCGCCTCCATGTTGCGCACAATCGCCGCGCCGGCCCCGCGTATCGGATTGCCGAGATCGACAGGAACGGCGGCCGGCTTGACTGCAGGCGCCGATCCAGGAGCCGCCGAGTGAACGTCGCTAGGCGGCACGGAAAGCATGTCATCAGCTTCGGTTGGCGCCCTGTGCGCCGTTGCGATAGCGCGGACCGCCGCAGACGACGCGGCGGCAGCAGCAACCGAGGGGGCGGTTGCCGTATAGTCGGCAAAGAACTCCCGCCACTGATCACCTACCGAGTCGGGGTCCCGCACGAACTGCTCGTACATCTCCTCGACGAGCCAGGAGTTTGCACCGAAGTCGGCCCCTGTTCCCCCGGTCTGATTTGCTGGCGCTGCCACGTTCGACAGGGTAACCAAGCAAGACCGATTGCCCCGGGGACAGCCCCAAACAATCTTTCCGACAGCTCGATGCCACCTCCCCCGGAACCAAGAACCGAGGTGTTGAAGTGCGCTGCCCGAATCGTCAACGGCTTATCCCTGCGCCATGTCGTGCGCACCATTGCGCCCTCGTCATGATCGTCGCTGACCTGAGCCGTTCGTCGATCGCTAAAGTAACAAAGTGCCAAACACCGTCACGAGCGACCACCGCTCCGGCTCGTCGATGTTGCCCTGGGAAGGGCTAGTCATCGGGGCGGGGGCAGGTCTGTTCAGCGGTCTTTTTGGAATCGGCGGCGGCATCGTCATCGTCCCCGCTCTGCTGACAATGTTGTCGATGGATCGGCGGCTCGCACACGGCACATCGCTCGCTGCCACCATTCCGGTGTCACTCGCCAGCCTTGCGGTCTACTCGACGAGTGGCAACGTCGACTGGATAGTTGCAGCATTTCTGGCCGGGGGCGCGGTCTGCGGCGCACTCGTAGGGACCCACCTACTACAAATCGTTCCGAAGAAGCCACTGACGATCATCTTCATTGTGGTGATCCTGATCACCGCAGCCAGACTACTCGTGCCCACCGAGGCGATCGGCCGCGACGAGCTCACCTTCCTCGGCGGCATGGCCTTCATCGCCATCGGTTTCGTCACCGGCACGCTCTCAGGACTGCTCGGCATTGGCGGTGGCGTCGTTATGGTCCCTGCCCTGGTGGTTTTATTCTCGATGCCGCCCGTCATCGCAAAGGGCACCTCTGTCGCCGTGATCGTGCCATCGGCAATCGTCGGCACGATACGCAATCGGGTCAACCGCAACGTCGACTTACGTGTCGGCACCGCAATCGGGGTTGGTGGAGTGATCAGCGCCGTGATCGGCAGCGTGATCGCCAACTCGTTGAGCAACTCCCTGTCGAACTCAATGTTCGCGCTGCTTCTGGTGAGCGTTGCCACCATTCAGGCTCGAACACTTCGCAACTCAACTCGCCTCCCGGCCTGCGCGACTGACGTTGTCGACTAATGCGAGTCGCCGTCATTCTCGCCCACCCAAACCGCGACAGCTTTGCGCATGAAATTGCTCGACGCGCCACGGGCGGCCTGATCGCAGGTGGTCACGACGTTGAGCTGATCGACCTCCATGCGATCGACTTCCGCGCGGCGATGTCGACCGCTGAGCGCGCGGCGTACCATGGTCAGTCGCCAATCCTCGATCCCCTCGTCCAACACCACGCCGACCTCGTCCGCGCTATCGATACGCTCGTGTTCGTCTATCCAACATGGTGGAGTGGGCTCCCCGCAATCTTGAAGGGGTGGCTGGAACGAGTACTAGTGCCGGGTGTGGGTTTCCACTTCGATGAACGTTCAGGGAAAGTCCGGCCGGGGCTAACGAACATCCGTCACCTAATCGGCATCTCCACCTACGGCTCGCCACGCTGGTACGTGCGGGCGGTCAACGACAACGGTCGCCGCACGCTGATGCGCGCACTTCGGGTCTCGTGTGGTCTCCGAACATCACGGCGATGGCACGGCATGTACGCCATCGACACGACGACTGAAGCCGAACGCGCCGAATTCGCGGCGCACGTCGAACGAGCCATGAGCGAGCTCCGATGATCCGCCGAACGCAAAACTCACCACGCCGCGTGCTGGTGATCTTCTGTCACCCGCGTCCCGATGGATTCATCCGTGCAGCTTTCGACCAGGTGAAGGTCGGCGTACGGGCCGCTGGCGCCGACATCCGTGTGCACGATCTCTATCGGGAAAAGTTCGTACCCGAACTCTCCGCTGAGGAACACCGTACCCATTCCCAACCGGGCGTCGCCGATGAACTGCAACAGCACGCCGACGATCTGCGGTGGTGCGACACGCTCATTCTCGTCTATCCGACCTGGTGGTCTGGCCAGCCCGCCATGCTGAAAGGCTGGATCGATCGCGTGTGGGCCGCGGGGGTCGCATGGGAACTCCCTGAGGGGGCCAATCGGCTCCGGCCCACGTTACGCAACGTCCGTCAACTCGTGGCCGTCACATCCCACGGGTCATCGAAGCTGGTCAACTCACTCCAGGGTGAGGGCGGCAAGCGCACGATTTTCCGCAGTCTGCGCTCAATGTGCCACCCACTCGCCCGCACCCACTGGCTCGCCTTCTACGGCATCGACAACTACCAAACGAACCGGCGCCACGCCTACCTTGACAAGCTCGCAGCAAAAATTGAACGCCTTGTCAGCGAAAGTTCGAAACGGCCACGTTTGCAGCGTTGACGTCGGCAATGTCGCGTGGGTCGGCGCCATCGCGCACGTCGCGCCCGCTGTCTACGTGCTAGCTCCCCGGAAGCACGGTACTTAACCGGCAGCGATTGCGACCGCGATTTCGGCAGCAACTCCGGCATTGTTTTCGGCCAACGCAAGGTTGGCCGGGATGCTCTGCCCGTTGGTGGCCGCAGCGATGCGGGCCAGCACAAACGGGGTGACTGCAGCTCCGACGACGCCGCTGCGCGCGCACTCGCCGAGTGCCTCGTCCAGCACTTGGTCAAGTTTGACCGGATCCAATTCGTCGGCTTCAGGGATCGGCACGGTGACGAGGAGTCCCGAATCGACGCGGGTCCTGTTGGCATGGACCCGCGCTACTTCGGCAGCCGTCTCGACGCGGTGCGCGACAGGAAGTCCTGATGACCTGGTGTAAAAGGCCGGGAACCAATCATGTTGCCAGCCGAGCACCGGCACGCCCGCTGTTTCGAGGTACTCAAGCGTCCGCGGCAAATCGAGGAACGCCTTGGCTCCCGCTGAAACCGAGACGACCCGATGAGTGGCCAACGCGTCGAGGTCCGCCGACACGTCACCGGTCAGTTCAGCTCCACGATGCACTCCCCCGAGGCCGCCGGTCGCAAATACCGCAATGCCAACTGCAGCTGCTATCGACACCGAGGCGGACACGGTAGTTGCACCGAAATCCCACTGTTGGGCGACTGCGACGGGGATATCTCGCTCTGCGGCTTTGCGTGCGCCACCGAGGATGCGATCGTTTTCATTCGGATCAAGCCCGACCCGGACCACCCCGTCAAGGATCGCAGTCACGGCAGGAACGGCGCCGCCGTTGCGCACGGCGGCGATGCAGCGATCTAGAGCCTCGGCATTAGCCGGAGCCGGCAGACCGAGGTTTGAGTAGATCGTCGATTCCATCGCCACCACGGGGCTACCTGTGGCGAGAGCGCGTTTAACTTCGTCCGAGCACTGCGGGGCGATCACGCTTCGCAGCGTAGAGGGCGCTTCAGAAGGTTCCGACGAAGGCGCCGTCAGGGTTTCCGTCGCTGATGACGCCGGGAGATTGCTCAATGGTCACCGCGAGCGCCGTAACCTCACTGTCGACCGAGAACGTTTCCAGCTCCGGTTGGCTGCCCAGGATACCGAGTGAAACGACATCGCTGTTCCCAGCCAAAACGCCCCACAGCTGGTAGGTCTGATCGGCTCCAAGCTGCGGCAATGCAGTGGCGTCAAGGTATCCGTGGCCATCTTGATCGATAACACCCACTGCAACGGCGTCAATGCCGTCGGCCACAAGTTCGGTACGAATCGAGTCTCGATCCGCCTCGGCAGCAGCGAGCGCATCGGCAAGAGGATCGCCACCGCTATCAACGCCGACGTTCGTGACAATGACTGCTCCAGCAACGACGAGTGCCAACGCTGCAGCAACACCGAGCAACCATGGCTGGGAGCGACGCAAACGATTCTCGACTACGACGGATGCCGTTGACTCTCGGTGCTCCATCGCAAAGACCTTGGCTAATTCCGGCCCCGGCTCAGGTGCGGCCGACTCAATCTCGTTCTCAATCTTCGACCAGATTCCTTCGGGTGCATCCATGCCAGTGAAGGCGAGCATCGTGGCCACCTCTCGGTGTTGACGAACCTCCTCAGCGGCCTTCGGGTTGATGGCGAGGTAATCCTCAACACGACTCCGCTCATGGTCATCGACTGCATCAAGCGCATACGCACCGAGAAGATCGTCAATGTCATAAGCGTCGCCTCGGTCGTCCACGTGTGTCATATTGTCGCTCATTCCGCCCCCGATCCAACGGTAATCCCCGAATTCTCGAGCTCGTGCCTCAGTTTCTTGAGTCCTGTGCGAATCCTGCTCTTCACAGTTCCTTCGGCTTCACCGAGTTCTAGGGCGGCTTCTCGGTACGTCAAGCCGCCGAAGTAGGCGAGTTCAATCGCCGAGCGTTCACCGTCCTCCAATGCCTCCAATGCGTCACGAACATGCCCGGCGAGTGCTAGATCCCAAACCTCGCGGGCGATGTCGTACCCAGCGTCGGCCGTCAGCGACGATTCGCGTTGCTCACGGCGGCGACGCGACGTCTCCGACCGGATCAGATCAACGGCTCGACCATGGGCATTCGCAAGCAGGAAGCTGCGCATAGTTCCAC
Organism: uncultured Ilumatobacter sp.; assembly: GCA_905480335.1. Lineage (GTDB taxonomy): Bacteria > Actinomycetota > Acidimicrobiia > Acidimicrobiales > Ilumatobacteraceae > Ilumatobacter_A. Next base: position 6,271 of record CAJQPY010000048.1, on the reverse strand, counting down.
GTTCGGGATCAAAGCGGTCAGGCTCATTCCACAAGCGCACAAATACCTCTTGCACAATTTCCTCTGCTCGAGCGTGGTCGGTGAGAAGACGGCGGGCTAAGCCGAAGACTGCACCGGCATGCCGCCGATACGCCTCGGCCAACGCGTCCTGCTGGAATCTGCCGATGGCCACGGCAAGAGCACCGTCGGACATCTCGCTTAGAACCTGTTTCACGTCTTCTTTACGGTCCTGCTCGCTCATACGGATGACATTTTCTCACGACCGATGAGAAAATGGTCCGCACGTTGCGATCACATTCGCACGAACCGCGTGACGCACTCGACGTGAGGTGTTTGGGGGAATAGGTCAAGAACCTCGATTGACTCCATCGCATACGCTGCCTCTGCCAACAGTCTGGCGTCACGGGCGAGCGACACCGGGTCACAGCTGACCAGCGCGATAACCGGGGCGTTCATTCTCACCATTGCGGCCGTCCCGGGCTTGGCGAGCCCTGACCGAGCAGGGTCTGCGACAACGACGTCGATGGGATCGGCATCCTCACCCGGCTTCCAGTCACCGACGTCACTGCGGACGATCTCAACACTCTTGGATCCGGTTCCCGCACGATTCGACAAATTCTCCCGCGCATCGAAACACGACGAACGAGCCGACTCAATGAGCGTTACCCGGCGCACAGCATCCATCACGGTCGCAGCGAACAGCCCAACTCCGCCGTACGCATCGACAGCGTGATCCGCAGTTACCAACTCCGGCGCCGCCCGGCCGACGGCATCGACTAGGAGTTCGGCCCCAGCCGGACCCGATTGGAAAAATGACGCAGCTGACACCTGTAAATTACGCCCGGCGATTCGCTCGATGAGGAAGGCTCGGTCGCCAATGTGCACGTCGGCGGGCAACCCGCGCACCGATTCACCTGGAGCGGCGCTCGACCGACGCTTCTCATTGCGGCGCTGTCGATCCTCCGGGCGGGTCCATCGAGCCGTGACACCGTTGGTTGCTGCTGAGGTCCGCAGCGTCAGTTCGACGCCGGGCGCAATATCGATTTCACGCACGACACGCGACAGGTTCTCATGCGCGACCTGGCAGTGGTCGATACGCACGACCTCGTCGCTTCGCTCTTCACGGAATCCGACTCCGCCGTCGGGTAGTCCGACAAGACGAACCGTGGTCCGATACCCGTACGGGTCGACGGCGCCCCCCATTCGAATCAGCGAGTCGACGGTGTTTTCGTCGAACCGCCCGACTCTGCGCAGCGATTCAGCAACGATCTCGACTTTGGCAGCGAACTGGGCTCCAGGCAAGAAATGCATCCACCCACAGCCACCGCACCCGGCGCGCCGGTGCGGGCACGGTGGCTCTACGCGTTCCGACGATGGATCCAACACATCAGTCACTGTTGCCTTGACGAAATCCTTCCGATCGTTGCGGATGGCGACATCGACCTCTTCGCCCGGCAGCGCACCGGTCAGAAACGCCACGCGGCCATCAGCGAGGTGTGCGAGGGCATCTCCCCCCGCCACCATCCGTTCGGCTCGAAGAGTCACCGGTTCGGGCATTGACATACTCCCAGCGTACGGAGCGTGTCAGACTATAAGCATGAGTGAACCCGAACAGTGGTACTGGGACCTCAGCAGGAAGCGTGCGGTTCGTGCCACTGCACGGGGGCTCGGAACCAACACCCTCGGCCCCTACAACTCGGAAGCAGAAGCCGAGAACTGGCAGTCGTTGATTGAAGAACGTAACGACAGCTGGGACGGCGACGACGCAGCGTGGACAACATCCGATACCGACGACCAGTGATCATGGTCGACGAGTCGCGCCGACTCGTCGCTTCCATCCGACACTTCCGACGCCATGGCCGCCTCCACTAGCGTAACTAACGATGAGCCGCCCTGTGATGATCTCTCCATCGGTGTTGCCCGCCGACTTTTCCAAACTCGGCGAGGAGGTCGCAGCGCTTGAAGCGGCTGGCGTCGACCTGATCCAGTGGGACGTAATGGATGGCCAGTTCGTGCCAAACCTCACGTTCGGACCCGATGTCATTAAAGCTGCGCGGCGCCACTGCTCGGTCCCATTCGAGGCTCACCTCATGGTCTATACGCCCGATGTGATGGCACAGGACTACATCAATGCCGGATGCTCCCGACTCATCGTCCACGCGGAGGCCTGCACCCACCTGCATCGCACCTGCGGCAACATCAACGAACTCGGCGCAGCGGCCGCAGTTGCACTCAACCCCGCGACGCCTGCATCGGCCGTAGAGCACGTTCTCGACCTAATCGACATGGTGCTCGTGATGACCGTCAACCCCGGTTTCGGCGGTCAGGCCTACATCCCGACGATGGAGTCGAAGATTGCCGAGGTGCAGCGAATGCTCGAGGCCGCAGGGCGGGCCGACGACATCCACATCGAAGTCGATGGCGGCATCGGCCCGTCAACGATCGCTGGTGCAGCTGCAGCGGGTGCAAACGTTTTAATCGCCGGGAGTGCGCTCTACCGCGATCCGGAGGGCTTGGAACATGCGGTTAGCGACCTGCGAGCCCGGGCCGAAGCCGCCTACGTCTGATTTTGCCCCGACAACTCGGGGCGCTCATCGTGAAAGACGGAGCATTCCCCACATATGCGGGCCAGCCTCGGTGGCGGGATCATCGTCGAACGACGAAAATCGGTGTTCATGAGGGCCAGTCGGAATATCGAACTCGCTGTGAACCTCAAATCCGTGACGCCGGTAGTAGCCGACGTTGACGAAGGTTTCGGTTTCCAAGTGACACGGCAATCCTTCCGCATCTGCGCGTTCGAACATCGACGCCATCAGCGCCGCACCGAGCCCCTGGCGCTGCCAATCGGGGTGAGTGGCAAGCAACTGCAGATACCAATGATCTTGAGTCGGAGCGTGTTGGGCCAACAACGGGCCGATGATTGCGAGGCGATCGAGCAGCTCAGGCGATGGCGGCGCAAGCGACGGATCGGAGCTCTCTGGTGTCTCGGGCCGCCCAGGTTGGACCCAGACGGCCAGTGCGGCGACGTCGTCGGTGCACCAGACTTCGTTGTGTTCGACCCATCCGGACATCGCTCCACGCAAGACCTCGCCTCCATGTTGGAGATACTCGTCGTCGTCGGGGAAAATCCACCGCATAACCGGATCGCTTGCGAACGCTTTCACCGCCGTCACGCACAGCTGCACGAGGTCGGCTCGAGTCGCCCGGCGGATTTGCATGCCGGCAGCATAGATCGCCGACCCGGACGGGTGAGATGTAGATGATGTCGTACGAACACATCGCAACGTGCCCAGCTCGAGCGGCGATCGCCGGCAATCCGTCCGACGGCCACAGTGGCGCCGTGGTCTCAACGACCGTCCCAGCAGTAGCAGCCACAGTTCGGATCCAGACCAGTAAGCGATTTGAGGTCGCCGGCACCGATCGCGTCTACGCCTCGATCGAGGAACTGTCCGATCGCGTCGACGAGGAAGGATGTGGCGATGTCCAGCCGCTTGTCCCGGCGTCGTTGGCCGTCATGTACCGACTCCTCGACGCGCAGTTAAATCCTCACCTCGTCTATGTCAGTTCCACCATTCCGCGCTCGGTGGGGTTGGCCGGATCGAGCGCAATCGTCATTGCGACAATTCGGGCGATGATGGCCGCTCACATGGAAGCGCGGTGGGCTCGCTCGCTCGTCCGCGAGCCGGCACTCCTGGCGTCACTGGCCCTCGTCGCGGAACGCGAGATCCTCGGAATCAACGCTGGACTTCAGGACCGAGTCGTGCAGACATTCGGTGGAACCGTGGCAATGGAGTTCGGTCCCGACTCGATGGGAACACTGGGAGGGCTGGCCATTGGAACGTACAGACGTATCGGTCCGCTTCCGAGCGGATTTTTCGTCGCTTACCGTGCCGACGCCACGAGCAACAGCGGTCAAGTCCACTCGAACGTAAATCCTGGCGATTCGTCGGTTCGAGAGGCGATGCGTCGAGCAGCGCAAGCAGCACGAGCTGCGACCGACGCAATCGAGGGGGGCGACGCCATCGCCCTCGGTTCGGCAATGGACAAAACGTTCGACCAACGTGCGTCAGTCATGGTCCTCGAACCCAAACACGTCGAAATGATCAAGGTGGCACGAGCAAACGGCGCGTCCGCCAACTACACGGGCTCGGGTGGCGCAGTCCTGGTGTTCGCCCACGACAACGCTGCACGCACTGCGCTTGCCGCCCTCGGTTGCGGCATTATCAACCTCTGAGGAAGGTGGCGGCAAACGCCTCCGCAGAGTCCACTGCCGATTGCGCTTTAGTCGCCAATGCTTACAGGATCGCTAAGTTTCGAAGCATGCGAACATCTCACTTCTTACTTCCCGCCGGCAGCTCAATTATTTTGTTGTTCTCAGGGTGCAGCAGCGATGACAATAATCAACCCGGCCTTGCGAACCCTGCGTCGGTGTACTGTGCGGAGCAGGGTGGCAGCACGGAGATTGTCGGTGAAGACGATGGCGAAGTCGGCTATTGCAACCTGCCTGACGGCACTCGCGTTGAGGAGTGGGAGTTCTATCGAAGCCGAGTCACAACTCCGTGAACCAGGCAACGAGCGCTTAGAGGGCCTGATGGCGTTTTCAATTTCAACGGTGCCATCGCCGCAACCGCAGTGACACCGTTGGTCCTGCCACTTGTCGGCGTCATGAGCGACCGTTCGACGTTATGGATCCTGATCGTTACCCACGGCCCGTAACTCGGCGTCTACTTTTTAATTTTGTCCGCATGTTCTTCTGCAGCCACTCCATCTTCGACTGCGGGAGTTTTTTGTTGGCTTCGAAGGTGCCCTGATGTTCTCCCACGCAGTCTTGTTGCTGTTGCTAAGTCACTTCGATGTTCGCAGGATTTGAGTTTCAAAGTGGGACCGATTTGGTACTCGGCTATGCCCACTGTTCTGGTTCCTGTTGGTCAAGGTGTTGGTGAAGACCCACGTTCGTCCACGTGACTTCATGATGAGCAGCGACGCCAAACCGGCTGATCTCGCTGTGCGCCTCAGAGTCGCCACGCTTGGCGTCCTGTTTCATCGGCATTGACTTGCCGTCCGTAAGGAAACTTACGCAGGCAGCCGAATTTCGGACTCCACATTTCCTCTGTTCCGTTCCTAGTCAAAGTAAACATTGAACGAGGCATCAAGATCAGGCTTATCTCCATACCTGCGCACATAGCTCAGCCGCTTCTACGAAACCGCAGAGCTGACCACACTCGATTCTCAGAGCAACGACTCCTCGATGTGTTCGATCTGGCTTCTGAGGCCCTCACGGGTCTCTTCGAGAGTTTCAGCCGTCACAGCGGTCTTGTCCAGAACGATCTCGGCAGTGCACGGAGCGTCTTCGGTAAAGCGCTCGGCCACCATCTGATCAAGTTTTTGAACTCGGAGCGGTCCGACTGCAAGTGCTCGGTCGACGGGATCTCGAACCTCGTCGGTTCAGCCAGGAGGCCCACAGCTGCAGCACCGTGCTCCTAAACAAGCGACTAACGATAACCCCGCGATGACGTACTGGGAATCGGTGCCGTCGTCAGGCCCGGGCATTCCAACAACCACAGAGACAATCGCAATCAACAGCGACGAAGTCATTGCAAATATCGGCCACCGCCATCGCGACAGCCACGCGCGAATCGGACGCGAGATTTGATGGTGCCGAGCAGGAGGGATCTGTGGAGTACCTCATCTGCGACTAATCCCGGGTCGATGTAATGCGGCGAGGGTCGAATGCTCAAAGAGCTACCTGCGATGTCTTAGGTAGAAAACTTTTGTTGTACCCCTGAGAGGCTGTCGACGGCCAGGCATCTCTCGCGCAAAATCACACTCTCTTTCTCAAAAAACTTTGTTTCGGCGTGTGCGCTGAGGGCCAAGAAGGTCACCCTCCCAACATACGAAGCCGTCCCCTGATTGCGTCCCGGGGTGTGGTGTAGGAGGATCGCATGACCCGCCTACACCACACCTTGGGACGCGATCCACACCGTGGAGCGTTGGGCCCCTGAGAGCTGTTTAGCTCCGCACACGTTCGTGTCTCAGGCCGCAAAACGGTCTGGCGAGGGCGTCAGTCGGGGCCGTGAAACGGGCTCCTACGCGCTTATGACACACTTGGACATGTCTAAACGTCTGGCTTTCGCTCTTGCTTGCCTGTCTGCTCTGTTCGTCTCCGCATGTGGTGATGGGAAGGATTCATCCGACGACGCACGGGTGGACGCGCTCGCAGCGCTTCTCCAAGAGGGCTGGGAAGAGGACGCCCGTGTGAACTGGACCGACG
>CAJQPY010000047.1 GCA_905480335.1 uncultured Ilumatobacter sp. | reverse complement strand
TAGGCCTTGGCAAGCGACGCCGTTGAGGCAAGTTCGTCGTTCATCTCGGCGGCGCACCACAGACCGTAGTACGCAGCGGACTTGGCCGACTCGACTTCGAGCAGCATGTCGGCGCACTTGTGTTTGATCGCCTGGAACGAGCCAATCGGGCGGCCGAACTGCACACGAACCTTCGCGTACTCGACGGCCTGCTCGAGCACCATCTGAGCGCCCCCGACCTGCTCGGCAGCGAGGCCGACGGCAACGAGATCGAGGACGGTCGAGAGGATCTCCCAGCCTTTGCCTTCTTCGCCGATGAGCGTGGCGGGCGTGTTGTCAAAGTCAAGCTTCGCCTGCTTGCGGGTCTGGTCCATCGTGGACAAAGACGTACGGGTGAGGCCAGCTGCATCGCCCTGCACGGCGTAGAGGCTGGTGCCGGCTGGTGACTTGGCGGCAACGATGATCAGGTTGGCCGCATGGCCATCGATCACGAACGACTTGGTGCCGCTGAGCGTGACATCGCTGCCGGAGCCCGAGGACTCCATCGTGATGCCCGACTCGTCCCACTTGCCCGACGGCTCGACGTAGGCGACCGTCGCGATTGTTTCACCCGATGCGATGCCCGGGAGGTGCGCCTGTTTGGCGGCGCCGTCACCTGAATGGATGAGCGTGTTCGCAGCGAGCACAGCCGTGGAGAAGAACGGTGCGCAGAGCAGGGCACGGCCCATCTCTTCGAGCACGATACCGAGCTCGACGAAGCTGTAACCCGACCCGCCGTACTCCTCGGGAATCGCGAGACCCTGTAAGCCCATCTGCTCACCCATCTGCGACCAGACCGCCGGGTCGTAGCCGTCCTCGGTTTCCATCTGCTCGCGTACGGCCTCTTCGGACGACTTGTTTTCAAGGAATGCGCGAACGGTGTTGCGCAGCTCTTCCTGCTCTTCGGTGAATGCAAAGTTCATGCCTTGATCATGGCGGGGTTGCGCCCGCTACACAAATCTGTTTGTGTACACATGTGGACACGACACGTTTGACCGGGATTCGCGAGCTTCGCAGCGAGCTCACCGATGCCGTCCGGCGCGCTGCGGCAGGCGAACGCACCGTCGTGACACGCAGCGGTCGCCCGGTCGCACAACTCGGCCCCCTTGATGCCAACGCACCGGACCTCGAACGCCTGCTGGGATCTGGTGCGGTGATCGCTCCGCGCCGAACGAGCGAGTGGCGCGCTCCCGAACCCGTCTCGGTGTGGGCCGGCGTGCGCATCGACCAGGTCCTCCGCGAGCTCCGCGGATGAGCCCGCTCTGCCAGCAACAAGGGTTCGGAGCCGGAATCGACGCGGATTCTGTGTCGATCGCGAGCCCGGAGCGCCTGGAAGGTGGCAGACGATGACGGTTGTGCTCGACACCTCGGCGCTGCTTGCGCTTGCGGTCGATGGCTCGCAGCGCTCCGTCACCCTTGACGCCCTCGATGCGGACACTGTCTGGGCGGCCTCGGCGATGGCTCTGACCGAGGCCCTGCCGGCAATCGACCGGCTGGTCGACGACCGTTTTCTGAGACTCGATCTTGAAGACGCGATCAGACTTGCGTGGGATCACCTGCACATCGTCCCGATCGACCAGCGATGCCTCGACCTGGCGGCTGCGCTGGCCCGTTCTCAGCCGGTCCGGCTGAGCGATGCCATCCACTTTGCTGCGGCACAACGTCTCCCCCGCCCGATCCGCTTCGTGACTTTCGATCCGACACATATCGGTGTGGCGATGGGTCTTGGCTTTGATGTGATCAGCACGTAAGGCAATCCCGCTGGACAACGAGCAGGCCAATCACACGTAGGCGAGATACATCACCCGATTGAGCGTGTCGACGCCCCACCGCGCCAGATTGCCGTCCCCAGCCACGTCAACTTTCTCGACACGACTGAATCCGGCCTCGCGCATCATTTGGACCAAGTCGTCCTCAAGTGGCCAGAACGCATCTGCGTCGGAGTACGCAGCCCAGGCCATGGATTCCTTTGCGTCGTCGCTCACGTTTGGCGGATATTCAGGGAACATCCGGCCGCGATACGTCGTGCCGAGGGAGTCCCGCGACACGATCGGGGAGCAGTCGTGCGTCACCTCGTCGGTGCGGGCAACGTGGGTGTCGATGAGCGCCACGTGTTTACATGACGAACGCATCGTGCGGAGGAATCCGGCAGGGTCAGCCACGTGATACAGGATGCCCGCCGCAAATACGACGTCGAACGGATCATGACGTGCGAGTTCGTCCTTGATGTCTGCGCGGACGAACTTGGCGTTCTCGACGCTGAGCAGTTTCCGTGCCAGCTCGCAGCGCTGAACGCTCAATTCCCGCGCCTCGATTCCTACCGCACGGGTGGCTCCGCGTTGCGCGAACGCCAGTGTGAATCCGCCCTCGAGACATCCGAGGTCGACAATCGTGCGACCGCCAAGACTCCCACCGCAGGCGTCGACGACGAGCTGCGTGCGAATGTCGTCGACTGGCGTGACTCCGGCCGTCGTGGTCTCGACACCTGGCGCCAAAGCGATGCGGTGAGCGGTGAACGGCAACAGATCCCACCAGTCGTGGGGCGGTGGCGCGGGGTCCACGACCGAGGTCGCTGGCAACGCCCGACCCCGAAGCGCACCGACAGCTGCCTGACCGCGACGCTGCACCCCGTTCCATCTTCTGGTCATGTCGTCACGGTTCACCGGTACCACGATGCCACACTCCCGAAGTGGTTGCGCCCCGGTGATGTTCAACAACTCGCCGGGTGGCCAAACCACGTGACTGATGTGCGGCGGGGCGTGCCAGACTTGCCCCATGGTTGCCGCATTGTCGAACACGCTCCACTGGTCGAATGCCGACGTCGAGGTTCACAAAGTCGTCGTCGGACCGTACGAAAACAACGTGTTTATCGTGCGCTGCACGAGCACGGGACAGGCAGTCTTAATTGACGCCGCCAACGAGCACGAGCAGCTACTTGAACTCTGCCAGCGTCTCGGCGTCCGTCGGGTCCTTGAGACCCACGGACACTGGGACCACATCCAGGCCGTACCGGCAATGCGTGAGGCCGGCTACGAGGTTGCGGTCACCAAGCTCGACGCGCCGATGCTCGACGACGTCGGCTACGACGTCTTCCTCGACGACACCGAGGTGATCGAGTTCGGAAAGTTGCAAATGAACGCCATTCACAACCCCGGCCACACCCCGGGCTCGATCTCGTTTGAACTCGTCGGTACACCGCTGCTGTTCACCGGCGACACGCTTTTCCCCGGCGGACCCGGCAACACGAAGTCCGACACCGGCGACTTCGACACGATCATCCACTCGATCAACGATCGGCTCTTCACATTCCCTGACGACACCATCGTGTTGCCGGGCCACGGCCTCGACACCACGATCGGCGCGGAACGCCCACACCTCGACGAGTGGGTCGATCGCGGCTGGTGAGATACGACGAGCGGCCGACCGACTACACCCCGATCCACACCGCCGATCTCCCACCCACTCCGATCCGCGACCGAAACATTCCGGCGACTGCGTGGATCGAAGCACCAGTCTCGCTGCTCACGCTCGGCGACGATCTGGCGGACTCTCCATCTGCTCATTACAAGCGGCGGATCGGACCATGGATTCTCTGGCGTGCCGGGCCCGCCAAACATGGTGACGCCCGATACTGGGCCACCCACGACACGATCGGCGCCGAGTACACCCTGCGGCTCTTTCCCGACGGTACCGCCGAAGGAAGCGGGCCGAGCGGGAGGACGCACAGACGCTTCCGCTCATGGAAAGAGGATCTGCGCGACACCGGATGATCGCCGGGCGAATCATCGACGAAGGTCCGCCCAGCACGCTTATGCCTGTGCTCCATCGTTCATACCCGACGCTGTCACCGCCTCGATGAACGCGGCTCGTCGGCGGCGGCGGAGAGTGGCGCGCCATCAGGGCCGCAGCGACACCCACAATGCGTGCTGCAATCTCCTACGCTGCGGCCGAGCAGTGGTTCGCAAGCCCCTCAACAAACCCCTTGCGACCGCCGACAACGATGTGGTTTGCCGGGGCCGAAAATTAGTAGGCCATTGAGGCCATTCGGCGTATGGATCGGCGCCGCTGCGCCTAGCGACTTGAACGTCAACTGCGTCGACGTCCCTTGAATCCACTCGAAGGCGTCTTCGGAGCACGAGACCTCCATTCGCAGATGATTCCTCAAACCGGCAGCGGCCTGCGTCGCCCAAACCGAGCTGCGCACACCGTTGTCAAAGCGGGGCATCGCGGCGGCGTGGTCGTTGTCAAGCAGATTTGCAACAATGGGGGCCACGGCCGCAGCTACTTGGAATAGTTGTGACCAGCGCCCACGAGATTTCTCACCAACGTCAGAAAAGAGCCGAAATATGAGTGCTGAGACATTTTTCGCAAACGTGGACAAGATCCGGTACGAAGGGCCCGACTCCGACAATCCACTTGCTTTTCGCTGGTACGACGCCGACAGAGTAGTCCGGGACCGAACAATGGCCGAGCATCTCCGCTTCGGCGTGTGCTACTGGCACAGTTTCGCATGGGACGGTTCCGACATCTTCGGCGCAGGCACCCTCGATCGGCCGTGGAATCCGGCGACAGCGTCAGGTGCGGCAGCGGCGTTGGAACCAATGGACGCGGCTCGGCTCAAGATGGCAGCCGCGTTCGAGTTCTTCGAGAAACTGGGGGCGCCATTCTTTTCGTTCCACGACATCGACATCGCCCCGCCCGGCAAGACATTCGCCGAGTCTGCCCGCAACCTCGACGAGATGATCGACGTGGCCGCTGGCCACATGGAACGAACAGGCACGAACCTCTTGTGGGGCACGACCAACGCGTTCTCGCACCCGCGCTTCATGGCTGGCGCAGCCACCAACCCGGATCCGGCGGTATTCCAGTACGCCGCAGCCCAGGTCGCCCGCTGCTTGTCAGCCACGCACCGCCTCGGCGGCGCCAACTACGTGCTGTGGGGCGGACGCGAGGGTTATGAGACGTTGCTCAACACCGATATGCGCCGCGAACTCGACCAGCTCGGTCGCTTTCTGAACATGGTCGTGGAGCACAAGCATGCGATCGGTTTCGAGGGCACGCTGCTCATCGAGCCCAAGCCCATGGAGCCGACTAAGCATCAGTACGACTACGACGTTGCCACCGTTTTCGCCTTTCTCCAAAGGCACGGGCTTGAGAACGAGATCAAGGTCAACATCGAGGTCAATCACGCAACACTCTCTGGCCACGACTTCCATCACGAAGTCGCAACCGCCGTCAACGCCGGCGTCTTCGGCTCGATCGACGCCAACGCCGGCGACGATCGACTCGGCTGGGACCTCGATCGGTTCCCGGTATCCGTCGAGCAGATGTCGCTCGGCATGCTTGAGATCCTCCGTGGTGGCGGATTCACTACTGGCGGGCTGATGTTCGACACAAAGCTGCGCCGCCAGTCGATCGAGCGTGATGACCTCTTCCACGGCCACATTGGCGGGATGGACGTGATGGCTCGCTCGCTGCTGGTTGCCGCGTCGATGATCGACGAACTGGATGCCCGCCGGGACGCCCGTTACGCCGGGTGGGGCCAACGGACCGACATTCTTGAGGGCAACGTCACGCTGCAGCAGCTCCACGATGCTCAACTTACGGGCACAGAGCCGACTGGGGTGAGCGGCCGCCAGGAAGCGCTCGAAAACCTCGTCCAACGCCACATCGAGCGAGCCCGTTGAATCAAGGGCTCGGTGCGAGCCCGTCGCCCGTCATCGGTCAGCCAACGGCGACTCAGATGGGAAGGTTGCCGGTGCCACGACGAGTCGAGCCCTCGTCACTGTAGGCCGCGATTGTGCGCTGCGCGATGCGCATTTGGTGTACTTCGTCGGCGCCGTCGGCGAAACGAGCCCAACGGGCGTGCTGATACATGTGCGCGAGCGGGGTGTCGGTCGAGTAGCCGAGTGCGCCGTGAACCTGGATCGCCCGGTCGATCACGCGGTTCAACATGTTGGCGACGAAGTGCTTCGCCATCGACACCTCGCCTTTGAAGTCGACTCTTTCGTCGGCTGGAACGTCGTCGCCCTGCTTGTGCGCCGCGTCAATCTTGGACGCGGCATGAAGCACCATTAGTTTCGATTGGTAGAGCTCCATCGTTGAGTCGGCGATCATCCATTGGATGCCTTGCTTCTCGGCGAGCATCGATCCATGCGAGTACCGGTTGAGTGAACGATCAACCATCATGTCGAGCGCAGTCTCGGCCTGAGCGATCCATCGCATGCAGTGGGCGAGCCGGGCGGGGCCGAGTCGGTACTGGCCGAGGAGGTGCCCCTGCCCGCGGCCACCGAGCATCTGGTCCTTGTGGACACGAAGGTCGGTGATGACGATTTCGGAGTGGCCGGTTCCGCCGTGCATCGTCTCGACCTCACGCACGTCGTTCCACCCCTCCTGAGGGAGGTCGATCAGGAACGCCGAGTTGGCGGCCTGTGGAATCTCTGGGTTCTCTTCCGTTCGGCAGACGAGAATCGCAAAGTTGGCGCGACGAGCGTTGGAGATGAACCACTTGTGGCCGTTGATCACCCATTCGTCGCCGTCCTCGTAGGCTGACGTCTGAATTAAGGTGGGGTCAGAGCCCGCCACTTCGGGTTCGGTCATCGCAAAGCACGACCAAGTCCGACCCTCGCAGAGAGGCTTCAGGTACTTCTCCTTCTGTTCGTCGGTGGCCCAATGCAACAGGGTGTGCATGTTGCCCTCGTCAGGTGCCTGGCAGTTGAACACCCATGGTCCATAGTGGGACTTCGCTGCCTCGGCCTGCACCATGGCGAGTTCGACGTGGCCCAACCCCATGCCACCCCACTCTGCGGGCATGTGCGGCAGCCAGATCCCATCTGCATGTGCCTGCTTGCGCAGTTCGATCAGCTTGGCGATCCGATCGCGCCCCGAGAGTGGTTCGACGACGTCGACGCCGTCACGATGCCCATCGATCTCTGCCTCCGCCGGCTTGATTACGTCGTCGACGAATGCACGGATCCGCATCCGCAGCGCTTCGAGCTCGGGGGTCAGGGTGAAATCGATTGCCATGGGTCAACTCTCCCAGACTGCGTGGCTCTCGCTCGACTCGACCGCAGAACTGGGCGATCTAGGCCACGCCCTGTTTCGGTGCGGCCCCCGCAACACGACGGCCGGCCACCCACACATCGGTGAAATCGGCCGGTTCTGCGAGGCGCACCACCTTCTCGAAGCTCCGTGCGTCGTCGTCAACACCGTCCCAAAGGCGCAGCGCCGACGTTGGCCGCGCCGTGTCGACGGCAACAGCGTCGAACGGCCGACCGACCTCAAGCAGCCCGACATCGAGTCCGAGAAGTTCGCCGCCGCCGAGGGTGCCCATCCAGAACGCTTCGACGATCGACACCCTTGAGCCAGCTACGCCCCGGTCCTGCGGCGCAAGCTCGGCGTCGACTCCCTCGTCGAGCAACCGTGACATCGTCACTGCCTCGCCGCACTGGCTGAGCACATTCGGCCGCGCACCGCCAGCAACATCGGTCCCGAGCCCGACGCGCACACCAGCGTCAAGTGCTCGGCGAGCTGGAAACACGGCGTTGGCGAAGTAGGCATTCGACATGGGGCAATGCGCCACGCCCGCCCCGCGAGCCCGTAGCGTCGCGAGGTCGTCCCTGCCGAGGTGATCGCCGTGCGCCAACACTGTGTGGTCGCGCAACAGGCCGAACCCGTCGAGGGCTGCCGTGTCCGACATCCCAAAACGATTGAACGCATAGTTGTGCTCCCAGTCGCTTTCCGAGCAGTGCGTCTGCACGCGAACCCCGGTCGACGACGCGAGTTCACCGAGCCCGCGCAGCAACTCATCGGTGCATGCGGGGGCGAAACGCGGGGTGATTATTGGCTGCACCAGATCGGAGCCGAGCGCGACGATGGCGTCGATCGAGCGAGCAGATGCTTCGATGCCCTGCGCTGCGTTGGCATCTCGGTACCACTGCGGCGTGCCGTCGGGATGGTCCATTGCGACTCGGCCGACAAATGCCCGCTGGCCCGCAGCTCGACATGTCTCGGCCAGCATCGTTGTCGTCTCAACATCGATCGTCGCGTAATACGTCGCTGTTGTGGTTCCGTGTGCAAGCAGTGTGCTCACCAAGCTCGGCCACACCTCGCTGGCGAAACTCGGGTCGGTCAGCTTGGCCTCCAGTGGAAAGGTGTGCTCGAAAAGCCACGACTCAAGGTCGAGGTCGAGGCCCGTCCCGAGTTGCGGCCACTGCGGCGCATGGATGTGGGTGTCGATCAGACCGGGAAGCAGCACCGTCTGCAATGGCGCAACATCGTTGGCATGTTCGATCGACGTGATGATGCCATCGTCGTTCACGGCGACCGCAACGCCATGTCGGACTTCGAGCTTCGTTGGCCCGGGCGTCTGCATGATCGTGCCCCGAACGGTGAACCCCATCAGGGCAACCTAGGTGCACTCGAGTGCGGACGCCATGATCATCCGGACCCGAGACTTCGTTGATGCTGACCTTCATCCGCTTGTCCAGTCCTGCCACGGCCATCTGCTGCGGTCAGAATGCCAACCTGATCGTTCCATCGAGCGGCCGCCACGCGCAGGGCCGCTCACGCTTGGGCGAGCTAAACGGACTCTCGGGCGCCGACTGTTGCGGCGGTGGAACCTGCATCGGCAATGCCGCAACGTCGCCACCCAACGAGATCGCCGACGAGAAACGCCGATCTCATCGAGAGCTTCCTGTCTCCGACCTGTGCGTCGATCAGGTGACGATCCACAGCGACACTATGACCTCCATCGCCACCGGTCATGTGAGAAGCCGCTGTGATGGTTGGGGACACCGTCATGGCGCCACTGGTCAGACTGTTCTGAGACAGGCCGTTACGGGGCACGTAGTCTGAGAGCGTGGTCGATCGTTTCTTCCCGTACGAACGCGACGGACGGTGGAAGATCTTACTTGCGCCACTTGGTATCAGCGATGACGACGGGGTGGCCGTATCGGACAACACGATGCGTGCGACGTTTGGCTACTGGTCAGTCGAAACACCGCTTACCAATGTCGCCGGCACGTTGATCACCGGTCCGCACCGGTGGTACACGGCGGTCGGGTTGCGCCTCAGCTTTAGCGACGACGGACTCACCTTCGGCACCAACCACCTACGCGGGCTGTGCATCGAGTTCAAGAGCAAGGTTACGCGAGTGATCGGGCTGCACGACCACTCAGCACTGTGGGTCAGCGTTGCCGACCCCGAAGGTCTTGCTGCGGCACTCACCTGAGCTGCACCGCAACACCGGCCAAGTGAGACACCGGATCCGCACGCTGCCGCGATGCTTAACATCGCCGCGCGGCCTCGTCACCTGAGCTCTCAGGTCAGCCGTCTCGGTGACAAGCCAATCGGTGCATCACCGAGCAAGTTGAAGTCTTCTCGTTGCGGCGGCCGCATCAAGATGTCGACACCCTGCCACATCGTGTACGACGATGGATACAACAGGACCGGCAACACGAGCGCACCCAACCCGAACAGGACGAACAACGGCACCATGTTGATCTCGGGCCACGTGAATGCAATTACAACGCCGAGCAGCACCACCAACGGACCCATGCAGATGATAGCGGCAGTAGCCGCAGCGCCGAGTTCGTAGCCGACGTCACCGCGCCGCCAGTTCAGGCCACAGGTCTTGCAATGCTCCTGTTTCCTCGTCCAGCCCGTAAAGAATGCACCCCGACCTCCGCACCAGGCACATCGACGAAACAGACCG
>CAJQPY010000046.1 GCA_905480335.1 uncultured Ilumatobacter sp. | reverse complement strand
GGGCCTGATCCGGTCGTGATCAGTCATTCCAATCCGCATCTCAAGTCGATCACAACTAAACGGTGCTCTGCTGAAACACCAGCTGAGACAGGCTGGACTGGATTGTTACCGTCGCTGCGGTTGAACGAAGCCCTTCCGCTGGCCACTGTTGCGTCTGCCCAGACAGACGCCCCGTGGTAGGTGCCGTAATAGACGTTTGTGAAGTTCTCGCAGACTTCTTTCGTAACCCTGTAGCCCCACCCGGTAGTACCGCCATGGAGGGGGTCGCCCCCTACTTGCTCACTCCGACGGATCATGAATTCCGATCGCAACGACGACGACTGCTTCGACAACTCGGGCTCGGTCCCTGCCGGGCGTGATGGCCCGTCGGTCTGGCTGATCATGTTCGTTGTGGTCGCCGTCGTCACCGCGGCGTTCATCCTCCAGAACGGCGAGTCTGGTCAGGCCAACATCCTCTGGTTCCACCTGGAGATCAAGCCGTGGGTCGCGATCATTGCATCCATCTGCTTGGGGGTGCTGCTCGACCGACTGGTGCTCACTTGGTGGCGCCGCTCACACCGACGCAACAACTGAACCGGTGACGATTGGCTCCCGCCACCGAACGCGGCGATGATGGCGCATGTGCGGGCCATGTCATCAGATCACGTCAGCGTTGCGATCCATGAATTCGGAGGCACAGGACGTCCGCTGCTGCTGTCTCATGCGACCGGATTCCATGGCTACTGCTACTTGCCGATCGCCGATCATCTGGGCGACCGGTTCACGTCATACGCGCTCGACTACCGCGGTCACGGCTCGACCCCGCGTCCCGACGACTGGCAGGTCGACTGGCACCGATACGGCGACGACGCCCTCGCCGCCGCCCGAGCGATCGCCCCCAATGGCGGTCTCGTTGCGTTTGGCCATTCGATGGGCGGTGCGGGACTCCTGATGGCCGCGCATCGGGACCCGGACCTGTTCGACCTGATTGTGGCGTTCGAACCGATTGTCTTCCCGACCGATGCCGACCGATCACGGAGCGAACCGTCGACGATGGTCGAAGGTGCCCGACGCCGCCGGGAGTCGTTCGAGTCGTTCGAGGCGGCCGTCGACAATTTTGGATCGAAACCACCGATGCAGTTCTTCGACCCTGACGTCCTTCGACTGTACGTCGGCCATGGATTTCGGCCGGCGCCAGAGGGAGTCCGGCTCACGTGCGCTCCCGAGCACGAAGCCCGCACGTTCGAGACGGGCGCGTCGCATGACACCTGGGACCTCCTCCCCGAGGTCGAGACACGCGTGGTCGTCGTGGCCGGTGGCGACGAGATGGGCCCAGCGCAGGTCGCGGCCGGGATCGCCGAACGACTCCCCAACTCACTGTTGATTGAGCAACCCGACTCGAACCACTTCGGGCCGTTCATCGACCCCGTTGGCACCGCCGACCTCATTGCCGACATGGTCGGCTGATGACAACCACCTGACTTGGCCACTGTCATCAACCATCAGCCTGGTGAACGCGCTCATCGTTCATCGGACGAGGGGCGAGGCGGACGGGGCGGACGTGCGAACTCTGGGGTGCCCCGTCTCTACAGTGGTGGACATGACCGATCTCGCCGAGGCCACTTCTCCCGTCTGGCCGATCCCGTCCTCCTTGTCGCCGTCACGGGTTTCGTCGTTCACATCGTGCCCGATGCAGTTCCGTTTCGCGTCGGTACAACGCCTTCCCGAGCCACCCGGTGTGGCCACCACCCGCGGCTCGATCGTGCACCGGGCACTCGAGCTATTGTTTGTCCTGCCGGCTCCCGAACGGACGCCTGAGGCGCTCGCATCCGCTCTGGCTGAGGCACTCGACGAATATTCGACACATCCTGACTACGTCGGGCTCCACCTCGACGATGCGGCAGCAACAAAGTTCCGCGCAGAGTGCGACAAGCTGATCGAGCGGTACCTCGACATGGAGGATCCAACGACCATCCGCGACATCGGACTCGAGGTGCGCATGGCGGCCAACGTCGGTTCACTCGAGCTCCGCGGGATCATCGACCGACTCGAACTCGATGCCGATGGCGAACTCGTCGTCACCGACTACAAGACCGGGCGCGCGCCGTCGGGCAAGTTCGAGCAGAAAAGCCTCGCCGGGGTCCATTTCTACTCCTTCCTGTGCGAAGCCGTGCTCGGCAAGCGACCGGCGAAGGTCCGGTTGATGTACCTGTCGAACGGCGAGACGATCGAGACCGTTCCGTCGGCTCAATCCGTACGGTTCATCGACACCCGCACGGCCGCTGTCTGGAAAGCGGTCGAACGGGCGTGCACCACCGGCGACTTCCGACCGAACCAGAGCCGACTGTGCGATTGGTGCAGCTTCCAGCAATGGTGCCCGGCTTTCGGAGGCGACCCTGATCAAGCCGCAGTCGAGGCCGTCGCCGCCTACGACGCATCGCTCGACGGCCGCGACACTGCATGAGCGACGACCAACTCCCCGACTCCGTTCCGGGCCAGCACGACCTTGGCCCGGCTGTCGAGCGCTTCGACGAGGTGGTGGACCAGCAGCTCGAACGAGTCCGTGGTAACTCCGTCCTCGACCGCGTGTTCACGACTGCGAGTCACGTCGGTGACTTCAGCCTAATCTGGCACTCAATCAACCTGCTGCTCGGGATCCGCGGTCGCAATCCGCAGCGCGTCATCACGTTTGCGGCCTTGATCGGTCTCGAAAGCCTGATGGTGAACCAAGGCGTCAAGCGACTGTTCCGACGAGCCCGCCCCACCACCACCGGCGACGATCGCCTCGAGGTTCGCCAGCCGCGCACCTCGTCGTTCCCCTCGGGCCACGCGAGCTCGGCGACCTTCGCTGCCGCACTGCTTGCTCCCCGCACATATCAACCGGTGACGGCTCTTATCTGGCTCGCTGCCGGCACGGTGGCAACGAGTCGCGCGTACGTGCGCATCCATCATGCTTCCGACGTCGTGGCGGGCGTCGTCACCGGCGGCATACTCGTGGCGATTACCCGCCGAGTGATTCAGCGACTCGGCCACGACGACGTACTATGACCCGCGCCGTGAGCCGATTCGTCGATGATCAGAAGATGTCCGATACCGAGGGGCTGATGTGGCGCCTCGAGAAAGACCCACACCTCTCCTCCACGTTCGCGAACATCAGCATTCTCGACCGTCAACCCGACTTCGACCTTTTCCGACGACGGATGGAGCGGACGACGTTGGTTATCCCCCGCTTGCGCCAGGTCGTGCGGAGCGTTCCAGGGCTTCTCGCCCCGCCCACCTGGATCGACGACTCCAACTTCGACATCGACCGTCATGTGCGCCGGGTAGCGCTTCCCGAGCCGGCCGACGAACAGGCGCTGCTCAATCTCGCCACAATCATCGCCGCCGACCCGTTTGATCGCATCAGGCCGCTTTGGCAATTCACCCTTGTCGAGGGTCTCAGCGACGGGCGCGCTGCGCTCATCCAGAAGATGCACCACACGATCGCCGATGGCGAACGCGGCGTGCAGCTCTCGTTGGAGTTCCTCGATTTCGAGCGCAACGCTGCTCCACCACCGATGCCTGATCCCGAAACCATCGCCGCTGTCGAAGACGACCCCCACGACGATGCTGCCGACGTTGTTCGCGACCTCCTCGCCGCCGCATTCCGCCTACCCATCGGCGTCGTGCGACACATGCGTGAGTTGCTCGACAACCCTGAGCAGATTCCCGAGGCTGGTGTAGCTGCGACCGACACACTCCGCAGCGTCATACGCCAGCTCGGTGACACCGACGAGGCACGGAGCCCGTTGTGGACCGACCGGTCGCTTGGCCGGCATCTCGAAGTCGCCACCGCGCCATTCCGACAGACGAAGGACGCATCTAAGGCGCTCGGCGGCACACTCAACACCGCCTTCCTCACGATCGCTACCGAGGCCGTCGGCAGATACCACGTCGAGCTCGGGGCCCCGGTCGAAGCGCTGCGAGCGTCGATGGCGATCAGTACACGCTCCGATGGCTCGGGGGCAAACGCATTCTCACTCGTCCGGATGCTCGTACCTACCGGAGAGATTCCAATCGACGAACGGTTCCGAGCGATCCAGGCGGCGACAAACGACGCCGTCGAGCAGTCACGCTCATCGTCACTTGATGCGCTGGCCGCCTTCTCGTCGACGCTGCCAACCTCAATCGTTACCCGCCTCGCACGCCAGCAGGCACGCACAGTGGATTTCGCTACATCAAACGTTAAGGGTTCCCCGGTCGCGATGTATCTCGCTGGCGCAAAGCTATTGAGCAACTTTGCCGTGGGACCGCTGAGCGGCGTTGCCTTCAACCTGACGCTACTCAGCTATCTGGGCCGCCTCGACATGGGCCTGAACACTGACAGCGCCGCAGTATCCGAGCCTGCGTTGCTGAGGAGATTCATTGAGGAAGCGGTCGACGACCTCGTGAGGTGCGCCGACTGATTCATCTCAGGCGAGTTCGGGTGTGACCGGCTTAATGTCTGCGATGTCGAGTGGTGCTGCTGGCTGAACGTCGGTGAGCAAGGTGCGCACATCGAGCAGCAGGTCTGCGACCTCCCCCGTCGACACCAGATCTCGTTGCATCATCTTCGCCAATGCGCCATCGATCACGCCGAGCGCCTCGTCAATCACGGCCTCACTGCTCGCCGTGTCGTTTGTGTTGATCGGGGTCACGTTCTTCTGGTCGGTCATTGGTCTATACGGTACCCGGCTCCGATGCAGCTGGCGTGCACCTGCTCGAAGTTCACGGGTACTTTGTCAACCTGCGCGATCGGCGGATCGGTGGACCACGTCCGCATCCACCTACGATACGGCGATGGATCTGCAGGGAAAGAACACTGTCGTGACTGGCGCGGGTCGCGGCATCGGTGCAGCGCTCGCCGAGACCTTCCATACCCGTGGCGCTAACGTCGTACTCGCCGACCTCGTGGGGGCTAGTGATGCAGCTGCGCTACTCGGTGGTGACCGAGTTGTCGGCATCACCGCCGACGTGTCGACTGAGGACGGCAATTACCGCTTAGTGGAGTCAGCGCGTGAGGTCTTCGGTCCCATCGACTTGTTCTTTGCGAATGCCGGCGTCGGCAGTGGCACCACACTCGCTGACACCCCCGAGGAAGTGTGGGCAACCGCATTCGATGTGAACGTCCATGCCCACCGGTGGGCGGCTAAGTACCTCATTC
Organism: uncultured Ilumatobacter sp.; assembly: GCA_905480335.1. Classification (GTDB taxonomy): domain Bacteria; phylum Actinomycetota; class Acidimicrobiia; order Acidimicrobiales; family Ilumatobacteraceae; genus Ilumatobacter_A. The sequence continues at coordinate 8,378 of CAJQPY010000046.1, read as the reverse complement.
CAGAGTGGCTCGAACGCGGCGAGGGCTACTTCTGCTCGACGGCATCGGCAGCCGGTCTGCTCGCCCAAATCGGCTCTGGCCCATACACCCTGACAAAGCGCGCCGCCGTTGCGTTCGCCGAGTGGATGTCGATCACTTATGGTGACGCCGGAATCAAGGTCACGTGTCTTTGCCCTCAGGGCGTAAACACCGAAATGCTGCACGGGGGCGATGACCCCATCTCGGGCGGCAATGTGGTCAAGGCGGCAGGTGCCGTCCTCGAACCCGCTGACGTAGCCGAGCAAGTTGCCAACACGATCGAGGCCGAGACATTCTTCGTCCTGCCGCACCCCGAGGTCGCCGACTACACGCAGTTCAAGGCCGCCGACCCCGATCGTTGGCTTAGCGGTATGCGGAAATTGCAGCGACGCGTTCTCGAGAGTTGATTCCGACGGTTCGCGTCGAGGCCAGCCGATTCCATGTATCGCTCAGCAGCGACCCTCGCCCGTTTTGGGCTTCGGCGGGGTGAGGCGATACGTTTCAAACGTAACGACCGCGGCCGATACGTTGTCGGCAAAGTCGAAGGAGTCGAGATCGATGGCAGCGTCACGCTGCGCGATGCCGATGGCTCAGCTCGGTCGCTGCGCGCCGAACGCGTTGAGATTAGACGTCCAGGGCCTCATGGCCGTTTGCGCTGGCAGATTGTGAGCGAAGTCGCTATCACCTGGGAGCAGCTTGAGCTCTTTGAGTCGCCTCCCGAGCCGTCAGAACAGCCGGGTCGACGCATCCGGATCCGCCGGAACCATCCGACGTTGTTCGACGACTGATCTCGGGGAAGGCCTGCGTCGAAACCGGTGCGTCCTCAAAACCGTCTCGGGAGTTCGGGACACTCCACCTGTTATCGACAATGTCGTCTGGCGCTGGCGCAAAGACCATCACTAGCGACAGAATTCAGACAACGGACGAGCCCAAGTAACTCCCTGAATTTGTGATCAACGCCGCTAGGCGCGCGGAGGCTTGAAGTTAATTGATTGCAATTATCTGAGCTGCTGCGATGACGGCAGTAAAGAGGGCGTTGGTTGCCCGGTAGAAGTTGTACGTTCCGGTGTTGCTTGATGCTTTTCCGACTGCAGTCGACGCAATGCTGTTGGGCATTGATTCGGCCATTTGAATCCATCCCTGCTGCGCGGCGTCAAAAGACAGGATTCCGAACAGCCCAATACCGACTGCTGCGACTGTGAGAAGGAGTGCAAAATCACCGGGAGTAGAGAAAACAATGGTTGCCGTCAGTGCAAAGACTGAAACGAAATAGGTGAGTTGCGACCAACTCTGTCGGGCGGAATTTTGACGTGCCATTTCCATCCACGTTGCTTCATCCATCGCGATTTCTCCTTCTATTTTGAATTTGCTCTGTTGTGTTTAGCACAAAGTTTCTGGTCGCTATTGCGATCAGACTCTGGCGTTGCCAGGTCGGCAAGCAGAGCGATCTCAACTCATCGGCAAGGCTCCGCCGTGCCGGTACGAAAGGGCCCAGGGAATCGCTCCGTGAATGTCGCCGTGATCGGTCTCGACCGCGAGTCCCCCGTGCCCGATCGTCAGGCTGTCAAACGTTTCCGTGGGAGCGACGTGGTGGACGGATTCGCCACACCTTCCAGGGTAGACCCACGTCGATGACACCATGACGATAGAGCCGCCGTCTCTACCGTCATGCGTCGACGTGATTCGAGCCGCCTCGCAGGCCTAGATGACCGCAGCGACGATGCTGACGTCGATAAATGGCTCGCCACCGGTCGACCGCTATCTCATCGAATCGCGGCTGCGGATGCAGGATGCCCGCATTGTTACCGCCCGGCGCGGGCCGAGTTCCTCGGAGCGATCAGACATCGCCGCAACGGCTGCTATGTCTGTGATACCGGCGTACGCGGACCGAGCGCGCACTGCGACCACCACTGTCATCGACAGTTTGCGCCGAGACCCACGCGTCCTGCGCCCGTTTGACTTTTTAAACCTTGCCGGCTCCAGCTACGACGGGGCAAATCAGCCGGCCGCTTCCTCGGCTACCTCCGGTCATGATAATTACCTCACGCATTAGGTGGATCTCCCGCCCGGGTGCACTCTGCCACCGCCTACCGCCGTGAAGTTTCCTCGCCGCCCACGTTTGTGGCGTTACTCGGCAACCCAGGCGTTAATTATTTTGCCTGCGATCGAGATCTCGGGCGGGACGGAGGGAAGATCATTTTTGCGGTACCAGTTTGCATCGAGGATCTCTCCCTCTTGGCACGTGATGTCACCGCCGATGTAGTTGGCCCGGAAACCAACCATAAGACTATGTGGGAAGGGCCATGGCTGGCTCCCGACATACCGCACCGAGTCAACGTCGACGCCCACTTCCTCCTTGACCTCGCGCACCACTGACCCCTCGAGGTCTTCGCCGGGTTCAACAAATCCAGCCAGGCACGAGTACATCGGCATCGGGAAATTTGCGCCGCGGGCGAGCAGCGCTTCCTGGTCGGGGCCGGCCGGCCCACGTGTCACCAGTGTGATCATCGCCGGAGCCACGCGGGGGTAGGCGAGAAGGCCACACGATGGGCATTTCAGACCACGCTCGCCGGCCGACGGCTCGGTGGGCGTCGAGCAGCGTCCACAGTAGCGATGCGTTCGCACCCACTCGGCGGTCTGGACCGCACGACCGGCCGCCAACCACTCTGCGGCGGTGGCAACACCGAAATAATTCCGCAGGTCGATCGCTGCGCCGTACGACGGGTCAGGTGAGTCAACCGGGACGTCCACCGCCCACCACCCGACACCCTCGACAATGCCGACAAAATGCCGCGACCAGCTGTCGTCGTCCGGGCGGTCGTCGACAAACACCGAGGTACCGATCACGTGGACGTACCGGTGCGCCCCCGAGAAGCCCTGGGGCATATCGTTGAGGGGCTGGTAGAGAGATGCGGTGTTCATCGACACCAAACCGAGTGCTGCGTTCACGCGCTCATGCGTAGCACGCGCCGTGCGAAGCGTCCCGATTCGAGCCGCTGATCCGGAGCCTGACCCAATTTTCATTAAGGGAGGGCGCTCCGAGGGACGATTTACCCAGCCCTGCTTGGGTCGTGGCTGCAGCCTCTTCTCCCGTTGTCTTGAGCTCAAGCCTGCGCCGGGCACGAAACAAACTCATTGCCAGCAAGTTCCCGTAGAAGGCCTCACCGGGATCGTCGTCGCCCGGTCCAACCGACTGGGCGAGGTCCTCACCTGCCCTACCGTTCCGATCACTTGAGGTGACACCGACACGGTGATCGTCGATGTTCGGTCGTTTGAGACTGCCTCGACCCAATTTGCCAAGCAGGTCATGCACACCGAACGCACCTTTGAGGCCACCAGCGGCATGGTGCGCAACACGACGCGTATGGCCGTCGTCGGTCAACCCCTCACCCGTCATCTTAGCGCCATACCCCACCGCAACTCGTCGCGATTTGCCCGGTACTTGACCCCAGCAAATCACTTGGACTTCTGTGGCAACGGGTGAGTTGCGTAGCGTCGGCCTCATGTCAAACGTCGTAATCGTCGATGCCGTCCGCACTCCCATCGGAAAAAGGAACGGCGGTCTGTCCACCATGCACCCAGCCGAAACCCTTGGGCTCGTCCAAAAGGCTTTGATCGAGCGAACCGGGATCGATCCATCGGAGGTCGAGCAGGTCGTTGGCGGATGCGTCAGTCAGGCCGGCGAGCAGGCGTTCAATGTCACCCGCACCGCATGGCTCGGCGCAGGACTCCCGCTCACGACTGCCGCAACAACGGTCGACACCCAATGCGGATCTAGCCAGCAAGCCACAGGTCTGGCAGCGTCGCTCGTCGGGTCGGGCGTTGTCGATGTTGCGATCGCTTGCGGAGTCGAAGCCATGAGCCGGGTTCCAATCGGGGCCAGCGGATCCAAAAAGCTTGGTTTTGGCATCCCGATCCCACCGCCCTACTTCGACCATTACGAAATGACCTCGCAGTTCGAGGGCGCCGAGCGCATCGCCGACAAATGGGAGATCACACGCGAAGACACCGATGCCTTCGGGTTGGCGTCGCAGCAACGTGCGATCCAGGCGTGGGATGAGGACCGCTTCGCCGGGCAGTACATCACTGTCGATGCACCTGATATCGACGAAGACGGCAACCCGACTGGGACGACGCATACCGTCAGCAGAGACGAAGGTCTTCGTGAAACTTCGCTTGAGAAACTTGCGACGCTCAAACCAGTCGCTCGCGAGGACGGCGTCCATACCGCCGGTAACGCCTCGCAGATCTCGGATGGCGCAGCAGCCATCCTCATGATGACCGAGGAGAAAGCAGCCGAACTCGGGCTCACACCCCTAGCTCGTATCTTGGATTCATGTCTCGTCGGCACCGACCCGGTACTTATGCTCACCGGACCGATTGATGCAACCCAGCGACTGCTCACTCGCAACGACATGTCAATCGACGACGTCGATGTCTTCGAGATCAACGAGGCGTTCGCCTCAGTGGTGCTCGCGTGGGCAAAAGAGACCGGCGCCGACCTCGAGAAAACCAATCCCAACGGTGGCGCAATCGCTCTCGGCCACCCCCTCGGTGGCACCGGGGCCTTCCTGCTCACTAAGGCGCTCTACGAACTCAAGCGTACCGGAGGGAGGTACGGCCTGATCTCGATGTGCTGCGGCGGCGGCCTCGGAACCGGAACGCTGATCGAACTGCTTTAAAAGGCTTTGCACAGCGACTCTCGATTAAGCCGAACACGACATTGCGATCTGGTCGACGCCGCTAAACATGGCGCAGAGCTGGTAGCGGTCAATCTGTTGAGCATCTGCCGATACCGATCACCGGGTGCCCTTGCCCCTCCTCCGTTAGAGTTCCGACGGTGAACACGCTCGCCGAACGGCTCGGCTATGCCTCCGACTCGAGGCTGGTGATTTTGTCGTGCGACGACTTGGGTGCCAGTCATGCATCAAACGTTGGCGTGTTCCGCGCTCTCCACGACGGCGCCGCCACGTGCGCATCACTGATGGTGCCTGCTGCATGGGCCCGGCACGCAGCCGACAGTGCGCGCCCAAACGACGACATCGGCGTCCACCTGACCCTGAATTCCGAGCACAACTCGTACCGCTGGGGCCCAGTCACACGCGCACCGTCACTCCAGTCGGGTGAGGGCGGGTTCCCGCGCACGCTTGAGGACCTCTGGCAACACGCGGACCCCGACGAAGTGCTGCGTGAATTGCGAGCGCAGGTTGAGCGGGCATTGGTCTGGGGCGTCGACGTGACCCACTTGGCCCCGCACCTGTCGGCGATCACGCTGCGCCCCGAATTCTTCGACGTCTATCTTGAGTTGGCCGCCGAGTACCGGCTCCCGATCCGACTTCCGTCGACAATCACGCCAGAGCAGGCGGGATTCCCATTTCGCCACCTCGCCGCCGAGGAAGGCGTTGTTTTCCCAGACCACTTCGACCACGACTGGCGGGCGGGCAGTAAGCGCAGAGTGTTCGATGCGATTGAGCGGCTAGCTCCGGGCGTCACAGAAATCCACGTCCAGCCAGCCATCGACACCCCTGAGGTACGAGCGATCGCAGGACCCAGCGCCGATGGGTGGATCGCCGACCTTGAGCTGGTCACGAGTAGCGAGTTGCGATCGGCACTGGCTGGAGCCGACACCGTCCTTATAGGGTTTCGTGAGCTTCGTGAGGTTATGCGGGCGTGAGTCTGCCCCTCGCTGCGATCACACGCCACCGGCAAGGATCGCAACAGCCGTTGCGGCAGCACCCGATTTGAGGAGCTTAAAGATCTCATTGGTGTTACCGCTCGCTTTGAGCTTGCCGCGCATGAACGCAACGGTCGGATCGAAATCGGCAGCAGTAGCGTCGATGACCGGCACTGTAAAGACGATCTCGGCGTCGTTGGGGCCTTCGATTCGCTCGTCCTTCTTCGCTACCACCACTCGATATTGGACCGAGCTCACGAGTCGGCCTCCGCACGCAGCCCGGCAAACAGGTCGCGCTCGCTGTCAGTGTCGGGGATCAACCCCACACGGTTCCTCGCAAGGATCCAGTCCTCCCATGGATAAGTCTCGGCAAGCTGCTCATCGTTGAGCCCGAACCACCAGCCTGCGCTCGGGTCGATCTGCGTGGCATGCGCACGCAACGCTCCGGTGCGAGCCCACTGATACGCACCAACCTCGATCTTCGTCGTGATCCGATGATCCTGGCTCTCTCGCTGCAGCCACTCGTCGGAGAACGGCGACTCGCCCGTGTACTTCAGCATCGCGTTGTGTACCGCCAGTATCCGAGCCTTGGCCCACACCGCGTAGTACAGCTTCGACGGCGCGAACGGCTCGCCTGCATCTGGGTACCACGCAGGGTCACCGGCTCGATCGAAAGCCAGCACCGAGACGTCGTGCACCTTGAGGTGATCGGGGTGCGGGTAGCCCTTCTGGTCATCGCCGTAGGTGATGATCACGTGGGATCGAACCCGACGGATCACGGCAACGAGCCGCCCGACCGCCTCGTCGAGATCGGCCCGGTGGAAACAGTCGGGATGCTGGTTCGATTCGGTCTCAGCCATGCCCGAATCTCGGTATCCAAGCATGACCACCTCGTCAAACCCGATTACCGCAGCCGATGCCGCTAATTCGGCATCGCGCATCGAGGCCACGAGCGCCCGTTCTTCCGCCGGCGGCAGTCCGTGGAAGGGCTGCCCCTCCTCGCGCAGCGAGGGATTCTGCAGGTCTCCCTCCTCGCCACCGGTGGCGCAGACGAGCACTGTGCCGATGCCCTCGGCCTTGCACTTGGCCAGAGTCGGCGCGCCCTTCGACGCCTCATCGTCGGGATGAGCGTGGACGGTGAGCACCGTCAGCGCAGAAATAGGGTCAGCCACCTGTCGGAGGCTAGTGCTGCCTAGGCACACATTCGTGGTGGAGCATTGAGACGATTGCGGCCCCCTTCGCACCCGCAACTACTTGTCAAATGAACACGCACGACGCCCGATCGGGCTCGACGCCGACGATGCCCTACGCTCACCTCTCGTGAGTGGTCCACGAGCACAATCATCCTGCCGGCGCGTCCTCTTCACCGGTTCTGCGTTCGGACTGCTTGCGCTCGCTGCCTGCGACACGGGAGATGGTACGAACCTGCGGACACCTACCGCACCGACGACTCAGGCACCGGTCGAGTCCGCTCCACTGCCGTCCGAACCGCTCGATGACCCGGGCCTCGATGGGGCACCGGCGATCGAGACGATTCCTGTCGATCCGCCGCTGAGTGACGGCGGATCTGCCGGCGATGGCCAAGCGGATGACACAGCCGGGATGCGAGCCTTCACCCCCTGGGCTGACGGCGGCACGATCGACCTGCGGTACACCTGCGATGGAAGCAACGCTGCGCCGTCCATCTCATGGGTCAGCATTCCGGCAGGCACAGCCGAGATTGCCGTTTCGATGGTCGATACGTCAGATCTGAGCACAGGGCGACCCTTCATCCATTGGGTCGTGGCAGGGGTCGATCCCGTCATCGACCGACTCGGCGAAGATGAAGTCCCGCTCGGAGCAATCGAGGGTCTGAACTTCTTTGGTGAGGTGGGATACACCGGGCCGTGCCCGGATCCCGGCACGACCGGTACGTTCGAGCTAACGGTCTTCGCACTCGGACAACAGCTCGAACTCGCAGACGGAACCCCGGCGGCTGAGATGCTCGATGTAATCGAAACGGTTGCCATCGGCACCTCAAGTTCGTCGGGGACGGCAACTCGATAAGGCTTCCGCTTTCTCCCGGCACCGCCGCAGAAGCGACCCCTCACGTTCACGCCAAACGACCAACCGGCCTGGTCAACCGCCTGAACCTTCTCGAACATCTGGCAGAGGCTCTGAGCATGAACGGCAAATCCTCCGTGCACGTTTCGGTGACCCTCGGCGACGTCGACAAATCTGTATGTAACGACCAGCTCATCAACCCCCACGGTCCGAACGACGAGGTCGCGCGAGGTAGAGGTAACGGGTTTCTCATCGTCGCTTGCGTGATGAAGCTCGGTGGATCGCTCGAGCAGCCATCGTGCTCGTCACTTGCTGAAAGCCGCTTCGTGTTTGCCGTCGTTGCGCTCGCTCATGCACTCGAGATTGATGTCATTAGTGAATGCGTTGACAGCTCCGAGCAACTCGAACGACTTCAAGCGGCCGGCTGCGACGAGCTGCAGGCTCGGTGCGCTGTGTCGGCGTAAAATCGCTCAGCTCCATCCCACAACACTCCGGCGAACTGTCGGCGACTGCTCGTGAAATGTGTCTCTTGAGTTGCCCGATCGGTAAGATTTCGATCGCTAGCCTGAGCTGGTGCCGCTTCCGCCGCCACCATCCGATCCGAGTGAGCAGCGCTCAAGTCTCCCACCTCCGCCGTCCGCTG
>CAJQPY010000045.1 GCA_905480335.1 uncultured Ilumatobacter sp. | reverse complement strand
CTAAACCCCCACTGAGGGGGATTCGTAGAATTACGGGTCCCCTTCTAGTAGAAATCAGGTGCCTGAACAGTCCGATTTCGCACTCCCGTCTTAACAAGCGGTAAACCATCGGACCGAAGTTCCGGCTGGAAACCTCCGACTTTCTCACTCATCCAGTCGCGGAAATCGCGCCTAGGTGAGCGCACGGAACCAATCGCCCGACGGGTCCCCTTTGCCGGAGAACCGACTAGCTACAAACCATCGGGCAGAGCCGACGGCACCATGCGCTCGGAGATCCGAGAAGTCATGCCACTGCTCGATAAACCCAGCGGCTCACCCGTCAAGGTCGCGCTATACACTAAAAAAAAATGAAGATTCTGATCATCGGCGCAGGCACCGCAGGCATCACCGCCGGCCACCTCCTCGAACAACATGAAGTCGACTTTGAGATCCTCGAGGCAAGCTCGACGCACGGCGGCCGAGTTCGCAAAGTCGATAACTTCGCCGACTTCCCCATCGACCTCGGAGCTGAGTGGATTCACAAATGGATCAGGGCCAAACCAGCTGTCTTCAAACAAATTCTAAAGGGTGCCGACCCGAACTTTCCGACCTTCCCCGACAAGCCCACCACCATCTCCATCTGGAAGAACGGGAAACTGCGAGCACGCAATTGGTACCGGCATTTTCCGGTGCCGACCGACCTAAAGTTCACCGACTCGACCTGGTTCGACGCGCTCAACAGACTGGCCACACCAGCAGTGCTCGCAAAGACTCGCTTCGACTCTCCGGTGGTGAACATCGACTACAGCAACGACCGCGTCGTCGCCACGACCGATTCGGGGACGAGCCATGACGCCGACAGGGTTCTGGTCACCGTTCCAATCGCAATGCTCCAGCGCGAAACAATTCGCTTCGAACCCCCGCTCCCCGAAGACAAGCGCTCAGAGATTCAGAAGGAGGAAGTCCCGGGTGGTCTAAAAGCGTTCATCGAATTCTCGACGCGGTTCTACCCGGATGTTCTGCACGTCGGCGGGCTGCGGCGCGGCAGCGCGCTGAATGAGTGCGTCTACTACGACGCTGCTAGGGGCAAACACTCTGATCGGCACATACTCGGCTTCTTCACCCAGGGTTCCGCTGCTGAGCGCTACACCTCACACGGCACCGACGAGCAGCTTTTTGCGCACATACTGCGGGAGCTCGACGAGATTTTTGATGGCCAGGCCTCGGAGCAGTACGTCCAGCACATCGTGCAGGACTGGACTCGCGAGCCCTACATCCAAGGCTCGTACTCTCAGCGAAAGGCCAACGCTGAGAAACTGGCCGAGTCGGTGGCAGGCCGAGTGTTCTTTGCCGGAGAGGCGATGAATCCAAACGGCAAGACCATTGCAGTTCACGGCGCAAGCGAGTCGGCCTACACCGCCGTAGCAGCTATGATCACGTAGAACGTGAGATCGCGCCCTGCAGAGCGCGTAGTGTTCTGCCCCGCCAACTCTGCGTACTCAGCGCCCCAAGCGGGCTCGTGTGAACAAGCATGATCTCACCGTGTGGTGACCCACCGCGAACGCACCCTCCGCAAACCGAGTACCGGGCAGTTCAGTTGGCCTCACCGATTAGACGGCTACGCAGAGGGAACGTTCCCAGATCTGCCCCTACCCCTAAAGAAGGGAGCCATCCATGCTCGTACCAGGCGTCCATGTCGGCGGTTCGGTGTTTTTTCGTTTCTTACATCGGACGCACCGAATGTATCGACCGGACTTCACCGGTTCGTTCTTGTGCCGCCAATGTCGGGAGCCGTCCCGCGGCTTGCACGGTGCAAACTTCTGCTTGAACCAACACATATCAGCCCCAACCTACGCACACCCGGTCACCTGGCACAGCAACGCAAGCACAGAAGATGTTGACGCAAAGGACGACGCCCTGCGTTTTGGTCGGTGGCGACGCCATTGGGACCACGCAGGTATCGAAGACCGCCGGGCCCGATCGGTCAATCAGAAACCGACATAACTCGTGGTCACCGCCGCGAGAACCACAGGTGAGTTCCAAACTGATTAGCCCTCACTGACTCCCCATGCGTAACGAACCAATCCACTCCCATCGTCACCGAACGCAAATAACGGCGCATCATTGGACCGAGGATCAAAAGTCGCAAAAGCATCTGCAGGCCACCGATGCGAGTAAGCGATCGCGGCCACACGCTGATTGCCAAGCTGCAGGCTCCATCTGGCCGGGGAGAAATCCGCCAACTGACCTTCGAGGCCGGCTCGCCCGATGCCCCGATGTCGAGGTCGTAGCCGACACCATCAATCCACCGGGTGAAAGTCCTCTCATACACCCAGCCGCTCCGGTAATGAATTTCATCGCACGCAGTAGCCCCCGGCCACTCCCTCACAGGGTTGTGCTCGCAAAACGGATGCACATCCTCAAGGTGTCCCGGAGTCGTGATTACGGCCCACACCAACTCAGCCGGAGCGAAAATCTCGCGGGTCACTCGAATTGGTCTTGCCCGCCGCACGGAGTCACCCACCACTCCATCGTCGCCGGGTGGCAACATCAAGTCTGCGCTCGCGTTGTCGAAAGGAACCCGTTTGGGACTCCAGTCGCATCACCTCAGCCCGCCTCCTAAATTTCCAGACACACGAAGCCGTCGCGGTTCGGTCGGGCTCCGCATGAATTTGCGTAGTCCTCGTAACCGGAACCGACCGGGGACTCAGCCCACAGATCAGAGCACGCCTCGGCGGCTTCTTCGCCCGACCCGGCGCACTCGTTAGCCAAGCGATCAAGCTTGGCATCGTCCCCGAACTCAACAATCACTTCAGCGGGCGGGTTTGGTGACGTGTCAAGGTCTCTATTGAAGATCTCAGCGACTTCATTAGCGACGTCATTGAAGACGTTCGCCACAATGATGATTCCAATCACGCCAAGTGCGACGGCGAGCCCGCCCAGGATTGTGCTGGCAGGCGCCAACCTCGACCGATCTGGCTTGCGACACCAACCGAGAATGCCAAGCACAAACGCAATGACCCCAAGCGGAATGGCGATTACGCCAAGGAAAGGGATCATTCCGACGACGACACCGATCACCCCACATACAAATGCCGCTTTTGTAGTCGGGCGTTCCTGCTGCGGTGCGGGCACACTGCCAACCTGCGGAGCAGGATTCTGGACGTTAGGAGGTGGCGGGGCGACGTTCAGAGGAGAACGATGCTCCGTCCATTGCTGGCCATCCCAATAACGGAGCATTTGCGGGTCTTGCGGGTCGGGATGCCAGGCGGGCGGCTGAATCGGTGCGCTCATGTGCCTGATCCTTGCATACAGGACCACAGAGAAAACGAACCTTCGCCAGCTCTCATTCCAGGCGCTCGCTTGATCCGTCCAACTCGACTTCACAAAACGCCACGTGGACCACTCCCGCGATGCGCGAAGAATCAGACGGCGCGTTGTGAAAGCTCAAGGCCATAATCGTCGTTTCGTCGTCGGTGGTCACGGTGCTGGGTCATGGCACACACCCATGATTCCAATTTATCTCTTGTTGTTCTGGCTGGCCTCGACGATGACGTTGTTGAGTGTGTGACGTCATGGACGTCGAGGTTGTTGACAGCTGATCACGTCGAGTTATACGCCGCGAAGATCCAGGACTTCGTGTTGACCGGTGTCGGTGATCGGCGCGCAAACGACGCTCGCAACCGAAGCCAGGTTCCTGGCTGACGCTGAAACCGAGGTGCGCTGCGATTTGCGTTGTGTTGTTGGGAGCAGTGGCGTCGTGTCTGCCACGGCGCGGACATACCGGCGGGAACATTGTCTATTTAGGAGCAGCATCTCAACCGGTTTGTGCGGACTCGGCGGGGACTGCCGGCACATTCGCAAGAGCTGCTCCAAGCAGAGCGGTTGAGCGACCTCGGGCTGAGCAGTTCGGTCGGTTGTGGTGCTCGGGCTTGCACACTTCCAACAAATTTCTCGGGGCGTCGCCATTCAACTACCCGGCTAGGCTTTGCGCATGCTGCAGGCCCTGGCGGCGTCAACGAGAAATCGTGTTCGCTCTCTGCATGTGGCGGCCTGGTTTGACACGGAAGAATCGACATATGAACCGCCAGCATCTTGAAGCGCGCTCTCGGACGAAAACCGGCAGAACGCTGGTCAGTATGGTTCGGCTATTTCTTATTGTCCTCACAGCAGCAATCGGGGTTGGCGTTAGCACCGCAGTAGCAAATGAGAGTGACGATGCGAATCCTCTCCAACCACTCGACACCTCAAGCCCAGAGGCCACCTACCTGTCCTTCATTGACCAAGTTGCTCTGGCCGAGGAGCTGTACGTCCAGTATCAGCGGAACCGTTCGGAGTCGACTCAGAAGGCGCTAGCTGATGCCCTTTCTGGCACGGGGCGGCTATTTGATCTTTCTGATGTAGCTACCGCAAACAAGGACGAGGTGATCGTGGCGTCGTTCGGGCGCTTGGCGGACATCTTCAATCGGATACCTGAACCTGATCTTGAGGACTTCCCTAACGCTGATGATGTTAAGGAGGCGCAGTTAAGCAACGGTGACGTGTTCGTCGAGTCTGACGCGACCACTACAGCAGACGTGACTGCTGCGGGGAGTGACATCGTCGCTGGAGCGAGTGAGCCGCGGCTACGGCCATCGGCCGGGATCGAGCGGTACGTCATCCCAGGAACAGAAATCACCATCGTTCGACTCGCAGTCGGAGCACGAGCAGGCGACTACGTGTTCTCTGCGAGCACGGTGACCGGGCTCAAAGGGTGGAGACAAGCCGTTAGCGATCTACCTGTTCGTGAGGGCGTGATTGTCAAAAACTGGGTGAATGAAATCACTAACGCGACCGGTTATTGGATCCCCCAGTGGCTGCTTGACGCAATGCCGGAGCCACTAAAGACTCAGGTGTTTGGCATCCCGCTTTGGAAGTTGATTGCCGACATTCTGATCATCGCCGGTGCATTCATCTGCACCTGGTTATGGCGCCATTTCGTAGTCTCGAAACGCGCCGACGACTCCCTTCGGGGGTACCGCTGGAAGCTCACTACGCCCGTTGTGCTTCTGGTGTTGGTCGCTAGTGCTCAAAAATTCCTCAACGAACAGATAAACCACAGTGGCGAAGTTGCATCCATGGTGAACGTTGTCGTCACGGTCGCAACTTGGACTGCTTTCGCTTGGATCTTTTGGTTGGGATCGTCGATGGTGTCGCGATGGCTCGCAGACTCGCCGAGATTCGGTGACAAAGATGAGAGTCATTTCACTCGAGTCATTGGAAAAGTCGTCAGCGTTATCGGTGTCATGGTGATCGGTTGGTTCGGACTCACCAAGCTTGGAGTGTCCAGCATTGGTCTCGGCATCGGTGCTGGCGTCTTCGCCCTCGCTATAAGCCTCGCAGCGACAGGAACACTCGAAAATCTCATCGGCGGGATAACGCTGTACGCAGACAAGCCTTTTAGCGTCGACGACAAGATCACCGTCGATACCGATTACGGGACAGTCGAAGAAATCGGCCCCCGTTCGACCAGCATCAGGAAGTTAGACGACACCGTGATGATCCTGCCTAACTCCAAGATCAGCGGCCTGAAAACCACAAATTTCTCTGCACGGCGCCACATGGAGTTCTGCCACGTCATTGGGGTGCGATACGAGACAACTGCGGACCAGCTTCGCAACATCGTAGATCTAGCGGACCAACGACTCCGTGAGCATCCGCGGGTTCTCGATCAAGTCGAGTATCCGCGGGTGCTCATCACCAACTTTGGAGAGTCGTCGATCGATATTGAGGTTCGGGCAAGAGTGACCACTCAGGAGTTGTTTGACTTTCAGGTGGTTCAACAAGATCTCCTCTTAATCGTGCTCGACGTAGTCGAGAGCGCCGGTAGCGGCATCGCATTTCCGTCAACGACTATGTACATCACTCAAGACGAAGGCCTCAGGGAACAGGACGAACCGCAAACGTCGGGTCCGGGCGTGTCCTGACGGCAGCCGCAGTGTTGACCGCAGGCCTATTCGCTGCGCACTCATGGTCTACGCAATCACAGCACCAGCGCACGTGGTTTATGTTTCCACGACCGAGCAGGAAACCCACAGCCAAAAAGGCGAAAACTTCTCCTCCTAAGACCCGCGCCGCAGCCTTGTGACGGCTCCACTTTTGCCGGCGTGCACAGAAACCTTCAACGCTCTCGGTACCGTCTGCGGCGACCTCAACCAGCAGCCACCCGATACCCCAACAGCTCAGGGCCTTCGCCTAGGCACAGGCGCCGAAAATCCAAGCACCTGATTCTGGCCCAGAAACTCAACAACCGAGACTTGCCCGCACACGAAGCGTGTCAACAACTCAGGTCCGGGCTACCCGGTCGGGGCGGACACGTATTCCAATTCAACGGATTGACGTTGGCAGCCGCATGCCTCCACCACTACTGCCGCCATATTTTTCGGATCAAACCAGAGCGAGCAGTACCCAAAGCGACAGCGGTAGGCCCAGGTCATAGACCAACACGATCGTGTTCCCCGGCTTCAAATTCCGGTCTTTCACCATTTCGTACACATGGTTTGCAGCAGCACCAAGCAAGAACGCTGAGATCACGACGGCCAGTAAGACCCAGGCAGACTTGTCCAAGTAGGCGGCATAGATGCCCGCAGCTCCGACACCAAAGCTGAAAAACCCAACCTCATACTGGAAGCCGTTAGTTTTCCACCCGATGTTTTCAGCGGTGCGCTGCGCGAATATCGTATGCATCAACCCACTGGCAATGAACATGCCTCCAGCGGGAATCGTCATCATCCAACGGATCGAATTACTCGCAAAATCAACACCTGTCTCTGATCCTGGGGCGATCACGCCAATGGCACCAAGGAGCCAAGCGGCAAGCAACGAGGCAGGAAGAAACAGAATTCCCATAGCTAAACGGTAACCGCAGGGAGTTGATGTGCGGCGTATAGCAACTTCCACCGCTGCAGCACTCTGATCTGCGGTTTCGGCTGGGTTGCTGCCATTGCCGTCGTCTCTGCCGGTTATCGGACGTGTGCGCTCGTGCGGTGATCGCCGGAACTGGTACCCACGGCTCGACTAGTCGTTTGCTTGTGTCCAAAATACGCAAACGGCTCCACCAAGAGCCGACCTAAACCCGAAAATCGGCAGGACAGAGGACCGCTGCTGACCGAACAGTCAGAACCCAATCACAGCGCCTTTAATGACGATCGCGCCACAGAACATCAAATCGGACGGATTGAACTGTTGCACCTGCGATGGTCAGTCGTTTGCCCTCAAAACCGGGGCTTCACATCACGATCTTTCATCTCACCACCAGTGGTGGCGGTCAGATTGGATATTCGGGGGAAGCACGCCGAACTCCGCACGTACTTCAGAGATCGGGTGATGCGCCAGGGCAAAGTGATCTACCAATGAAAAGTCGCTCCGACACTGGTTACCGCGAGACAACTCATTGGCAAACAGTTTCGCGGCCGCCGGACGAGCAAGCAGACCGCTTTCCGAGCGTTTGAGGTGGGAGGGCACAGCAAAGCCGGCCTCATGCACAACAAGAGACGCAAGGAGCGCTGCACGGTTCACGGCGTTGTTGTTCATCCCAAATTGAAACGCACTCAAAGCAAGCTCCGCCTCAGGGGTTGTCGACAGCCCAGCAATAGTGTGGGTCATGTCGTGCGCAACAAAAAAAGAGTCGTTCGACGAACTTTCCGTGCCCGGAAGGCTCAAACCGAACCGTTCGTAGAAGGACAAATATGCCCGCCCAAGGGTTCCCGGGCCATATTCGGCCAATGTTCCAAATAGGTCTGAAAGTTGAGCTTCTCGGAATGGTCGGCTCAGATTCGGATCTGACAACCCAGGCTCTGAGCGTTGCCGCATGTTGTTGCTCAGAAACCGTTGGTAGTCGCGCTTGGCCATTTCTACTCCGCCCTGGACCAGATCGCGGAAGATTTTGAGATCCTCACTATCCACCCCCAGAATTTCGGCGTACTCCTGAACAGCTGCAACTTGCGCTGGTGACTGTGGATGACGACACGCTTCGAGAGTGAGGTGCAGTTCATGAAATACCGCTCGCACGTCCTCGCCGGCAAGCACACTTGCCACTTCACTCGCCTTCAGTCGGGTCACCGAACGCACGTCGAGGTCGGGACGGCCCCACAGATGAGTCGCTAAGGCTTCAAGCACCAACACCTGCTCGGAGGTCGGCCCCTCGTCCACATCCACGCCGCGCAATAAGCCTCCCACTACGGCTTCGACTACTGACGGCGCGAGGGTCAACATCGCGATGAATGTCGACCGATCAACACGCGGACAAAGTTCATGCGGAAACAATAGCCGCACGGGCTACCGGCATGTGCCTGGTCCTCAGCGTCCGGCATCACTGAGTGGAACAGAACTTACGCTGTCAGTCGCTGACGAGATCGCGCAGTTTTCTAAGCCATAGGCTATGTCGCCAGCCGGCGGAGGCAGCGCTCAATGATTCGTACATCACAATGAGGATCCGCAGAGCACATCCGATTTGGCGAAGGTCGTCACCCCTTCAATCAACGACCAGGAATCAGTCAACGCCAGGAAAGCGAAAATCGCCCACAATCGGCCCGCTATGAAAAGCAGCGGTCATCGTCAGGGACAGCAAATCGTTTTGGCAGGCTCGTTTGAGAAATCGACTATCAAACGGTGACACTCTCTTTGGGGGGCCAGTGGTGTGCGCAGCTACATTCTCGGCGATGGGAAGCAGTTCCAGCAAGCCGCGCAAGGGTCATGAAAAGCCACACCATCTGCCTAAGGTTGGTTCGCCCGAAAACCGGCAGTGGGAGCACGAAACCCACAAGAAAGTCGTTTTTGGGTCCTCGGCAATGGCGCTCGCCGTGGGAGCAGCCATGGTCCTGGCGGTGATCGGTCTACTCGTTGCCAACCTCTAAAATTTGGCGCATCTCGCTTTTGAGCATCCAAAACCCCCTCGCTGGATCACCGCGCCGTACCCAGCGGAGAGCACCGTGAGAACGATTCGGCCGATCGGTAGAGCACCGGGGACTATCGGTAGTCCCCAGACTATGGTCGACAACGCTGGACCCACGGTTACTCCGATCAGGTCACCACCTACTTCAACAGATAAGGCATAGTTGATCCGCCGTTTCGCGTCTGTCGGAATGCCTGAAAAACGAACAGATTGTTCAGCGTTCGGTCGCCGGCAGCGCAGTCACGAACGGGGCGACAGTGTCGTTCTAACGTCCCCTTATTGGCGTCCCAAAACTCGTGACAGGCATCATGGGCAAACAGCGAGTCGTTGTTTTACTCAATCCACTCGACGACCTTTTTAAAAGGCCCGACCACTTTTATGCCGTCCACGATGACACAGCGTCCGGCGCCGTGTTTCCACCTTGACTACGGTCAGAAATCGGCGTCGATTTCGCAATGCGATCGAAAGTCGACGAGGTCGACGGTTCCGCCGCTGCAACCGGCGTCAACCGACGCGCACTGCGTCAGCAGGAAGACTGACCACAAGCGCCTCGTGCCCGAGCTGGTGGGTTGACCAGCACCAACTCGTTCCAGCCGGGATCGCGATCGACGTCCTGGGTGTCAACGCCACCAGGCGGCCAGCCACGTCGAGTACCGCTTCACCGGCGAGTCCAACTAGGAACACGAACTCGCCGTCGTGCGTGAGCAGCGTCGACGCTGGCTCCGAGTAAGCAGCGACAACAACCGCCCCCGCTAATCCGTCGGTTGCCTTCTCGATACCAGTGTCTCGGACCGCCAACGAGTCATCCGCCCACGCCATCCTCGGTGCATCCTCGGCAATATGGCGCGCAAAGCGCTGCCCTGCGAAGTTTCGCGTCGTGTTTACACACGGAGTGGGCAGCTCAAGATCGTGGTCAGCGAGGGTGTCGTGCTCTGCCGGACAGCCAATCTCGATCACCTCGAGACCCGGTGAGCTCCGCAGCACGCGATGACGGATCTCTGGTGGCTGCAGAACGCAGTCTCCAGCCACCATTCGGAACGGCTCACCCTGGTCCTCATACACAACTTCGACCCATCCGGCAGCGACGAAGATCATCTGGAACCTGATGCGGTGAAAGTGCACCCAGTCAGCGATGTCTCCACCCGCTTCGATTCGAATGTGACTCGCAATAAAGCGGCCACCCCAACGATCCGGAAGTAGGTCCCGGTACTCCATCCCTGCGCGCCCGATGCCGAAACCACCGGTGGCTGCATCGACAACGGTCAAACTCGGGACGCTCTCGGGGACAGCGAGCGAGGCAGGTCGCATGCCGAACTCAACTATTGAACCCCCGGGTGAACGCAGCTCACACTCAACACAACGCTCGTTATCGTCTTCAACTCGGAGACGAATCGGAACGTCGTTGCCGCAACGGCGCAACTCGACCACTGTCCCACCACGTTGGAGCTCCACACGGCGCGGGTCGTCAGCGGGGGTGACGAGCCGTATCCGAAACCCCACCTCAGAAGTGAAGAAATCGACCTCACCTTCAAGGTCGGTGCAAGCAACGACGATGGCTGTCATGAGCTCAGTCTGCCCGACGGCCAACGATCAACATCAGTATCGGACGCGCCCACTGACAATGCGGGCACCAGTATTCTCGCTGCGATGAGAGGCAGGCGTGCAATTGGCCGGGGCGGCCGTCGACCATCTGCGCTGTGGGCGCTTGCTGTCGCTCTGTTGATGGCCAGCTGCGGCATCACCCGAGCCGAAGGGGCCGATCCGACCGCACGCCCCACAGCGCCCCTCCCCACACCACCGTCGATACTTGACCCAGACACCAGACAAATCACCGTCGATCCACTCGACGAGAACGATGTCGTCGACCCAGCCTCAACACCATCGACCACCACACCTTCAACCACCACGACCTCACCAAAAGCCACCAGTACCCCAACAACGGCGGCGACGACCCAGCCAGCGCTTGATCTAGGAGAGCGGCCTCTCGGCGACCCATCATTCGGCGCGACCGCGACGGCGTTCGATCGCCTCGCTCAGGCCAACCGAGGCGCCTCACTGACGGTAGTGCGCTCGGGCGAAGTCGCATTCAGTCGCGCCTCAGGCTCGACAATCAGCGGGCAGCCCGCAACCAGTGACACACCCATGGTCGTTGCAAGCGTAAGCAAAATCGTAGTCGCGATGGCGATTGCTCGACTGCACGAACAGAGGCACATCGATGCGTTCGGTCCGTTCCCATGGGCTGAAGTCGGCCTCGACCCGAACGCCGAGTGGGCCGACGTAACTATTCGGGAACTACTCGATCATCAAAGTGGATTGAGTACGGCAAGACATTCTTGGTTCACCGGGGGCGGAACCTGTCGTGATTTCGTGCCGTCGCTTTTAGCCTCGCCACCCAACGGCAACCGCGGACGTTGGGTTTACTCGAACGGCAACTACTGCCTTCTCGGACTGCTAGTCGAACAACAGGCGAACAAACCACTCGACGCAGCACTGCAACAACTGATCTTCGATCCCGTCGGAGTGAGCGGCGTGCACCTCACCAACGACGGACTACAGCCAAAAGACCAACCTCACGCTGATGGGGTCGAGCGGCTGTCGCGCCTAGGCGGGGCCGGCTCCTTACTCGTGTCCACCGACGACACCGCAATACTCCTCGGACGAATGACCGAATCAGATCGGTTGATCCTCCAACCACCGAGCGTCTTTACCGATCAGTACGGATTCGGCCACACCGGAACAATCGACGGGGCAAAGGCCTGCATATGGGTTCTCGAAAACGGCCTCACAGTGGTGTCGGCAACAATCGCCGGGAACTCGGTCAGCACAGGAGGAAACGTCTGCGACATCGTCGTTCCCGCCGTCTCCTCCGATCTAGGTTTCGGATCGGCCAAGCCTGATCGGACACCTTGAGGGACCGCCCGTATCAGAGGTCCCACAGCTGCCGGGCAGCAGTGACCACCGGCTTGCCGATCTCACCGCTCGACGCCGGCTCCGGTCGGTACTGCTCGCCCACCAGGGCGCTCAGCGTTGCCCCTGTCGACATGCTGAGTGCATCGAAGTCGTAGCCACCCTCAAGCGCAACGACGAGGCGATGCTCGCCGACGAGTTGCCGGAGCCGGTCCGCAAGATCGGCGTAGTCAGCAGAGGTGAGCTGCAGCCCTGCGAGCGGGTCGTTCCGGTGCGCGTCGTACCCAGCCGAAATGATGAGCCATGTCGGATCAAACCGCTCGATTACCGGCGCAATCACTTCATCGACTGCTTGTCGGAACACATCGCCGCGGGTACCTGGCGGGAACGGAAGATTCAAGTTCGAAAAGGGAGCACCCTCCCCGCCGGTTTCGCTCAGCCGGCCGGTCCCCGGGTACAGCGGCGACTGATGCGTCGAGACGTATAGCACCGAAGGATCGTCGTAAAAGATGTTCTGGGTCCCGTTGCCGTGATGGACGTCCCAGTCGACAATCGCAACTCGCTCTCCGCTCTCGATTAGATCCCGCGCCGCAACGGCAACGTTGTTGAAAAGACAGAATCCCATCGATTGATCGAACTCAGCATGGTGACCCGGCGGACGACTTGCTGCGTACGCGATATCGCACTGTCCGGTCTTGAGAGCGTCCACGGCGTCGAGCAGCGCTCCTGCCGCCCGGCGCGCCGTGGCCCACGAGCCCCGCGAGGCATAGGTGTCGTCGTCGATATTGCCGCCGCCCGCCTCACAAAAATCGCGAACCTGGGCAATGAGCCGCGGGTCATGGACTCGTTCGAGCTCGGCTACCGTTGCCAACCGGGGTTGGACCATCCGCACCGCCTCGACGAGCCCAGCGGCCGGAATCCCGGCAAGCGAAGCAACGAGCCGACCCGGCCGTTCCGGGTGACCATCCGGCGCATGGTGCTCGTCAAGTTCCACGGCGGAGAACACGGCGATCGGTTGATCCACCCCCCTAGCGTAGGCTCCGCAGCCTGTGCTGCCATGCTGAACGTGTGGCCCCATCAGATTCATCTAATTCCCGATGGGCGACAACCGTCGTCCTCGCCGCGCAATTGTGCGACGATCAACGCGACATCGACGACCTCGACCTCAATCCCGTGATCGTGTCGGATAGTCAGACGCTCGTGACCGATGCCCAAGTCCGTCTCGTTGACCGACCGAATAACGATGGCCCGATCCGCCACCTCGGGTGACCAACCAGAGCTAGGGCGCCGCGCCGACGCCTACTTTTGAATCACTGCGTTCCCATCCTCCGGCGATCCAAGAGGAACAGCTCGAATGGAGGAGCCATGGAGATTGCAACTTTGCTCCCTCTCGTCGCGATGACTGCGGCACCCGGCCTGCTCTACGTCTAATGCCAGCGCAAGCTCGTCAACATGGAGCCGACCCCGATTCAACTTCACCTCCCAAGGGGCTCAACTAACCGCTGAACGGCTCCACATGCTCGCCTGGCCGACCAATCGCTCCCGGACCGAGCATCGACGCTCGTACGTCGCGTCTCTCCGGCACTAGGTTTCTCGATATGCCATCTGCCCGGGAGTTCGAGGGTCCCACCGCCGAACTGCTGCAAACTTTGATTCGCAACGAGTGCGTCAACGACGGCACGCCGGATTCAGGGAACGAGTCACGAACCTCAGACACCCTGCGGCAGTACCTAGAGGGTTCCGGACTCGACCTCCAGACCTATACGCCCCGCGCAGGTCGCGACTCGATCGTCGCCCGCATCGAGGGGTCTGACCCCGGCGCCCCTGCGCTCTGTCTCATGGGGCACACCGATGTTGTACCGGTGAGTCCCGAGGGGTGGAGCAACGATCCCTTCGGCGGTGAACGGATCGCCGGAGAGATCTGGGGTCGCGGCGCAATCGACATGCTTAACCTCACGTCGTCAATGGCGGTCGCGTTTCGTCACCTTGCTGACTCAGGCTTCCGACCGCTCGGCGACCTGATCTTCTTCGGTGTGGCCGACGAGGAAGCCGGCGGCGTATGGGGGGCAGAGTGGATGGCCGAGCACCACTGGGACGACATCGACGCCGACTACGTCCTGACGGAACTTGGCGGATGGTCGCACGAGGCAACAGACGGATCCCGCCAAGTGACAGTCAACGTGAACGAAAAGGGCATGGCCTGGCGACGCCTTCGCGTACGCGGCACACCCGGTCACGGATCGATGCCATTCGGCGCCGACAACGCGCTAATCAAGACCGCTGAGATCATCCGACGCCTCACGGAGTACCGACCCACCCCCAACCTCGACGAGATCTGGCGTGCACAAGTTAATTCCATGGCACTCAGTGATGATGTTCGCGAAGGCTTACTCGACCCTGCTTCCATCTGGGACACAATCAGCTCGCTGCCCACGCCGCTCGCACGCACCTGCCACGCCCATACGCACACGACGTTCTCACCAAACGTTGTGCATGGCGGTCCGAAGACAAACATCATCCCAGACGTGATTGACCTCGAAATCGATATACGTACAGTTCCAGGCGACCGTGAGAATGCCGATGGCCACCTGCGTGCGGCACTCGGTGACCTCTACGAACACGTCGAGGTCAGCGACATCCAGAACTCCCCGGCGACCTCGTCACCCTTTGGCGTCGACAACCCCCTCTGGAACTCTGTTGAGAAGCACACTCAGATCGCCCACCCCGGTGCGACATTGGTCCCCGGACTTGTCGTCGGTGGCACCGATGCCCGCTTCTATCGCGAGCGCGGTCGCATTGCGTATGGAACCGGGCTCTACTCGCCGAACATGGATTTCGCCACGTTCGGCTCCCGCTTCCACGGACACGACGAGCGCATTGACGTTGAATCACTCGGTCTCTCCGCCGAGTACTTCCGCGGTATCGCAGTCGACCTGCTCGGCTGATCTACTGATCGCCACGAAACGTCACCACGGCGGGTCGTGAGACTGACCGTCCGACGACTTGGCTAAGTACAGATCGAGATGTCGTCAGTGGCGCCCAAACGGATTAATTGAACGCTCCGTGAAACCGTTCAGTGCACGGACAATGTCGGAGCACACAAAGCGTTGCGGTCCGGGGGACGGTCGCGAAATCGGGGTGATCACCCAACGCTCGGCCAAATCGTTCAACGCACGACGGATCGACGCCGGACTTGCGTCAAGGACCGACTCGAGAACCTCGGTGTCGACGACCGGGTGGCTGAGGAGATTGTCGATAATCAGGTGCGCAAGGGCGTCTGATCGCAGCGATGACGCCCGCTCGCGCCACTGCTCCTGCATCTGGACCACGTCGTCGAAGAGGTGACTCGCATTGCGCAGCGCCGCGAATGTGGCATCGGCGGCCAACTCTACGATCGGAACAAAGTCGCCCATGCGGTACTCGGTGAGCGCCTCGATATAGCGATGCTTCTGCGACACGATGCCGGCTGAGATCGGCAGAGTGGCCGATCTGGTCAGACCTTCACGACGAAGCAATGCGTGGATCAATGCCCGGCCCACCCGACCGTTGCCGTCGGGAAACGGATGAATCGTCTCGAACTGGGCATGCATCACCATCGCCTGGATGAAGACCGGCATGTCGGTACGCGCCATAAAGTCACACAGGTCGTCGATCGCTGCGGGAATCCGCTCCACCGACGGCGGAACGAACTCGGCTTCAGGCGGACCGCCGGAGTATCCCCCGATCCACACCGCCTCATTGCGCCACCGGCCTGCGAGCACAGGGTAAGTTGAGCCTAAGAGAGCTCGGTGCACGTCAAGGATCGTTTCAGACGAGATGTCGTCCGCGAGAACGATCGCAGCGGTGGTCGCATCGACGTTGCCCATCACATCGGCAACCGATCGACCTTGATTGTCACCCGTCTCGGCAATCAAGAGATCCGGGACCGGCACCGCAACGTTCTCGATGCGTGATGACGCCGACGACTCGATCCGAACGAGCAGCGACTCAAGCGGTGCCAACACGTCGCCGACTCGCAAGTCAAAGGCCGCTATGGCCGTCCGTACGTCTTCGGAGACCAGCGCACACTCCGACGGCAACATCATCTCGGCACTGGCGATCTCGGGAGTGACTGCGGAGTCATAGCGCCGACCGCGACCTGACCGACGCGCGTCGCCGCCCTGTTCGATCAGCCAGGTCAACCGTTCGAAGGTGACGGGCGGCCACTCGGTGTCGCGAGGCATGTTCAGCGACCTCGATTCAGCGGAAAAGGTCCCGCTCGGAATCTCGCAGGACCGCAGCCAACGAGGCCTCGTCGTCGCGCTCCCAAACGAAGCCACGAACGACTGCAACTGGGACCCGGCTGGTGTTGCCCTTGACAAGTTCGCCGGCTGCTGCGAGCTCATCGGCTGTGCAGATCTCTTGCACCCTGAACTCGTGACCGTGGGGATCTTCCTGGCCGATATAGCTAAACAGTGGATTCAAGCCGGCGACACCAATTGCGATGTCGGTCTGACCCTCTCGCCACGGTCGACCGAATGTGTCGGTCATGATGACGGCGACGTCAAGCCCGAGTTCGGAGAACCGTGCTCGCTGGGCACGACACGTTGCATCAGGGTCAACCGGCAGCGTCAGGATCCGGTCGCGCGCGCCGCTGGATGACTGGTCGACGCCCGAGTTCGCACAGCAGAAGCCGTGATGGGTCTCGGTAATCAACACGGGACCGATTTGACGAATCACGCGCTTCGACTCCCGGAGCACGATTTCGGTGACGCGTGGGTCCTTGTCCCACTTCTCGGACCAACGAGTCGCAAATTCGGACGGCTCGACGTCATCAAGTTCGACAGTGCACCCCTCCGATTTCGAGACGATCTTCGAAGTGACAAGCACGATGTCACCGTCGAGCAGCGGGTCCCCCTGAGCGGCCGCAGCCTCGTAAATCATCGCCGACAAGTCCATGCCGCCGACAATCTCGGGCAGCCCTTCGACCCCGAACACCTCAAGCCGTGCCATCAGCGCGCTCCGATCATGCGGCCAGCTCATCAAGGAAAGCCATGATGGCTGCATTGACCGGCTCGGGATTGGTCAGGTTCGCAGCGTGTGCGCCACCGACCCGGACGACATCACCGGCGCCCCGCAAGCCAGCCGCCAGTAGTTCCGCCCGGTCCATCGTAATTGCAGTGTCTTCTGTCCCATGGACGACAAGCGCAGGACAGAGGATCTCACCGAGGCGCTCGGTGATGTCGTCGCGTGTCCGCAAACACTGGTACGGCTCCATAAACGACTGCTTATCCCGCTCTTTCCACTTTCCAATCCAGCTGGGGCTGTGATTCGAGTCATCGATGATGATCCCTGCAACGATCTTGGCCAACTCGTCAGTCGGCCCTTGGTCAAGCCAAACGTGGTTCATCGCATCGTTCGCGGCGGCGGTCTCGGGGTCGTCGACGCCAGCCTCGGAGTCGAGCAGGATCAGCGCCCGAACTCGGTCTGGCGCAGTCAGCGCTGCACGCAGTGACAGGAACCCGCCCTGACTCATACCCCCGAGCACTGCAGACTCGATCCCGAGGTGGGTCAGCAGACCGAGACAGTCTGCGGCCGAATCCCAGTAGGTGAAGGGCTCACCGTCGTACTCGGTCAATCCAAACCCGCGCTCGTCCCATGTGATCACCCGATAAGCAGTGCAAAGTACCTCGACCTGGGGAGCAAACATCTCGTGATCCATCAGAAACCCGTGTGAGAGGACCACCGGCAGCCCACTCCCGCCCGTGTCCTCAAAGTGAAGTCGTTGACTGTTGACATCTGCGAAGGGCATGGGCGTCAATTTAGTTCGGCAACAACGAGAGAACGCTCAGCAAAGCAACAGCGCGTCACATCACCTCACCTCGGTCGGCCATTCGGGACGACGGCGCAGGCAGACTGCAGGCATGACAGACGAGCGCGACCGACCGGTGTCGGAGATCTTCGACCCATCCGCCTGGCGCAAGGTGCCCGGCTTCGACTTCTCCGACATCACCTACCACCGAGCCGTTGATGCCGGCGTCGCACGTGTCGCATTCGACCGGCCGGAGATACGTAATGCCTTCCGACCCCACACCGTCGATGAATTGTTCCGGGCGCTCGACCACGCTCGCATGTCCACCGATATCGGCTGTGTTCTGCTCACCGGCAACGGGCCGTCGCCGCGTGACGGCGGTTGGGCGTTCTGTTCCGGCGGCGACCAACGGATTCGAGGGAAGGACGGCTACAAGTATGCGGACGGTGAGCAGGCCGACTCGATCGAGCCGGGTCGAGCAGGTCGGCTCCACATCCTCGAGGTGCAACGCCTGATCCGATTCATGCCCAAGGTCGTCATCTGCGTAGTTCCCGGTTGGGCTGCCGGCGGCGGTCACTCGCTCCATGTCGTGTCCGATCTGACACTTGCATCGACCGAACACGCCCGTTTCAAGCAGACCGACGCCGACGTCGCAAGCTTCGACGGCGGTTTTGGTTCGGCGTACCTCGCCCGCCAGGTCGGCCAGAAATTTGCTCGCGAGATCTTCTTTCTCGGTAACGACTACACGGCCGACGACATGGTCGCCATGGGTGCAGTCAATAAGTCAATTCCACATGCCGAGCTCGAGGCCACCGCCCTCGACTGGGGTCGCAAGATTTGCGACAAGAGTCCGACAGCACAGCGCATGCTCAAGTACTCATTTAACATGATCGACGACGGCCTGGTCGGCCAGCAGGTGTTCGCCGGTGAAGCCACTCGCCTCGCCTACGGCACAGACGAGGCCACCGAAGGGCGGGACAGTTTCCTCGAGAAGCGGGATGCCGACTGGTCGGCCTTCCCGTACCACTTCTGATCCTGTATGCCGCCTGAGATCATCGTCGTCGACGATCCAGAGGATGACCGGTTTGCACAATTCCGACTGAACGAACGTGGACTGGCGAGTCGAGCCGACAAGCGCGACGACGCCGGAGCCGGACTATTTCTCGCCGAGGGTGACCTTGTCGTCGATCGAGCACTCGATGCCGGGTGCCTACCGGTGGCAGCACTGGTCGACTCCCAGCGGGTGCCCGACGTCGCATCTCGCTTCGAGGCTGCCGGTGCTCCGGTGTACGCAGGCGGTGCCGTCGTTCGCAGAGTTGTCTCCGGCCTCGGGATGCCGCAGCCGATCATTGCACTGTTTCACCGGCCTGCCCGACCTAGTGTCGCAGAGCTGGCCAAGCGCTGCCGACGCCTCGTCGTGCTCGAAGCTGTCGATAACCCGGCCAACGTGGGCGCGATCATCCGGAACGCAGCCGGGTTGGGCTGGGACGGGCTAATCCTCGACCACACGAGCGCCGACCCGATGGCCCGCCGTTCGCTCCGAGTCGCAATGGGCACCGTGTTCGCACTCCCCCATGCCCGCACCACGACGCTGATCGACGACATCCGTGAGCTCGACAACGTCAGCCTATTCGCAATGACGCCCAACAATGATGCTGCAGCGCTCGAGACAATCGATCCCGGCGCGCGTGCTGCCGTACTGATCGGCTCAGAGCGAGCCGGACTCTCCAACGAACTCCTCGCGCTTGCGACACCGGTGCGGATCCCGATGGGGGCAGGTGTCGACTCGCTCAACGCCGCCGCCGCCACTGCTATCGCCTGCTGGGAGCTCCGCATCCGCAGATAGAACTGAACGCATGTCGAGTGTCCTGCTTCTGTCATGCCCGGACCAGCCCGGCATCGTCGCCGCCACCGCACAAGCAATTGCCGACAACAGCGGCAACATCGTGCACGCCGAGCAATACGTCAAAGGCGACGACGCAAATTCCAGTGCCGTATTCTTCCAACGGGTCGTGTTCAACCACACCGATGGCGCCACCGCTAAAGCGTTCCGGACCGCATTCGCTCCTACCGCAGAACGCTTCTCTATGACGGTCGATCTACGCGACGACGCAGGATCGGTCCCAACAGCAATCATGGCGTCGAGGCAACCACACTGTCTCTACGACCTGTTGACCAGATGGCGCAACGGTGAAATGCCAATGGACCTTCGAGTCGTCATCTCAAATCACCCCGATCATGAGGAGATCTGCACACACATGAACGTGCCCTACGTGCACCTTCCGGTCACAAAGGACGCAAAGGCACAGCAGGAGCGGAACGTGCTCGACGTACTCGATCACCACGGTGTCGAGCTGATCGTGATGGCCCGCTACATGCAGATTCTGAGCGACGACTTCGTCTCACGACATCCGATGCGAATCATAAATATCCATCATTCGTTTTTGCCGGCGTTCATTGGAGCCAACCCGTATCGACAAGCGCATGAGCGCGGTGTCAAGCTGATCGGAGCCACGGCCCACTACGCGACCGCCGAGCTCGACGAAGGACCGATCATCGCCCAGGACACCGCTCACGTCAGCCACCGCGAGACCGTGGCTCAACTGACAGCACGCGGACGCGACCTTGAGACGGTGGTGCTTGCACGGGCGGTGGCCGCACACGTCGAGCACCGGGTCGCAGTCCACGGCCACCGCACCATCGTCTACAACTGATCTTCAAGGACTTTAAGCGGTTGCGTCGACTGCCGCCTGACGAGCACGACGACCGCGCCGGGGGGCGGCTCCAGACGGCTCCCAGGTGAAGCGTTTGACGGCGATCACGGCACCGGCGACGCCCCAGCTGGCGACGAACGCCAGCTTATCTAGGGCGAACGCCGGCGCTTCGACGAACGGATTGAAGCAGTCCTGAAACGCGTTGACGAACGGCTTCAGCGGAAACAAGTTAGCGATGGTCGCCAACGTGCTGTCCTGGTCGGTCGCAACGAAGACATCGGAGATGAAGGCCAACGGGAGGATCGTCGCATTGACGACTGCTGCCGACGACGACGCTGTCTTGATCATCGACACCAGTGCCATCCCAAGTGCAGCGAACGAAGCGACACCGACCAGAAGCGTCACGAACGCTGCGGGCATCTTCGCCCACACAATCGAAAGGTCGTAGACCGCGTATCCCATCGCCAACATGAGAATCGTTCCGGTGAATGCGATCAACACCGACGCCCCGATCAGCCCCACCATGTAAATCCACGTCGGCAAAGGTGTGCTGCGCCAACGCTTAAGGATGCCCTCGTCGCGCCGGATCGGCACCATGTTGCCAATGTTGCTGTACGTGGCCGACACGGCGGTGTACGCCGCAAGGCCACCCGTGTAGAACTGTCGGATCGACCACTCGCCACCATCGATCGTGACCGTGTCGTCACCAAATAGCGCGTTGAACAGCACCAGCATCACGAGCGGCAGGATCAACGTGAAAAACAGCGCCACTGGAACTCGAAAGAAGTAGCTGATCTGATACCGAGTCTGACGCACGACCATCTCGGCAGTCGAGGGGTAGTCACGCATCGGCGGGCTCTCCACCAGTCGTAAGCTGCAGATAAACGTCTTCGAGTGACGCGCGGGTGACGCTCAGGCTCATCAGCTCCATGTCGTGGCTTACGGCCCAGCCAGTGAGCCGGTGGACCACGCGCGTCGAGTGCTCGACGGTCGCTTCGACCAGCCGTCCGGACACTCGAACGTCCGCGCCCATCACTGTGCTGAATATCGAAGCCGCATCCACTGCCTCGATCCCCTGTGGCAGCTGAAAACTGACCAACGTGCCGCTGATCCCATCGATCAACGAGGCGGGGGTACCCTCGGCAAGCAGCCGCCCATCCCCCATCACGCCGACTCGGTCGGCAAGATGCTCGGCCTCGTCAAGGTAGTGAGTCGTTAGGAGCACCGTCGTGCCGCCGGCACACATCTCTTCGATCAGATCCCACGACAAACGGCGCGCAGACGGGTCGAAACCGGTGGTGGGCTCATCAAGGAATAAGAGGTCAGGTGAGCCGACGATGCCGAGCGCCAAGTCCACACGACGACGTTGCCCCCCCGAGAGCGACCCGACGCGCTCATCCGCCTTGGCATCGAGCCCGGTGAGCGCAAGCACATCGTCCATCGACCGCCGAGAGCGGTAAGCACTTGCATACAGATCGATGACCTCGCGGACAGTGAACTCGTTCTCGACCCCCGAGCTTTGAAGAACCACGCCTATTCGGTTTCGAAAGTCGCGCTCGACCTTCGCCGGGTCGAAGCCGAGCACGGACACCTGCCCCGATGTAGCCGTGCGGTGCCCCTCGAGAATTTCGACGGCAGTCGATTTGCCGGCGCCGTTCGGTCCGAGCAACGCATAGACCTCTCCTGCCTCCACGTGGAACGACAGTCCATCGACTGCGTGGTTCTCGCCGTAGTACTTGTGGAGGTCGCGCACCTCAATCGCCGCCATCGCCTCGACCGTATCTCGATCAGCCCGAACCCGGTGAGGTCAAACCCGGCCTAGTCGTTGAAATCGGCAGCCCGGTGTCATTGCGGAGATGCTCAGCGGACGGGACGAAATATGCCATCAATTCGTCAGCGATACCACCCGGCTCCAACAGGTCATCGCAGACCGTCTCGACTGCAGCAGCCATGTGCACCAGCCAACGATCCCGCTCCAACGGCCCGATGGAAAATGGAAGGTGACGCATCCGGAGTCGCGGGTGTCCCCGTTCCTCAAGATACGTAGTCGGCCCACCCCAGTACTGAGCAAGAAATAGGGTCAAGCGGTGACGAGCGCCCGCTAGATCAGGTTGCTCGGGGTACAGCGGAAGCAGCACCTCGTCGGTGGCGACGCCTTCGTAAAACGCGTCGACGAGCCGCTCAAAGAACGCCATCCCGTCAACCCGAGAGAACAATGTGGACGCCGTGTCTGACACGCCAATCACGCTAGTGCCAACAGTGGAACCAGCACGCTCGGGAAAAGGTCAAGGCTCGTCAAATTTGCGGTACCCGACAAGTTCCTCGCGCTGCACCACAAAGGGGGTCGTCTCATCGCAAGGGTCCAGAATCACGAAATCATCGGTGGCGAGCAGGACCAGCACGGTCATTACGTCGTTAATCGTGCGTACCTCGATGACGTCGCCGGCAATCAGATTTTCCGTCAACAGTGTGGTCATGATGTTCCCTGTGGTCTCTTCCGACAGGGGCTCAGGCTGTGGCGTCCGTCTACGCCGTAGCCTGCAAGTTGTAACCACTAGAGCCTCGGGATTGTTCCGCAAAGTCCTGCAGAATTCCGGATCAGCCAATGCTGCGGCGAGATCCCGCGTGCGGGCAACATTAGGGGGCCTAGTTCTATTGTTTACGATAGCGGCTGGTCACCACGTCAACGAGAGGGCAGCGGTTGGCCTCGGACGTGTAATCCACCGAAATTGGCGGGACGTCGGACGATCGAGACGTACCGATGCTGACCATTGCGGGGTGGAGCAGACGCTGCGCGCAGCTCAGCTCAGCTCAGCTCAGCTCAGCTCAGCTGAGCTGACGATACCGATCGCGCAGTGCGATACCGTGCCAACCCGGCGGCCCTGAACGTCCGGCGCAGGCGGCTTATTCCAGTGCTGGTGCTCACCGCGTGCTCCAAGTCTCACCAACTGGGAGTCGCCTCACAGTCCGGCTGAATTTCTCGTGTCATCAGCCGTCACACATTGAAGGCCGCACGCGCCATGACTCTCGAAATCGTTATTGGAACTGAGGGTCGGTCCAGTTGGGGAAGACATCGGGCAACTCATCGCTGACCCGATTCGTGTACGCCGCCGGTCGTTTCTCGAGAAAGCTCTCGACGCCTTCACGAGCGTCGGCGCTCGGTCCACGCAGCGCAATTCCTCGCGAGTCGGCCCGATGCGCCTCCATCGGGTGCGCTGCGCCGAGCATCCGCCACAGCATCTGCCGCGTGAGCGCAACCGATACCGGCGATGAGTTCTCCGCTATGTCAGCAGCGATCAAGCGAGCCGCAGACAACAAGTCATCGGCTGCGTGAACGCTGCGCACCAACCCGCCGTCAAACGCCTCGCCGGCGGGGAATACGCGCCCCGAGTAGCACCACTCTGCCGCCTGGCTGATACCGACGAGGCGCGGTAGAAACCATGACGAACAGGCCTCGGGCACGATTCCGCGTCGCGCAAAGACGAAACCAAACTTTGCGTGCTCGCTGGCAATGCGGATATCCATCGGCAGCGTCATGGTCACACCAACACCGACCGCTGCGCCATTAATTGCACCAATCACCGGCTTTTTTGAATCGTAGATTCGTAGGCTGACCAACCCGCCGCCGTCGCGTGGAACTCCCACGTCGGTCTGTACGTCGCTACCGCCCTTGGCGAAAGTGTCGCCACCGCTCCCAAGGTCGGCGCCAGCGCAAAATCCGCGCCCCGCACCCGTCACGATCACTGCGCGGACAGCATCGTCCGCATCGGTGCGGTCGAACGCGTCAATCAGCTCGTTCATCATCGTCCCGGTGAATGCATTGAGTCGATCGGGGCGATTCAACGTGATGGTCGCCACGTGATCATGGACGTTAAACAGGATCTGCGAGTACTCCATCCGAGCACCGTAGAGAACTTCACTCGCCCACCCCGCACCCAACTTGAGCCCGACGTTTCCCGAACGTCAACTCACCGATTCGAGATCAGATCGTTCGAGTTCCGGGGAGCACAAGCCCGAGCGGCCTCTCAGCCGCGTGCAGCGGGGCCCACCAGAAATTCAGCGACCTGGCCCAAATCGGCTGGACGGAGCTACACGTCCAAGAAGCGGGAAGCAGCGATCCCCGAACCGATCGCCCCGGCGACCGCGCCGATGATCAACATGTAGAGCATGACGGTCTTGTCGTAGCCACTGGTGACGACGAGCGATGCGAATCCGCTGTTCGGTGGGAACCCCTGAACGCCGCTGGTCCACTGTGAGTTCCAGATACCCAGCCCGAGACTTGCGAGCGCGCCACCGATCACGCCGTGCAGTAATCCCTCGAGCATGAACGGAACACGGATGAACCAGTCGGTTGCGCCAACAAGTTTCATCACCTCAATTTCGCGGCGTCGCGCAAAGATGGCTGTTCGAATCGTATTCCAGATCAGCAGGATGGCTGCAAGCAGCAAGAAACCCGACAGCAGGAAGAGACGGAATCCGAAGAACGACTGGAGTTGCTCAATCAGCGAGATCTGGTCCTCGGCGAAGACCACTTCGAACACACCCGGCCCCTCGGAGAAGGCTTCTGATACCTGCCGCAGCAGTTGCACGTCAGTCGCCTCAGTCGGCACAGCCTTGTACTGCGTCGGGATGTTGTCTGCATTCAACAGGTCCTTTACGCCGGGCTCGGCCGCAAGCACGCGATCACGTTCGGCCAACGAACAGTCGACATCGCAGTAGGTCCACGACTCAATGAACTGATTGTTCTGATCGAGGCTGCTCTCGATCAGCGCTCGCTGATCGTCGGTGACATCGGGCCGCATAAAGATGATCATCTCGACGCCGCCCTCCCACTTCGACAGGAGGTTGTCGAAGCCCTCCTGGCTGAGCAGCGTCAGGCCGACTCCGAGCAGCGAAATTGCCGCTGTGATGATCGACGCGATCGTCAGCGTTGCGTTACGACGGAAACTGTCGAACGTCTCACGAAAGACATAGCGAGTACGAGAAAACATCAGGTCACCTCACTCGTAGACGCCGCGCGCCTGGTCACGGACGATGATGCCCCGGTCGAGCTGGATCACGCGTTTGCGCATCGTGTTCACAATCCGCTGGTCGTGTGTCGCCATCACGATCGTGGTCCCTGTTTTGTTAATCCGGTCGAGCAAACGCATGATGCCCTCACCAGTGGCGGGATCAAGATTGCCGGTCGGCTCGTCGGCGAGCAGGATCAGCGGCCGGTTCACAAACGCTCGCGCGATCGACACACGTTGTTGTTCACCGCCAGAGAGCTGATTCGGCAACCGCTCCTCCTTGCCTGCCAGGCCGACGAGGTCGAGGACGGCAGGCACCTGCTGCCGGATTACGTGCTGCGGTCGGCCGATAACCTCTTGCGCGAAAGCAACATTTTCGAACACGTTCTTCTCAAGCAGCAGCTTGTAGTCCTGGAAAATATTGCCGATGTTGCGACGTAGCATCGGGATCCGCCCGCTTGGCAGATCGACGATGTTCCGTCCGGCGACCCACACTGCACCCCGTTCAGGACGATCCTGACGGTTAAGCATGCGCAGCAGGGTGCTCTTACCCGAACCCGAAGGTCCGACGAGAAAGACGAATTCGCCTTTGGCGACGTCGAAGCTCGCATCCTTTACAGCGACAATTTCGGTGGAGTAGCTCTTGGTGACGTTTTCAAGTCTGATCATGAGAACAAGCGCCCCAGTTGGAGGGCTTGCATACCGTATCGCCGCCCGACCCCTGGATCGTGGCATCCGGCCATGACGAACGCCACCCCGACTCTGGTGGGCACGAAGTTCTGAACCCTTGCAGATACACGCAACCGCGGTAAGCAGTCAGGTCTCGTCGTTGTTGGCGCGACGCTGCTGCAAGTAGCCCTCAATGAGAAAGTCGATGTCGCCATCGAACACACCTTGCACGTTCGCGCTCTCGACTTCGGTGCGCAAATCTTTGACCATCTGGTACGGCTGCATCACATAGCTGCGGATTTGACTGCCCCAACCGACCTGCGCCTGTTTTCCGGCGATCGCATCGAGCTCGGCCTGACGTTCTTCTTCGACCTTTGCGGCAATCATGCTCTTCAGGCGACCCATTGCGCGTTCGCGGTTCTGCAGCTGGCTGCGTTCCTCCTGCGAGCTTGCAACCAGCCCCGTTGGGTGGTGGATGTAGCGAACGGCCGAAGACGTCTTGTTGATGTGCTGGCCACCTGCGCCTGATGCGCGAAACACCTGCATCTCGATGTCGGATTCATCGATTTCGAAGTCAACATCGTCGAGCATCGGCCACACCTGCACCGCAGCAAACGACGTCTGTCGACGTCCCTGATTGTCGAAAGGGCTGATCCGAACTAAGCGATGGGTCCCGCGCTCCGCGCTCATCAGCCCGTACGCATAACGCCCGGAGATGGTGACTTCGGCGGACATGATCCCCGCCTCCTGGCCTTCGGACACGCCGTTGAGAGTGATCTCGAAACCCCGTCGCTCGCACCACTTCTCATACATCCTGAGCAGCATTTCAGAAAAGTCCTGGGCATCGACGCCGCCGTCCTTAGCATTGATCTGGACGATGCAGTCAGCATCGTCGTGCTCACCGGTGAACAAGCTCCGCAACTCGAGCTTGTCGAGCTGTACGGCGACTGCGGCGATCTCGAACTCAATCTCGGGCTCCTGACTTGCGTCGTCATCATCTCGAGCCAACTCATGCAGCACCTCGATGTCCCCCACTTGCGCAGACAGCGCATCAAAAGTGTCGAGGTCGTCCTTCAGGTTCGCGTACTCCGCGTTCAGCTTGCGAGCGTTGTCCTGATTCTCCCAGAGAGCTGGATCCGCGACTTCTGCTTCAAGTACGGCGAAGCGCTCGCGGTTCTCGACGATCGCCAAGTAGGCCTCGGCCTCTTCGAGCCGTCGCTGCACATCGGTGATATCGGAGGTGAAGTCGCGCATCAGGTTGATCCGGGTGATCCGGGCTCAGCTTTCACCGTGACAGGTCTTGAACTTCTTGCCGCTACCGCAGGGACAGGGCGCATTGCGCGGTGTTTTGGAGAAGTCGTCCTTGACGACGGTCTGCTGCTTGGTCATTGTGTTCGGCGAGACCGCCGCCAGATTCCCATCGTTGCCGCCACCTGAAGTCGCAGCAGCGGTCCCGAACCCGTCGGTGTCAACATCGTCAGAGGAGCTCATCGTGAGGTTGCTCACGCCGGACTCACCGGCGTCAATGACGCCATCACGGTTGGAGTCAGCGGGATCCGCAATGGCGTTGCGACCGTCCGATGACTTTGGCGCTCCCGACTGGTTCTCGACGACCTGCACGTGCATCACGTACTTCACGAAGTCCTGGGCGATACCGGTCATCATCGCACCGAACATCTCGAAGCCTTCGCGCTGCCATTCAACCAGCGGATCCTTCTGGCCCATCGCCCGAAGGTTGATGCCCGTCTGGAGGTAATCCATCTCCTCAAGGTGCTCGCGCCAACGCTGATCGATGATACGCAGCATCACCTGGCGCTCAACCTGGCGAAGCACCTCTTCGCCGAGCTCGGCCTCGCGCTGCTCGTAGTGCGCCGTGGCGTTCTCCATCACAAGCTCGTAGATCTCGTCGGTGTCGGCGCAGCCCTTGAGTTGTGATTCGGTGATCGAGTTCGGCCAGTAGAGCGTCAATTCCTTGGCGAGTGCCTCGATGTCCCACTCGTCATCGGCTGCCGATGCGCAGTGCGTTGAGATCAACGAATC
This sequence comes from uncultured Ilumatobacter sp., assembly GCA_905480335.1. Classification (GTDB taxonomy): domain Bacteria; phylum Actinomycetota; class Acidimicrobiia; order Acidimicrobiales; family Ilumatobacteraceae; genus Ilumatobacter_A. Next base: position 24,264 of record CAJQPY010000045.1, on the reverse strand, counting down.
AACTGCTTCAGCAAGGTATTCCATCCCGGCTGACCGCAGGTCTTCGCCGTCGAGGATCTGATCTCGGCGTCTGTAAATGATCTTGCGCTGCTCGTTCATCACCTCGTCGTACTTGAGGACGTTTTTGCGAATCTCGGCGTTCTTCGTCTCGACAGTGGTCTGCGCCCGCTCAATGGCCTTGGTCACCATCTTCGCCTCGATGGCTTCGTCGTCGGGCAGAGCCCGGCCCATCACGAAGTTCAGCGCACCAGTTGCGAACAGGCGCATCAAGTCGTCCTCGAGGCTCAGGAAGAACCGCGATGCGCCAGGGTCACCCTGACGGCCGGAGCGGCCGCGGAGCTGATTGTCGATGCGGCGGCTGTCATGACGCTCTGACCCGATGACGTACAGGCCTCCGACCTTGCGGATCTTGTCGCCTTCGGCTCGACATGCAGCGCTGTGGAAATCGAGGCGTTCGTCATACAACGTCCGCGCCCTCGTACGATCGGCCTGGAACTCGTCGGGCATCTGGTCGAGCGGCATCGGCAGTTCGAATTCGTGTGCCAGCAGTCCTTCGTCATACCCCTCCTTAAGGACGTCGGTACGAGCGAGACCCTCCGGGTTGCCGCCGAGCAGGATGTCAACGCCTCGACCGGCCATGTTCGTGGCGACAGTAACCGCACCGAGACGACCCGCCTGGGTGACGATCTCTGCTTCACGAGTGTGTTGTTTCGCGTTGAGCACTTCGCATGGGATCCCGCGCTGGTCGAGCAGCCGACCGAGCTTTTCCGATCGGCCTACGCTCGCCGTGCCGACCAGGATCGGCTGACCATTCGCATGACGCAATTCGATGTCGTCGATGATCGCGTTAAATTTCGCTTCCTCGGACTTGTAGATCAGGTCGGCCTCGTCATCACGAATCACCGGCTGGTTCGTCGGAATCGGGACAACACCGAGTCCGTACGTGTTCATCAGTTCCGCCGCTTCGGTGGCAGCGGTCCCAGTCATCCCGGCAAGTTTGTTGTAAAGCCGGTAGTAATTCTGGAGCGTAATCGTTGCAAGGGTCTGATTCTCTTCCTTGATCTTCACGCCCTCTTTCGCCTCGACGGCTTGGTGGATGCCCTCCGACCATCGACGCCCCTCAAGGATGCGACCGGTGAATTCATCGACGATTTTCACCTCGCCACCCTGGACGATGTAGTCCTTATCCCGCTGATAGATCTCCTTGGCCTTGAGCGCCACGGTGAACTGGTGCACGAGGTTCGCCTGCACGTTGTCGTAGAGATTCTCGACGTCGAGCGCAGCCTCAACCTTCTCGATGCCTTCTTCGGTGGGCACGACGACGCGCTTGTCTTCTTCGAATTCGTAATCGACATCCCTCTTAAGCGATCGGACGATTGAGGCGAAGCGGTAATAAAGCTTTGCAGCGTCGGCAACGCGGCCCGAGATAATCAGTGGCGTTCGGGCCTCATCGATCAGAATTGAGTCGACCTCGTCAACGATGCAAAAATTGTGGCCACGCTGCTGGACCTTTGCATCCTTGCTGGGCGCCATGTTGTCGCGCAGGTAGTCGAACCCGAGTTCGTTGTTTGTGCCGTAAGTGACGTCGGCCGCGTAGCTTCTTCGCTTCTCAGCTGGGGTCGCCCCACGGCCAGGCAGGATCAGCCCGACTTCCATGCCCATGAATCGGTAGATGCGGCCCATCAGCTCCGACTGGTACTGAGCGAGGTAGTCGTTGACGGTGACGAGGTGAACGCCCTTTTCTTCCAGCGCATTGAGAAACACGGGAGCGGTTGAGGTGAGAGTCTTACCCTCGCCGGTCTTCATCTCGGCGACCCACCCGAAGTGCAGTGCCGCACCACCCATCAGCTGGACATCGAAGTGACGCTGTCCGAGGACCCGATCGGCTGCTTCGCGGATAACCGCAAACGCCTCAACGAGAAGATCATCGATGTCGGCGCCTTTCTCGATGCGCTGGCGAAACTCGGCTGTCTTTCCCGTCAACTCCTCATCACTGAGTCCCCCAATCACACCTTCAAGCGCGTTGATCTCAGGGACGATCCCCTGCAACGCTTTGAGTTTCTTGCCTTCACCGGCCCGGAGGATGCGATCGAGGATTCCCATGCGATCGACCATCCTACCGGCGCGACGCCACCAGGGCCGGGTGCGCGACCGGGTTCAGCCGGCCCTCAGGCGGCTGCCGCTGCAGCCCTACGAGCGAAGGGCAGGACCACGACACTCCGGCGATCAGGAGTCGAGGCCACTGCAGCCAGACGGGCCTCCGCCCCACGGTCATGGAGTGCCGCGGCAGCCGCCGTGAGCGTCGAGCCCGTCGTGACGACATCGTCGACGACCAGGACCCGGACGCCGTCGAGCCCAGGCCGCGCCACAAACGTCGACCCAGCCAGGCGTTCCGCGCGGGAATGAGACGTCTGCGATGCCGACGTGTCGCGATCGAGTAGCCGACGGCACGGCAGCCCGAGCTGACGGGCGACGGCGCGGGCGAGGAACTCACCCTGATCGAACCCTCGCTCGCGACGCCGCTTCCGACTGGTCGGCGCCCACGTGACGATGTCGAAGTCGTGCTGCGCTCGCACTGCGAGGAGCCGATTCACGATTAGACCGGCAAGGTGGCGGCTCACCGACCGCCGATTGCGGTACTTCCACCCGAGCACGACCCGGCGCGCTCGCCCCGTGAACGCAACGGCGGCGATCACCCCGTGCGACGCATCACGCGGCGCCGGACCGAGTAGAGCGAACCGACAGGTCCTGCAGACCGGGGCGCCAGGCTTGCCGCATCCGGCACAACGCGTTTCGAAGATCATGTGGTCCAGTCAAGCAAGCGGGTACTTCAGAGTTCTTCGTGCGGTCTGAGCTGGGACGACGCGTACGCTGATGCCGATGCCCACCACCCTCGGCGAGCGATTCGTCCCGATCGATCGCCCGGTCGAGCGAATCGGGCGCTGCCTGTTCGGACTCCTCCTGTTCGGTATCGGCATCACGCTGCTGATCGAGGCCGAACTCGGTGCGGCCCCCTGGGACGTTTTCCACACCGGCGTCACCGAACTGACCGGCATGTCCACGGGGCTTATGATCGTCGTCACCGGGGTGCTGTTGATGCTGCTGTGGATCCCCCTCCACGAACGACCCGGACTCGGAACGATCCTGAACGCCATCGTGATCGGCGTGGTGGTCGACCTGACAGCACCGCTGATTCCGGAAACGGATCACCTGGTCATCCGAGTCACGATGATGCTCGGTGGCGTGGTGCTCATCGCGGTCGGATCGGGCTTCTACATCGGCGCCGGCCTCGGACCGGGTCCCCGTGACGGTCTGATGACCGGCCTTGCGAGGCACACCGCGCTCGGCCGCTCGATCTCGATCCGTGTGGCACGGACCTTCGTGGAGCTGGTCGTGCTCGCTGTCGGGATCGCCCTCGGTGGGGCAATTGGCATCGGCACAGCAGTGTTCGCCTTCGGGATCGGGCCGCTCGTCCAGGTGTTCCTTCCCAAACTCACGATGACGCACACCACAACGTCACGTGGAACGACAGCCGACGGAGCACCCTGACGCCCTTATTCTTTCGGATTTGGGACCTTCGGCCCTGCGGTAAACTAGCTCAGCGCCGGAAAGCTGGCGGAAGTCGCATTTCCACTTCCCCAGAGGAGAATTTTGCCTGTCCGTCATCGATCAGCCCGCGCCTCGTGCCGTGCCCTCCGCACCCCGCCCGGACGAATCGTCGGGGAGTCCCCTCGGCAGCGCATTGTTCGCCATCGGCGTGCTCGGCATCCTCAGCATCCTCGGGCTGATCGCCGGGCTCATCGCGCTTGCGTTCGTCGCGCTGGTCCGCGATGACAACGGTGGCGGCGACGGGGGATCGGGAACTGCGTCAAGCGCGCTCGACATCTCGCTCAGCGAATTCGCGATCGACGGCGAGCTCAGCGCTCCAGCCGGCGACGTGACCCTTAACATCGTGAACGCCGGCGCCATCGAGCACAACGTCGCCGTCCGCGAACTGGGTGTGCAGAGCAACAACCTGCAGTCTCGCGGCGTCGACACACTGACGCTCGGCAAACTCGAGCCCGGCACCTACGAGCGCTACTGCGCCATCGCCGGCCACGCCGAGTCAGGCATGGTTGGCGGCCGGTGGTGCAGGATTGGCCATTCTCGTCAGCGTCGTCGGCCGTCCGATCGAACGATCCTTGCGGGGGAATTCACTCCACCTGCCGGTCATCGCCTGCATAGCGGTGAGCGGCGCCGTCGTCATGACCGGTGCCGGTACGGGCTGCGCGCTCATCGTGCTCGGGACACTGGCGTTCGCCGCGTCGGACGGTCTACTGGGCGCCGACCGGTTTCTCGAACCGGCACGTAATCGACGCGTGGGAGTCCACATGCTGTACCAGCTCGGTCAAGCCGGCATCGTCGTCGGCGCCATCGCCGCCTGACCCATCACGACAACCGGCTCGCCGACGTCACGCGCCCGCCGTGCTCCCCCGAAAACCGACGAACACGTGAGGAGTTAGTAGCGCAAAGCCGCACACTCCTCACACATTCGACCGGCAAGGCAGGGGTTGGATCAGACGACGAATCGGCTGTCGTCCCGAGTGCTCAGTAGCGGTAGTTCTCAGGCTTGAACGGACCCGACGGATTGATGTCGAGATACTCGGCCTGCTCGTCGGTGAGCTGGGTGAGCTTCACGCCGAGAGCGTCGAGGTGAAGCCTGGCAACCTTCTCGTCGAGGTGCTTGGGCAGCACGTAGACGTCGAGCGGGTAGCGCTCGGTGTGCTGCCACAGTTCGATCTGTGCGAGAACCTGGTTGGTGAACGAACACGACATCACGAAGCTTGGGTGGCCGGTGGCGCAGCCGAGATTCACAAGGCGACCCTCTGCGAGGATGATGATCTGCTTGCCGCCCTCGAAGCGCCAGACGTCGGTGCCGGGCTTGAGTTCGTCACGGGTGGCTCCCGAACGAGCGAGCCCCTCCATGTCGATCTCGTTGTCGAAGTGGCCGATGTTGCAGACGATCGCGTTGTGCTTCATCTGCTTCATCGAGTCGATCGAGATCAGGTTGAAGTTGCCCGAGGCAGTGACGAAGATGTCAATTTCCTCAATGCAGTCCTCAAGGGGCATCACTTGGAGGCCCTCCATGGCGGCTTGCAGTGCGTTGATCGGATCGATCTCGGTAACGATCACCCGGGCGCCCTGACCCTGGAGCGACTGCACACACCCCTTCCCGACGTCTCCGTAGCCGAGCACGAGCGCTGTTTTGCCGCCGATCATCACGTCGGTTGCACGGGAGATCGAGTCGACCAGCGAGTGGCGACAGCCGTATAGGTTGTCGAATTTTGACTTGGTGACCGAGTCGTTGACGTTGATGGCCGGGAAGATCAGTTCGCCGTCTTCCATCATCTTGTATAAACGATGCACGCCGGTGGTGGTCTCCTCGGTGACACCCTTAATGTGCGACGCCATACGGGTCCATTTGGCGGGGTCGGACTTGAGCGTCCGCTGGAGCAACCCGAGCACGATCGCGAACTCGGCACTCGACGCCTCGGTCGGGTCAGGAACTTCGCCGGCCTCCTCGAACTCGACTCCCTTGTGCAGGAGCATCGTGGCATCGCCACCATCATCGAGGATCATGTTTGGCCCGTCGTACGACGTGCCGTCGGGTGCGTCCGGCCAGGTCATCATCTGGTCCGTGCACCACCAGTACTCTTCAAGTGTCTCGCCTTTCCAGGCGAAGACTGGGATGCCATCGGGCTCCTCGACGGAGCCGTTCGGCCCGACGACGACAGCCGCTGCGGCGTGGTCTTGCGTAGAGAAGATGTTGCAGCTTGCCCAGCGCACTTCGGCACCCAGCTCAGTAAGCGTCTCGATCAGCACTGCGGTCTGGATCGTCATGTGCAGCGATCCAGAGATGCGTGCACCGGCGAGTGGCTTCGAACCGCCGTACTCCTTGCGCAGAGCCATCAGGCCGGGCATCTCGTGTTCAGCAAGAATCATTTCCTTGCGGCCAAACGGTGCAGTCGACAGGTCGGCGACTCGCCAATCCTTGCGGGCGGAGAACGACGGCTCTACGGGAGACGTGATCGTGGATTCAGACATGGTGCAACCTCCGGTGGTTCGCGGGTGTTTTCGGAAAGCGAACCGGGCCGGGATCATCAGATCCGAGCAGAACAGCCCAGTGATTGCTGAGCCTATCGAGACGACGGGCCGTCGGGCGGTGACCCGGCGTTGCGGGGGACCTTGCCATCCCGGACGCGCTCCATCTCATCGGCGAACGAGGCAAAAGAATTGGCGTGCGGGTACGGCTCGTTCGGTGGATCGACACCGAGGCCGACACAGATGGGCGCCCAGCCGTCGCCCGGCTGCCACTCGATTAGACGGTTCGGCCCGTACGTTGAGCGGATCCTGTCGTTGTGTTCGACGTAAGCGCGGATGCTCGCCTCAGCTCGGGCGGCATCAACACCGCTTCGCTCAAACATCGCCGCCATGAAGCTCGCCGACGGCGAACCCGGCTCGACATCTCGAACGAGTTCAAGAATCGTGCGGTCTGCGCTGCGCCACCAGGAGTTTGGATCTCGTGTAGACAACAAAATCTTCGCATCTGGGAACGCCTTTGCAAGCTCGTTGACGCAGGCAACTCCTGGCCAGTCGACGATTGCACTCCATCCGGCAAGCAACTCGGCCCAGTCCACGTCGTTGCCTGCGAACCCCGCCATCCAGGCAGGTGCGTCCTGACGTCGGTTCAGGAACTCGTACATGTGGTAGCACGGACCCCCGAGAAGCGTCTCCAGGGCCAACTTCAGCGAGACCGTTCCGGTCCTGCCGAACCCCGCACCAATCACCTGCACCACCGCGGCAAACCTAGCGATGGCATTTGACCGAAACCGATACGAAGAGCGATTTTCTACGTCCGGTCAACACGCACAAGCAAGCACCAGCTTCGGGGCCGTGACATGTCAGTCGAGAATGACGGCGTACACGTCAAGGGCATAGTGCGTGCGACCGTTGGAGTTGAACGCCGACACCATGTAGGCATCGTCCGATTTCGAGCCGTACGTGACAACGGCCGAATTCGAAACCGGTCCGCTTTCATCGAAATTGAGATTCGAGTTACCTGGTTCATCCGGGAACGGCCCGTCGATCGCAGGGTTCATCGTGATGAAGCTCCGGACTTCCTGCGTCGGGTAAATCCGCTCAAGACCAACTGCCGTGAGGTTGCCGAAGAGACCAGATTGTGCACCGATCGCAACGTCGTCGAGGCTGACCGAATCGGCGAACGCCTCAAAGCTCCAGTCCTCCCAGGTCGAATATCCAAGCTTGGCGTTCCCGAACTCCGTCTCGCGGGTGTCAAACGAACGGAACGGCGCTGCGAGCGGGACAATGCGCCCCGCAGTCTCTTCATCATCAACTTGTTCGAGATATGCCACAACATCGAGCGCCACGTGGATCTCGCCTTTGTTGTTGTAGACAAAAATGCGGCCGTCTTCGCTCAGCGGAACGATCGCAAGGTTGGCCTTGACAACCCCCGCCGGATAGTTGCCGTTCGAGGTTTCCGAACCGCCCTGTTGCTGCGTTGGTGTGGCTGCCAGGTAAGTCTGTTTGCTGGGCCCCTGGCAATTCCTCTCGCCAGTCTGGCAATTGTTGATGCCAGTCATGTTCACCACGACCGCGGACACGTTCTCGCGGTCGGGCACGGATCCGACGCCACGGACTTGCACATCAATCGAATCGCCGGCGCTCACAGGGTCGCCCGTGGTCAAGCCGTCGGCGTCACGAGTGTCCACGAGGCGCTCTGGGGTGACGGTCACCATGCGAGCACCGTCTTCCACTTTGATTTCTTCGCCATCTGCGAGCGATGACGTGGCAACGAATCCGAAGATATCGACGACTACACGCGCCGTTCCGTCGACCTTTGGGGTCGTGAGGTCAACGGTGATCTCACCCGCGCTTCCGACTCCAACGATGCCAAAGTTTGGCACGGTGTGGCCCGCGTATTGGAAATTGATCAATGACGTCGGATCCGACGAGCCAACCTCATAGTCCGACGGAGTGACCGAGGCGAAGCCACGCCCTGGCACGTTGGCGATCGTGACGTTCACCGCAACAGCAAGGACGTTCTCTGCGGGAACGCCCGCAACGCCGACGACTGGGATCGTGACGGAGCTATCGGAATCAATGCCCTCCTCATCGTAGATACGAGAGGGAGTAAGAGGGAAGTACTCGCCACCCGCACCGAGATCCTGAGATTCTGGTAGCGCTGACGCAGTTGGAGCGGTCGGGACGAGCCCGATCGCTGTCACTCCTAACAGAAGGGCAGCGCACCGCCGAATAATCGTTGTCGGGATCATCACTGTCAATCGTAACTCGTTCGTAATAGTGGAAGTGGCCGGACGCCAAAAAAGTTCGCTGCGTGGTCTACGCCTGTTGACATCATGGTACTCATCGGTCTACACCCGCCACAGCTTGAGCGTAAAACATCTCAAGAGTCCGTAAAAGTCGGAACAATGCCCTCCGCCTCAACCATCGCCATAATCCGGTCATGGTCATCAGCTGCGACTGTCGTGGCTTCGTCGACGAGCATCACGGGAATATCGTCACGAACTGCGTACGACCGGGTGAGACGCGGGTTGTACAGAATCGACTCTGCCTCAATGTAAAACAGGGGACCCTTGTCTTCGGGACAGGCGAGAATGGTAAGGAGATCGGCGGAAAGAGACATCTGAGTCCTTCGAGTAGAGGTTGAAGTCGGTGGGATAGGCCGGTGATTTAGACGATCAGGTCGTGATCAGCGCGAGTAACTCGGCGACACGATTATCGCACGCATCGCGATCGGCAGCCTCAAGGTTAAGTCGCAGCAAAGGCTCCGTATTGGAGGGGCGCAAGTTGAACCACCAATCCCCGCAGTCGACGGTAAGGCCGTCAAGGTCGTCCTGCGGGAATTCTGCGAACTGTCCGCTAATGCGATCGATCACGGCCGACGTGTCGTCGACTTGGGTGTTGATCTCGCCGCTGCTCGAGTATCTGTCGAATGGCTCGCGAAGCTTCGACAAAGAAAGACCGGAGCGTCCGATTTCGGCCATCACCATCAGCGATGCGATCAGTCCGCTGTCAGCGTTAAAATTGCGCGCGAAGTAGTAGTGGGCGGAGTGCTCGCCGCCGAAAACGGCGCCAGTATCGGCCATGCGTTGCTTGATATACGAGTGGCCCACTCTCGTTCGAATCGGCGTTCCACCATGCTCGGCAACCACCTCGGGGACTGTGCGGGAACAAATCAGGTTGTGTAGCACCGTCGCTCCGGGGTGCTGGCGCAATGTCGCCGCAGCAAGCAGCGCGGTGGTCGCCGAACCACTCAGCCCGACACCGTGCTCGTCGACCACGAACACTCGGTCAGCGTCGCCGTCGAAGGCAAGCCCGAGGTCGAACCCTCCTGCAACCACCCGAGCCCGCAAGTCGCGCTGATTTGCGGGCTGAAGCGGATCAGCCGGATGGTTAGGAAACGTCCCGTCCAATTCGGGGTACATGATCTCAAAGTCCACAGCGTCAAGCCGCTCAAGCACCGCAGGGACCACGAGTCCACCCATTCCGTTCGCCGTGTCCGCAACGACTTTCATCGGGCCGATGTCGGCGACATCGATGAATGTGAGGACGTGCTCTACGAATTCATCAAGCAGCGACGATTCGATGCGCGATCCTACGCTGACCTGCGATTTCGGGATCACAGGCGGCTTGCCGTCGAGCACGAGTTGCGCCGTGGCTTTGACGTCTGCGAGGCCTGAGTCGGCCCCGACTGGGCGGGCTCCGGACAAGCACAACTTCACGCCGTTGTATCCAGCAGGGTTGTGCGACGCTGTGAACATCGCCCCTGGGATATCGAGCCGACCCGACGCGTAGTACATGAGGTCAGTCGACGCGAGCCCAATGTCGACGACATCGACGCCGTACTGCGTGAGGCCGCGTGCAAATGCCTCGACTAGTCCGGGACCCGATGGTCGCATATCGCGCGCCAAGACCACCCGATCGGCATCGTGTGAACGGACAAAGGAGGCGAAACCGACTCCAAGGGCATGAGCAACGTCGCCATTGAGTTCATCGTGCACGGTGCCTCGGATGTCGTACGCCTTGACAATGTGGTCGAGAACTGACATGGCAAGGCAAGACGCTAGCGGAAGCCCGCAACAGTTGGGTCACGACCGAGTGGCACGGACGTGACGGTCACCCGATCGGGTTATCTTCGCTTTTGTTGCGATCGCAGCCTTGGACGGGGCCATTAGGGGAATCGGCACTGGCGTCATCGTCATCGCTGAGCAGCATCGAGGTCTGACCTGGCGTCGGGTCCATCGACGTACCGTGAATTCCCGTTGTCAAGGTGAGCTCGGGATTCGAGGCGCCAGTCCCTGAGTCACCGATCTGTGGCAGCATCGCCCGCACACCCGAGGGCTCGGGAGCTGCGTTGTCGGGGGCGGAGTGCACCGGCCCCTCATACGGCTGATTGTGGGCGGTGCCGCCATCGCTATCGGGTGAGCCGAACACCGGCCGAACATCAACGTGCTCGACATCACCCCGGCGGCGCCACACGAAGCACAAGCCGATGCCGATCGCCGTGAGCACATAGAAGAACCAGTCGAGCTTCGAGCGCGAGTCGTAGCTGAGGGTGACATCGCTGCGCGTCGGGACGACGATCATGTGGTTCGCACCGGCCCGAAATGGTCCCTCGGCACCGTCCACCTGCCAGTTCGGAAAGTAACTGACCTTGACGATAACGGGCACGCCGACCTCGTCAACGTTGAACTCAACGGACTGCTGGCGGATCTCGACGTCGCTCACGGTCACTTTCGGCAAAGCAGTCAGGGTCAGGTCACCGTCGGGCGAAACGTAGTCCACCTTGCGGAGTTGGTCGTCGAACGGGTCGATCCGTTGCTCCTCGACGATCGATGCGGTGACCCGTTGCCATTCCGCAGGACCCTCATCGACCGGGATTGCCGGCCACGATTCCCGGTTTTGAAACCAACTCGTTCCCAGTTCGAGATTGCGCTCACGCTGATCGCCGGGCTTGTACCAATCGTCCTCGGCCTGATCGACAACAACTGGCGCAATGGTGAGCGGCTCAACGATGTCGGACCCTTCAACCTCATAAATCTCCCAGGTGCCCGAAAGCCCGACAAACTCGAGACCCTCGGTGATCGCCGCCTCGGCTTTCGCTGCATCGGTGCGCACCATCAGGTACCGAACGCCGAGGTCACGCATGTGCCGCGTCCCGAGTTCAGCATCGTTGTTCGTATAACGGAGCTGACGAACCGGATTCGACGAGCTTTCCGAGACCGCTGCTGCCGTGAGGAAATGGTAGTTCGTCGACGCGGTCGCTTCGAAGAACAGGCCCTCCATCGAGCCGATGCACCCGTCGGTCCAGTGCGGCAGCAGCATCAGCGACATCGTGGTGCCGTACTCGCTGTTGGCTGAACTATTCTCCCAAAGGGCTCGCCCGCAGCCGCGGTCCTTTCCGAGGCCGTCCATCGTGGTAATCAAGTCGTGATACGCGGGGTACGCAGGTCGGCCCTCGTAACCGAGCCAGTTGTACCGGGACCACCCGTCAGCGACGGCGCGACCGCCCTCGGCTCCCTTCCGGAGTGGGCCCCAGGCGTAGACCGAGCTTTCGCCTTCGGTGACTCGCCCGTCGAACGGGAGCACTTCATACATCCAACCGAACACGAGGAGTATCGACACGCCAATTGCAGTGAAGGCGCCTGCCCCCTCGTAGGCATTAAGCGTGCGGTTCGCGGAGCGTTGCCGAGCCGCGTTGATCATCCAGGTGAACACCTCAAGTGCACCAACCACCATGAGTAGATAGCGGCTGAGGTAGAAGAACGGTAGGAGACGCGGGTTCCAGAGCAGCCCGATCACCGGGAGGCTCTCGCGGGTGTTCCAGACCAGTACGGCGAACATGATACAGATCAGACCAACCGCAGTTCCGGTGAGTTGGCGGCGCATCACAAACGCTACAAATCCGACCACTGCGAGACCGGTTATCAAGATGTCGAGCGCCGTCGTCAGCGGAAAGTACATGTCCCAAAATGAGTCGGTCGAACTGTTCGGGCGGAATCCGTATTTCATGTCGGTCATGAATTCGTGACCGAACAAGAACGGACCCACCCACCACGCGGACAACAGAATCATGGTCAATCCGGCAGTTGCGGCGTACACGATGCGCGTTTTGTCGATCCAGACGAGGCAAATGATCGTGGCGGCAACGGCGACGAAAATGAGAACAATGCCATGTGACACCGCAGCAAAGGACAACACGACCGCAGTCCAGACTCTGTACTTACCGGTCCGCAGCCCGTTGGCGAGCAGTCCGAGCCCAAGCATTGCAAGCGTGAGCGCAATCGAGAACGAGTACTCCCCTGCCATCGTCGATTTCGCATTGCCGCCGTAGATCTCGAAACTCTCGTCAAGTAAGAAACAGACACCGGCAAACGCAAACAACTCGGGGATCGGATGACGGAATGCCGACAGTCGGCCGAACGCCCAGCAGGCGGCGGGGAACGTAACTAAGCCGGAGAGTGCGACGATCTTGAATGCCACTCCGTAGGGAAGAATCACGTCGAGCGCGACGATGGCGAGCGCGGGGATGACCATATAGAAGCGGTACAGCGGCAATCCGCCATACCAGTCCATCGTCCAACCCTGGATCTGACCATTCGGAAGCAGATGGTCACGCAGAAACGCCGGCGCCCACACGTGCGCACCCATGTCGCCCCCGGTCGGCGTGGTCTGATCGAAAACGAGGTCCTGGCCACCAAACCCTGGGATAGGAGTGAAATGAACGACTCTCATCATGATCACCGTCGTGACTGTCAACGCAGTGCTCGTGACGAGCAATCGGATGATCCGCTCGTTCGTCCACGGAGCATTCCACCACGCAATTGGCCGCCGGAACACTCGACCGACAATGCGGTCGACTCGGCGCGTTCCATGCGCTGTCTCGCCAACGTCCGCAATACTGCCGAACTCCGACTCGCCGACGCTGCGGTTGACCTCGACATCAATCGAGGTGCCCTCAAGCGATGCCGATGCACCTCCGGGCGCAGCACTCCGATCAGGTTCACCGAAGCGTTCGTCGAACCATGACACGAAGTCGTCATCACCGGACACGCCCCCGGTGCCGTCGTCGGTCGACCCGCCCGGGTCGCTGACGTCATCGCTCACAGCCGGCTCCCATCACAGGACTACCATTGTGACAAACAGTTCGCCACTGGCACCTTCATCAGGCCGGAAATCACAGCGCAAGCGCCAGTCCCGTTGCATTGAATGCCACATGAGCCGCCACCGCCATCCCGATCCGGCCAGTCCACCAAGCGCAGACACCGAACACCAGCCCGGCGACGAATAACCCGGGGTACTCCACCGGGCGAAAGTGGATGACAGCAAACAACGCCGCTACGCAAAAGACGACAGGGGCTGCGGGCAGACGATCGAGCAGCGGCCGCTGTAACAGGCCTCGATACACCACTTCCTCGACAAGCGGCGCACCCACGACGACAAGCAGGAATAGCACCACAATCAGCCCGCCGTCGGCACGATCGATTAAATCGTTTGCCGTCTCGCTGAGGGCACCATCATCGAAAACGTCAGGCCACACTGCGCGCAGTGGCAGGTACACCACAGGCACAAGCAGGAATTGAGTCGCAACTCCAATCGGTACACCGATCAGATCTACTGGCCGCGCAGCGAGCGCAAAGTCGGCCCGAACATCACCGCTGCCGAGCTTTCGCGACGCCAACCATGTCCCGCCGAGAAAGACGGTCCATCCGGCGAGTAGCGAGGTGCCAAGTAGAGGAATCGAGGCGTCGTCATCCGGATTTTTTGCAACCACGATGACGAGCGACGACGCAAGGACCGCGACGACCCACGTGATCAGGAAAGCAGCGATCGTGCTCGACGGTTCGGGGGCTCCACGCACGGGGCTACCGGCTCCACCGGAACGCGTCGACACGACGCCGAACGCTATCGGCCGACGCTGGGCGGAGCAGGTGGGATCAAACGGCGATCAACGACCCGCTGCGGACGCCACGTCGATCGTCGAGATGCCAACCGCGGGGGACCGAGAGTCGCTGCGCGTGACGGTCGCACATGTCGTACATGTGCGGCTCACGCTCGGGTGACAGGTAATCAAGCCAGACCTGAGACTGACCGTAGTGGTAGCTCAGTGTTATTGCCGCTGCATCGGAGCACCCGGAACGAGAGCACTGCCGTTCGGTGATGCTCGGCCTTTCCATCTGCGTGGACACGTCGGGTGCCGGCCACGCTGTGTCGCGGTGAATCACGGTACCGCTGGGCTCTGACTCGGCGGCACCGTCACTCGGAAACGCTGCAGCGGTGTCGGCGATCTCACGTGCAATACGGCCGAACAAGCTGTTCGGCGCGTTCTCACGACGGTGATCTGGTGTGTGTTCAGGCCCAACTCCCATCTCGAAAACCGTAAACGAACATGCGCGCACCTTGGTGGATGGTGCCTCTCAGTTCCAATGATCCAGTGGGACCCGCCAACGTATTCCCGTGTCGGACGTGTCAGTTTCCACAACGGTTCGTGGGCGAACGACCGGGCACGAGTCGCTGGCGGTCGTATTATGTCGGCATGGCAAAACTTCCTCCTCCCCCGCCACCACCGCCCCCCGGCGGCAGCAGGGGTCAGCGCCGGTCGCCAAAGCCTGAGCGTCCCGCCTCTAAAAACAAACGCGAGCATGAGGACTCCGGGCCGGGCGACGCCGCCGAACCCAAACCCGGATTTCCGAGGTGGGGCTGGTGGATCATCGCTCTCATTGCGCTCGGAGCACTGCTTATTCCCAATTTCTGGCCCAGCAACGACGGCACCTCCCTGTCGTACACCGAATTCATCGCAGAGGTCAGAGACGGCAACGTTGCCGAGATTGAGGTGAATAAGGGCTCCGGCAAGATCACCGGCGAACTCACCAACGGCGACAGTTTCAACACGACCGGGGGCGGTGAGGCAGGCCTATTCGAGGGCGACCAAAAGTTCCTTGAGGAAAATGGGGTCGTTATTTCGTACAAGGCGCCTAGCAGCAACTTCCTCATAAACCTGCTCGGTTTCATGTTGCCCATTTTCTTGATCATCGGGTTCCTCATCTGGATGCAGCGTCGCGCAGCCGGCCAGATGGGCGGCGTCATGTCGATCGGCAAGAGCAAGGCGAAGGCGTATGACTCCAGCCGCCCGTCGACCACGTTCGAGGACATCGCTGGCTATGACGGCGTCAAGCAGGAGATCAGCGAAGTTGTCGACTTCCTGCGCTACCCGGAGCGATTTAAGGAAATAGGTGCGCGCGTGCCAAAGGGCATGCTGCTCGTTGGTCCTCCTGGCACCGGCAAGACGCTCTTCGCCCGCGCCGTCGCCGGCGAAGCCGGCGTCGGATTCCTGTCTGTCACAGGCTCGGACTTTATGGAGATGTTTGTCGGTGTTGGCGCCAGCCGCGTCCGTGACCTCTTCCAGCAGGCCCGCCGGATGGGCAAAGCGATCATCTTCATCGATGAAATTGACTCGATCGGACGCAAGCGTGGAGCCGGACTCGGGGGCGGCCACGACGAGCGTGAACAGACGCTCAACCAAATGCTCGCCGAGATGGACGGGTTCGAGGCCTCCGAGGGCATCGTCATCATGGCGGCAACCAACCGTCCCGACATTCTCGACCCGGCGCTCCTCCGACCCGGCCGTTTCGATCGTCAGATCGTGGTTCCTGTCCCCGAGGCCGGAGAACGCAAAGCGATCCTCGAAGTGCACAGCCGTGACAAGCGAATCGGGACCGACGTCGACATGGACACGATGGCCAAGGCCACCGTCGGCATGGCCGGTGCCGACCTTGCCAATCTCGTCAACGAGGCAGCGCTCGTCGCCGTGCGTCGCGGATCAAAAGAGATCGAACGAATCGACTTCGAAAATGCACGTGATCGTGTGGTGCTCGGGGCGCAGCGCGAATCGGTCATCATGACAGCAGAGGAGAAGCGCGCGACCGCCTATCATGAGGGCGGGCATGCGCTCCTCGCAACGGTGCTGCCCAACGGCGACCCGCTTCACAAGGTCACAATTTTACCGCGTGGAATGGCGCTCGGCGTGACCTGGTCGCTGCCCCAGGAGCGACACACCTACTCCAAGGAATATTTCGAGGACACAATCTGCAAGGCGATGGGCGGCCGCGTGGCTGAGATCGTCGTGTTCGGCCACCTCAACTCGGGTGCGGCCAACGACCTAGAACAAGCGACCAGCATCGCCCGCCGGATGGTTCGCGAGTGGGGCATGTCCGACCGCGTCGGGCCCCAGGCGTGGAGTGGTCAGCAGGCCACGTTCCTCGGCGACGACCTGATGAGTTCAGGGCGCGAATACTCCGAGGACACCGCCCGCCTGCTCGACGAAGAAATCTCGAAGCTGCTGACCGACCAAGAACAGCGCGCCCAGGAGGTACTCACCCGGCATCGTCGCGGTTTGGAATTAATCGCCCAGTCTCTACTGGATCACGAGACGATCGACGGGCCAACCGTCGCCCGCCTCATCCAGCAAGGAATGATCGAGTCGGGCGAAAGCGCGCCCACCCTCGACGACATCGTCATGCGCTAACACCCTGAACTGCGACCACGCTCCGGCGGCACAAGCAAGCCACGCCCGTCAAGCGAGGTGGTAATCGCAGTCACTGGGGGCAGATCCAGGGTCCCGTGCCTCGGCTACCGCCGCCCAAAGATCGGTAGCTGTCATCGGGCCAAGAAAAGCTCGGCGTGTGACCCCGTCGGCATCCGCAATAACCAACGTTGGTACGGCGTCAATTTCATATCGGTCGTGCAATTCGCGCTCATCAGAAAAATCGATGTTGGCGACAGACACCTCATCGCTCGCCAGCACTGCTGCTTTGCTCGCTACCTCGGTGCACTTGTCGCACACATCGGATGTGAATACAGCGACCAACCATGGAGCATCGGGCCGCGGGAAGTCGGTTCGATCAAGTTGCTCGGGAACGTTGTACCGACGCTGCGTCGGCGCGTCGGGAACGCGACGGCGCTGGATGACGGCGGCCACTGCGGCGGCCACCAAGACGATGGTGAGAGCGATCAAAACCCTGGACACGTAGGTCAGGCTAACGAAGGTGAGTCGCCTCAACCGGACACGGGTAGGAGCCAAGAACCGGACCGACCGGGCAGATCGTTGTTGCGCGGCAGCAGTCGCTCGATGAACACCCGACTGGTCGACGTGACGATCAACTCGCGTCCGAGCACATCGGAGTCGACGAGGTCGATCGTGATGATCGAACCGCTCGGAAGCGCAATGTCGCTCAGTGACGGCACCGCAGAGGGTCCGTCAGGCCCGATCACTGACACGGTCACCGTCGCCTCCGCCTGATCGATGTTGTAGATGACGAGAGCGCGCTCTGTCGGCTCCGTCGGTCCCACGCCCATTCGCCACGTATTCGCCACGAAACCATCGGGGCGGGGCGGGGCGCCCATGACAACTGACGTGGCAATCGAACCAGCCACAGGACGCGTGATAACCCGGTCAACGACGATCGATGGCTGCGACAGTGTCGAGAACACTGTCGCGTGACGACCTTCAGGCAGATCAATCGTCGGCGCTGGGAACTCGCCGAAGCCGTCGTCAGCCCCGGGGGCCAGCGTCGTGTCGGTCACGGCATCAGCGGCCGGCTCGCCGTCCACGACCGCGCTGTCGCCAGCAGAATTTGACCCGGTCGGGTCGAACACCACAACACGCAATGGCGGCACGACGATCGGATCTCCCTCATTGACCGTCGACGCGGAAAGCGGCAGGCCACCGAAGAAGACCGTGACCTCCACCTCCTCGTCCGTCGGGTTGTAGATGGAATACGTCTCATCGACCCCATCAGCAACCTCGCCATCGGCGAACCACCACTGATCCCGGAGCTCCGGCGCACCCAGCGATACGTCGTACCAGAAGCGACCCCCACCCCGGTATTCCTGGGCACGAGCGACGACTAGGCGACCGGCCGTTGCCTCGACCGTGACTGCGATGACCGGTTCATCCCGTGCCCCGAGTTCGGCGATGGGAATGGTCTGCACCGAGCGAGGCGGCACGATGAACCCACGAAATCGATCGGGTTGCGACTGTCGATTCTGCGTCGAGAAACGAAGATCAGCCACAACCGACTCGTCGAAGGGATTGGTAAGGACCAGCGTCTCGACGCTGTTCTCAAGCGTGTACCCGCTAGCGACGTACCACCTTGGTGAAGTGTCGTTCGAACATGCCGCCACCGAATCCCCGAGAGGATGCCTGGCGACCTGCTCGACGAACCCGGCCCCGCCCTCGACCTCGACGACCACGCTGGCGAAGTCGGCGTCGGAGACGGCGTCGACATCGATAAAGGTCTGCGACCACGATCCGACGGTGAATCGCTCATCAGCGACAACGCCATCTTTGGTAAGAATCTGATACCGGCCGACGATCTGCGCTGCTTCACCGTTCGACACCACAACCTCACCACCGACGCCATCGGAGCCGTCGGTCGGAACGCCCGGGCAATACCAGCTCCCGGTGAGGGCACCCGAGGCGCCCACCGCAGGCATCCACGTGCCGCCCGTGGATGCAAAGAAAGGTGGCGGAGGCTCAGCCACGTCACGCCCGACGACGACGAGGCCGATCAGGCCAAGCACGATGACGACCAGCCCGGGCAGACTGCGGCGACTCATCGACCGTCCTCCAGCTCGCTTGACGGGCCGGGCGGCTCAATCGGCAGTTCGTCGTCAATGGTCAGGGTGATCGGATCTTCGATGGCATCAGCCATCAGGTCGTCGACCCACGGGTGCTCGTCAACCGAGTCGAAGGCTGGTTCATCGGCAGACTCCTCCCCGAGGCCACGGGCGATCTGACCCGTTATGTCCAGGCCCGGGTCGATCCCGGCCGACAAGCCATCGGTGATCAACATGTTGTCGCCGAATGTGATCAGCGTCTCGTCAGTGACCAGCGGTCCGCGGCGTCGAGCAAGCGGGACGCTGACCCGGGTCGCCACGAAGAACGCCGCTAGCCAGAGCACCAGCTGGAATCCCAACACAGCTGCACGCGTGCTCGGAGTGACGTAGGAGAGTGTCGCCACGCCAGCAGTCTCGACATCGAACGCAGTCGTCAAACCGAAGGCCCGGCGTGGCTCAATGCCGACGCCGTCGACTTCGAGTTGCCAGTTGTCATCGAACGGTATCGCGAGATGCACCACCCCCGGCGTGACCCCTGAGGTCGCATCAGACTGCGCATTCGCGCCCGAGAAGATCGGGGTTGCCTGCGACAGATCGGATCGCACGAGCGCAGCGTTGCCGGCGGTTCGGCTGGCGTCGGCCGTGGCGCCAGTTAGCAACGCGTAGGTCGGGAGCCATGAGGTGTTCTCGAAGAAACCGAACGTTGGAATCGAGACCGCCGAAGCAATATCGAGTTGCTCGTCGAGGGCCGAAATGAGCCCTTCCGGCAATTCCATGGGATCGGTGGTCGTGGAGTTCACACCGTCGAACTCGGGCACGACGATGTACCGAATGCCGAGCGGAGCAAGGAGCCGTCCGGCGCGTTGTGTCGATTTGCTTGAGATCTGGTCGAGGGCGCCAACGATCGTAGCTTCGCTGCGATCTGTTGCCGGCCACTGGTCGGCGGTGTCGAGGTTGCCATCACTCAACACTGCGAAAGACACTCCGTCGCGGTATTCGGTGGACGGAACCGGTAGCAGTCGCGAGTCACCGATCAGCAAGGTGCTGTAATCACCTGGGCCATCTTCAGGAACCGATGGAAGCTGCGCTTCGACAAGTTCCGCAAGCGGAGATGAGGGCGTGTTCCAATCACCCGGAGCCACGGCAAGTACCCCCGGGATCACTCCAACCATAACGGCTGCGCTGGCGGCAATGCCGAGTGGTTGCCGCCAACCGAACGAACCCCCACGAACGTCAAGGTCGAAAGCCGCCAGCGACGCAGCGGCGGATATGGCCACTCCTACAGCAACCGGCACCAGCAACAGACCGGCCTCAGGCGCAGCCCACGGCAGACGATCCTGATCACCGAAAACCGCGAGCGCACCGAACCCAATCACCAGCACTCCGGCGCGGACCGCCCACGTGAGACGCCAGGCCCGAGCGAGCAACAGTGCGGCAACGACCGGCAGGTAGAGCGCAAGGGAAAGCGAGACGAAATTGGTCGGGCCAATTTCGAACGATGCCAGTGACCGAATGCCTCGGCCGGGATCACCAATTGGCGGCGGACCAACGAGGGCGTCCCATCTCCACGCAGTGATCCACGGGATGTTCAGAAAGACAGCAATGACCGTTCCCGTCACGGTTGCAACGAGATACCGCGCAGCGGTCCGCCATGGGGCAAATGCAAGCAGCGTGCCGACGGCCAACAACAGCCCGACCATCAAGCTGATGACTAGGACGACCGGCTCAAATGCGGCACCGAGACCGACCACAAGACCGATCTGCGCTGTTCGACGCAGTCGCTCTGGCCATGGCAACGCCACCAGGCCATCAGCAACGTCCGTTTCCGACGTCCTCGGATCCGCCGTCTCAACACCAACGGACCGACGCAGCGTGTGCACAACCCAGGGAACGGTCGCGAATACGATGAGCACATGAAGCGACCCGGTCCCGAAGGCTCCACTGACTAGAGGCGAGGCGGCGTAGACGACCAACGCCGCGATCCGCGCACGTGTCGATGGGAACACGGTTGCAAGTTTCCACAATCCGACAAGACCGATGACCACCAGACCGACGATGAAGAGTGTATGCAGCAATCCCATCCGGAACAGGGTTGCGAACGACAACATCGAGATGGTTGCCATCCCGCTTGGGTTCGGCGAGGTCGCACCGGTACCGCGCGGGTTCCATCCGCTGACGTATCGCTCAAGCAAGTCCCGGGGACTGTCGGGAAAGGGGAAGAACTCACCGACCATCGGGATGCCGTCGGCGACGAACGTGCGGCTCCCGATTGCAACAAGTATCAGCACCGCTATCCAGGTGATGGCGGGAGCCGTCGTGCTCTCCTTCCACCGCCTCACGCTCGTTCCTGAGCCGACATAGGTGGCCGTGTCACGTGTCCGGAAGAACGAGCTCAATCGAGCACTGCCGCGCTGTTGAAGACCGAGCACTTCGCGTTCGGGCACTCGACGCGTCGACGCAACCTCCCGCCGACGCGCGATGATCGAGGGAACCTGCGGGACGAGGCCGACGAGGGCAGCAAGCGACGCAAGTCCTTGTTTAAACCGTCCAGTAAACAATCCGACGGCGAGCTCGACAAAGGTCAGCAATACAAGTTCCAGGACCCGTCCAGGGAGCCGGGCTGCGCCGGTCATCGTGGCGACGGTACGCAGGCGGTGACGGGCAGCGAGTCTGACGTCACTCACGTCGGGCCGACGTTGCGACAGCAACCCGCGATGGCGTGCGCGAGCGCTGGGGGCGACCACGACGCGAGCGCCGCTGTGATGCATCCGCCAACAGAACTCGATGTCTTCGCCATAAAAATTGATGGCATCGTCGAACCCTCTGAGCTCGCGAAACAAATCAGCCCTCACCATTAGACATGCGGTCGGCAGGACAAAGACATCGCGAACGCCGTCATGCTGTTCTTGGTCGACTTCGCCACGTTCGATGGGTTGGTCGATCACGCCGAACCGGTCAAGGCCGAGCCCGACGCTGCGCAACACGCTCAGGTCATCCCATTCGACAAACTTTGGCCCGACAGCGCCGGCGTTCGAGCGATACAGCTCTTCGACCATCAACCGGACGGCGGTCGGGTCGGGAGCGATGTCGTCATGGCAGAACAGGAAGAACCCGTTTTCACCCTCGACTAGGCGGCCGACCTCATTGGCTGCGCTCGCGAAGCCCGGATTCGTTCCGAGCGAACGGACGAAGGCCTTCGGAAGCCGTGACGTGACTGTTGCGGCGATCGTCTCAAATGAAACGCTTGACGCTGACTCCCCCTCGCCTACGAGGAACAGAAAGCGCAGATTTGGGTAGTCCTGTCCGGCGAACGCGTTGAGCGTCTCATCGAACCAGTCGCCTGGATCGTGAACGACGACGACGGCTACGACCGGCGGTGCACTGTGAGTCTCTGATTCCACGACGATGCGAGGCTAGCGGTGCGTCTCACCCCGATCGGGTCACTCAGTGAACCCGACCTGTGGCCTCGGTCGCCCGCTCAGCTCAGGCGGGTCGATGGGCGCCCAAGGTGCGGGCGGCTCGGCTTGGTACTGTTGGAGGCCTATGTTTCCGTCGGTGGATCTCACCAACTTCGATCTGGCCCCTGCCGCCAAGTCTCTGCGCGAGACCGGCAGCGCTGTCAGGGCGACTGTTGTCCACGTCGCTTCCGAGGCGACATACACCGCCGTCGGAATAAGCGTCCTCGCCTACCAGCGCATTCAGGTGCAGCGGCGCGAGATTGAGCGGGAACTGCGCCGTTGAGCGGCCGCCCGCAAGTAGACAGATCTTTTCGTGTCGACCGACGCCGACCTACCTGACGACGCGGCGTCCGGCCGGGCGCGGATGCCTGTTCCAGACGGCACGATCCCGGTTGCCGGCGCACTACTAATCGCCGGCGTCGCAACTTTTGCATTCTTCCGGATTGGCACCATCGCAGTCGGCGGGGAAGAAGAATTCAAACCAATTGTCTCATTGTGGTTTGCGACGTTTGCGCTCGCACCGGGTTTCTTCCTTCCCCTTGAGCAGGAAACCGGCCGCGCACTTGCGCACCGGCGCGCCACATACGACGGCTCGGCCCCCGTTGTCCGCAAGGTGCTCCGCCTCAGCGCAATCCTCGTGGCTGTGATCGTCATTATTATCGTGGCGGCGAGCCCGTTGATCGCAAGCAACTACTTCGACGGCGATTGGCTGATGGTTGCGGCGCTGATCGCCACGTTCGTGGCTTTTGCCCCGGCACACCTTGCCCGGGGCATCTGCTCAGGCAGCGGACGCTTCCGGGAATACGCGTTAATCATGGGCTCCGATGGTGTCATCCGTATCCTGCTGACTGTCGCCCTTGCGATCGTCGGGATCACGGCCGCCGGTGTCTACGGGTTTGCGATCGCCGTCTCGCCGCTGTTCGCAGTTGGGTACGTGTGGCGGCGTGGCGCGCTGAAGCCTTTTCCCAGGTACCGCACCCCCGACGCCAGCTTGGTGCCCGACAGCGAGACACCATGTTTCCCTGAGACGCTCATTCCACTCGACGAGGGTTCGACCGCCGAGTGGAATGAGGTCACTCCGAACCTGGGGTGGTTGCTCCTCGGGTCTGTTTTCGCCGCTGCGCTGCTCAACGCGGGCCCGATCACGGCCACGCTCCTCGCCGATGACAACGAAGGTGACTTCGTCACTCGGTTCTCATTCGGAGTCCTGCTTGCGCGGATACCGCTCTTCCTCTTCCAGGCGGTCCAAGCTGCGCTGCTGCCGGGTCTGAGTCGTCTGGCTGCGCGCGGCGAGTTGGTTGAGTTTCGCTCCGGCCTACTGCGGCTGGCGTACCTCGTCATCGCTGTCGGCGTGGTCGGGACGGCCGGTGCCTTCCTTTTCGGTCCGTTGGCCGCCGACGTGGTCTACGAAGTCGACCTCAGTGGCCGCACCCTGGCGATGCTCGCCCTCGCGAGCAGCTTGTACATGCTCGCACTCGCGCTCGGGCAAGCGGTAATCGCCCTCAAGGGCCACGCGCTGGTTGCACTCGGGTGGGGAACCGGCGTCGCGACCTTCATCATCGTCACCTGGCTTGCGAGCGATGAGCTCTTTCGTCGTATCGAAATTGGTCTGCTGCTCTCCTCGTTCGCCGCGTTGTTGGTGTTTGCCATCGCCCTACGGCAACGTCTCCGATCGGGAGTAGTTCCCGATCAGGGCTCGGTCATCGAGGCAACAGCTCCGCTCGACTAAGAGTCCTCACCTGTCAGTGGGCTTTGGCGGCCTCGATGGCGAGGTCGTTGTCGACCATCATGTTGATCAAGGTGGGGAAATCAACTTCGGGTTTCCAGCCGAGTCGTTCTTTTGCTTTCGTTGGGTCGCCGATCAGCAGGTCGACCTCGGCGGGCCGGTAAAACTTTGGATCCTGGCGGACGTACCTTTGCCAATCGTCGATCCCGACCGCCGCGAACGACAACTGGACGAGCTCTTCGACCGAGTGAGTCTCACCGGTGGCGAGCACGTAGTCGTCAGGCTGATCTTGTTGCAGCATCATCCACATGCCTTTGACGTAATCACCGGCATAGCCCCAGTCACGTTTGGCGTCGAGGGTGCCCATCACCAACTCGTGTT
>CAJQPY010000044.1 GCA_905480335.1 uncultured Ilumatobacter sp. | reverse complement strand
CCAGACGGAGACGTCCGGCTACTCCATCGTGAGTCCAGCAGCGCCAACCCGCTCGTGGCACTCGATTTCGATGACATGGCTGCCGCCGGCCGGGACCGCGACGGTCTCTTCACTGTAGGCCTCGTCAACACATCCGTAGGGGGCCAGGTTGCCGCCTTACGATGCGCACTAGAACACGGACGTCCCCGGCAATCGTGAACGTCTATTTCCCGGGAGCTGATGCAGCTGAACTCAGTCGGCTTCAAGACACTCGGCATTCGGATCAACGTTAACCCCAAAGCAACGATGGTGAGAATCAATACTGTCTGAGCAACCCCCCCAGTAGCGGCATTACCCACCACCGCTGATCGGGATTCGTGCGGCTCTCGTGCTGTCTGCGAGGGTTGCAAAGGTGAATGAAAACGACGGGCCCGACGGGCCGCTCGCCGGCCTGCGAGTGCTCGACATGTCGACGGTGCTCGCCGGGCCTAACTGCGCCCGTTATCTCGCAGACTTTGGCGCCGATGTGATCAAAGTCGAACGCCCGGGCGGCGACGGCCTACGGAACATGGCATGGAAGGACCCACGCGACGGTGTCGGCTTGTGGTGGAAAATCGTCAACCGAAACAAACGCACGATCGTGCTCGACGTAAAGGATCCCGCCGACAAGTCGGTGTTCCTCGACCTCGTCGACGACACCGACGTGCTCGTCGAGAACTCGCGGCCAGGCACAATGGAGCGAATCGGTCTAGGTCCCGATGTGCTGCTGGAACGTCGTCCATCGCTCGTGATGACACGGGTGTCGGGTTTCGGCCAGAACGGCCCATACGCCGAGCGACCAGGCTTCGCAACGATCGCCGAGGCCATGTCAGGGTTTGCGGCACTCAATGGCGAGCCGGAGGGTGCGCCGCTGCTCCCGCCGATCGCCCTCACCGACGAGGTGACCGGACTCGCGGCTGCCTTCGCGACAATGGTGGCCCTGCACTCGAACATCGGACAGGTGGTCGACGTAAACCTGCTGGAAACAATGTTTCACCTCATGGGCCCCCTTGCATCGCTGTACGCCGTGACCGGTGAGCAGCAGCCGCGACTCGGCGCCGGCCTGCCCTACACCGTGCCGCGGGGCACATACCGCTGCAACGACGGTGGCTGGGTAGCCGTGTCCACGAGCAGCAATTCGGTCGCAGCTCGAGTCCTCGAGCTCATCGGCCGAGGCGACGACCAACGCTTCGCAACGTTCGAGGGGCGGGCGGAGCACCGCGACGAATTGGAAGCAGCAATGACGGCCTGGTGCGCCGAACGTACCCAGGCTGATGTGCTCGACCGATTCACGACGGCGGAGGCTGCAATCGGTCCGGTACTCGACATGGCCGGCATCGCAAGCGACCCTCACTATGCGAGTCGAGGCGCCATCGAAACGCTCGATGAAACCCCGATGCAGACTGTGATTGCTCGACTGTCAGCAACGCCCGGCACTCTGCGGTGGGCAGGCCGAGGACTCGACGCAGACGGCGACGAGATCCGGTCCGGCGGCTGGTAATCACACGGTCTTGACTCAAAATTGGCGCATTAGGCGCCGAGTCCAATCGGACAGCTAACACCCGTCCCAGCGATTCCGCAGTAGCCATTGGGGTTCTTGGCCAGGTACTGCTGGTGATACGGCTCGGCGTAGTAGAAATCTTGATCGAAATCGATCTGTTTGACCTCGGTCTTGATCGTGCCGAAGTTCTTCGAGTCGAGTTGGGACTGGAAAGTCACCCGGGTCGCCTCAATCACAGACAATTGATCTGCCTGGGTGGCATACACCGCAGTTCGGTACTGGCTCCCGACGTCGTTGCCCTGGCGCATGTCTTGCGTCGGATCGTGACTCTCCCAGAAGACTTGCATGATTCGCTCAAAGCTGACGGCGCTCGGATCGAACACGATGCCAACGACTTCGGCATGACCCGTCAATCCAGTGCAGTTCTCCTCATACGTGCAGTTCGGTGTGTATCCACCGGCGTACCCGACAAAGGTGGAGTAGACGCCGTCCAACTGCCAGAAGATCCGTTCGGCACCCCAGAAGCAGCCCATTCCCACGACGGCGACTTCCAACCCGTCAGGCCATGGCCTGACGAGCGAATTACCGTTCACGAAGTGCGCGTCCGGCACCGGCATTGACTGATTCGTTCTGCCCGGCAGAGCGTCAGCGGGGTCGACCATGACAGCGTGCTTACGAAACAGCATGAGCGAAGGATACGACGCTCCACCAAACTCGGAACCACGGAGCGCGAATGGTTCGCGAGTGTTTACAGGTGGGCTCGCCCTCGCGTTCGATACGTTCTGCCCGATGCGATCCGACCCTGTGTTCCGCACGATCGAGACATCCGATCTCGATCGCGTCCTTGCGATCAATGCTGCGAGCGTTCCTGAGGTCGGCGACATCAACGCCGCTGACCTGGATTTCCTCGTCAGCGAGGCAGCGATCGCACTCGTTGCCGAATGCGACCACACGCTCGTTGGCTTCTGCGTCGTCCTTGCCCCCGGCTCGACATACACCTCGGTGAACTACCGCTGGTTCATGGAGCTGCACCCCGATTCGCTCTACCTCGACCGAGTGGCGTTTGACGCATCATCCCGGGGTCGCGGGTGGGGCCGTGCCATGTACGACGAGGTGGCTCGCCGGATGCGGGACGAATTCACCGATGCGACCGGACTGACGCTTGAGGTGAACATCGATCCACCCAACGATCGATCGCTGCGGTTCCACCGTAAGCAGGGCTTCGTCGAAGTCGGCCGCCAGATGTCGCACGGCATCGAGGTATCGCTGATGCACCGACCCGTTTTGCCGCCGGCGATCGACTGAAGGGACCCGACAAGCAGAGACCGCCGATCAGCGGCGGTCCTGCAAGAACCGAAAGTGCTGTCGGGTCGCGGCGACATGGTCGGGATCAATATTTGCGAAGAGCACCGTTTCGTCGCCAGCGCCCGAGGCGAGGACCTCGCCAAGCGGATCGATTACCGCACTATCGCCGCTGTACTCGAGACCACCGCCGGAACCGACTCGATTCACACCCACGACGTACGCCTGGTTCTCGATCGCTCGCGCCCGCAGCAAGGTAGACCAGTGCAGTCGGCGCTTCGCCGGCCAGTTCGCCACGACGAGGTAGGCGTCGGTCTGCTCCGCTAGTTCCCAGAACTCGTCGGCAAAACGAAGGTCGTAGCAGACGAACAAGCTGAGCCGAACTCCATCGACCTCGACGGTAACGAACTCGGCTCCTGCGCGCACGAACCGTTCCTCATTCGCATGAGAAAAAGGATGGATCTTGCGATACCTGTGGACATCACCAGTCGGACCGGCGAGCACGAACGAGTTCGACGGTCGCGGATCGTCTACCGGGGCATCTGCCGCGATTTCCGGACACGACCCGCCGACCCACACTCCGTGCGCCGCCGCCTGCGCCGAGAGGAACGCTGCCGACGGGCCACCTTCGGGTTCACCGATGCCGGGGGTGTCGAACGAGAAGCCTGTCGAGAAGGTCTCCGTCAGCAGCACGAGACCTGCACCACCTGCGGCTGCTCCTGCAATCATCGGAGCGAGCCGTGCGAAGTTCGCCGCTCGATCGTGCCAGACGATCTCGTGTTGGATCGCAGCAACGCGCAGGGCGGTCATGCGAAGGCCGCCACGAGTCGTTCGACCGCCGCATCGATCACATCGAGCTGTTTGCAACACGCGAAACGGACGAGGTGGGCACCGTACTCGGGATGCATGTAAAAAGCCGCGGCGGGCACCGCGACGACACCCGCAGTCTCGGGCAGCGACTGGCAGAACGCCATCCCGTCGCCATCGGGCCGCGCTGAGCGCACATCGACTGTGACGAAGTAGCTCGCCTCGGGCCGATACGTAACAAAACCGGCTCGGTCAAGACCGTCAGCAAGGCGGTCGCGCGCAACCTGGAGGTTGCTGCGCAGCGTCGTGAAGTAATCGTCGGGTAATGCTAGTCCGACCGCTATTGCCGGCTGGAACGGGGCGCCGTTCACATAAGTGAGGTACTGCTTCGCGAGCAGCGCCGCACTCACCAGCTCGACCGGGCCGGTCATCCAACCAATCTTCCAGCCGGTCGTATGGAACGTCTTGCCACCCGACGAAATCGTCAGGGTTCGTTCGAACATGTTCGGCAACGTTGCAAGCGGAACATGCTCGGCACCGTCGAACACAAGGTGCTCGTACACCTCATCGGTCACGACGATGAGGTCATGCTCGAGCGCCAGCTCGGCAATCAGCTCTAATTCGCCCCGGTCGAACACCTTGCCCGTCGGATTGTGCGGCGTATTGAGCAGGATCAGCTTGGTCCGATCGGTGATTGCCGCCCGCAGCGCAGCAGGATCGAAGCGCCAGATGTCGCCATCGGAATCGGGTTGCAACAGCACCGGAACCGGTGTGGCTGCAGCCAACGCGATCACCGCTTGGTAACTGTCGTACATAGGCTCAAACAGCACGACCTCGTCGCCTGCGTCAAGCATGCCCAGCATCGCTCCGGCCAGCGCCTCGGTTGCGCCGGCCGTCACAACAACCTCGGTGTCAGCGTCCACTGTCAAGCCATACCAGCGCCGCTGGTGTTCAGCGATCGCAACGCGCAACTCGGGTTCCCCGAGGCCGGGCGGATATTGATTCACCCCGGCTCGGATGGCCCCAACAGCTACGTCAAGGACAGCCGACGGGCCGTTGGTGTCGGGAAATCCCTGGCCGAGGTTGATCGCACCCGTCTTGATCGCCAGCGCAGACATCTCGGCGAAGACGGTCGTCCCGAAACCTGCAAGCTTGGAGGTCAAGACATCGTCACGCACGATGTGAGTCTACGACGCAACGTCTCAGCCGATTGACGGCTTGTCACGCCAAGTCTCGGGTCGCTCCAGATCGCCCGGAACCTTCGTTGCGGTGGCCGTCACGCTATCGGCCAAAGCCGCCTCAAAAGGAACAACCTGCTTGTCGCAAGATCGACTCGAGCTGAGACGTGTCGTAGACCAGAGGCTTATTTCTGAGACGTTGGGCGGACACCGATCGCGTCTTCTCCGCGATGTCGTCGCCCATAACGTGCGGCTCCGTTCAGCAGATCTGCTACCGACCAGCTGGACGCTGCGTGGTTATTGATCCTGTGGTCGCCTTGGAGGCCGACCGCGGTCCTCGCTGGTCCCTGCGTTGATCCCTAAACGAGACAGGGGTTCCGCATCGCTGCGAAACCCCTGCTCATCTGGTGCGCCCGGAGAGAGTCGAACTCCCAACCGCTTGATCCGTAATCAAGTGCTCTATCCATTGAGCTACGGGCGCTGATGCCCACCGGCGTTACTGAGTGTAGGGCGCTCCACCTCAGATCAGAACGGGTGAGGTCGAAGATTCAGACCAGGTCACAGGGCCCACGGGCCCCATCCACCGGCACGCTGGTACAGCGCGTACGCCGCTCGGGCGTTCGTCGCTGGGTCATACAGCTGCTGATCGTTGGTAATGCCGATGTCAGCAAGCCAACTCTTGTGCACATTCCAGTACATCTGAAAGATGCCGTAACAGCAAAAGTTTTTGGCCGTCGGCACGTACCGGCTCTCACGGAAGGCGATTTCGAGGGCTCGCTCTTCAAGTTCGTCGGGCCAGACGTCGCGAATGATCTGCTTAACGTCCTCGGGGCCGGCAGAAGACGGTGCAACGGTAGTCGGAGCGGCAGTCGTCGGGGCCGGAACGGCAGTCGTCGGGGCTGGGACGGCGGCGGTGGTGGGCTCAGCCGTCGTAGGTGCCGGGACAGGTTGAGGGGTCGACGCTCCGGCCGGCAGGCAAATCGTCGTTCCCGGGTAGAGCGGAGTGCTTGTCGTCGCATTGTTTGCCTCAAGAATCCCGGCGAGCGGCACATCCGCACCTTCTGCGAGACGAATCCAAAAGTCGAGGGGCTGCACTTCGTAGG
>CAJQPY010000043.1 GCA_905480335.1 uncultured Ilumatobacter sp. | reverse complement strand
CGCCGTGCACACCTGGTGGATGCGCTTGCCCATCGACCCGGGAAACCTGTGGATCGCCGGCTTCTCGCAGCAGATCGACACGAATTCGTCGACGTCCATCGCTGCGATCTTCGCGGGGTCGACGTGTCCGAGGCGGTCCTTCAGTGTGAGCGGGCCCTTGAACGCCCATTCCATCGGCACCTGTTGGTCGAGGAGCATGCCGAGCAAGAGTGCGTTGGGATCGGAGTTCAGCAGTTCGTCTGCTGCCGCATCGCCCGTGATGTACAACGTTCCGGCCATCTCCTCAACCTAACGTTTTGCTCGGTCCCGGTACCAACAAATCACGTGGCCGGGGATCGCTGCAGCCGGGACTGATACACCCCTTTGTCATCGTGGTGTCATGTCACGAGGGCAGCGTTCAGCGCAACAGCACGGATGGTTCCATCTCACCGATCATGGTGTCGATCGACAGGACATCTTCATCGACGATCGAGAACACAGGACCTTCCTCTTCGAACTCGCGAATGCTGCAGAGCGATTTGACGTCGAGATCCATGCGTACTGCGTGGTGACCACACATTTTCACGTCGTCGTCAACTGTCCGGAGGGTGGATTGTTCGACTTCATGCAGCGTGCGTTGCAGCGCTTCGACCCGCGGCTTGAGATGCTGGCCGACCGGGCCCTTCGCGAGCTGTGGGCGACGGCATTCGCCACTCGCGTCGCATGACGACTCAATGATTTGTTGGTGCCGGGACGGGGCAAATCAGGCGGTGTAGGAGGTCCAGGGGTCGAGGGCGTCGGGGTCGATGTCGTATCGGGCGATGGCATCCTCGACGACCGATGCCTCGATGTCGCCGTCGGCGAGGAGACCCGAGAGTACGGCGACGACCACGTGGCCGGTGTCGATCTCGAAGAAGTGGCGCAACGCTTCGCGGGTGTCGGAACGGCCCATGCCGTCGGTGCCGAGCGTCTTGAAGGTTCGGCCATCGACGAACTGACGGACCTGATCGGGCACGATCGCCATAAAGTCAGAGACCGCAGTGATCGGACCCGTCGACGCAGCGAGGCGGTCGGTCACGATTGGTGTGCGCTGTTTGTCGCTCGGATGAAGGCGGTTGTGGCGTTCAGCGGAGAGTCCATTTTCGCGCAGCGCCTTATATGACGTGACTGACCACAGCTCGGCTGCCACCCCGTAGTGTTCGGCGAGCTCGGCAGCCGCTTTTCGGCTGGCAACGTGGGAGACACCGGAGAACAGGATCGTCGCAGGCTTCGCGTCGCTGACCTCGGGGGCGTCCGCGAACTTGTAGATGCCTTCGATGATCTGCTCGGCGAGGCCGTCGCCCTCAGGCATAACCGGCATCTCATAGTTTTCGTTGTACAGGGTGATGTAGTAGAAGACATCAGTCCAGTCAGCGGGGCCGCCGCCGTACATACGATTCATGCCAGCTTGCACAATCGCTCCGATTTCGTAGGCGAAGGCCGGGTCATATGCCTGAACTGCGGGGACAGTCGAGGCCAGCACGAGGCTGTGGCCGTCCTGATGTTGGAGACCTTCGCCCATCAGTGTCGTGCGGCCGGCGGTGGCAGCCATGAGGAAGCCGCGGGCGCGGATATCGGCGGCCTGCCATGCGAGGTCACCCACGCGCTGGAAGCCGAACATCGAATAGAACGTGTAGAACGGCACCATCGGTACCCCACGGGTCGCATAGGAGGTTCCGGCGGCGATGAAGCTCGCCATCGAACCGGCCTCGGTGATGCCTTCCTCGAGGATCTGGCCCTTGGCTGACTCAGAGTATGACAGCAGCAAATCGTGATCGACGGGCTCGTATTTCTGGCCCTGCGACGCGTAAATGCCGATTTCGCGGAATAGCGAGTCCATCCCGAACGTGCGCGCCTCATCGGGGATGATCGGGACGATGCGTCCTCCGATGTGTTCGTCGCGCGTGAGGCTGCGCAGGAGTCGAGTGAAGGCCATGGTGGTCGACACCTCCTGGCCGCCCGAGCCGGTCCACATCTCGGCGAAGGTGGACGGGTCAGGAAGCGAGAGTTCCCGGCGGACACGGGTGGTCCGCTTCGGAACCGAACCGTCGAGCGCTCGGCGCCGTTCCATCATGTACTGATACTCGACGGAGTCCTCCGACGGCTTGAAATACGGTGGGTGGTCGGCCTCAATCGAGCTCTCGGGGATCTCGTCGTGCATGTACAGCCGGTCACGCAGATCGACGATCTGCTGCTTGGTCATCTTCTTGATCTGGTGCGTCGAGTTGCGCCCTTCGAAACCTTCGCCGAGCGTCCATCCCTTGACCGTCTTGCAGAGGATGACCGTGGGCGCGCCCGATCCGAGGTTCTCGGTCGCCGCCTTGTACGCGGCGTACAGCTTGCGATAATCGTGGCCGCCGCGCGGAAGGTTGCGGAGCTCGTCGTCGGACAAGTGGGAGACCATCTGGCGGAGACGTTCGTCGGGGCCGAAGAAATGATCACGTGCGTAGCCGCCATCTTCGACCGCGTAGCGTTGGAATTCGCCGTCGACGGTGGTGTTCATCTTGTTCAGCAACACGCCGTCTTTGTCCTGGGCGAGCAACGGGTCCCACTTAGAACCCCAAACGACCTTGATGACGTTCCAGCCGGCGCCGCGGAACACGGCCTCAAGCTCCTGGATGACCTTGCCGTTGCCGCGCACCGGACCATCGAGCCGCTGCAGATTGCAGTTGACGACGAAGACGAGGTTGTCGAGCTTCTCGCGGGCGGCGAGGGAGATCGCGCCGAGCGTCTCGGGCTCGTCGCACTCGCCATCGCCGAGGAACGCCCACACACGGCTCTGCGACGTGTCGTCGATCTGGCGGTTGTGGAGGTATCGGTTGAAGCGCGCGTGATACAGCGAGGTAA
Source organism: uncultured Ilumatobacter sp. (assembly GCA_905480335.1). Classification (GTDB taxonomy): domain Bacteria; phylum Actinomycetota; class Acidimicrobiia; order Acidimicrobiales; family Ilumatobacteraceae; genus Ilumatobacter_A. The sequence continues at coordinate 24,116 of CAJQPY010000043.1, read as the reverse complement.
TCGGACCGAGCCCCATAGACACCGTCGGGAACTCCCAGAAGTCGGGCATCAACCGAGGATGTGGGTACGACGACAAGCCGCGCCCTCCGCGGCCGATCTCGCGGCGGAAATGGTCGAGGTCATCGGCGGTGAGACGGCCTTCCATAAAGGCGCGGGCATAGACGCCAGGAGCGGCGTGGCCCTGGAAGTACACGTGGTCGCCCGCGTTCCCGTCGTCTTTGCCGCGGAAGAAGTGGTTGAAGCCGATCTCGTACAAGGCAGCGGAGGACGCAAATGTCGACAGGTGGCCACCGATGCCGTCAGCCGTCTTGTTCGCCTTGACGACCATCATCGCGGCGTTCCAACGAACGAAGGCGCGAATCCGTCGCTCGATATGCTCGTCGCCGGGAAACCACGGCTCTTGCTCGAGTGGGATCGTGTTGACGTACGGCGTCGAGACAGTTGCCGGGAATGACACCTGCGACTCGTTGGCCCGCTCCATCAACCGTGACAACAGGTAGCGCGCACGGGTCTTGCCGTGCGTGTCGACGACGGCGTCCAGGCTGTCCAGCCATTCGATGGTTTCCGTCGGATCGATGTCAGGCAGCTGATGGACGTGGCCGTCGAAGATCATGCGCTGCATTGTCGCAGGGTTACCTGTGGGTACCCACCAAGTGCTTTCGAATTTCGTCGAGGTTCGACATCGACGCGGCGTCGACTGAGATCAGCGTTTTCGGGTGTCCAGCGGCCGGATCGGTGCCACGCCGGCGAACCCGGCGCCCGTGGTCCCGAGCTTGTCGAAAACGACCTCTGCTGCGGTGTTGGTGAACACGCAGAGCATCCCATCTTCATCGGGCTCGACGATTATCGCGTTTGCAATCGTCTGGCTCGCCCGGAAGTTGATGTTGGACGTTTCGGTTGGCCCGCCGGCGCAGGGGTACACGGTGGCGTATCCGTTCGCCTCGGGGCGGACGATCGTGAGGTTGCCGATCACGCCCGACACCCTTGTATCCGGGTCGCCTGCGGCGACGTCGATTTGTATGACCTCCCCTGGTGTAGGGGCAGCTCCGCCGCGAGTATCGGCCAGTCGTTCGGGGGTCGCGGCCTTGACCGTTGTCGAGGCACCGAACTCGGCGAGGAGGTCGACGATGACGTGCGCATCCTGTGTCGCGGTCAGGCACACGTGACCGTTTGCATCGGTCCGGGTAATCACGAGGTTCGGCGCCGCGAGCTGTGCGGCGAAGTTGACGTTCGACGTGTTCGGCGGTGCCGTCCCGCACTGGTGAACAGTGAGGTAGCCGCGGCTGGTGGCCTGTGTGACCGTGACGTTGATCGCGACGGTTCGGTCGGGTGCGCCGACGTCGACGCGCAGTTCCTTCCCTGCCGGCTGTTTCGTTCCGGCTGTTGGCGCTTGGCGGGTGTCGACCAGGCGCGCCGAGTCGGCGCTTGTCAGTTCGGCATCGGCGTTGAAGCGTCCAAATACGTCGACGATCACGTGGCCCGCTTGCTTGTTGAAGACACAGAATTCACCAGCCGAGTCGACGGGGACGATGGCGGCAGCCGCAACGACCTGGTTGCGTTGATGGTTGAGGTTGCTCGTTGCGCCCGGCCCCTGTTCGCACGGGAACGCGGACAGGTATCCCCGAGTTCTCCCACGCACACTCGTGAGGTTGACGGCGACCGCGGTGATCTCGCCCGCTGCAACCGCGGAGCGGTCGGCCACCTTGATCCTCGTGATCGACTCGTTCGCCGGACGCGTCTGAGCATCGGCTACGGCTTGCGAGATCAGCGAGCTGTAGAGCTCGGCGCCTGTGCGGTTGAGGTGAATCGCGTCGTACGTGATGCCCGGACGGTCGGCGACCGCGGCCCAGTCAATCAGCGTGAGTTCTGGGTGGCGGGAAAGGGCGCGTTCGAGGTGCTCGTTGACGGTCGGGAAGTACCAGTAGTACCGCTGGACCTGACGCCACGCAGCCTCCGAGATGTACTGCGGCTTCACGTCGCGGAGCGTGACCCAGTAGATGTGCTTCACATCTGCTCGGATCAGTGTCGCAATCGTGGTGTCGATGGCTTGGTCGAATCGCACCGGGTCCCAGTACGGATAGTTGTATCCGGCGGCAATAACGACGTGGTCGCCGGCGCGGTACAGGTTCGGTCCGATGTATTTGCTCGCGAGATCGCGGACGAAAACAGCGGGTTTACCGACGATCGAGACGTCCCAGTCGGCGGGGAAGTAGCCCTCGAGAATGCCGCGCGTTCCGAGACCGACCGAGTCGGTCACGAGCATCACACGCTGTTCGGCCGGGGCGATTGCGCCGGCGCGTTCGCTTCGAGTCGGAGCGACGGCCACGAGCACGGCGCACGCGAGCGTTGCGGCGGCGATTGTGATGGCATGCGCGACGCCGGGTCGGCGGCGGCGCGGGGTCATGGCACCCACCAGCCGGTTGTGTCGAACAAGGTCTGGCCGGTCGATGACGCGCGGAGGCAGAGTTGGCCGGTGTCGGAGATGCCGAGGGTCATCGAGTTCGCGATGACTGCCCCGGCTGCTGCGTTAGCCGAGGAGGTCCGGGCGGAGCCGGAACAGGCGTCGGCGGTCACGTAGCCGCGCTCGAGAGGGCGTACCATCGTGATCGTTCCGGTGACCGCTTGCGCCGACGGGGGCGCCACTCGGGTTCCGATGGTCTGGCCCGCTCCCTGCATCGGGGACCATCCGCCTATGCCGTCGCGAGTGTCGAGCATGCGGGTCGGGGGCACGGGGACGTACCTCAACCCGGCTCCGTTGCCGAACGTGCCCGTGATGTCGACGATTACGTCGGTGGACACGTTCGACGAGACGCAGATCGTGTCTGCGTCGGAGACGTTGACGATCGCGGACGCCGACCACGCTGGCCCGGGCCGAAAGTTGAGATTCGCTGTGCCGCCTGGCTCTCCGCATGGGTACGCGCTGATGAACCCGCGCTGTTGGGCTCGCACGGCCGTGAGATTAACGGCGACCGCGCGGGCCCCAGCGGGAGTCGGAACGACAACTTCGCTCGAGCGCCCGGTCTCGCGGGTGTCGACTAGACGCTCGGGCGTGGCGAGCGGGTGGAACGTCATCCCCTCGGGCCCGTCGACGAATGCTCCCTGGATGTCGATCACGAGATCAGCCGTTCCGGAGCTGTACACGCACACGTCGTCGTCTTCTCCGAGGGCGACGATGGTCGGCGCCCCGATCGCTGTGAACGGCCTGTAGTTGACCGTGGAACCGGACGTGGCCAGTCCACATGGGCCGGCCACGAAATACCCGTTCGACTGCGTTTTCGCGGCTCCGACGTATAGGGCTACCGCCGATGCGTTCTCGGGTGGGATGTCCCCGAAGTCGACGGCTCTGGTTTCGCCCGGCGCCAACGGACCTGCCCCGTCGTCGACGCGGGTGTCGATGACCCGAACACCAGGAATCGAAACAAACGTCGCCGGATCCGCAGTCGGTGTGGGAAGCGGAGCCGGATCGCCCGTCCGCTGTGCCCGAGCGACATCGCGCGTGAACAGGTTGGCCATCCGGACCGAGCGGGTTCGGTAGCCGTCGGGGGTCAGGTGGGTGCCGTCGGACGATCGGTACTGGGAAAGTTCAGCCGGCCAGTCCCAGGTGAAGAAGTCGTTCCGCGTGTTCGCGAATTCCCGGAGTGCCTGGTTCCATGTGTTCTGTTGGGGGAGGGCTGTGAAGAGGCGCGTGATCTGTGGCCACCAGATCGTGTGCCCCGGGCCGATCTCGTCGATGACCCCCTGGATGCGTTGCCTTGCGCAGTTGATGTTGGTGTCGCAGATGCCCGAGTCGTTCGCGCCGAGGTTGATGAGCACATTTGGGGCGTCCCACCCCTGCGTGCGCCAGTTGGACAGCCACGTGCGCGCGCCGAATTTGCCTGTGCGAGTGTTGTAACCCTCGCCGGCGCGGAACTTGATCGGACCCCAACCGCGCTCAGCAAGTCGCTCGGGCAGCGTCGGACCCCACAGCGCGGAACCCAGCAGCACGGAGTCGCCGAACACGGTGACTGCGCCGAGCGGGCCCGGCGCGAAGATGTCGATCTGGCGTGGGGCCGCCTCGACGACACCGTGCGGAGTCGAGGCATTCACGGCTACGGTCAGCGTCGAGAGTGCGACAACCCCGACGAGTGTCAGTCGCAGTCGGGACATCGCAGGTCGTCGTTGGTGTGCGCGCCCTGCCATCGGGTGAATGTTATCTGCTCGTTGTTTGGCTGATGCCGTACACTCGAGCTGGTGGGCGGGCCGGTCAGTGGGGAGGCGGCAAGCACACGCACCAGGGAACGGCGTCCGTCGTCGATTGCCTACCAACCTGCACTCGACGGAGTGCGCGCGCTCGCGGTTCTCGCGGTCCTCCTGTTTCACGGCGAGGTGCCGGGTTTCAGCGGCGGCTATCTCGGGGTGTCGGTCTTCTTCACCCTGTCCGGTTTTCTGATCACGAGTTTGCTGGCTGCCGAAACCGAGGCGAAGGGGTCGGTGGGGTTGGGTGCGTTCTACTCCCGTCGAGCGCGACGGCTTCTTCCGGCCAGCGTGCTGCTGGTGGTGCTGGTGATGGTCGCCTCGGTCGTGACCGATTGGTTCGATGCCGTCGCCGACCTCCGTTCCCACATCATTGGCAGTCTGCTCCAGATGGCCAACTGGGTCTTCCTGGCGAGTGACGGGTCGTACCAGGAGTTGCTCCAGCAAGCAGCCGGGGCCGCGTCGCCACTGGAGCACTTCTGGTCGTTGGCGATCGAGGAGCAGTTCTATTGGATCTGGCCGGTGGCATTCGTCGGGTTGTGGAAGCTCGGCCGCACGCCACGGGGACGCTTGGCCGTGCTCGGCGCCGTGACAGCCGCCTTCGTTGTCGCAGCACCGCTCATCGCAGCGGTCTGGGGAAGCGACGCGGCGTACTGGGCGTCACCCGCCCGTGCTGCTGAGATTCTGCTCGGAGCGTTCCTGGCGCTCGCACTCGCAGGGCGCACCGTGTCGCCGAGGCTGTGGGTGCTTGCGCCTGCAGCGCTGGTGATCCTCGGCGTCTGCGTTGTCACGTTCCCCGCCGCGGGCGGTCCGGCATATTCCGGCTGGCTTCCGGCGATCGGGGCGGTCAGCGCCCTCCTGCTGCTCGGTCTGCAGGTCGACTCGCCCGTGCGCTCGGCATGCGCAGCCCCGCCGTTGGTCTGGCTCGGCCGAATCAGCTACGGCGTCTACCTGTTCCACTGGCCGATCTTCGTCGTGATGAACGACGAGCGCACCGGGATCGACGGGCCCGCACTGTTCGCATTGCGCATGATGCTCACCCTCGGCGTGGCCCAGCTCTCGTTCATGTTCTTTGAGCAGCCGATCCGCAAGGCCGGCGGTATCGGAATCCGTCCGACGCTGGTCGCTGCCGGTGGTGCCACCGCGGCGGTGATCGTCGCGGCGGTGATCATGGTGCCCGGGGCGGACAGTGACTACTGGGCGACCGAGTCTGAGGTAGTCGAAGCTGCGGCGCTCGACACCGACGACGCCCCGTTGATCATCACCGAATCGGCGGTCACGGCGGTCGAGCAGCCGAGCGAGCCGGAGCCACCGGTGGACATTGACACCGAGCCATCGGCAACATCGGCCGAGACCACCACCACGACGAGCACGATTCCACCAATTCCGGAGCTGAGCCGTCCGGTCAGGATGATCGTCGCGGGCGATTCGACCGGCGAGGCATATGGCAACGGTGTGGTGAGTTGGGCGGCGGCGTCGCCCGACACCGCGCAGGCGGAACTGAATGTCGAGCGAGGGTGCGGGTTCGTACGCGATGGCGAGTATCTGCTCGAAGGTGAGTGGTTCGACGTACGCGACGATTGCTCCGACTGGCTCGAACGCGACCTTCCGGACCGTGTGGCCGAAACCGGTGCTGACGTCGTCTTGATGGTGACGACTTCGTGGGACGTTCTCGACCGTCGATGGGACGGCGGTGACGGGTTCGCCACTGAGACCGACGAGATGCGGGCCAGGCTGCGCTTCGACTTCACCCGCGTGACCGACGCCCTGCTGGCGGAAGGTGCCGGTGCGGTGGTGTGGGTGAAGGCACCGATTCCAAATCCGCTGTGGCTCTCGCGCGGGACCGCGCAAGAGCAGCCGGCGCGCCACGCAGTGCTGCACGAGGTGATGGAAGAAGTCGTCGCCGCCAATCCGGGTGAGGTCTACGTGGTCGACCTCCTTGAGTACTTCGACGACGCCGGATACACCGATGACGTCGACCTGCGCCCCGACGGTGTCCACGTCAGCCCAGAGGCGGCGCAGATCATTGCGACGGACTTTCTCGGCGAGCAGATGATTCGAGCCGCGCTCGACCTCCTCTGACAAGCCGCTAGCTGAGCGTCTCTCAACTCGGGCGCTCTTTTCAGCGCGGTGTTGCTGCGACCGCAAGACGGTCAGCGAGTTCGTTCATCGGGTGCCCGCTGTGCCCCTTCACCCAGGTGAACGTCACGTTACCGTTACGCACGACATCGATCAGGGGCTTCCAGAGGTCGGTGTTGGCGACCGGCTGCTTCTTCGAGTTCTTCCAGCCGTTCCTCTCCCACTTGACCCACCATTGGTCACGGAAGCAGTTCACGACATAGGTCGAGTCGGAGACGATTTCGATCGGAGCGCCGTTAGCGCCGAGTGAGCGGATCGCATCAAGCACGGCGTACACCTCCATTCGCTGGTTCGTGGTGGCGGCTTCGCCGCCTGATCCATGCGGTTCCCCCTCCGGAGACACCGCCCAGCCCCATCCCCCCGGGCCAGGATTCCCGCTGCACGCTCCGTCGGTGTACACGACCACTCGTTCCATCGCCGCCGAAGTTATCGGTTGCGGTCGTACCACTCGCATCGGCGGCAGAGAGAGATTCAAGCGAGGCAGTAGACCTGCCGATAAAACACTCATGCTGACGTCGAGACTGCGTTCCCGCACATTACATTACGATGACATGACATTGGCACCCCAGTCACGTGGCCGCGCCGCCGCCCTCGCCGCTGCAGTGCTTGCGTCAGCCGCCGTGGTCGTCCCGTCAGTTTCTTCTGCGCCGACAGCCCAAGCGGCACCCGACGACATCATCGCGATCGTGGTCGAAGGAACCGGCAACGGCCATGGTCGTGGAATGAGCCAGTGGGGGGCATACGGCTATGCGGTCGACCACGGCTGGAATTGGCAGCAGATCCTGGGTCACTACTACGGCGGGACTATTTCAGGGACGACCGCAGCGAACCAGCGCATCGACGTCCGACTGACAAAGTACGACGGGATGGGTGACGTCGGTGTCATCTCCCATGGCAGCGGCGTGCGCTGGAATGGCCAGACGGCTCCAGCGATGCGTGCCAACGAGACGAGTTCCGGGGTCTTCGATATTTATAAGGCAAACACGGTGGCATGCCCCAGTAGCACCTCGCTTACCGTGCCCGATGGACCGGTCGTGGAGCAGTCGGCCTACAACGCGGACGCGAAACGTGTCCAGCGCTTCCTGCGGAGTTTCCATCCACCCGCCGCCGGCATCGTCATCGACGGCTACTTCGGTCCGCAAACCAGGGGCTTCCTCGCCGCGTGGCAGGCGAGCCGGGCGCTTCAGATTGATGGCAGTCGGTGGAACACCGACGACGCTGCATCGGCACGGGCGCAAATTGCCGCGTCGGGGAGTTCGGTCAACTGGACAAAGATCGGCACCCACGTCCAGAGTGTCGGCAGTCCGGTCCGATTCACTGCCGCAGATGGAGAAGCCGCCGGCACTAGTAGCAGCGACGTACTCGGGGTGTGCTCCTCCGGAGGATCCATCACGCACTACCGCGGCGCGGTCGAAGTTGTCCACACCTCTAGCGGCAATCGCGTTGTCAACGATGTGCTCGCCGAGAACTACGTCCGCGGGGTCATCCCCAAAGAGATCGCTGCCAGCTGGGCGTACGCAGGCAACGGGGCGGGTGATAACGCCGTGAAGGCCCAGGCCGTGGCAGCACGCTCCTACGGGCTCGCACAGAACCGCAGCTACACCTACGACGGCTCGTCGACCCGATACGCCACCACTTGTGACACAACGTCATGCCAGGTGTACGGCGGCGCAGCGACGCGGGGCTCGCCGAACGGTTCCACCACGAACGTCGAGCACGTCGCAACTGATGCCGCCATTCTCGGCACGGCCAACGTCGTCCGGAAATGGCCGTCCGGCCAGATCGTGTCAACGGAGTTCTCGGCGTCGAACGGTCCGAGCACGGCAGGCGGGGCGTTCCCGGTGGTGACCGACATCGGTGACGACACCGCTCCCAACCCGTACCACCGGTGGACACGCATCATCGACGCCGACACTTTCGCCGCGCAGCACGGACTCGGAAAAATCACCGGCGCGACGATGGCGCCGACAACATCGGCCAACTATCAAGCGTTTGAAGGCATCTGGTTCGACGACCTCGTGGTGACCGGTACCAATGGCACCTATCGCAGGCAGGCATGGGACTTCAAGCGTGCGTACGGACTCCGGTCACCCGGTTTCACAGTCCGCGTGATCCGCGAAAGCACCACCGGCACGTCGATGGCCTTCATCGGCGACTCGGTGGGTAACGGTGTCACGAATTCGGCGGGTGAGTTCCGCCAGGTCACCGATGGCACGTACGCCTCGCAAATCCTCGATGCGACCGACAGCAGGTGCACGACTCGCGAGTCCTGTCCGGGGAGCACCGGCGTCACTGTTGCGAACTCGCTGCCGACGGGTCTCGATCTCGCAGTAGTCGAACTCGGCTACAACGACAATCCGGCGACGTTCCCATCCGACATCGACGCGATGATGAGTGCGCTCAGCGCCCGAGGTGTGCAACGCGTGGTCTGGGTGAACATGGCGGATATCCGCAGGACCGTCGGTGGCGGATCCTTCTACGCGGCTGCCAACGCAGCACTTGCCGCGGCGCCGAGTCGCTGGAGCAACCTCACCGTGCTCGATTGGGACGCAGCGAGCGACACGCCCGAGCGTTCGCGTTGGTTCAGTAGCGATGGAGTCCATCTCACTGCAACCGGCGAGGCGGAGTTCTCGCTTTGGCTCCGCGAGCAGATCCTCGATCTCACCCCGACGCACTACCTCTCCCCGCCGAAACGGATCGAACTGCCGGTCGTCGGAGCTCTGGTGCCGTCCTCATCCGGGGCGTTGGTGTCGATTCCGTCAGAGGCGACCGGTGTATCGCTTAACGTCACGATGGTTCGACCGAACAGTCGGGGTTTCGCATCCGTTTGGCCATGTGAGGACGAACGCCCAGTCGTGTCGAGCCTGAATGCTCAAGCCGGAGAAGTAATTGCGAACAACGTGATCGCACCAATCAGCGACGAGGGAACCGTGTGCTTCTACTCGTCGGTCGGCACGAACTTTGTCGTCGACGTGGCCGGGTGGTTCGGCGATTCCGACGGGGCGGATGCCGTCGAGCCGTTCGTTAGGCTGCGGCCCGAGCGGCGAGTCGACACCCGTAGCGGACTTGGCGGTCGGTCGTCGAAGGTCGCCCCGTCGTCGCCGCTGTCGATTCCGGTAGTCGGCGTCGCAGCGCGACTGCCTGGTGGCACCCGCGTCACCGTGCCCAGCGATGCGGTGGCCGTCGCTGTCAACGTGACCATCACGCAGGCATCGAGCAAGGGATTCGCCACCGTCTGGCCCTGCGGAACGCCGCGGCCGCTTGCGTCGAACGTCAACTTCGCCAGCACGACCCCCACAGGAAACGGTGTGATCGCGCCGATCGGTGACGACGGCTCGATCTGCGTGCACACGAGCACGTCTGCAGAGGTGATCGTCGATCTCGCCGGTTACTTCGGAGGTTCTGATGTTTCCACTCCCGGCGCCGAGACCCCGTTCACGGCATCAAGCCCGACGCGGCTTGTCGACACCCGCGTCGGTGTCGGCGCCGCACCGGCCCCGGTTCAAGCGGCAACTCCGCTGCGGATCCAGGTCGGCGGTGCCGAGCTCGACAACCCGGATGATCCTGCGAGTCCGATGGTGATCCCAAGCGACGCGAGCGCCGTCGCCATGAACCTCACGGTAGTGCGGCCGAGTGCCGACGGATTCGCCACGGTCTGGCCGTGCGGCAGTGACCGTCCACTCGCATCAAACTTGAACTACGTGGCCGGCCGCAACCGAGCCAATGCGGTCATTGCCCCGATCGGTGCCGATGGGACGGTGTGCGTCTACGTCAACCGATCCAGTCACGTCGTCGTCGACGTCGCGGGCTGGTTTCGCGGCGGTGACGACCCGAGTTTCTTCGGTGCGGCACCGGTCCGCCTGGTCGACACGCGATTTGCCGTCGGCCCGATCCCAAGCTGACCGCGTCGCCGACGATTGCACAGCGCAACCATCGGCCATCTAGCGTCGTCCCCATGGACATCAATGGTGCAAGTGCAATCGTCACGGGTGGGGCCTCTGGAATCGGAGCCGCATCTGCCCGCATGCTCGCCGCTCGCGGCGCAAAGGTCGTCATCGCCGACCTGAACGAGGAGGCCGGCTCAGCTCTCGCAGACGAGACCGGCGGAGCGTTCGCAAAGGTGGACGTCACAAACACCGACGACATCATCAACGCAGTCGAGATGGCCAAGTCGATGGGTCCGGTGCGAGTGCTCGTCAACTCGGCCGGTATCGGTTGGGCGCAACGCACGATCGGCCGCGACGGCACCCTCGAATCAGCTGCGAACCTCGATGCCTTCAAGAAAGTCGTCGCGATCAACCTGATCGGCTCGTTCGACGCCATTCGCATCGCGGCGACTGCGATGAGCACCGCCGAGCCGATGGAACACGGCGAACGAGGTGCGATCGTCAACATCGCATCAGTCGCGGCGTTCGACGGCCAAATCGGCCAGGCGAGCTACTCCGCGTCGAAGGGCGGCGTGGTCGGAATGACACTGCCGATCGCTCGTGACCTGTCGGCCGCCGGCATTCGCGTCAACACCGTTGCGCCCGGCCTGATTGACACGCCGATCTACGGGGAGGGCGAAGCCAGCGAGCAGTTCAAGGAAAACCTCCAAAAGGGCGTGCTGTTCCCGAAGCGCCTCGGCGATCCCGAGCAACTGGCGTCGATGGTGACCGAATGTGTCACCAACAGCTACATGAACGCCGAGACCATTCGTGTCGACGGCGGCATCCGCATGCCCCCGAAGTAATCGTCTTTCGCCCGATCGCGGCGTTGCGAGATCTCGTCGGTGCCCTCAGGCACCTTCCCCGCCTCGCACCTGGCGCTCGAAAAACTCGATCACTTCGACAAACCAAATCACTTGATCAGCCAATGGCCGGACTCGTTTGACAGGTTCGGCCGTTGGCGTTTTCGACTGGTTCGAGGAACACCACCGCTCGTCTACCGGTTACGAATTTTATGAAAGCTGTATTCAACGGTCAGGTCATCGCAGAGTCCGACGAGACGGTGGTGGTCGAAGACAACCACTACTTTCCTCCGCAGTCGGTGAACTCGGAGTTCTTCTCCGAGCCGACCGGTAAGTCGACGTACTGCCCGTGGAAGGGCGACGCCAGCTACCGCGATGTCAGCGTCGATGGAGAGACCGCAGCAAACGTCGCCTGGTCGTACCCCGAGCCGAAAGAGAAAGCAGCGGAGATCAAGGACCACGTGGCGTTCTACCCCGCCGTCACCGTCAGCTGACCCGCTTGCGATCCCCACCCGGCGGGATGACGGTCCGGTCAGGTGGTGTAGTCGGCGTTGAAGCGGACGTACTCGTCGCTCAGGTCGCAGCCGTAGACGGTCGCTTCGGCGGTGCCGGTCTGGAGCGACACGTGGATCATCACGTGCTCGGATCGCATGTACGTTGACAGTTGGCCGAGCGCATGGTCGTCAAGCAGTTCCGGGTACACCTCGGTCGTCCCGAATCGGATCACCACTCGATCTTGATTAATCCCTATGTCGTCGGAACATTTACCGATCGCCATCGCTACGCGACCCCAATTCGGATCACCGCCGTGGACGGCGGTCTTAACGAGTGGTGAGTTCACGATTGTCTTGGCGACTCGCTTCGCCTGCCTGACGTCGGCTGCGGCGTCGACGCGAACTTCGATCAGGGAAGTCGCACCCTCGCCGTCACGCGCGATCTGCTTCGTCAGATCGAGACACACGCACTCAAGAGCGGACTCGAACGCTGCGAGGTCGACCGATCCGGCAGCACCCGACGCAAGGATCACCGACGAATCGCTTGTTGAGGTATCGGTATCGATGCTGACGCAGTTGAAGGTGCGGTCGACCACCCTGCGGAACGTGGCGTCGAGCTGGTCAGACGACACGTCGGCGTCGGTGAACACGAGCGAGATGTGGGTCGCCATGTCGGGCTCGATCATGCCGACACCCTTTGCCATGCCGACGATCCTGGCATCGCTGCCGGTAACGGTCGCTGCGGCCACTTTGGCCACCGTGTCGGTGGTCATCATGCCGATGGCAGCTGCGGTGGCATCGGTGCCGGCTGGCTTCGGCGGCAACGCCGCAATTCCGGCCCGTACTCGGTCGATTGGGTAGCGGCGACCAATCACCCCAGTCGACGTAATCACCACGTTGGTTGGGTCAACACCCAGGCGGTCGCCGACTCCAGTAGCTACATCGACGGCGTCGTTGTGGCCGGCCTGCCCAGTTGCGACGTTCGAGTTCTTCGAAATCACGACGACCGCTTGGGCCACTCCGTTCGACACGTGTTCGCGGCTGACGACCACGCTCGGTCCGGCAAAGCGACTCTTCGTGAAGAGGGCAGCGCAGGGAACGGGGCGTTCCGCGGTGACTACGACGAAATCATCGGTGTCATCCTTAATGCCGATGTTCGCAACGTACGCCGTGAAGCCGCGTGGGAGTGGAGTCATCGTGGCGACCGGGTTAGGCGACGCCGCTGGTCGACGTCTCGGCGGCCGCCAGACCGGCGGATATCGCAGCGAAGATCGTTGCCATCGCATCGACTTGGTCCGAGCTCAGGTGATCAAAGATATGTCGGCGCACACTCTGAACGTGGTGCGGTGCTGTCCGCGTGAGCAGCTTGCGTCCGGCGTCGGTGAGTACCGCCATCATCACGCGCCCGTCGACTGAGGAAGGCTGGCGGGTCACGTGGTCGCTGCTGACGAGGCCGTCGAGTCGGCGGGTCAACCCGCTTGGTGACAGCTGCAGCACGTCGGCGAGGTCGCACATCCGCATCGAGTCGTTGTCGGCCTCGGATAGATAGACGAGCACCTGATAGTCGCCGATAGATAGGCCATGCTCGGCCAGATCGCGCTCCAGTGCGGCCGAGAGGTCGCCGTAGGTCTCGATGTACGACCGCCATGCCGCCATCTCACGATCGGTGAGCCAGGTGGACGACATCCCTTGAGGATATCCCGGTGATCGAAGGTGTGCGGTCACCGGCGATGCGTCGTCAACCGTGGTGAATTATCTGGTCGCATCCGGGCCGACGAGCGCCGCAATTCGCACGAGCGTTTTTTCGATCGAAGTCGCGTTTCTACTGGGCGCACCCGTCAACTTGAGGAACGGTGGCGCCTTCGCAGTGCGCCAGTCGAATTCCTCGGTGACCTTTGTTCCGCCGTCGATCTCGTCAAGCCGGTACCGCCAGATGTGCCCGCCGAGATGGCGCCAGGCAATCGTCTCGTTCTCAACGAACTCGACGACTTCGTTTGTCATTCGGTACGGGACGACGAGCTTCATGTCCATACCGAACTTGGCGCCTTCGGACAGTCGTTCAGGGGCCGAGTCGCGACTCGCCCGCACCGTGCCCGAGCCGTCGAACTCGTGGTGGCGTGACGGGTCGGCCAACATGTCGAAGATCGCCGACGTCGTGGCATCGATGACGATGCTGCGTCGCTCGACGCGATCGGGAGCATCGTCGACCGAAACGATGTGGCGGGGAGATGATGCGTCAGTCATGGTCGGTCACTTTCGTGGAGTGCGGAACGTGGGAATTCTGGAACAGAGCAGACGATTCGGCATCGAGAGCCGCGGCCACAGCGTCGGCACAACGGCGCCCGGAGTAGAGGGCGCCTTGGATCGAGGCGGTGTCGCGATGATCGCCACACACGAAACGCCCGTCGTCGAGATGCACAGCTTGTTTGGGTGTGAACGGCGGGGCCTGACGCGGTTGCCCGTGGGGGATCCGGTAGGTGGCCAGGTGTTCCCAGCCGTCGACCTGGCTGCCCCACCAGTCGCGGAGCTGGGCGCGAGCGGCTGCTTCAAGGTCTCCATCGGCTCGGCCGGGAAGTGCGGCTGCGATGAGATGGCGGCCGGTGGGCGCATAGGTCGATGCCACGTTGCTCATGACTGCGACGTTGAGGACCGGGCCGGCACCGGTGCCGTCGAGAACGACACACTTCGTGTCGGTCGGAGCGGCGTCGGCGGCGAAGTAAACGCATCCTGCTGCCTTCGACTCGACGCGGCCGATGTCGAGCAGGTCGCTCGCCGTCGGCCCATCGGTGGCGACCACGACAGCAACAGCGTCGATCTTGTCGCCACTGTCGAGTCGAATTGATCTGGCCGAGGTTGCCGTCACGCGCTGCCCGAGGTGGATGGAGTCAGCGGGAAGCCGGGCGGCCAGCTGATCGGGGATCGCCTGCATCCCGGCCGCAGGAACGACCGAGTCGCCGTCGGCCAGCATCCTGAAGATGATGTCGAACATCCGGCGGCTGTCGCGCAGTTCAGGGTCGAGTTGGATGCCGCCGACGAGTGGTCGGAAGAACCGATCGATCATCTTCGGCGAGAAACCATCGGCGTCGAGCGCTTCGGCCGTGGTGATGTCGTCGCCCGCAAGGAGCAGCGTCGGGTGCACCCGACGCAGACGAGCCCGGAGCAGCGCAATGCGGGCCTTGTCGAGCAGGTTGCCGATGGGGGCTGTCGCCGTCGAGACGAGTCGGGTCGGTCGCCGCAATGGGTCCGACACCACCGACCCTTTGCCGTTCCTCCAGATGAGCGCACCCGGCTCGAATGCTTGGAGGTTGAGCGCGTCTATGTCGAGTTGGCGGTGCATCTCGGGGTAGGCCGTGAGTGCAACTTGGAAGCCGCGGTCGAGTGTGAATCCGTCGACGACATCGCTGCGTACTCGACCACCGACGCCGTCGGATGCCTCGTGGATCTCGACCCGGTGGCCGGCTTCGTGCAGGCCAACGGCACACGACAATCCGGCCAGGCCGGCGCCGACGATGATGACGGGATCGTCCACTGGGGAGGCGCCGCCCACTTGTTCGTTCACTTCTTGAGCAAGTCGCGCAACGCGCCATCGAGTGTTGGGAACCCGAACTCGTAACCGTCGGCCTGCAGTGCGGTCGGCACCACCTTCTGCCCGTTAAAAAGCAGATTGTCGGCGAGTTCGCCGCCGAGGACGAGTTTGGGACCGAACTTCGGGATCGGGAGGAAAGTCGGCCGGCCGAGAACATCCCCGAGCGTCTTCGTGAACTCGACATTGGTGACCGGGGTGGGTGCGGTCAGGTTGACAGCGCCGGCCAAGTCACTCGTGAGGAGATGGATGATCGCTGTGACCTCGTCATCGATGTGAATCCAACTCTGCCATTGGTCGCCCGAGCCCATTTTCCCACCGAGACCGAACTTGAAGAGCGGGAGCTGCTTTTTTAGCGCGCCGCCATTGGCGGACAGCACAATGCCGGTCCGCAAGTACGTCACGCGTACGTCGCCACCGCCGG
Source organism: uncultured Ilumatobacter sp. (assembly GCA_905480335.1). Classification (GTDB taxonomy): domain Bacteria; phylum Actinomycetota; class Acidimicrobiia; order Acidimicrobiales; family Ilumatobacteraceae; genus Ilumatobacter_A. The sequence continues at coordinate 8,514 of CAJQPY010000043.1, read as the reverse complement.
CAGGGGCGGCCGCAGCTTCCCAGGCCCCGCAGACCTCGGCGAGGAAGCCAGTGCCGGCGGGGGAGGTCTCGTCGAAGGTGTCGCTGGGGCTGGCGCCGTAGTACCCGATCGCCGAGCCGGCGAGCAGGACCTTCGGACCGTTGGTGGCCGCTGCGACGGCGTTCGCCACCAGTGCGGTGCCGACGGTTCGGCTGTCGAGGATCTCACGCTTGTATTCATCGGTCCATCGGCGGTCGCCGATGCCGGCGCCGGCGAGGTGCACAACACCGTCGATTCCCTCGAAGGCACCGTCGTCGATCCGGTTCTCCGAGATCGACCAGCCGATCTCGTTGTCGCCAGGCGCTCGGCGGACCACAGGGACGGCCTCGTGACCGTCGCGTTGCAGGCGCTGTGAGAGAGCTGTTCCGATGAGGCCCGACGCCCCGGTGATCGCAATACGCATACCGGCAGAGTACGGCCGATCTCGTTAACCCGAGGCACTCAGCCATGACTTCGACCAACGTCCTACGTCAGCCCCGTCGAGGCGCTCAGGTTCGAAGCCGGGTCGGCTTCTCCTGGATCGTCTCAGATGGACTCGAAAATGATCTGGTCGAGCAGACTCTCGTCGACCGCTCCTGCAACCGTTTCGGTACCGCCGTCGGTCTTCACGACGACGAGCGCAGGCTGGAAGGCGACATCGAAGCGGGAGAAGACGTCACCCGGGTCGTCGTTGATCTGCGGGAAGGTAAGGCCATGCTTGTCGACGAAGCCTTGGTACGACTCCTCCGAGCCAGTCCACGCGACGCCAACGAAGTTGACCTGGTCCTGGTACTTAATGCTTGCCGCCTCGACCGAGGGGGCTTCACGGTTACAGGTGCCTCAAGTCGGTGACCAGAACCAGAACGCTGTCGGTTTCCCCGAGAGGCTGGCGGCATCGAGCTCGCCACCGCCGACGAGTGGGCTGGTGAACCGGAGAATCTCGGGCGTATCACCGGATGGTTCCGAGCTCCCGTCGGAGCCCGGCGCAGCCACTTGCTCGGCCGCCTCGGGCACAGCAGCCGCATCGTCCCCGGCGGCGTCGGAGCCCCCACACGCAGCGATTGCGAGGCTGACAACGAGACTAAGAGCGGCGATTCGAGGGGGTCGACGAGACGACATGGCATGAGAGTACCGACCGTAGATGGCGCAACGGCGCCCGACCGGGACGGTTTCGGGCCTGTTCATCGTCCGTAGGCTAATCGGTTCATGAAGACCCGCACCCTGCTGCTCCTGTCGGTCGGAACGGCGTTGATGATTCTGCTTGCCGGCGGGGCTCTGCTGTTCCAGTTGTCCGGACAAAAGACGACGAGCGAGGCGACACCTCTCGGTGAAGAAGCAGCGGTCGGTGACGCCCGAGTTGTCGTGCTTGACTCTGAGTTGCTCGGCGACAGGCTGATCGTCGCAATGGAGATCGGCGGGGTCGACGACACCGATGGAATCGACAGCTTTCGGCTCGTCACAGGAGATCGGCAGCTCTCGGCACTCGGTCCCGCCGAGGGTGATCGCTGTGACGGGATCACCGAAGTGCGGACGCGATGCCTGATTGAGTTCGACGTCGGCGAGGTGGATGGAACGAGCCGGGTGCTGATCATGCGACGCGGTGAACAGCAGGCCACCTGGCGTCTCACCTGAACTCAGTCCTGTGTTGCCGTGAGAGCGTTCGTCGAGGTGTGATCAGGGTCATGGTGGTCTGAGTACCGGTTACCGGTCGGTCACTTGCGAGTCCACGGTTCCGACGGTCAAGTAGAGCGCTACGGTAAACGTCTGTGAGTTCAGCATCCGACCACTTCGATCTCGTTGTCATCGGTGGAGGCCCCGGCGGGTACTCCGCCGCTCTCTACGGTGCCTCAGCCGGCTTAAACGTCGCCCTCGTCGAGAAGGACGCTCTCGGCGGCACCTGCCTCAATCGAGGATGTATTCCAGCAAAGGCATTTCTCGAGACCGCGGCGGTAAAACGCCACGTCGATCATGCCGCCGACTTCGGTATCGAAACGGGAGGTAAGGCATCGGTTGCGTTTGCTCAAGCGCAGGAACGCAAGCAGGGCATCGTCAGGGGCCTTGTCAGCGGCATCGGAGCGATGTGCAAGGGACGCAAGGTCGAGGTTTTTAACGGTGTCGGTTCGCTGCGGGCAGGCCGCACCGTAGACGTGACGCTCGACGACGGTGGATCAGCGACGATCACCGGCGACTTCGTGATGCTTGCCTCGGGCTCAGTACCGCGCCTAATTCCCGGCTTTGAACGCGGTGGCCCGATCATGACCAGCGACGAGGTTCTGGATCTCAGCACGCTCCCTGACCGGGTAGCGGTCATCGGAGGCGGTGCCATTGGCTGCGAATTCGCGTCGACTTTTTCCGACCTCGGTTCCGAGGTCACCATCCTTGAGGGGCTGCCGAAAATCCTGCCCGGCCTCGACAGGGACGTCGCCAAAGTCGTCGAGAAGTCGTTCAAGAAAAAGAAGATCGCAATCAAGACCGGGGTGATGGTCAGCGGCCACACGCCCAACGGTTCCGGCGGCACCGTCGTTTCGTACGGCGATGGCGAATCGATCGAAGTCGATGTGGTTGTCGTCTCGGTCGGCCGGCGGCCCTTCGCAGATCAACTCGGCCTCGGTGGTACCGGCGTTCTGGTCGACGAGCGCGGGTTCGTGGTGGTCGACGAGTACTGCCAGACCGGGGAGCCCGGCGTCTACGCCGTCGGCGATCTGATCAACACGCCGCAGCTTGCGCACGTTGGCTACGCAGAGGCGATCCTAGTGATCAAGCATTTGCTTGGCGAGGACCCTATGCCCGTAATGTACGACCGAGTGCCATGGGCGATCTACTGCCACCCAGAAGTCGCGTGGGCAGGTCCTGACGAACAGCAGGCGAAGGACGCAGGGCACGATGTGGTGGTTGCCAAGCATCCCTTCAAGTTCAATAGCCGCGCAATGATTCTTGGCGAAACCGAGGGGCTCGTGAAGGTCATCGCAAAAAAGCGTGCCGACGGTTCTGCGGGCCAGATTCTTGGCGTGCATATGGTGGGCCCTTGGGTGACCGAGCAGCTGTCCGGTGGGTATCTCGCCGTCAACTGGGAAGCCTCCGTCGACGAAGTGGCGGAGTTCATTCAGCCGCACCCTAGTTTGAGCGAGTTGTTTGGTGAGACGGTGCTCTCGCTGACCGGTCGCAACTTCAACGGCTGACGAACCGATCCGACCCACCTCTCGCAGCAGACAGATCTCGGTTGAGATACTAAGGACAAAGGACACGAACATGGCAGACGTCACCCTCCCGCAGCTCGGTGAAACCGTCACCGAAGGCACGATTACCCAGTGGTTCAAGGCTGTGGGTGATGAGGTGGCTGAGGACGAGCCGCTCTTCGAGGTCTCGACCGACAAAGTCGACACCGAGGTGCCGTCTCCGGTTTCGGGGACGCTGACCGAGATCCGCGCCCAGGAGGGCGACACGGTTGAGGTCGGTACGGTCATCGCCGTTGTCGGCGATGGAGCTGCCGTAGCATCTGCCGCCGAGGCGCCAGCGGGAGCACACAGACTCGAGTCGATGCCAGCAGCCGCCTCGGCACCTGCGCCCGCTCCACTCGCTGCACCTGCACCTGCACCTGCACCCGCACCGGTCCGGGGAGCGAGTGACGCAATGGCGCAGGCCGGCGACAACCGCTTGCTCTCTCCTGTGGTGCGTCGCCTGGTCAACGAACACGGCATCGATCCGGATGCGATCACCGGGTCGGGCCCTGGCGGTCGGATCACCCGTGACGACGTCCTCAACCACATCGACGTCATCGGTGTAACGCCACAGCCCGCTCCTGTCGTGGATGCGCCGCCTGCCATCGTTCCGGCTCCGGCTCCGGCTCCGGCTCCCGCTCCCGCTCTTCGCTCACCCGTCCCGCAGGTCAACGCCGGGGAACGCAACTCGGCTGTCCGGCTGTCGAAGATCCGCCAGCTCACGGGAGACCACATGGTGATGAGCAAGCAGGTCAGCCCCCACGCGTTCAGCGTGGTTGAAGTTGACTTTGCGAACGTTGACGTTGCGCGGAACGCAAAAAAGGCCGAGTGGAAGGCACAGCACGGATTCAGCCTCACCTATCTGCCGTTCATCACTCGAGCGATCATCGACGGACTCGCCGAGTACCCGCATCTCAACGCCAGCGTGTCCGACGGTGAGTTGATCGTGCACAACTTCGTCGATGTCGGCATTGCAGTGGACCTCGACTACGAGGGTCTGCTCGCTCCGGTCGTTCGTGACGCCGACACCAAGCGTCTTGCCGCGATTGCGGGCGAGATCTCGGACCTTGCGGACCGGGCCCGAAACCGCAAGCTGACCCCCGACGAGATCTCCGGCGGCACGTTCACGATTTCAAACAACGGCTCAGCCGGATCGGTCCTTACGATGCCGATCATCAATCAGCCACAGGTCGGGATCATCTCCACTGACGCAATCGTCCGCAAACCGGTCGTCACAGCGAGCCCCGATGGGGGTGAGGCGATTGCGATTCACCCGGTCGGTAATCTTGCGATGAGTTGGGATCACCGTGCCTTCGACGGCGCATACGCTGCCGGTTTCCTCAAGCGAGTCAAGGAGATGCTCGAAACAAAGGACTGGAACACCGAGTTATAGGGCTTCACTCTCCCCAACTGCAACGACAAATCCCGGGTTGGTGTCGATCACTGAAGCATGAATGCTGCTCTAGTCCACTATGTCCTGTCTGTTGATCCCGTACGATTTTCTCGACATAGAAATGCCGTAGATCACCGTTCATAGGCGATCTCCAAGCGGACCCGAGGAACAAAAAGGTCAGAAACAGTTGGGCCATACCCGTCTGACTGGTGTGGTCGGGGTCTTGCCCCGAGTTGAGCTCTTGATCTAAACTTCAACCACAACGCCTTACGCGACCAGAAAGCAGAAGAGGGGACTGGAATTGTTCGCACTCGCGGTTGTCGGATTTCTTGTGGCCTTCGGCCTCGTTCTGACAGACCACAGAAAAGCGGCGCTCTGTGCCGCGTCGGTACTTGCGGTCGCATGCGTTGGTTTTTACTTCAGTCACAGCTATCACGTGGACTGGCCATGGTGAAGCCGGAGGAGGCGGAGTCAAAGACAAGCCCGCAGCCTGAGCGTTCGCTGGCAGCGCTCGTGAGCGAAACTCGCCAACTCCAAGTGCTGTCGGACGATACCGCATACCGACTTGCGCGTCTCTTCAATTACTTTGGCTTGCTGGTTCCACTGTTCGTTGTCCTCGCGGCAATGACGATTCAAGTCGTGGCGGACGACCTCCCTTGCTCTCACTGCAACATGCAACGGTTGGGGTACTTCATGCTCGCACTTGGACCGGCGCTGAATCTGAGATTCGGGTTTCGGCCGAGTCACTATGGAGTCAGCCTCGCAGGTGCGATGTTTCTCGGTGCGGTGGCGCTGGACATGATGGTTCGGATCGCAAACCAGGGTCTTGACGGGTGGGGCCCTCGGGCGCTTGGTCTACATATGTACAGCTGGTCGCTTGTGATAGCGCTCATTGCGGGCGTGGCTCTAATCGCAATGTTGCTCTGGGAACGGCAGTTCGCTCTGTCACGGTCCGATGCGTATCGGCCCACAAGTAAAATAGGCCCCGCATTGAAGTTGGCGCTGGTCAGCGTGATCGCCATAGTTGCACTTGACCTCATCTCAGTGCTGTTGGAGTGTGGGCTCGGTATTTGTCCAGACTCTCCGCCTGATGATTATCCATACCTGCCGTAGTAGCAGTCGCAGTTGACTCCTGGAACTCGAGGTTGGAGACGTGAGAGCCCCAGCTGGTCGGTCGCTTCTCAAAGCTCAACCAGCACTCGACTAGGGTTCGCACGACATGCAAGCACCGAATGACGACCTTGCCCATGCTGCGTCGGCCGACCCCCTAGAAACGCTTGGCCGCTTCGGTCGGTTTGGCCGATTCGTTTCGATACATCACGTACTGTTCGCCTCAGTCTGGGTTGTCGTTATCGCAGCGGCTAGCTACCTCGCCGTTGTAGATAAGAAGGATCTGTCGAATGACTTCCGCGTGCCAAATACTGATTCGCAAGCCGCCTACGACCTTCTAGAAGATGAATTCGCTTCTCGGAATGGGGCCACCGCAAAGGTTGTGTTCTGGTCCACTGATGGAAAACCACTCGACTCCGGCGATTCCGCCTCATCGATCAAAGAAACTATTGGGCAGATCGAGAAACTTGACAAAGTAACCTCTGTCTCGAATCCGCTAAGTCTCGACGTTCAATCATTAGTCAAGCAGGTAGCCGGCTCGCTTCCGCCAGAAGTAGCTCAGGCTGCAGAGCAATTTGCGCAGAACATACCGTCTGCGATATCTGCGGATGGAAACATCGCGTTCTCGACCGTCACATACTCCGTACCGATCACGACTCTAATTACAGAAAATCCGATCAACTCTGAAAAGACTGCCAGCCAATACTCGAATCCATGGTCTGACCTAAACGATGCACTTGCTCCCGCCAGGGAACAGGGACTCAATGTTGCCATCGGCGGACCCATCGGCGACACCTACAACGCCCCAACGAGCTGGTGGGCAAATCACGCGGATGAGGTCGGATTGGCGATCGGCGCACTGCTGCTCTTTCTGGCATTTGGCTCCCTATTTGGGGCTGCTATACCGATCTCGACTGCTCTTTTTGGTGCAGTCACGGCCAGTGGACTCGTGTCCTTGCTCGCGAGTGTATTTACTATCTCGTCTTCTGCGATGCCCGTAACCCTAATGCTCTCGTTGGGAGTCGGCCTTGACTACTCGCTTCTCATAGTGACGCGATTTCGCGAGTTCGTCGCCAATGGAATCGACCCTCACAATGCTGTGGGGGCTGCCATGCAAACTGCGGGCACGTCAAGTGTATTTGCGGGTCTCACGGTTTGTGTAGCTCTACTGGGGCTCACGCTTGTTCCGCTTCCCTTAGTTCAGACGATTGGGTTGGCGGCGGCCATAGGCGTGGCGGTGATGATTGTTGCTGCGTCGACGTTGCTGCCTGCGCTCCTCGGGTTTGCGGGCCGGAAGATTGACGCGGTCGGCATCCCGAAGCGCCATGAGCGGGCTCGAGCAAAACCGGGCGTGTGGGAGCGCACGGCACGGCGGATTGTGCGGCGTCCATGGTTTGCGCTAATTGCGGGGACGGCGATACTTCTCGCATTTGCATCGCCGTTCCTGAGCATCGACTTTGGGATGCCGTCGGACGAATCGCTCCCGGACGGGTTGTCGCAACGAGAGGCGTATGAAGAACTCGCGACCGGATTCGGCCCTGGCATCAATGCACCATTAATCGTTGCGGTAGGAGTAGAAAACCCGATTTCGCTCGAGAAGTTTCTCGTCGAAACAGCGGAAATTTCAAAGGCTGTTGGCGCTGAAGAGTCGTCCAACACAGTTAAGGGTGTTGACTTTGCTGTCGGTCCAATCCCAAACTCAATCTCTGACGTGACAGCCGCAATTTATCAAATCACTCCAACAACGGGCCCAGACTCAGGTGAAACGAGCGAGTTGGTTACGCGACTTCGTCGAACCCTTTCCGAGGCATCGGATGGATCGAACATCTCCGTTCACGTTGGAGGCCAGACCGCGACTTTGATCGACTTGACGCGTGTGGTGACAAGTTACCTCCCGATTGTTGTCGGAGGGGTCGTGATCGGCGCATTTCTTCTTCTCGTAGTAGTTTTTAGATCAATTCTCGTTCCGCTCAAAGCCGCTTTTTTGAACCTCGTTTCCATCGGTGCCGCCTACGGAGTGGTGGTAGCTGTTTTTGAATGGGGTTGGGTGCGAGATCTGGTGGGCATCTCGGAGACAATACGGATAGTCTCATTTGTGCCGCTTATTATGTTCGTGATTGCATTTGGATTGTCAATGGATTACGAGGTCTTTCTGATGAGCAGGATCAAGGAAGAATGGGTCAAGACCGACGATCCTGTGGAGTCAGTGGTGACCGCAGTGGGAGCTACCGCTCGTGTTATTTCCACTGCGGCGCTTGTCATGGTTGGGGTCTTCCTTTCCTTCGTAACTAATCCGGATCCCACCGTGAAGTTGCTTGGGTTTGGGATGGCAGTGGCGGTGTTGCTCGATGCAACGATCGTTCGCATGGTGCTCCTGCCCGCAGTGATGGCGCTCTTGGGTCGGTCGGCATGGTGGTTACCGTCATGGTTGCAATGGCTTCCTCGAGTGAATCTTGAAGGTCCAGAGGAGTCGAAAATCTCGTAACAAGTAGGATCTCTGTGACGAGCGGAGGGCGAAACCTGTTACCGGGTTTGCTTCGGGGAGGTGAAGCCCTGAAACAGAGCAACAGTTATGTCGTAACCGGCACGTTTAGCGAGTCGGGTGTTCCATGCAGTGGAAGTACGTCCAGGCCGATCAACCGTCGGGTTGACCAAAGCAGTTGGGCCGAATTCGAGGTTTGCTCACGGCTACTCATGGCCTACTCAGAGCTAAGACACTCCCGGTAGCGCAGCGCATTCGCAAAGGCAGTTTAGGAGAGGCCCTGAAGTAGATTT
>CAJQPY010000042.1 GCA_905480335.1 uncultured Ilumatobacter sp. | reverse complement strand
CTTGGGGGTTGGCTCGGGGGAATCGGTCGTCCAGCGGGGCGACTGAATTAGCACTACCGCCATAGTAACAATTCATCCTCCGAACGAAACGCTTGCACGATCGGATTTGGTCGGCGGGCCTGGTTCAGGCAGCGTTCTCGCCGACGGAGAACTCGGCGACCGGCATGTCGATCTCGATGAAGATGCATTCACCGGGGCAAGCTTCGGCGGCGTGGACGACGTCGGCCACGTGGCTGGGACGGACCCCGGCAAGGCTGCCCGAGCCACCGGGGTCGTTGAGCGCTGCGCCGTCCTGAGCCACGTAGGCGATGCCGTCTTCGAGCTGGACGAACACGTCGGGACAATGATCGACGCACAACCCGTCGCCGGTGCAGAGGTCCTGATCGATCCAGACACGCATGACGCTGCAAACGGTAACGCTCAGCTCGTACATTGGCTCTGCCGTGACCGAAAAGAATCCCCCTCCCCCGCCCGACGTCACATCCTCGTCGTTGTCCCCGATCGCGCCTCGCCGAACCCACCGGTGGGAGCGCCCGACCGGTGATGTCGATGATCCCTTTGCATGGATGCTCGATGTCGACGATCCGGCATTCCTCGCCTATCTCGGCGACGAAAACCGGTTCAGCGCCACGTGGTTCGGCGCCCACGACGCGACGGTCGAAGCGATCTTCGGCGAGATCAAGTCCCGGATTCGAGAGACCGACCAGTCGACACCGGTGCTGAACGGCGGATGGTGGTACGTCAGTTCGACCATCGAGGGCGAGGATTATCCCCGCCACCACCGCGGCCGGACGGCCGACACAGCGACCGATCTTCTGCTGCTCGACGAAAACGTCGAAGCTGCGGGCGTCGGCGCCACGGACTACTTCGACCTCGGCGCATTCGATGCCTGTCACGACCACACGATGTTCGCCTGGTCGACCGACACCACCGGTGACGAGCGCTACGACCTTCGCGTCCGCCGTTTCGATGGTGATCATCACATCGACTTCGATGACCACATTGTGGGGGTCGCCAATGCCGGCACGGCATGGTCATCGGACGGCGCCTTCCTGTTCTACGTTCGAGCTGACGAACAGGAACGACCATTCCAGGTCTGGCGACATCGCCTCGGATCGACATCCGGCACCGACGCGTTGGTATTCCAAGAAGATGACGAGCGGTTCTTCGTCGAAATCGGCGAAACCCGCTCAGACGCCTGGATCGTTATCCACTGCGGGTCCAAGACGAGTGCAGAGGTACGCCTGCTGCCGTCGACCGCACCGCTCGACGATCCAGTTGTCGTTCGGGCTCGCACCGAAGGTGTCGAATACCAAGTCGACGACTGGGGTGACCGGCTGGTGATGGTCACCAATGCCAACGGTGCCCAAGACTTCTGCGTGCTCGCTGCCTCGGTCGAACTGGAGTGGACGGACCCGGCTGCGTGGACCGAACTCGTTGCGCACCAGCCTGGCCGACGGGTCATCGGGGTGGAACCGTTCCAAAACCATCTCGTCATCTACGAATGGAGCAAGGCGCAGCCCCAGCTGCGGCTGCTGTTCCGCGACGGATCGGACAGGATTCTCGACATCGACAGCGAACCACACGACGTAAATCTGTCAGCAAACCCCGAGTGGACCTCGACAACACTTCGTTTCGCGACGCAGTCGATGACCACGCCCGGCACCCTCTACGATGAAAACGTCACCACCGGCGAAAGGGTGCTCCTGCGTCAAGTACCGACACCTAACACGGACCTCGACGCATACATCGCAGGCAGGGTGTGGGCGCAGTCCCAGGACGGCACGGCGGTGCCGATCGACATCGTACGCCACGTCGACACACCACTTGACGGCACGGCACCCGGATGCCTCTACGGTTACGGCTCGTACGAGGCATCGATGCCGCCGTGGTTCTCGGTCGCCCGGCTCTCGCTCCTTGATCGCGGTATGGTCTGGGCGCTGGCCCACCCGCGCGGCGGTGGCGAACTCGGACGGCAGTGGTACCTCGACGGCAAACTCGAGCACAAACAGCACACGTTTGACGACATGATTGTTTCGGCAGAATATCTCACCGCGACGGGGGTCATCGCGCCCGATCGTCTCGCAATTCGCGGTGGCTCCGCCGGTGGGCTGCTCGTCGGTGCGTGCATGACCCAGCGGCCCGACCTGTTCGCTGCGGTCGTTGCCGAAGTCCCCTTCGTCGACATTGTCAACACAATGAGCGACCCGACACTTCCGCTCACCGTCACCGAGTGGGAAGAGTGGGGCGACCCGCGCACCGAGCCGTTCGCCTCGTTAATGCTCGCCTACTCGCCGTACGACAACACGACGCCAGCCAACTACCCCGCCGTCTTTGTCACTGCGGGCTTACACGATCCGCGTGTCGGCGTCCACGAACCCGCCAAGTGGGTGGCGCGACTCCGCGAGGTGACGACCAGTGACAGGCCGATCATCATGCGGACCGAGATGGGTGCCGGACACGGCGGCCCGACGGGCCGCTACGACGCGTGGCGTGACGAGGCCCGAACGCTTGCGTTTCTCCTCGCCACCACCTGAACACCGGCAAGGTCAAAGTGTCGCGACGACCGCTAGGGCAATCAGCACAAGGTTGCGAACGATATGGCCGCCGCTGATCGGTTTCGACGACCATGCCCCAAAGCACGCACACGGTGGATGCTCACCCTTGCGAAGCTTTGCCGCAAGTATCACCGTGAACGCTGCGAGCAGGCCGATTGCGACCAATGCCATGGTGGGGCGAGCAATCTGCACAATGAGCAATGCGCCGACGGCGAGTTCACACCACGGCACGATGGGGACGGTCCATGCGGGCACGCCGAAGCTCTCAGCCTGAGCTGGCCACGTGTCACGCGCCGCGAGCTTCGCCGCTCCCGCAACGACCAGGGCTAACCCGACCAATATTGACGCAGCCGTTGGGATTGCGCTCATCAGAAACGCCTTCGACCCGGGCCGCGCCTTGACTCCAGGCTCACCGAGTGCACGAGATCGAAGCTATCCGCTCATCCGAAGAAGACCGGTGCGAGGGTGACTCACGATCTCGGTCCGGACACTGCAAGATCCAGCCAGCCGCTTTGACCGGACGAGTTGCGCCGCAGCGATAGCGTGAGGAGCCGATGCGAATCTCCGAACGGGTCGACAATGCAGTGCGCGCAACGGCCGAACTCGCCGTCAGTGATGGGGGGCCGACAAAAGCCGAGGCGATCTCGCAGCGCCACGACATCTCGCTGAAGTACCTGCTCGACATCCTTCGCGATCTCAAACGCGCCGGGTTGGTGCGCTCAAAGCGCGGACCCGACGGCGGGTTCCTTCTCTCACGTCCACCTGACGCGATCTCCTTGGCCGACGTCTTCCGCGCAGTCGACGGTCCGCTCGCAGACATCCACGACGAGAGCCTGCGGCGCCTCACGTACGCTCCTCCGGCTGAGGCACTCCCGCAGGTGTGGATGGCTGTTCGCGCCAGCCTGCGCAACGTGCTTGAGACCGTCACCATCGCCGACCTGGTCGCCGGGTCGCTCCCCGCCGACGTGGATGCTATGGCAGCGCAGTATCAAACCGAAACCGAGGCACGGCACTCATGACCGCCACCGATGTGGAACTCTCCGCCGCGCTGTCTGCAGTCCGGCGGGCGTCGACGGCGTGCGCAGCCGTGCAGGGACGACTGGCGAACGGCGAGATCCTCACGAAGGACGACGACAGCCCCGTAACCGTCGCAGACTTTGCAGCGCAGGCTGTCGTGTGCGCCGCACTGAGCGAGGCCCTCGGAGACGTCGTCGTCGTCGGCGAGGAGGTCGCCTCCGACCTCACCGACGATGCGCAAAGTTTACTGCGAACCGGTGTGGTCGACATCGTGTCGAATTCGTTCGGGCGTCCGGTGCCCGTCGACCGAGTACTTGAATGGGTTTCGATCGGATCTGCCCACGCCACGACCGATCGATACTGGACCCTCGACCCGATCGACGGAACGAAGGGTTTTCTCCGCGGCGAGCAGTACGCCATTGCGTTGGCGCTCATCGAGCATGGCCAGGTCGTCGCTGGGGTACTCGGCTGCCCAAATCTACCCAACGACAATGGGCCGCCCGGCGCGATCTTTGTTGCGACCGACGGTCTTGCCGAGGTCTACACCACCGGCATCGCCCGCCCGATGCCAGTTCGGGTGGCCAACCCCACGACCGTCGCCGATGCCTATCTCTGCGAATCAGTCGAGACGGGTCACTCCGACCAGGATCAGTCGATACAGATAGCAGGCCTGCTCGGCATTACGGCCGAGCCATTCCGAATTGACAGCCAGTGCAAATACGGCGCCGTTGCCCGGGGCGACGCCTCGATCTATCTGCGGCTTCCAACAAGTGCCGATTACGTTGAGAAGATCTGGGATCATGCTGCCGGCAAGGTCTTAGTGGAGCAAGCCGGCGGGACGGTGACCGATGTCGACGGCAAGCCGCTCGACTTCTCGGTCGGAGCTCGCCTCTCAAAAAACCGCGGAGTCGTGACCACCAGCGGCGCCTTCCACGCAGACGTCATCGACGCCGTCGGCCTCGTTCTTGGCTAAACGACGACGCGACTCAGGGGTCCGGGGTCTATCAATTTTTACGCTGTCCTTGCTCGTCCTGTTGTCCGTGTACGCCATTGTTTGTATTGTCTACCGACATGCCAAACAATACGGTCCCGTCGCGGGAGCCCCTCGCACCTGCTTCATTGGTTGTGGCGACTGATGCGGTGCCAGAAACCCTGACCGTTGGACGTCTGACACATCTGCAGCGGCTCGAAGCCGAGGCGATCCAAATCATGCGCGAGGCAGTCTCGGAGTCCGAGCGACCGGCAATGCTGTATTCGATCGGCAAGGACAGTTCGGTAATGCTGCACCTCGCACTAAAGGCCTTCTACCCCAGCCCTCCTCCATTCCCGCTGGTCCATGTCGATACCACGTGGAAATTCAGCGAAATGTACGCCTTCCGCGACAATACCGCCGCTAATCACGGCCTCGAACTGATCGTGCACCAGAACCCGGAATGCGTCGAACGAGGAATCAACCCATTCGATCACGGATCAGCGATCCACACCGACATGTGGAAGACCGATGGGCTTAAGCAAGCAATCAGCACGTACAAATTCGACCTCTGCTTCGGGGGCGCTCGTCGCGATGAAGAGAAGTCACGAGCCAAAGAACGAATCTTCTCGATCCGGTCAGCCCAACACCAGTGGGACCCGAAGCGCCAACGACCCGAACTCTGGCAGACCTACAACGCACGCTGCAGCCCCGGCGAGTCACTCCGCGTTTTCCCAATCTCGAACTGGACCGAACTGGACGTCTGGCAGTACATCCACCTGGAGCGAATTCCTATCGTCCCGCTGTACCTGTCCGCCCGGCGTCCGGTGGTCGATCGCAACGGAACCTGGATCATGGTCGACGACGACCGCTTCGTGCTCAACGAGGGCGAAGTGCCGCAGATGCGCTCCGTCCGCTTTCGCACGCTCGGCTGCTACCCCTTGTCAGGGGCCATCGAGAGCGACGCAGACAATCTCACCGACGTGATCCAAGAGATGCTGCTCGCCACGACGTCAGAGCGCCAAGGCCGCGTCATCGACCATGACGGCGCCGCATCGATGGAAAAGAAGAAGCAAGAGGGCTACTTCTGATGCCCGGCACCTCATCGCCAGCCAAAACCAATACTCACGGAGACTGCTGACATGGCCCACGCTTCCGACCTCATCGCAAGCGACATCGAGGGTTACCTCACGTCGCACCAGTACAAGTCGATGCTCAGGTTCATCACCTGCGGCAGCGTCGACGACGGCAAGAGCACCCTCATCGGTCGATTGCTCTATGAGTCACACCTGGTATTCGAGGATCATCTCGCGACGCTCGAAGCCGACTCGGCAAAAGTCGGCACGCAAGGTAGCGACCTCGATTTCGCACTACTCCTCGACGGTCTGGCCGCTGAACGCGAGCAGGGCATCACGATCGATGTTGCGTACCGATTCTTTTCTACCGAGCGGCGCAAGTTCATCGTGGCGGACACCCCCGGACACGAGCAGTACACGCGCAACATGGTCACCGGAGCGTCGACAGCAGATGTCGCGGTGGTCCTCGTCGATGCCCGTAAGGGCGTACTAACCCAAACGCGCCGCCACAGCTTCCTCGTGTCACTGCTGGGCATCAAACGCGTCGTCGTCGCGATCAACAAGATGGACTTGGTTGACTACTCCCACGACATCTTCAACGCAATCGAAGCCGAGTACCTGAACTTCGCAAGCCGGATCAGTCTCGACGACATCACCTTTATCCCGCTGTCAGCGTTGAAAGGCGACAACGTCACCAGCGCAAGCGAGCACACCAACTGGTACAACGGTCCGACACTAATCGAATACCTCGAAACGGTGCCGGCCGCCGACGAACGCGCCGGACAGTCGTTCCGAATGCCCGTGCAGTGGGTCAATCGCCCCAACCTCGATTTCCGTGGCTTCTCTGGACAGGTCGTCGGCGGGACTGTTCGGCCAGGCGACGCCGTTCGGGTTCTCCCAGCCGGGACGACCAGTCGGGTTGACCGAATCGTCACGATGGATGGCGACCTTGGCGAAGCTATCGCAGGACAGTCCGTGACGATCACCCTCACTGACGAAGTCGATGTGTCACGCGGGGACATGATCTGCCACACCGACAACTCGGCAGAAGTCGCCGATCAATTCGAATCCCATGTGATCTGGATGCACGAGAACGGGATGCTTCCGGGGCGCCCTTACCTGATGAGAATCGGGGCACGCACGGTCGGCGTAACGATTGGAGATCCAAAATATCGCATCGACGTGAACACACTCGGCCACCTTGCGGCCAACACGCTTGAGATGAACGAAATCGGCGTCTGCAACATCAGCCTTGATCGAGCGGTCCCGTTCGATCCATACAGCGAAAACCGGGACACGGGCGGCTTCGTGATCATCGACAAGATGACTCAAAGCACGGTCGGCGCTGGCCTCTTACACTTCGCTTTGCGCCGCTCGCACAACATCCACTGGCAAGACGTCCGCGTCAACAAGAACGCCCGAGCCGAGCAGAACAGCCATCGACCAGGATTGGTATGGCTAACCGGATTGTCCGGATCGGGTAAGTCGACGATCGCCAACATCGTCGAGTCGAAACTACACGCAATGGGTGTGCACACATACCTCCTCGACGGCGACAACCTCCGGCACGGCCTAAACCGCGACTTAGGTTTCACCGACGCCGACCGGGTCGAAAACATTCGGCGCGTCAGCGAAGTCGCCGGCCTCATGGTAGACGCTGGGCTGATCGTTCTGGCGTCGTTCATATCTCCATTCGCCGCCGAACGTCAACTCGCACGCGAGCGCCTCTCCAACGGCGAGTTCATTGAGGTGCATGTCGATGCGCCACTCGACGTCGCGGAAGCACGCGATCCGAAGGGCCTCTACGCAAAGGCCCGACGCGGTGACCTGTCGAACTTCACCGGAATCGATTCGCCCTACGAACGGCCTGCTTCACCGGAGGTCCGAATCGACACCTCAATCGTCGAGCCCGACGTCGCCGCAGATGTTGTCATCGATGCACTGCGGAGCGCCGGGATGATCAACTGAAGGTCTGCCCGTCAGGACCTTTATTCATCCAGACAACGCGATGGTGAGGCCCTCGCGAGCCCCAAACACGCTGACGCCAATGGCGGCGCCGGACGTGGCGGCAGCGGCGACGAGTTCATCAAGTTGATCATCGTGATGACTCGGGTCGTGGTGAAACAATGCCAGCTGCCGCGCTCCGGCTTCCGCCGCCATCCAGACCGCGAAATCCATCGTGCAGTGACCCCAGTCGCTCTTGACAGCAAATTCGCCGTCGGTGTACTGCGAGTCATGAATGAGCAGGTCAACGTCGCTGCACAACTCGAGCGCACCGTCGGTTGCGCCAAACGAACCATCGCTGGGCATCTGATGATCGCTCAAGTAGGCGACCGAGACGCCGTTCCACTCGACGCGGTATCCGAGGGTGTGGCCGACATGGGGAATCGAGCGAGACATCACGCTGATGTCGCCGGCAGGACCACCATCGATCAGGAAGTCGGCGTTCCTCAAGTCGTGAAATTCGATCGTGCCAGGGAGCACCGCCAAATCAACGGGAAACAACGGCGGCTTTATGGTTTCTGCAAAAACCTGCTCGACCGAACAACCACTGTCCTGGGCAGGCGCGTAAACGGTGACGTGGGCGCCATCGGCAAGCAGAGGCGCAAAGAACGGCAGACCCTGGATGTGATCCCAGTGTAGGTGGGTGAGGAGACACGACCCGCGGAACGGATCGTCAGCCGAGAGCGTCCGGCCAAAATACCGGAGCCCAGTTCCAAGGTCGAAGATGATTGGATCGGCATCAGGCACATCAATCGAGACACAGGACGTGTTTCCGCCGTACTCAAGAATCTCCGAACCGTGGCACGGCGTCGAACCTCGGACGCCATGAAAGGTCACGTTCATGACCGCGCCAGCGGTATCGCGCGTGCGGGAGTTGCCGATGCGCTGAACATTAGATGCTCGTGGACGACGACTGCCAACGGCAGATTCGCGAATTCGCGGCAGGCAGCTCAGCGAGATCCGTTGACGGTCGATGACCGACCGGTGCACACGGGCAGCAGCACCGACGGTACGGTCCAAGGGGTGACCGTACTCAGAACTATTACTGCCGATGGTGTCGACATCGTTTGCGCACTCTCGGAGTCGATCAACGATCACGACCGACCTCTAGCAGTGTGCGCGCATGGATTTCCCGACACTGCGCACACCTGGCGGCACCTCATGCCCAGGCTGGAATCTGCCGGGTGGCGAGTTGCAGCGCCGTACCTCCGCGGATACGCACCAAGCGGTGTGCCCGCCGATGGCTGCGTCCAGACCGGGGCGTCGGCTCTCGACATGATTGCGGTCCACGAACAACTCGGAGGCGACAAACGAGCGGCGATCATCGGCCATGACTGGGGGGCGCCGATTACTTACGGCGCGGCAAGCCACGCACCCGATCGATGGTCGAAGGTGGTCGGGATGGCTGTCCCGCCGGGTCCTGCGATGGCGACAGCGTTCCTCACGAACCCGGACCAATTGAAGAAGAGTTGGTACATGTTCTTCTTCCAGCACCCCCTTGCGGACATGGTCGTACCGGCAAACGACCTTGCGTTCATCGAGATGATCTGGCGTGATTGGTCACCTACCTATAACGGGCAGGACGACGTGGCCGCTGTGAAGGATTCGTTGCGTAACCCAGCGCACCTCGCTGCTGCCATCGGCTACTACCGGGCTGCGCTCGGCGGCATCGGCATTCGCGACGACCTGGCTGACGTGCAGGCCGCAACCTCCTCCATTCCGATGCAACCGATGCTCTACCTCCACGGCGCCGCCGACGGCTGCATCGGAGCCGAGGTCGCCGAGTCAGCGCGCAATGGCCTCGGCCCGACCGCAACGATCGAGATCGTGCCCGGCCTCGCTCACTTCCTCCACCTCGAATCACCCGACAAGATCAACGACCGCATCCTGGAGTTTCTCGCATGACCGCATCCACTGCCCCACTCCTCCCAGACGGAATCGTCGTCGTCGTCAAGCGCGAGTGCGAGACGTGCCAGATGGTTGTCCCAGTGCTCCGCGAGCTATCAGAGGCCATCGAGTTGCACGTCTACACCCAGGATGATCCGGACTTCCCTGACGCCCCGGCTGCGGTATCAGATTCCGACCTTGCCGTAAGCTGGTTCCACAACATCGAAACCGTACCGACCGTCATCCGAGTGGCTAACGGGGTAGAGACCAACCGGACAGCCGGTTGGATGCGTTCGGCGTGGGAGGAACTCACCGGCGTCGAGGATCTCGGTGCCGATCTCCCGCCGATGCGGCCAGGGTGCGGCTCAATGTCGGTCGACCCAGATCTAGTCGATGGGTTGCGCGTTCGCTTCGGCGGGTCGACGCTCTCATCTCGGCGCATCGAGGTCGCCGCTGCCGAAGACGAGTTTGAGATGATGTTCGCCCGCGGCTGGACCGATGGATTGCCTGTCGTCCCACCCACCGACGCGCGGGTGATGGCCATGCTTGAAGGAACGGGCCGCGCTCCCTCCGATATCGTCACGGTCGTCCCACCAAATCTCGACGAGATCACTGTCGAAAAGGTTGCGATCGCCGCGGTGATGGCCGGCTGCAAACCCGAGTATTTGCCATGGGTTCTGACGGCAGTCGAAGCGGCTTGCAACGACGAATTCAACATGCACGGCGTACTGGCGACGACGATGCCGGTCAGTCCGGTCATCGTGTGCAGCGGTCCTGGGACTCGGGCAATAGGTATGAACTCAGGCGGTAACGCTCTGGGGCAGGGCAATCGTGCGAACCTCACGATCGGGCGGGCGTTGCAGTTAGTGGTGCGCAACTTCGGTGGTGGACGACCCGGTGAGGTCGATAGGGCCACCCACGGCCACCCGGGCAAAGTCAGCTTCTGTTTTGCCGAAGCCGATGACACGTCGCCGTACGGCTCACTCGCAGTCGAGCACGGCATCGAACCAGAAGTTGACGCGCTGACCGTTTTCGCAGGCGAGGGCCCGCAGGGATTCGTCGACCAACTGTCCCGAGAGCCTGAATCATTGGCGTCCTCAATGGCCGCTCGTCTTCAGGCAATACAGCACCCCAAGCTAGTCATGATGTTTGACGCGATTGTTGTGATGGGCCCAGAGCACGCTCGTGTGTTCGCCGCTGCCGGCTGGGACCGAAACCGCATCCTTACCGAGGTGAATTCACATCTCAATCGACCCGGCACCGACTTAGTCCGCGGCGCCCACGGCATCACTGAGGGCGTGCCCGAGGCCTTCGGCGAGGCCGAATCACTACCGAAATTTCGCCCCGGTGGCCTCATGCTGGCCTACGCCGGAGGTGGCGCCGGATTGTTCAGCCAGATCATCGCAGGCTGGGTAAACGGTGACAAGGGTTCGAAGCCGGTAACCCGCGCAGTGCAATACTGATAAGACCTGCTCTGGAGGCACTCATGACCACGATTCTCGACCCAACCAGCGGACGCAAAGTCGTCGAACGAGAGCGTCTGGCCCGGCCCGCCTCGCTCGTCGGGCTCACCGTCGGCTTGCTCGATATCTCCAAGCCACGCGGGGATGTGTTCCTCGACCGGATCGAGCAGCGCCTGACAGGCATCGGGGCAAATGTCAAGCGCTACATCAAGCCAACCTTTGCGAAGCTGGCACCGGTCGACCTGCGCCACCAGATCGCCACCGAATGTCAAGTGGTCATCGAGGCCCTGGCGGATTGAGGCAGTTGCACGTCGTGCAGTGTGCACGACATCAACGATCTCGAACTCCGTGGTATCCCGTCGATGTTCGTCGCATCCGACCAGTTCGTCGACGCCGCGGTTGCACAATCGACGGCACTTGGCTTCCCAGCGGTGTCGCGAGTGTTCACGCCACATCCGATTCAGGATCGCACCGACGACGAAATCGTCACCTACGCAGACGTCGCGTTCGACCAGATCGTCGACGCGTTGACCAACTGAGGGGCAGTTCACGTTGACCCGAGCGACCACCCGATCGCTGTACCGCCCTTCGACCCAGTGACGAGTTGGGCGCCTTCCCCGAAGAATGCGTCGCCGGTGACCTCCATGTCGTGACCGGGCAACATCGGAAACACTGCACCGGTATCCGCCGACCGGACATAACTAAGAGAGTTGTTCACGCCAGCATCGACGAGTCGGCCGTCGGGTGAGACTACTTTTCGGGACTTGAGGAGCTTGGCCCCCTCCAAACACTCTCTGTGGCTCGCCGGGGTTGCGCTGGGAAATGTTGATTTTGCCGAGCAGGTCACGGACGGGTCCGAGATCATCGTGTCGCCGGAGCAGCGATGGCTCGGCACGGTCGGCGGTCGTTTTAAAAATATGGTGGCATCTGCTGCGTGACCGGAAGCTCGGCACTTGACTCGCTTCTCAGATCGACGAGAACATCGGCTTAATCACTTGGCTGCATCAAGCCAAACCACTTATATCCGAGGAGCAAGGTTTGAGGGCATTCAACACTCCTCGGCCTGGGGCGAGGCCGATCCCTCGGTACTCTCATGTGCTAGCGACTTTGGCCGGTGAAGGCGCTCAGATGCGGTCAGTTCATCGCGTCGATCGCGGCTGAAACGGCAAGTACCCGTCGGGCATTGTCCACGTGAAGGTTCTCAATCATCCGACCGTCAACCGTCACGACACCCTTGCCAGCGATAACCGCCTCATCGAAGGCAACAATCACACGGCTGGCGTACTCGACTTCATCAACCGTGGGAGCCCACTCGTCATTCGCCGACGCGACTTGGCTCGGATGGATCAGTGTCTTGCCGTCGAAGCCCATCTCCCTACCCTGCACACACTCGGAAAGGAATCCTTCCGGATCCTTGATGTCGTTGTAGACGCCGTCGATTACGACTTTTCCGGCCTCCCGTCCGGCTAACAGTGCGGTGGCAAGATGCGGGACCAAGGGATGTCGGCCCGAGACGATCGGCGATCGCAATTCCTTGGCAAGGTCGTTGGTGCCCATGATGAGCACAGCGACGCGTGGATGCGCGGCGAGTCGACGAGCATCAAAGATCGCCTGTGGTGTTTCGATCATCGGCCAGATTGCAACCTTCGGCGATGCGCCAGCCGCATCAAGCCGTTTTGACACCTCGTCAATCGTGGCGAGTGAATCGACCTTCGGGATAACGACTGCCGCCGGATTCGCGCCACCCGCCGCTGCGATATCAAGGCCGCCCCATTCGGTGTCGAGCCCGTTGCAACGAATCGTGAGCTCACGATTGCCGTACTCGCCAGACTTCACCGCCGCCACCGCTTTGTCGCGGGCCTCAGATTTCGCATCGGGAGCAACGGCATCTTCGAGATCGAAGATGATCGCGTCAGCCGGAATCGTCTTCGCCTTCTCCAGTGCTCGTTCATTCGCTGCTGGCATGTACAGCACAGAGCGGCGCGGTCGTAGGTCATAGGTCATGTCGGTTCGTTTCCTCTTTACGCCTAGCTCTTTGAACGTCAGAAACCGTAGGTGGCAGCGAGTTCGGGATCGCGCTCGGACAAACGCTTGGCCAGTTCGACAACGACATGGCACTGCTTCACCGAGGCATCATCCTCCATCTTGCCATCGAGCATGATCGCTCCCGTGCCATCACCCATCGCCTCAATCACACGCTGAGCATGAACGACGTCAACGGGGTCCGGGCTGAAGACTTTCTTGGCGACGTCGATCTGTGCTGGGTGCAGGCTCCAGGCACCGACACAGCCGAGCAGGTAGGCATTGCGGAACTGGTCTTCGCAGGCGACAGTGTCCTTAATGTCGCCGAACGGGCCGTAGAACGGAAGGATGCCGTTGCTGACACAGGCGTCGACCATGCGTGCGATCGTGTAGTGCCAAAGGTCTTGCTGATAGGTCGGGCGCTCACCGTGGACATTGCTCTCACCGTCGTCCCCGACGGGCGGATCGTTTCGAACAAGGTATCCGGGATGTCCACCGCCGACGCGGGTGGTCTTCATTCGGCGATTGGCCGCCAAGTCGGCAGGTCCGAGCGATAAACCCTGCATCCGGGGTGACGCCGCACAGATCTCCTCGACGTTGGCCACGCCCCGGGCGGTTTCAAGGATCGCGTGGACCAGCAGCGGCGTCCTCCGCCCCGCCTTTGCTTCGAGTTGTGCAAGCAGTCGGTCGACGTAGTGGATGTCCTCAGGCCCTTCGACCTTCGGGATCATGATCACGTCGAGTGCATCACCACACTCAAGCACCGCCGAGGTCAGGTCGTCGAGACACCACGGCGAGTCGAGCGAATTGACCCGGGTCCAAAACTGCGTTTGGCCGAACTCGGCCGTGTTAGCGACCTCAATTAATCCGGCACGAGCCGCTTGTTTCTGGTCGGCGGGGACCCCATCTTCGAGGTTAGCGAGCAGGATGTCAACTGTCGGTGCGATCTGGGACACCTTGGCACGCATCTTCTCGTTCGAGGGCGGAAAGAAGTGAATCATTCGGCTCGGCGGGAACGGCACCTCGGTCGGTGGGGTGGGCGCACCGACGGCAAGCGGACGGAAAAAGTCTTTGGCTGGACGCATTACTGCGACGCTAGATCCCGGGTGTCGCCGGCCGAGAATTTCGCTTGTGCGCCACCCGTCACGCAACCCGGTCCCTTGCCTTGAAAGTAAACCGGACCGTGACGGTTGGTATCACGACCGGCCGGAATTCCGATGAGTTAGGACTGGTGAGGAAGAAAATGGAAAGTTGAGGTTGGGGGTAGTGGCGGGGAGGGCTGGTAGAGATGGTAGAGAGGGGCTACTCGGGGAGAACGACCTCGCCACCACGACGTTCCACCAGACCTTCCGCCACGAGACCTTCTACGATGCGAGCCTCAAACTCCGCCACCGGACGTCCAGTCGAGCTGAGCGCTGCCAAAACTTGCCCGCGCCGCTGACGATCGCTCCCCTTGAAAGGCGCCTGCTTCGTACTGACGCCTGCGGAGCCGAAGGCCGGGTCCGGCTTGGGGTGACTGCCGACGTGCCACTCGCATGACGCCGAAATGGGGCAGCCTGCGCACATCGGCATCGGTCGACACACTAAGGCCCCGAGATCCATGATTACTTGGTTCCACGTCCAACCTGCCCCCACCGGAACGAGTGCATCGGCAGCAGACTGCGCCACCTTCGACGTCAGCCGATCCCCCGCCACCCGCGCCAGGACCCGTGCGATGTTCGTATCAACCACGGCAACATCGCGCTCGAACGCAAAGGCCAAAACCGCCCGCGCCGTGTACGGCCCGATTCCAGGTAGTGCGAGCAGCGAGTCGAGTGAATCCGGGAGACAGCCGTCATGCGACTTAATCACCTGCTCCGCCGTTGCATGCAGGTATTTGGCCCGCCGGGGATAACCCAGTCCCTGCCACATTCGTAACACGTCACCTAACGGCGCATCAGCACACTCGGCAGGCGACGGGTACGCATCGAGGAAGGCTTCCCATTTCGGGATCACCCGATCGACCTGTGTCTGCTGAAGCATCACCTCGGCAACCAGGATCATCCATGGATCGCGCACATGTCGCCAAGGCAGGTCACGCATCCGCGGGATCCCCCAGGCCAGCACCAGCCCGGGGTCGATCAACGTCAGTCCTCCCACACCTCGACGCCGTCGTATGGACGCTTCCGATCCGGTGCCGCAGCCTTCTTCCAGATGAGCACCTTGCGCCTGAAATAGCACACCTCGTTGCCATCTTGATTGAAGCCCTTTGTCTCGACGGTAACGATGCCCCGATCGGGTTTCGACTTTGACTCCTTGACCTCTAGCACGCGGGTCTCGGCATGAATCGTGTCACCGTGAAACGTAGGAAACTTGTGCTGAAGCGTTTCGACCTCGAGGTTGGCGATAGCTGCGCCGGATACGTCGGGCACACTCATACCGAGGACCAGAGAATACACGAGGTTGCCAACCACGACATTGCGGCCCTGCACTGACTCGGCGGCGAACCAGTCGTTGGTGTGCAACGGATGGTGGTTCATCGTAATCATGCAGAACAGGTGGTCGTCATACTCGGTGATGGTCTTACCGGGCCAGTGCCGCAAGATGTCTCCGGGCTTGAAGTCTTCGAGATACCGGCCGAACGGGCGCTCATGCGAGGTCATGACAGGGCAACGTATCGGCCCTCACCGATCACCATCCAAATCCTGCGGAGCGTTATTCGCTGTCGGGTTCGTCCGGCAGAAGCGGCAGCGGCGCTGGATCCTCGTACGAAGCCTGCTTAGACGCGCCGACAACATCGGGATCCATAACCGGCACCGTCGGAGAGCGACGCCCGAATCGGAGCGCAAAGTCGATCCTCGACTCGCCAGAAGCTGCGCCGGTGCGCGCAAGTTCGCGCAGACGCGCCAGTCGGTCTCGTCGCTCAATACTCCATGGACCGACACGAAGACTCAGGTACGACAGTCCGCCGATCAGGATCGGGAAGAAGAACTGAGCCAGTCTGTACGACGCAATGCCGAGCCGGGCGTTGCTGCTGCTCAGGCCGAAACCGACGAGTGTCGACAGGTAGGCGAGATCGACATAACCGAGCCCACCGGGCGTGATCGGCACAGCCGCCAACAAGTTGGCTAGACCGAACGACACGATCAGTGCATCAACGTCGAGGCTGCCGCCGAATGCGCGCAGGAACACCCAGAGCGACGCTGCGTCGACCAGCCAGTTGAGCAAAGCGAAGATCACCACCCGCTTAAGGAGTGCCCGGTCGCTAACGAGATCCTCAAGCCGTGTCCCAATTTGCCGGATAGCGGCCGCCATTTTGTCGGGATCGGACCGCAACTTCTTTGCCATCCATCGGGCGATTGACTCGGCGCGCTTCTGACCCTCCATGATGCCGATGACGAGAAACGCAGCGATCCCGATCACAATGATGCCCGTCACCGCAGCACCCCCGTAGTAGGGGTTGACGCCGCGCCGTGGCACCGACACCACGAGACCGAGCCAGAACACCAGGTTGAGCACAACGGCAGACCCGATACCTGCTGTGGCGAGCGCAAACCCGGCGTCAGGCCCCTTAATTCCGGACAGTGTGAGTAGGCGGTAGCCGAGTGCAGAACCGGCAGCGTTACCGCCGGGAACTACGTTCGTGAGGGCGCGGGTGCTCAGCTGAATGCGAAACATCCGCATCGTCGACACGGTGTCCTCAGCATCTCCGAGCGCGGCCTTCGTGAGCAGCGAGTAGAAAAACAGCGCCAGCAACTGCAACCCAAAGCCAAGGGCTATGAGCACCGGGTTAAGCCGACGCAGTTCATCGGCAGCGTTGAGCAGATCGGGCAGCAGGCCAATCGCGAAGTACATCACCAACGCAAAGAGCAGCATACGCACACCGAACTTGATCGGGCGCACTCTCGGCTTCTCATCTGGGGCAGCGTGCGGCACCACCGGCAGCTCGCCAGTGGGAAGCGAATCGCGTTCCATCTCAAAAGTGGCGTCGAAGTCTTCGCGTCGGTCGCGTTCAGTCACCACAGGTTCCTCAAAACTTGGCGCCACCAAATGCACGAACCGCTCATCTGGACGTCACCACAATTCAGCAAGTCGTGCAAGTCGCGTTTGCAGCCCGCGGCTATGCGCAACGTCAGTCTTGCCGAGATGCACCACGACCAGATCGCGGTCCGGGAAAACGACGATGAATTGCCCCTCATATCCATGACAGGCGAAGCTTCCGGGGAAGCCCGGCCACATCCAGAAGTGACGTCCGTAATTAAACCCTGACTCCGGGTCGTGAGCGGTAAACGTGCTGGCGTGGTCACGCCAGCCCTCAGGAAGAATCCGCTCCCCCGCACCGCACTGAGTGACGCCGTCGTGCAAATACAGTTCGCCGAATCGAGCGAAATCACGCGCAGTGGCGTACACGTAAGACGAACCCACGAAGTCGCCGCCATCGTCAAACTTCGGAACGGCACTGGCCATCCCTGCGGGACCGAACAATCGCGACGAGAGAAACTTTGTAACAGCCGCCTCACGGGCAGCAGGCTTGCCGCCGGCTCTCCCAGTTACGAGGTCGCCAATGAAACGAGCCACGATGTTGGTTGTGCCTGACGAGTAGTTGAAGACCGATCCAGGGACGTGATCAAGCGGAAGAGCAGCTGCGTAGTGACCGAAGCTCGGATCGGTTCCACCGAAGAGCATCTCGATGCAGTGCGACGTGTCGCCGTGGACATAGTCCTCATCGAATCGGAGTCCCGAGCGCATCTCAAGCAACTGCAGCGTCGTGATGCCCGCCTTGTCCGACCCCGCCCATTGAGGAACGGGCGCTGGTGCGTCGGGATCCAGGAGTCCATCAGCGACAAGCAATCCGACCGCGGCGTGAGTGATCGACTTCGCCATACTCCAAGACAGCAGCGTGGTCTGCGAGGTGACATCGACAGCTGCTGCAAGTTCGTTCTCCGGGCTGCGGCCATAGCGCTCTGCGATCACCTCGCCACCGCGAACGGCGATGAGCGCCAACGAAACCCCTGCCTCCATTGGACGACTAAACAGCTCGTCGACGACGTCGCTGGCGGTTGGCCTGGACATCACTACTACACTATCCAAAGTCAGGCGAACGGTGCACGCGATCAGACCAGTCGTTCAGCCAGGCCTACGAGGCCTGGAACGTCGTGAATATCGACATTTAAGAGCGGGAGTTCGATTACCGGAGCCTCTCCAGCAAGCCGTTTGAGGTCCACCAGCTCCTGGCGCTCGGCAT
>CAJQPY010000041.1 GCA_905480335.1 uncultured Ilumatobacter sp. | reverse complement strand
TATCGAAATTGGTCTGCTGCTCTCCTCGTTCGCCGCGTTGTTGGTGTTTGCCATCGCCCTACGGCAACGTCTCCGATCGGGAGTAGTTCCCGATCAGGGTTCGGTCATCGAGGCAACAGCTCCGCTCGACTAGGAGTCCTCACCTGTCAGTGGGCTTTGGCGGCCTCGATGGCGAGGTCGTTGTCGACCATCATGTTGATCAACGTGGGGAAATCGACTTCGGGTTCCCAGCCGAGCTGCTCTTTCGCTTTCGACGGGTCACCGATCAACAGATCGACCTCGGCGGGCCGGTAAAACTTTGGATCCTGACGCACGTAGTTCTGCCAATCGTCGATCCCGACCGCCGCGAACGACAGCTGGACGAGCTCTTCGACCGAATGGGTCTCACCGGTGGCGAGCACGTAGTCGTCAGGCTGATCTTGTTGCAGCATCATCCACATGCCCTTCACGTAGTCACCGGCATAGCCCCAGTCACGTTTGGCGTCGAGGGTGCCCATCACCAACTCGTGTTGCAACCCGAGCTTGATTCGTGCTGCGGCGTTGGTGATCTTGCGAGTCACGAACTCGATGCCACGGCGGGGGCCCTCGTGGTTGAACAAAATCCCTGAACAGGCGTACAGGTCGTAGGACTCGCGGTAGTTCACCACGATGTCGTGGCCGAATACCTTCGCGCATCCATACGGCGAACGCGGGTGGAATGGAGTCAACTCGGTTTGAGGGGTTTCGCGTACCTTTCCGAACATTTCCGACGACGACGCCTGATAGAAGCGGATCGGGTTGTTCTGTGCGCCGCCGACCATCCGGATGGCCTCGAGCATGCGCAAAACACCCAGCCC
Organism: uncultured Ilumatobacter sp.; assembly: GCA_905480335.1. GTDB lineage: Bacteria > Actinomycetota > Acidimicrobiia > Acidimicrobiales > Ilumatobacteraceae > Ilumatobacter_A. The sequence goes on along the minus strand of CAJQPY010000041.1, from coordinate 27,996 downwards.
TGTGATGTTGGCCGTCAGCTCGGCTTGGGAGAACGACAGCGCAACAAAGCTGATCGCTCCCAAGTTGTACACCTCGTCAGGCTGCGCGATCTGCAATGCCGCCACTAACGACGGCAGATCCGCAAGATCACCCGGCACCAACTCGACGAACGGCAACTCCTCTTGCAACTTCGTTGCGCGAGGGTTGTTCTGGCCCTTCACCATCCCGTAAACGTCATACCCCTTGCCATGCAGGAACTCCGCGAGATGAAAGCCGTCTTGTCCTGTGATCCCGGTAATAAACGCACGTGGCATATCGGGTAAGCCTATGAGCTGAATCAAACGACCCACGCGCATCCCGACCCGGGCCCATCGCTACGCTGCCAGCAATGTCGCAGGTGGGGGTACAGGTGGCAATCGATGCAGGGCCACTGCACGGTCCACGTACCGGTATCGGTAACGCCGTCGCCTGGACCATCGCAGCACTCCGTGGACGCCGACCAGCCGATACTGACAGCGACACGGACACCGGCGGCGGGGACGTCGAATTGCTGCCCTATGTCATTTCGACACGAGCGACGCTGAATTCGGGTGAACGACGACTTCCGATACCGGCTGCGCTCGCCCACCGGTTGTGGACCCGGCGTTCTTGGCCTCCGATGGATCGGTGGCTCGGGCGACCCGACGTGGTGCACGGCACCAACTACGTCGTCCCGCCGGCGCGGGCTCCGCGAATCGTGAACGTCTACGACTGCTGGTTTCTCGATCACCCCGGCGACGCGCACACCGATGTCGCTCGCGCCGGTGCGGTCTTGCGTCGCTCAATCGATGACGGCGCACATGTGGTCACATCGTCAGCAGCAACGACGGCCCGCGTGTTCGACCTTTTCGGGACGGACCGAGTCACTACTGTGCATCTCGGCCCTCCACCTCATGATCCGGACCAGCGACGAACGGCTCCAGCGCTCGGTGACCCGGATGCACCATTCGTGCTCGCCCTCGGCACCGTCGAACGGCGCAAGAATCTGCCGACTCTTGTAGGCGCGTTTGCGCGAGTCGCCGCGGAGCATCCGACCGTGCAGCTTCGCATCGCCGGACGGGATGGAGACGACGCCCCAGCCTTGGCCGCCGCGCTCGATCGACTGCAACCCGGCGTGCGGTCGCGGGTCGTTCGGCATCTGGAGGTCAACGACTCGGTCAAGCAATGGTTGCTCGACCGCGCTGCGGTACTGGCGTACCCCTCACTAGATGAAGGGTTCGGGTTCCCAATCCTCGAGGCCCAACAAGCCGGAACACCAGTAGTGGCAAGCGCTGCAGGGTCGATTCCCGAGATCGCCGGCTCGGGTGCACTACTCAGCATGCCGGCAGACGAAGATGCTCTTGCAGCCAACCTTTTTTGGGCTATCGACAGCCCAAACAAGCGCCGCGAACTGATCGAACGTGGACGCGCAAACGTCCAACGATTCTCATGGCAGCGGACCACAAGCGCACTCACCACTCTCTATCTCCGACTCGCTCGGGAGGCCTGACATGACGATTCACTCCGCCTCGCATACCAAGCCCGGCTCGATCACCGTGATCTCCGGTGGGGTCGGCGCCGCTCGATTCCTTCGTGGCCTGATTGACGCCGTCGACGCCGCCCGCATCACCGCCGTCGTCAACACCGGTGACGACACCGTGCTCCACGGCCTCTCGATTTCGCCCGATCTCGACACGATCACATATACGCTCGCCGGTGCGATCGACCCAGAGCGCGGCTGGGGTTTAGTCGATGAGACGTGGCGTTCGATGGAGGCACTCGGGCGATACGTCAGCGTCCGACCTGACGGGTCATCGGCAGCGCCGCAGTGGTTCAACCTCGGCGACCAAGATCTCGCAACACACTTTTACCGGACGGCTCGCCTTGACGAAGGAGCGACGCTAACGCAGATCACTGAAGAAATTCGTCGAGCATGGGACGTTCCGATCTGCCTGGTGCCAATGTCTGACGACCGGTGCTCGACCATCGTGTCGGTTATCGAGGACCCTGACGCAGGAGGAACGGAACGCGACGTGTCATTCCAGGACTACTTCGTTCGCCTCCGGCACTCAGTTCCGGTGTCCGGTGTTCGATTCGATGGCGACGCAGCGTTATCTGCAACCGCCGCCACCGCAATCCAAAGCGCCGCGACGATCGTGATCGCGCCGTCGAATCCGCTCGTTTCGATCGGCCCGCTCCGATCACTCGGCGGCGTCGACGAACTGCTGATGAGTCGTCGCGATGACGTGGTCGCCGTCTCCCCAATCGTCGGGGGCGCTGCACTCAAAGGCCCAGCGGATAGGATGCTGCTCGAACTCGGACACGAGCCGACCGTCGTCGGCATTGCCAGGATCTACGCCCCGATCGCCTCGGTCCTGGTGATCGATCCGATTGATACGCACCACATCGGCGAGATCGAAGCGGCCGGGATGCGCTGCGTGGTGACGCCGTCGGTGATGGCTACTCCCGAGATCGCCCGGCAGCTGGCATTGTCGACAATCCGTTCAGTTGCGGATTCGCATCAGCCCGTCCGCGAGTGACGTCCAGGGCGACCACCCAAGATGGATTCGGGCACGAACCGGGGACACGGCGAAGCGCGGCAGGTCATCAGCCCGGGACGCCACAACCGCAGCCGCTGAACTCGCGCCACCACCAACTTCGGCCCACAGCTCTCGGAGCGTGGTCTGGACGCCCGTCCCGATATTTATGACGAGCCCACTCCCCCGCTCCCCGGCCCGAACGAGCGCATCGACGACGTCATCTATGTATACAAAGTCGCGGGTCTGGCGACCGTCTCCCTCGAAGCAGGGCGGCATGCCACTCTGCTGTGCAGCGAGAAACGCAGCGACCACACCGCCACCCGCCAGTTGGCGAGGGCCGTAGACCGAAGACAAGGCCATCGCAGTGAATTCGATCATGTCTCGTTCACGGTATGTGGACATCAAGTCGATGACGGCTCGCGCTACCACTCCACGGACGCCACGAGGAGTTATCTCGCCCTCCTTCACCGGTAGCGATGCCGCAGCCGGTTGTCCGTACAGCGCCGAGGCAGGCACGGCGGCCACGATCTTTGTGACACCATGGCGACGTGCACCTTCCATCGTCGCGAGCGCAGCGTCGAAACCGAGGCCTTGCGTCCGCGGCGAGCGATCCGCACGCGAGAAGAGCGCCAATTGATACACGATCTCCGGCCGCCGCATCCCAAACAACGAGTCTGCCTCGGACGACGCCGCGTCAATGTGATGAATCTTCAGCGAACCACCAACCGGAGCCGCCCCGACCGTTCTGGCGTCGGCGAGGTTCACCAGAGAACCGGTGGACAGGTCATCAATGACGTCGACGTCGTGCTCCTCGGCCAGGAGTCGGTCCACGAGATGCGAGCCGATGAACCCTGCTCCGCCGATCACTGCGATCCTCATCTCTGCAGGCTAGGACCAACGCCCGAACGTGGGCTCATGCAGTGGGTGGCATCGTGTCGAACGCAAGATGGTCACCTTCAGCGACGACGCCGTCAGCCCCAATGATCGCCTCAATCACGGTGGCGTCGGCCTCAACACGACCCATTACCAGCGAGGCCTCCACCTGCGCCCGAGCGCCGATGAACGCGCCAGGCAACACGACCGTGTCGACCACAGTGGTACCGGCTTCGATTACCGCTCCGGAGCCGACGATGGTATTCATGACCGTTGCGCCAGGGTCGACCGTTGCCTCAGGCGCAACCGCCTCACACGAATCGTGAATCCTCCCACCACCCAGCAGGTCGAGATTCGCCGCTCGGTACAGGTCGGGAACACCGGCATCAATCCAGTAGTCGTCGGTAGCCAGCCCGTGCACCGAGCCCGCTGCAGCTAGTGCGGGAAACGTGTTGCGCTCGATGGACACGCGCACATCGGCCGGTATCCGGTCGAGCACAGTGGGCTCAAAGACGTATGTGCCGGCATTGATCAGGTTGCTTGGTTCCTTACCGGGATCGGGCTTCTCGACGAACTGATCAACGCGACCGGCACCATTTTGGGCATCGACCAAACCGACGACGCCGAAGGCCGACGGGTCGTCGACGCCAGTGAGATGGATTGTCACCTCGGCGCTTCGCGAACGGTGGGAATCGACGAGCGCGCCGACGTCCAGATCGGTCATCACGTCGCCATTTGCAACCACGAATGTTGAGCCGATTCCGGCCGACAACGCTGCAAAACGGATCGCCCCGCCGGTGTCGAGCGGCTCGGGCTCAACTGCGTATGTGAGGGCGACGTCGCCGCACCGACCGTCAGGGAACGCAGCGAGGAATGGTTCGGGATTGAACCCGAGGGCGAGCACCACGTCGGTCACGCCGCCACGGGCGAGCCTTCGAACCAGCCGCTCAACCATCGGGACGTGCCCGATCGGCAGCATCGGCTTCGGAATCTGCTCGGTGAGCGGGCGCAACCGGGTCCCAAACCCCCCGACCAGGACCACTGCGTGCATCAGCTCTCGGTTTCGTCAGCGGGAGCGTTGTCCAGAATTAACTCGGGGTCGACTATCACGTCACCCTCACTGTCGACTTCGACACCGGGAAACAACTGGTCGCTGCGGAGTTGGCCGCTGTCGTTGAGAACGTCGTCTTCGAAGTCCTCAATCCATGGGGGCTTGCCGACATCGGTGCCATCCGGCACGAACGCGATAACTACCGCCATCGCGTCCTTGTCGAGTCGGATGTCATTGAACCCTGCGATGAAGGTGGTGCCGTCGCCGGTGTCGCTGATGTTGTCCCAGCGAACGACTTGCAGGCGCCCGGTCTCGGTGACGCCATCAATCGTGCACTCGGTTTCACCGGACTCGAAACGACCATCTTCCTGGAACTCACTTGGGAGCTGAGCGCGCTGATCCTCAGGAAACTGTAGGACGTCATTGTCGAGTTCGACGTCATAGACGTCAAGGAACACACCGAGCTGAGCGCGACTTCCGACCGAGGCCGACGAGAACGGGTGCCAGTGGATCAATCCATCGTCATGGCTGTGAATGCCGGTGCGGGCGTACTCAACGTTGGTCGGGCGGCCGTTCGCGTCCTGTGCCTCGCCATCGCCGGTGAGCTGCACCCACGTGTCACAGATAAGGAACCCATACGTATGGTGCCAATGGTCGTCAATCGTCGGAGCGGAGGCATCAGCCTGCGGCCGCGATTGGCGGGCGTAAATCACGAGGGCGGTGCCCAGCACCACGACGAGCGCCACGATGACCGGGAACAACGTGCCGCCCTGGAAACGGACCTTCTGTCCCTTGCCTTTCTGAGCGAGCCGTGCGGCCTTTTTGGTGGATGACGAGGAGGATGCCACGACACGCCAGGATAGCGGTCGGCCGCCGACTTAGGGTCGCGGCTACGACGCGTTCACCAATGCCAGTCAGCCCGTCTTAAGTGTTGTAATCAGCGAGTCGTACGCTCGACCCACTGCGTCGGGTGATGCGTGTTCCACAACCCACCGCCGTCCATCGGATCCCATCGAAGCAGCCGCGGCTGGGTCGGCCAGCAGCTCACGCAGTCCGACGATGAAGGCCTCCCTGTCATCCGGCGGCACTGCAATGCCCCCACCGGAGTCGCGCAGAATGTTCGGCACCGCAGTCTTTTCGTCGATCGCTGCCAGCACGGGGCGGCCCGCTGCCATGATCGAATACATCTTGGACGGCACCGATACGCGAGCCAGACCCGCCTTGAGGGGTATGACATGGATATCTCCCGTGGCGAGCAGTTCCGGCAGCCGGTCTGGCCCGATGTACCCACGAAAAACGACGTTGGGTAAGCCGATGGCAGCGTCCTTCAGCGAGGTTTGGGCGGCGCCGTCGCCATTCACGAGGAACTGGACGTCGGGGAATTCCTGCGCCGCTGCGATTATCAGGTCGAGCGATTGGGAGAACCCGACGTTGCCTGCATACAGCACGACCGGAGACGCTCCGAGGCCGAGTTGTTCGCGATAGGCCGTATGCCGATCGGCCGGAACGATCACCTCGGCATCTACGAAGTTGGGGATCTCAAAAACCTGGTGGCGCAGCTTGGCGGGCAGCTTCGACCGCACATTGTCGGCAAGGTCGCTCGACAACACCGTCACGGCGTCGGCACGGCGATAACTCAGACGTTCTAGCCAGCGGGCGGCGGCGACGATGCGGCGGTCGGTGATCGCCCCGGTCTCGACCGCTGCATCGGGAAAGACGTCCTGGATGTTGAAGATCAGCGGCGCCCGACGCAGTGTTGCGACGATCCGCCCGGTCAGCCCGAGCGTCAGGGGTGGCGACATAGCAATCACGACGTCGGCTCGGCGGAACCAACCGGCAGCTCGCAACCCCTGTATTCCTGCAAGCATTGAATATGCCACAAAACCGGCAGCTCTTCGGGTCAGATTTGATTTATCGTCACCAGGGAACGGGTGGACGCGAGTGATCGTCCCCCACTCGGTAATTTCGCGGCGCACCCAACGGCCTGTCCACCCGGGTTCGATAGCGTGGGTTCGGTACCAGGGCAACGCAGTGACTACATGCACCTGGTGCCCGAGCGCCGCCAGCTCCTCGACGATGCGGGTTATTACGGTGCCCGTCGGCGCATTGTCTGGCGCAAAGTGCGGGCACAGCACGACGATTCCGGCTGAGCGTCGACGGATCATGACGAGGCAAGAGCGAGTCGATATGCCGCGGACGCTCCCTCACCGGACTTCAACGTGGTGAACTGGCCGGCTCGGCGACGACCGGCGCTCCGCATCGCGTCGCGGTCGGATGCGACTCGGTCGAGTGCGTCGGACCATGCTTCGCGATCGAGCGGCAGGACCAGACCTGCTCCGGCCACCACCTCCTGGAGTGCGGGCTGATCGGAGCAGACGACCGGCGTCCCTAACGCCATCGCTTCCACGACCGGCGCGCCGAATCCCTCGTATTCGCTCGGGAATACGAGGGCCTCGGCGAGACGAATCAGGCCGTCCCGGTCGTCGTCGTCGACACGTCCCGTCCGCACGATGCGTTGCCCCAGTCCGAGCTGCTCAATCTGACGGCGCACCTCTTCGTCGGCCGAACCTGCTCCGCCGAGCAGAACAAGCCGCAGATCGGGATCATTCCAGTGTGCGGCCATCACATCGAGAAGGAACCGATGGCCCTTGTGTGGGTGCGTAATTGCTGGCAAAACCAGCACGCGCCCCGACCCAAGCTCATAGTCGCGTCGTAGCTCGGGCTCGGAACGCGCACCCACGCCGATGTCGGGCTCGACGCCGTGTGGCACAACAACAACCCTGCTTGCGTCAACGACGAAGCGCTCGATCACGGTCCCGCGCACGTACTCGGTGGGGACGGTGATCACGTCGGCTCGAGCGACCGAACGCGGCATCATGGTGCGCAAATACCGGAGCTTCGCTGGGCTGATGTAATCGGGAAACGTCTCGTACTGCAGGTCGTGGATCGTCAACACGACCGGTCCACCACCAAAGCGGGGAGCGGTTCCGCCGCCGTGATGCACGAGATCTGCAGATCTCGTTCGTCGGGCGAGCCAGGTGTGCTCGGCGAGCACACGCTGTTTGCGGTCGGATCCGGTGATGTTCGCCGTCACCATCGGGAACAGTCGTGCAAGATCGGGATGCGCATCAACGAAGGACGGCAGGCAGTAGATCGTCGGGACGAAACCGCCGGGCTGGGAAGCCAAACCGAGCAGTTGGCGGACCAAATACTGCTCAGAGCCACCGACTTCGCCGGGCACGCACCAAAGCAAATTCATCGCGACATTGACCTCAGACGCGCGGTCGACGTTGAACGAGGCGCTGAGATCGGGAACAGGTCCGGCACTCATAGACAAAGCTCACGGTAGACCGAGAGTGTTGCCGCCGCTGACTGCGTCCACGACAATTGCCCGGCGCGGTGCCGAGACGGTGCGGCCAATTCGTCGCCTCGATCCAGCGCTTCGGCAACACCTCGCGCTATGTCGGCAACATCGAACGGATCAACCAGGACGGCGGCATCACCTGCGACTTCTTCGGTCGAAGTACCACGACTTGTCACCACGGCGGTTCCCTGCGCCATTGCCTCGGCGATCGGCAGACCGAATCCCTCGCGCTCACTCGGGTAGGCGAACACCTGTGCCGACGCATAGAGGCCGCGGAGATCAGAGCTGGACACCGCACCCAAGAAGCGAACGTCGACGGCAGACGTTCGCCGATCGCCATCGATTTCACCACGGACAGCACCCCACTCGCCTGCGCCAGCGACGACGAGCGGGACCTCCATGCCGTTCTCGTTCAGCATGCCCATCGCTGCAACGAGCCGACGCAGGTTCTTGCGAGGCTCAAGCGTGCCGACAAACAACACAAAATTTTCGGGCAGATCGTGTCGGAGCCGCGCCTCATCGACTTCACGTCTGGTCGCAGCGGCGGCATCGACGCCGAGCGGTACGAGCCGTAGCTGCTCGTCGCGAAAGCCGTGAGCAGCACAGTCGTCCATGGTGGCCAGGCTTGGGCAGAGCACCCGCTCCGCTCGTGACCGGGCGACGTCGAGGCTCCGAGCCATCAGTCTGGCACCGTGCTTGGAGAACTTCTCTGGTGAATGCACAAACGCCAGATCATGCACGGTAACGACAAGCGGCGAGGAAGTGGCACAGGGGATCAGGCCCGTTGCGTGGGCCACGTCTATCGCTCCGGTCACCGACTCAACCTTCGGCCAGTTCAACCTCGTCCACGCTTCGTAGAGCAGCGGTCGAGAAAGCGGCAACATCGCCACGGGCCCGACCGGACGGAAGATGAGATCAGGAGGCACCGGATGCTTCCCGGCGACAAGACGGAGATCGACCTCATCCGCGAGGTCTGGGTCCTGGGCCAGCTCGCGGGCAATGTGTAGCGCAGCGATGGCAGTCCCACCGGGCGCATCATGCCAACACTGCTCGACTGTGTACGCCACGCGAATCGCCGAAGACCCCACGGCGACGAGTCTGGCAGCTCGAGGCTGTTTCGCGCCTTTCGCGTCAAACCACAGAGGCAGCTCGGGCTGGAACGACGTAGGCCGCCGCAAGCGACTCCACTGTCTCGTGCGCGTTGAGCCCGCTCGGATTGGGAACGATCCACAGCCGACATCCTTCGAAGCCGCCCGGGTGCTCACCCATCACGGCCTTAGGCTCAGCAAAGGCAGTGCGATACGCAGTGACGCCTGCGACAGCGACAACACGAGGCTGGTGGGCGCGTACGAACGCTCGCAGTGTCTCGCCTCCGGCGACGAGCTCCTCCCTACTCAGCTGCGACGCCTTCGCGGTGGCTCGATGCGCAACATTGGTGATCCCAATACCTCGATCAAGCAGGTACGCCCGGTCTGCGTCGGACATACCGACGCCGCGATCGATCTGACGTTCGATAATCCCGGCCATCCGTAGCGCAGGATAAAAGCGGTTGCCGGGATAGGCGAAGTGGGTCTGCGTCGCCGCTGTCCACAGACCAGGGTTGATCCCGACGAACAATAACCGGAGTTCCGGGCCGACGAGGTCCTCGACGGTTGCGCCTACATACAATTCAAGCTCGGCTCGCGTGAACCCCATCAAGTGGAAAGTATCAGGCGCATGAGCGATGCTACGTCGACAACACTGACACCATGTCGCACCCCCCGGCCGCTCCTCGGCCTGGAGGGTCAAGCCCCGAGGTGCTCGTGCGCTATGTGGACGACAAGCTCCTGACCGAGATACTTGCGGTCGCTGCCAGAGGCATTCCCGATCCTGGTTTCATGCCGTTTTCGGTGCTGTGGACTCGGTTCGAGTCCCTGCGTCTCGAACAGAAGGTTCTATTGGCAGAACCGAGCAGAGACGCAAGCGGGCGGCGTGCCGAGTCCCGTCCGCCGCCGACGTCGACGGCGAAGGGGTCGGCGCGAGCGAAATCTTCGCGACGGATTTACCCACTCTTCGTAGTTGGGCACCGACTCTTGACTCAGGCACTGGTTCAACAACGCAGGATCGGCCTGCTAGCGCGTTACGTGGCGGTCGCGCTCGCCTTCGAGGGCTCCGACGCAGAACGCGTGAGACCACGGTCTGATACGACAACGAGCCGTCGCTCGGCGTCACACGAAAACTGGGCTGTTCACCCTTGGGGCGTCGTTTCGAGTCCAGCGAGGGCGTCGCAACCAAACTGTTGGCGTTCGACTTTGAGCCAATCGCGTACGCCGAAACCCGGCAATCAGAGATCAAGTTCTCGGGCCTCAACGCTGCACGTTCGTTTCTTTGGGGTCAGACGGACTAGGCGACCGGTCACAGCCGGGCGACGAGCTCGGCGAGAGGTGCGCGGAAGTCGCGAAGCGGTAACCGTCCCTCGGCGACCCAGCGTGCGTTCGCAAGTACGCTGTTGGCCGGGCGCGGGGCTGGCCGTGGCGGGTCTAGTTCCGATGTTGCAATCGGGGTGACGAGATGTGGGTCGTCACCCGACACCGCCAGGATCTCCCTTACGAACGCGTACCACGAGACGGGACCGGCGTTGGTGAGGTGGAAGATCCCACCGGGCCGGTCGAGTGCCAGTGTCCGCAGCGCAGGCGCCAGATCGGCGGTGAAGGTCGGACATCCGCGTTGGTCGTCGACGAACGACATTGGTTTCCCGCTCGCCGCCAAACGGCGCACGAGTTTCACCATGTTGTTCCCTTGCTCGCCACAGACCCACGAGGTCCGCACGATCGTGCAGGCATCACCGAGGATCTCGGTTGCGGCGCGCTCGCCTTCAAGCTTGGAACGGCCGTACACAGACTGAGGGCTGGTGGCGTCGTCCTCTTGGTAGGGGCGCTTGAGCGTGCCGTCGAAGACATAGTCCGTCGAGACGTGCACGAGGTGTGACCCGGACCGACCACAGGCCTCGGCAAGCACGCGCACGCCGTAATGATTGACGTCGTACGCCAGGTCGACTTCGGTTTCGCATCGATCCACCGCAGTAAACGCAGCACAATTGATCACCACATCTGGCTGCACCTGGGCAACGAGCAACTCGACGTCCTCGCTGACAACGATGTCGAGTTGCGACCGATCGACACCGGTCACCTCGTCGCCTGCCGCCGATAAGCGATCGGCCACGTCGCTACCTAATTGGCCGGCGGAGCCGGTAACCAGCACTCTCACAGCGCTGCGCGTTTCTTCAACGGCTCCCACCAGTCACGGTTGGCTCGGTACCACTCAACCGTGGCTGCAAGGTTCTCGTCGAAGCTGCGCGACAGCGCCCAGCCGAGTTGGCTGATCTTGGTGATATCGACCGAGTACCGACGATCGTGCCCTTTGCGGTCTTCGACGGGCCTAATGAACGACTCGTCGCGGCCACAGAGTTCAAGGAGCCGGTGGGTGAGGTCGACGTTGGTCAGTTCGTTACCGGCGCCGATGTTGTAGATCTCGCCGGGGATGCCCTGCTCAAGCACCAGCTGCGCCGCAATGTTGTGGTCCTCGACATGGATCCAGTCACGGATATTCATCCCGTCGCCGTAGAGCGGCACCTGGAGGCCGTCGATCAGATTCGTTGTGAAGAGCGGAATCATTTTCTCTGGGAACTGGTACGGCCCGTAGTTGTTCGAACAACGGGTGATCACGACCGGCAGACCGTACGTCACGTGATAGCTCAGCGCGATCAGGTCCGAGCCGGCCTTGGCTGCCGAATACGGCGACCGCGGCTCAAGCGGGTCGGACTCGATCGATGATCCCATCTCAACCGATCCGTAGACCTCGTCTGTCGAGATGTGCAGAAACTTGTCGACCCCTACCTGGTTCGCTACGTCGCACAACACGTTCGTCCCGACGCAATTTGTCCGCACAAACGCCGAGCCGTCGGTGATTGAACGGTCGACGTGAGTTTCTGCGGCGAAGTGCACCACCGCGTCGTGGCCGTCCATAGCCCGAGCGACGTCGTCGGTATCGCAGATGTCGGCGTGAACGAAATCACAGCGAGAATTGTCGAGCACATCTCGAATCGAGGCCAGATTGCCGGCGTACGTGAGAGCGTCGTAGATCGTCACCTCGTGGTCGGTGGTGGCCAAGACGTGGCGGGCGTAGTTCGACCCGATGAATCCGGCAGCACCGGTTACAAATAGTTTCATGATGCAAGGTCTTTTCTTAATGCGCGTTCGAGTTTCAGTCGAACAGCTCAGGTTGGTTGGCGAGCAACGGAGCGCAGGCGTCACGATCGGACAATGTCGGGCTCTGGCTGTCCAGTCCCCACGGGATAGCAATGGTCGGGTCGTCCCACCGCACCGACCGCTCGCTCTCGGGCGAGTACTTCGCCGTGACTTTGTAGCCGACTTGCGTGTCCGGTTCGAGCGTAAGGAACGCGTGACCAAAGCCAGCCGGAACCAAGAGTTGATTGCCCGCCTCAGCGGTGAGCGTGACCGCGACATGCTGACCGAAAGTCAGCGACGAACGTCGAAGGTCCACTGCGACGTCGAGCACCGAGCCGCGAATCACGCGCACAAGCTTCACCTGCACAAACGGTGCCAGTTGGTAGTGGATCCCGCGAAGCGTGCCCGAGATAGCCGACAACGATTCGTTGTCCTGCACGAAATCGAAGTCAACACCGGCGGCTTCGAGCACGTCGCGTCGATAGATCTCACTGAACCAGCCCCGTTTGTCGCCGTATCGGATCGGCTCGATCTCGAAAACGTCGGCGAGACGCGTCCCGATCAGCTTCACTGCAGCACCGTCATCGAGGAAATCCGTCGAGAAGCGCTAGCAGATATCGCCCGTAGCTGTTGTTCGCCATTGCGTTCCCGCACGCTCGGAGTTGGTCGTCATCGATCCACCCCATCTCCCACGCAATTTCCTCCAGGCAGGCGATCTGGCGGTTCTGGCGATGTTGAATGACACGCACGAACTCGGAGGCTTCAATCATCGAGTCGAACGTGCCGGTATCGAGCCAGGCGTGGCCGCGGTTGAGTTGCTCGACAGTGAGCTCACCGCGAGCGAGGTAGTGCTCGATCACTGAGGTGATCTCAAGCTCACCTCGGGCTGACGGCATGACCGAGCGAGCGGCCTCGACGACACCGTCGTCGAAGAAGTACAGACCCGTGACTGCCCAATTGCTCCTAGCGATCGTCGGCTTCTCCTCGATCGAACGCGGGCGACCCACCTCGTCGAGTTCGACGATGCCGTAGCGTGCGGGATCGTTCACCTGGTAGCCGAAGACCGTGGCACCGCTCGTACGTCCGGCAGCGCGTGCCACCATGTCGGACAGCCCAGCGCCGTAGAACATGTTGTCGCCGAGGACCAGCGAAGCTCCCCCACCTTCGAGAAAGTCGGCACCGATAAGAAACGCTTGCGCGAGCCCCTCGGGCCGCTCCTGCACCGCATAGCTCAGCTCGATCCCCCACTGATGGCCGTCACCGAGCAACCGAAGGAACGCGTCGGAGTCCTCAGGGGTGGTGATGATCAAAATCTCGCGAATGCCCGCCAGCATCTGTACCGACAGCGGGTAATAGACCATCGGCTTGTCGTAGACTGGAAGAAGTTGCTTCGACGTTGCGCGTGTCACGGGATGCAACCGCGAACCGGTGCCCCCCGCAAGAACGATGCCCTTCATTGCGACGTTCCCTCTTTCACAGTCGGCAGGATACGCCAGTTAGCCGTCACCCGTCGGAAGTGGTTGTGGGTGGCGCCGGCAGTGGGCCGTCGCCACGGAAGTACGCGAGGATTGTTTGCGCTTCGGGTCCGTCACGCAGAATTAGCACCGATTTACCGTCGATGTTTGCCCCGTCGCTCGGCAAGACAAATGTGACCAGACCGGCACCGAAGGCCTCTCGCAGGTTTCCCGCCGCCATCAGCGGATCGAGATTCGGATCAAGTCGGAGGGAACCGGACGCAGCACCGACCAGTTCCGACGCCAGAAATGGGTCGGACTTCAGTTCCTCGAGCGTCTCGTTGGCCGCTGCCGAGATGAACTGCTGCTGGCGCGCAACGCGGCCGATGTCGGCGGTGCCGTCTTTGCGCCATTCACCGTCACGGAACTCTTCGTAGTTGCGGCTTCGAGCGTATGCCAAAGCCTGTTCACCGGTGAGCAGGTTGCAGCCCGCCTCCTGGTCGAGGCCGCTTTTGATATCGCGAGCCGGGGCATCGAAACAAACGGTCGTGCCGCCGATCGTGTCGACGATGTTCTTGAAACCAAGGAAGTCTGCGTCGACGACATGGTTGATCGGAATCCCGTACTCCTGGGTGATCGTTGCGGCGAGAACGTCGGCTCCGCGATTGTAAGCAGCGTTAATCCGCTGCTCACGCCCGGTGTCGGCGTGGGTTACCCAGAGATCACGATTGAGGCTTAGCAGCGCGGCGCCTTCACCGTTGGCTTCCTGGCGGAGAATCATGATGGTGTCGCTACGACGTCCGGAAACATCAGCCTCGCTACCGATGTTGCCTGCATCCGCCGAACTGGGGTCGGAGCCTGCGCGTGAGTCTGAGCCGATCAGGAGATAGTTCACTGCGGGACCTTCGACGGCTGCCAGAACGTCGTCGAGGTTCTCAATTCGATCGATATTGCCAACCTGTCGCTCGGCAGCTGCGATCACACCGGCCGCGCCGGCTACCGCAACTACAACGGCAAAGAGGACGCCGAGCGGCGCCGAAGTTCGACGGCGCGGACGGTCGCGGGGCGAATCATCGGGCAACATATGCACGTGTTCCACGCTAGACCTCTCGGCGCGCAGTTGGGTGGCAGGTTCGGGTCACCCTGTGCGGAGGTGAACGATGTCACCGACGTCGAGTGCGACAGCGCCAGATCCATCGTCGACCAGCAAACGACCATCGGCATCGAGATCGGTCGCAACGCCGACGAGTACTCGCCCGCCTGGTAGATCGACGCGAACGTCCGCTCCCAGCGTTGCCAACTTGGCTCGATACCGCTCGAACAAGTCGGACGCATCGAGGAGATCGTCGAGGTGTCGCAGCAGCGAATCCAGCAACGCGCCGGGGGCGACCTCCAATCCCAGGTCGTCGACAAGCGACGCCGCATCGTCGGGCGCCCACGCGACATTGAGGCCCAGACCGACCACCACAGCCGCGGTGCGAACCGACCGTTGCGCCAACACGCCCGCAACCTTGCGACCATCAAGCAGTACGTCGTTGGGCCATTTCAGAGCGAGTCGCCCCGTCAGGTCACGTTCCGCCACCGCCTCGATTGCATCTAACGCTGCTCGCCCTACTGCCTGCGTCAACTTCGTCGGCACCGGAGGGGGCGCGAGGAACAGGATTGATGCGAGCAGACTCGCGCCGCTCGGCGCGTCCCATCGGCGGTCGAGCCGCCCCCTCCCCGCCGTCTGATGATCGGCCCGCAGCACGGAGCGATCAGGCGCCGTTCCGGCGTCGGCCCACATCAGCAGATCTGCGTTCGTGCTGCCTGTCGAGGCGACTTCCCACACCGTCCACGACGGTGCCGAGTCAAGTTTGCGGTGCGCAATGCCAATCGGGTCGGTCACTCCCCCTACATTTGCACTCGTGCTCAAGAAGATCCTGATCGCCAATCGTGGCGAAATCGCTGTCCGAGTCATCCGAGCCGCCCGGGAGATGGGCATCCAGACGGTTGCCGTCTATTCCGAGCTCGACCGTGATGCCCTTCACGTCCGACTGGCCGATGAGGCCTACGCACTCGGCGGCACGACAGCAGCGGAGAGCTACATTGACCCCGATAAGCTAATGGACGCGATTCGCACCAGCGGCGCCGACGCAGTCCATCCTGGTTACGGGTTCTTCAGCGAGAACGCCGATTTCGCGCGCTCCGTGGCGACCTTGGGCGTCGAATTCATCGGCCCGCCGCCCGAGGCAATGGACGAGATGTCTGACAAAGTGTCAAGCCGGCAGGCTGCTGTGCGCGGCGGAGCACCAATCGTCCCGGGGATGACTGAATTCGCAACCGGCCCCGACGACGTTCGAACCTTCGGTGACGAGTACGGCTTTCCTGCGGTGATCAAGGCGGCGTTCGGCGGCGGCGGTCGCGGCATGAAACTCGTCCACTCGGCCGATGACGTGGACGACGCGTTCGCCAGTGCGCAGCGTGAAGCGAAGAGCTTCTTCGGTCGCGACGAGGTCTACGTCGAGCGCTACCTGACCTGGCCCCGCCACGTCGAGATCCAGCTCGTCGGCGACAAGCAGGGCAACTGTGTCTGGATCTCGAGCCGCGACTGCTCTGCGCAACGACGTCATCAGAAGCTAGTCGAAGAGGCGCCGGCACCCGGCCTACCCGACGGCGTCGAGCAAGCGATGGGCGAAGCCGCTGTCAAGGCCGCTCAGGCGGTCGGATATTACGGCGCAGGCACGGTCGAGTTCATCTACCAAGACGGAGAGTTTTTCTTTCTTGAGATGAACACCCGCCTGCAGGTTGAGCATCCCGTGAGCGAGATGATCACCGACATCGATCTCGTCGAGTGGCAGATCCGAGTCGCTTCAGGCGAAGAACTACCGATGAGCCAAAAGCAAGTCGACCAGTCCCGCCGCGGCCACTCGATTGAAATTCGGATCAATGCCGAGGACCCAGCTGGCGGCAAGTTCCTCCCTTCCCCCGGACCGATCACATCGCTCGTCCCACCCGACGGCTTCGGCGTGCGCTTCGACACTGGGTACATGTCCGGTGACGAGGTCAGCCAGTATTACGACAACCTAGTCGGCAAACTCGTTGTGTGGGGCAGGGACCGAGACATAGCCATCGCCCGGACAATTCGCGCTCTCGATGAACTCGTGGTCGAGGGGGTTGCAACGACGATCCCCGCCGACCTAGCAATCCTCAAGCACCCTGATTTCGCGGCAGTGACCCACTCGACCAAATGGGTCGAGGAAACACTCGAACTGTCGGAGGTCTCGGCAATACAAGCGCCGGCACCTACAAACGACGACGAGGCAGCTCCGGTCGTACGTCGCGACACGACTGTCGAGGTGAATGGCAAACGCTTCGACGTGTCGATGTGGGTTCCAGATCAGCCCGTTGTTGCAGCAGGCGCTGCGCCGATCAAAAAACGCGCGAAGCGCACCTCATCGAGCGGAGGTGGCACCGCGGCGTCGGGCAGTATCGAAGCTCCGATGCAAGGGACCATCGTCAAGGTCCTGGTCGAAGTCGGCCAGGAGGTCGAGGCCGGTGCCGGTGTGCTCGTCCTCGAGGCGATGAAGATGGAGAACCAGATCAACGCCGAGACTGCCGGCACTGTGAAGGAAATTAAGGTCGCTGCGGGCGACACCGTGGGTGGCGGCGACATCCTCGCCGTCATCGAGTAGCCGGACGCTGCGTCCCAATCAGCGGGCAAGGACGAACCATCCTTTCGTCATAGCCGACCCCATTCCTAGCCGCCAGATGCACCGACCCATTATCCTGTCGCTACCGCGGAGTGTTATGCGCACTCTCCAGCGCAATCGTGGCCTGGGCTACTCGGCGGCCTCGGCGAGGGCTTCACTAAGTGCCGGATGCACGAGGATGCTCTCGACTAGGTCGGTGACCGTCAGACCGGCGGTCACTGCGACAGCGATCACCGAAATCAGTTCGGCGGCATGGCGCCCCACGATCGAGCCGCCGAGGATCACACCCGTGGCAGGGTCGGAGATAATCTTCACGAACCCTCGTGTGTCATTGTTAATCATTGCTTTGGCGGTCGCCGAGAACGGCACCTTCGTCACCCGGATCTTGCGGCCAGACGCAAACGCCTCAGCCTCGGCTAGGCCAACGTCCGCGATTTCCGGTTCGGTGAAGATCGCCGACGCAGCCTTGTCGTAGTCGAGATGTCGGTGGCTGCGGGTGTGCAGGCCCATCACATGCTCGGCAACTTTGCGTCCCTGAATCGACGCTACCGAGGACAACGGCAGCTTGCCGCTGATGTCGCCGGCGGCATAGATGTGCTCAACGTTCGTGACGCAGTGATGGTTGATGTCCACATATCCCCAGTTGTTCACGTGAACCCCAGCTGACTCCAAGCCAATGTCGGCGGTGTTGGGAACCGAACCGATCGCCAGAACCGCGTGTGACGAAGTCACGGATCGGCCATCGTCACAGCGCACAACCACATGCTCGCCTTCGGAGTCTAGGTTCCCGTCGGCATCGACACGCTCGATCGCCTGCGCCCGAGCACCCATCAGCAACTTCACGCCACGGTCCATGAACTCCTGCTCCAGTACCGCAGCGACTTCGGGGTCTTTGCCAGGGAGCACCTGCTGTCGACTGACAACGAGCGTTACGTCGGAACCGAACGACGAGAACATGTGGACAAATTCGACGCCGGTGACCCCCGACCCGACAACGGTCACACTCTCGGGAAAAACTCGCGGCGGGTAGCAATCACGCGTCGTCAAGATTCGCTCGCCGTCTGGAGAACACCATTCGGGGACACGCGGACGGGAACCTGTCGACACGAGCGCAGAGTCGAACTCAACCTCCTCGGTGCCCAACTCACCAATCACTTCGATCGTATTCGGGCCGATGAAACGGCCGGCGCCGCGCATCAAACGGACGTTTTGGCTCTGCAGCAACTCCGTTGTGTTGCCACTCATCTGGTTCTTGATTCTGCCGATGCGCGCAGTCAGCGCGTCGGTATCGATCATCGGGGTGCCGTTCTCGAGACCCATCCCCTCGGATCGTTCCATGAAGCTCATTGCCCCACCGGTCGCAATCATGGATTTGGACGGGATGCAGTCCCACAGATGCGCAGCACCGCCGATTACGTCGCGTTCGACAACGGTGACCTCGGCCCCGAGGCGGGCGGCGTAGGTGGCGGCGACATTGCCAGCCGGCCCACCTCCGAGGATCACGAAACGTTCAGGCACTCGGACAGGCTAGGGCTCAGGCGCTCATCGTGCGAGTGTCCGCGCCACACTGCGCGTTATGGCTCAGGTAGCAAGGTAGGTCACGGCTACTCCGCCACGAGCCCTGCATCCGCAAAAATCGTGGCGCGTTGCGTCCTCTCGATGGACGGCTCGACATCGGCGTCGAGAAGGAGATTGTCCACGACGTTCGGGCAATAGCGCGACGGATACGGGAAGACGTCACGTGGCTCACCCACATACTCGAAGTGCATCCCATCCGGCGTGAGGAAGTTTCCGCCCCATGCGAACCCGTGTTTACGAAAAATCCTCACCGCTTTGCATCCACCGGGATCGGTAGCAAAGTCGGGCGGCGCGCACCCTTGACACGAGCCGCGGGTGTTGATGTCGATCGCCATCGCCCACGAATGACGCGAAAGAAAACCAATCATGCTGCTCTGCGACAGTCGGTTGAATCGAGGATTGTGGCATCCGCCGGCGAGGTTGGCGTCACCAACGTCAAAGACTCCGCCGACGCCGGCCGCGGCAGCCTCGGCGAGCGCCGCCCGCAAAGCCGGTTCAACGACGAGATGACATCTTGCGACTATCCGAATGCTGTTGTTGAGCAGTCGCCGTCCCGGCGGGAGATTGGCGGCCTGCCAGGCAGCCTCCTGCGTCACCGCACCGCTGCTCGCAACGCGGTAACCGAATTCACCCAGCAACTCCTTCGAGCGGGCCATACCTAGTGTCGAATCGGGGTCGAAAGGATCCCAACTGCGGCGAATTCTGATACTTGTCGAGACGAGGCCCTGGTCGGCGAGAGCCGCGTCGATGTCGGCGCGGGACTTAAATCCCCACATCACTACGCGGCTTTTGCGGTTGAGTGAGATCCGCTGCGCTGCTTCTGGGGTAATCAACAGTTCGGTACCGCCGGTGACCTCGTCAGCGATGATGGCGCCGATTGTAAAGTCAACCTCGGAGCCGAACGCCGACCGGAGTGTGACGACGTCTCCAGCCTGAGCACCACGCAGCGATGCAGTCCGGGTGCTCATGACAATCGATGTCGAAGACAACACAGCAGACACTTCGTGGCCCATAAGGACGCCGACCACATCGGCGTCGATCACAGTGGTCCCCATGGGAATCGACATGTACGCCGGCGCATCCTGCACCGATGACGCACCACGTCGAATCCGCTGCATAGCAATCGATGCCGACCCGATCACGGTCGAATCCGCGCGTGCCTGGAGGGCGGCAGCAACGGCTCGCGCCTCGGTGGACGCCTCAAGCGAGCCGCTGTCGTACACGGTCACTAGGTCCTCAATCGGGGGTGACAGACGCACGGCGAATTCGGTAACCGCCGCCCCCTCGTTCCCAAGCGGCAGTGCCTCGGCAAACAATGGCACAGCGATCGCGGCCACGAGCACCAACGGAAAGACACGGCGTTTCACCGGCACGATGTTACGAACCGATGACAGTCGACGCGTGGCATCCGGGAAGATTTCGCCGTGAAGCGGCACGAGTTCGTCAACCGGTGTGGGGCGTGACCCTCGGGATCGCTACTGTCAGGCATCCGTGAGCGAACACACCAACGTCGACAACAGCGAGCTGTCCGGGAGCGGTCTGATCGCGGAGAAGACCCGACGGCTCGCCCTGCTCGATGAGATGCGCGACCAGGGCCGCAATCCCTACCCATACCGATTCGACCGCACCCACACCCTGGACGAGGTGCGCTCGACGTGGGGCGACCTGGAGCCAGGCGCCGAGACCGATGCCCGCGTGTCGGTCGCCGGCAGGGTCATGCGTAAACGCGACTCGGGCAAGCTGGTGTTCGCCACCATCCGTGATCGATCGGACGATATCCAGCTGTTCATCTCCAAGGCAGTTGTCGGCGACGACGAGTTTGCGGCGGTGAAGGCGCTCGATCTCGGCGACTGGGTCGGCGTTGAAGGCACGATGATGACCACTCGCAAAGGCGAGCTGTCGGTCAAGCCGGAACGAGTGACACTGCTGTCTAAGGCGATCCGTCCGATGCCGGATAAGTGGCACGGCTTGAGTGACGTCGACACACGGTTTCGTCAGCGCTACGCCGACCTAATCATTAACGAACAGGCGCGCCGCAACTTCGAGATCCGTCACGAGACCGTTGCAAGCTTCCGACGCACACTCGCCAGTCATGGTTTCATCGAGGTTGAAACGCCGGTGTTGCATCCCGAAGTCGGCGGGGCGCACGCCCGACCGTTCACCACCCATCACAACACTCTCGACATGCATCTCTACTTGCGGATTGCGGTCGAGTTGTATCTCAAACGATTGATCGTCGGCGGGATGGAACGGGTGTACGAGATCGCTCGGACATTCCGTAACGAGGGAATCTCGACTCGGCACAACCCGGAGTTCACGATGATGGAGCTATATCAGGCGTTCGGCGACTGGAACGATGTTATGGATATCACCGAAGAACTGATCACCACTGCGGCACATGATGCGCTCGGCACGACCGTCGTATCGATTCGTGGCGAACAGGTCGATCTTGCCAAACCGTGGCCGCGGAAGCGGATGATCGACTACGCATCCGAAGGTGCCGGGGTCGCACTCCATCCGTCGATGCCTCTCACCGACGTCCGCAAGATCGCCGCTGACCACGACGTATTCGTTGAAGATCGCTGGGGCTCAGGCAAGATCATTGAGGAGATCTTCGAGAAGACGTCCGAGAACGACATCGTGCGCCCCACCTTCGTCACCGGCCATCCGGTCGAGATCTCGCCGCTCGCCCGAGTTGACCGAAACGACTCGTTCCTCACCGAGCGATTTGAGCTGTTCGTCAATGGTCGCGAGTTGGCGAACGGCTACTCCGAGTTAAACGATCCAGTCGAACAACGTGCCCGTTTCGAAGAGGAACAAGCTGCGAAAGACGCCGGGGACCCTGAGGCCGGCAGTCTCGACGAGGACTATCTGCGAGCGCTCGAGTACGGCATGCCACCAACGGGAGGGCTCGGCATTGGCATTGACCGCCTCGCGATGTTGTTTGCCGGCGTTGACTCGATCAAAGAAGTTATCCTCTTTCCCACTCTCCGGCCCGAACAATGAGCCGAAGCATGACGCCCGAAAGGCACGTCTGACATGACACGCATGGCATGGGGTGCTGGCCTCGCAACCGTCGACTCGAATGGATCGACACTTGACACGTGGTATCGCTGGCTCGGTTGGGGCGAATTCGGCAACAACGAAATGGATGTAAAGGGTATCTCCCGCGAAATCGAAGCCGAGCTCGGGCTGCGCAGCGTCGTGGACGACATCCGCAAGGTGACGGTTCGCCCAGTCCGGATCTCCGTTGACGTCGATCTGGCCCCGGCCTCTCCGGAAGATGCCTACCTTCGTCTGCATCTGCTGTCCCATCGCCTCGCTGTACCGCGCTCGATCATGATGGACGGCACCTTCGGCGCGCTCAACAATGTTGCGTGGACCAACCTCGGTCCCGTCGCCATCCACGACCTCGACAACGTCCGGCTCGCCGTAAAGAAGGCCGGCGGTGCCCTGTCGGTGCATGGACTCGACAAGTTCCCGCGGATGACCGACTACGTCGTCCCGACCGGCGTTCGCATCGCCGACGCCGACCGCGTCCGACTCGGCGCCTATCTCGCGGAAGGCACGACGGTGATGCACGAAGGGTTCTGCAACTTCAACGCCGGCACCCTCGGCGCCTCAATGGTCGAAGGTCGCATCTCGGCCGGCGTGATCGTAGGCGACGGATCCGATGTGGGCGGTGGCGCCTCGATCATGGGCTCGCTCTCGGGTGGCGGCACCGAGGTGATATCGATCGGCGAGCGGTGCCTCCTCGGCGCGAACTCCGGAATCGGAATCAGCCTCGGTGACGACTGTGCAGTCGAAGCCGGCCTGTACGTGACAGCGTCGACACCGGTCATGACTCCCGACGGTGTGAAGAAGGGCCGGGAGCTCTCGGGTATGGGGGGACTGTTATTCATCCGTGACGGACAGACCGGTCAGGTGATCGCTCGTCCGCGTTCAAGGAGTTGGGGCGAGCTGAACGCCGAACTGCACTCCGGGCAATAGCTACCTCCGAGACAGCCGAACACCGAAGCGGGTAGTCGGGCTAGCGTCAGGACATGGCCACGTCGGATAAGTTCGGAGCGCCGGTCGAGATCACCGTCGGTCTTCCCGGAGACAGCCGCCGGGTGGTGCCGATCACAAATCCAAACAAAGTGATGTTTCCGTCCGTCGGCCCCGACAAACTGCAACGCACCAAGCTTGACCTCGCCAGGTACTACGTGGCCGTCGGAGCACCGATCATGCGCACGCTCGCCGATCGCGCCGTACTTCTTGAGCGGTATCCCGACGGCGTCCGTGGGACATCGTTCTTCCAGAAGCGGATTCCCGCTTCAGCTCCGGACTGGCTCGCGACCACGACCGTCGTCACTATTAATGACACACCATCGCGCGCGCTAGTCATCGCTGACCTCGCGCATGTGTTGTGGGCCGCCAACCTTGGTGTGCCCGGACTGCACGTCTGGCAATTCAGAGCGTCGGCCCCGGATGACGTCGACGAGATGCGAATTGACCTCGACCCGTGTCCGGGTGTCACCTTCGACATGACCCGCGAGGCTGCCGCCCACACCCGCGACCTGCTCGCCGAGATGGGCATGCTCGGCTTCCCGAAGACGGCTGGAAGCAAAGGAATCCACATCTATGTCCGCGTCGAGCCCGGCTGGGACTCGTTCGCTGTGCGTGGCGCAGTCGTTGCGCTCGGACGAATCCTCACCGAACGGCACCCTGACCTCATCACCGACAAATGGTGGAAGGAGGAACGTGGCAAGCGGGTGTTCGTCGATTTCAATCAGAACGCACCCCACAAAAACATGTTCAGCGCGTGGGGCGTCCGCGCTCGTGTTGGCGCGCAGGTCTCGACGCCGTTTCGCTGGGATGAACTCGACACCATTGACCCTGAGGCCTGCACCATCGACACCGTTCCGGGACGAGTGTCAGAATTGGGGGATCCGTGGGAGTTGATGGACGAGGCGCCATGCTCGATCACGCCGCTCGTCGAGCGTTTCGCGAACGACCTCGCCGACGGCCTCCCTGATGCGCCGTGGCCTCCGCAATATCCGAAAATGCCGGACGAGGTACCTCGCGTCCAGCCCAGCCGCGCTCGTCAGCCGCGCTGATCCGGGCGCCGGGCGCGGCTTGAGCGGCGGACCGCCAATCGCCGGCCGAGGCCGGCAACACCATTGCGTATGCACTTGTTTTCACTATGTGTTATGTGGCCGACACCGACATCCACGTTCAGTTGATCGGTTTCGGACCAACGCCGACTGGCTCGAACCGCAGCATTCGTTTGCCTTCGGCGATCACCGCAACGTCTCGAACGCCCACCACGACCTCCTACTCGTCCAAAATGATGACATCGTTCACAGCGGCGGCGGGTTCGACACACACCCCGTCGCGACATGGAAATCATCACCTGGGCGCTCTCCGACGAACCCGAACACAAGGACTGCGAGAAGAACCGCGGGATCATTACCCGGGGCTCGCACAACGGATGTTCGCCGGGCGCAGCATTTGGCACTCGGAGATGAACAACTCAAGCAACGACGACGCTCATTTTGTGCAGATGCGGCTGAGACCCGACTGCGAATCGATCGACCCCGACTGTCAACGGCTCGACATCAACACCGAACTCGATCTGGGAGGATCGGTTCCGACCGCATCGGGCAAGGGTCACGACGCCGCAATTTAAATTCGCCGGTCCGATGCTGAGCTCTGGGGCGAACGGCGCTGGGCAGGAGGACTGTGAGCGTTCCGGACGATCGCCACGTCCATGTATTCGTGCCAGTCGGCTCAATCCACCTCGACGGAGGTGGCGAACTCGACACCAGCGACAATGCCTGGGTCACCAACGCAAACGATTCAGACCTCGTCGCCAGCGATCGTGGTGCCGAGGTGTTGATCTGGGCGATGGCCTGACAGGCTAGGTCCATGACGCCTGGGACATCGTTCGACCCCGCAACGTTCGATCAACTCGCCGCAGTGATCCGTAGTCGACGGACCTCAATGTTGGTCGACAAGGAGCGTGAGGTTCCCGTCGGCATGGTGGAACAACTATGCGAACTCGCATCATGGGCGCCGAACCACAAAAAAACGTGGCCCTGGCGGTTCGCGCTCTTCAGCGACGAAGGACGCCGCCGGCTCGGCACGACGATGGTCGCCGACATGGTTGACGCAGGGTACGGCGACGAGAGCAAACGTCTTAAAACAGCCGGCAAGTATCTGCGGACGCCCGCAACCCTCGTTGTCGGGTGCGGGCCGCACGACAACGACATGCTGCATCTCGAGAATCGTGACGCCGTGGCCGCAGGCATCCAGAACCTGCTGCTGGCAGCGACGTCACTGGGGTTGGCAACCTTCTGGTCGACGCCCGCCCTCACCCGACCCGCGGGGGTGTTGGAGCTCTGCGGATTTGATCGCGATGACCGCATCGTCGGGATCATCTACCTCGGATGGGCTGAGCGGGCGATCGACGCACCTGAACGCCCGCCGATCGCGGTGTCGGTCATCGACTCCTGACGTTTTCATTTCCATCCGCTTGCACGCCACAATGACCAGGTGGCCGACGACATGCAACCGACGCAAACGATCGTCACCCTCGACCTTGAAGGAGTACTCATCCCCGAGGTCTGGGTGGCCGTGGCCGAGACGACTGGCATCAACGGGCTTTCCCGCACGACACGCGACGAGCCTGACTACGACGTCCTGATGCGGTATCGATTGAATCTGCTTGCACAACACGGCCTCGGGCTGGCAAAGATCCAGGAGGTCATCTCGACGCTAGAACCGATGTCAGGCGCCTGCGATTTCCTCGACGAGCTTCGCTCACAGACACAGGTAATCATCTTGTCCGACACATTCGACCAGTTCGCCACGCCCTTCATGCGACAGCTCGGATGGCCCACCATCATGTGCCATCAACTTCTCGTTGACGGCGACACCATCGTTGGCTACCAGCTACGGCAACACGACCAGAAGCGCAAAGCAGTCGAAGCCCTGCAATCGCTCAACTTCCGGATCATCGCCGCCGGCGACTCGTACAACGACACGACGATGCTCGGCGCCGCGTCGACCGGGTTCCTGTTCCGGTCACCCGACAACGTGATCGCCGAATTTCCCCAGTTCCGCGCCTTCACTGCCTACGCCGACATTCTTGCGGCCATCACCGCCGAGCTCTGACGCCGACACCGATCCGCGCCATGCGCGCCACGCCCGACGGACGCCCTCGTCGATCGCCAGCGAGAGCCCGACCAACCCAAACGCAACAATTCCGTCGAGCCACCAGTGGTGGCCGGTGGCCGATACGGCTAGCACGGTGAGCGGCAGGTGCATCGCGAAGAGCCACTTCCAGCGGCTCGGGCTCGCCGCAATGACCCCGAATCCGATCACCGCTGCCCATGCGACATGGATCGACGGCATCGCCACGAACTGCCCTGACACGCCGGTTCCCACCGGTCCGTAAACCGACATGTCGTACACCTCGGACAGATCCTGATAGCCGAGATCGGTGAGGAACCGCGGTGGCGCGACGTGCCAGAACCGAATGAACAAGCATCCGGCCGTCGTCAAGGCGAGCACATTGCGCCAGCGGGCATATTGATCCCGGTGACGCACGAACATCCAGATGAGGAAGACGAACAGCGCCGGAACGTGCATCCCGATGTAGTACGCCGCGCTGGACCACCCCAGCCAGTCATACCGGACAACGAATTCCTGGAGGCTGAGTTCGGTCGGAAGGCCGATCGACTCTTGGAACTCGACGATTCGGCGAGCACGTTCGATCGCCCCTTCCGACTGCGTCAGTGGCAACTTCTTCGCAGTGCGCCACAATCCGTAAAGCCCGGTCAGGACCACGAGTTCGCGCAGTCCAGAAAGTGCCAACTCCGTGAAGCGCGACGGACGGATCCGCCGGAGTACTACATACAGCACAAAGCACACCAGGCTCGCGATCCACGCCTGCTGCCAAGTCGGCCATTTCGTTGAGGCCACGATCGTCGACATCATGGATTGTCCAGTCTGCCTTGTCAGAGGGCTAGCATCTCGCCTCGTCACCAAGGCGGGACGAGGCAGAAGGAAGCGGCATGAGAATGTTTCCGACATGCGCGCTGTTGCTAGCTGTAGTCGTAGGCGCATCAACGGGAATCGCGCAGGCAGAGCCGGGCGCTATCCACGAAGGCATCACCGTGGCCTCATCGGCACTGGCGGTCGACCGAACGGCCGACACGTCGGGACTCGTCCCACCGAGTCGGATGTCTCCCGGGACCGCCACGCTCGATCCGTCAACTCGCCGGATCGTCGTCGTCGGAGACTCGATCCTGTTCTCGCGGCCCACGCCCGGGACCCGCACAAACCAGATCGTTCCCCTTACGCTCGCTGCGCTCAACAGCCGCTCCCCCGGAACAACCGTGAGCAATCGCTCGTTACCTGGGCTGTCCACCCTGCACCTATTCGACCAGCGCGCGACGACGGTGCGCCAGCACCTCACAAGAATTTTAGACACAGGTGACCCGTCGCCCGATGTGGTGGTCGTCGCCGTGAGCTCGATCGACATCAACCTCTTTCCCGATATCCCTGTCACATCGCTTGCACCGGCGCTTGTGAACGAGCTGCGCGCGATCGAGACCATGCTTGCGGCACGCGGCGTCAATACGGTCTTCGTTCCCGCGTTCGGAATCAACAGTGACCTGTACAACGACATGCGGAATCTATCTGCCCCATTCCGCGACTACCGATTCGACGAGCGCGTCAACACGCTCAATGAGTTGCTCCGAGCGAGTGGTCTCCCGATGTTGTTCCATCGTTTCGCCCGACTCGACCAGAATGGCGACGGCAACGCTGACCGTCGGTACTTCATCGGCTTCGACTCCCTCGGCGAATGGCCGGACGACGGCATTCACCCGAACGCGCTCGGCGAGCGGGTGTTTGGTGACAACCTTGCCAACGGACTCATCGCCGCCCTTGAGCGTCGCTGACCCGGCGTTGGATCAGCGACGCCACCATGAACGGCGCCGCTCGCTCATCCGAGCCACGTCGCTCTCCCACCCTTCATAGACAGCGCCATGGCGTTCTGAGATCAGCCGGAGCGTCCATGACTCAGCCGTGATGTCAGCGGGGTCTGCGTCGTGACGCAGGATCATCCGACCAGCCTCGGCCGGGCCAGACTGGAACCCGATACTCCCCGCGGCGCTCACGAAGGCTGCGGCACGGTCCGCAGCGAGACCGGACACGACGTGCTCGATGG
>CAJQPY010000040.1 GCA_905480335.1 uncultured Ilumatobacter sp. | reverse complement strand
TCAGTGAAATCCGCCAAACCACGATCCGACAGCGTCTTCGAGATCGCAGCCGTCAGAGTGGTCTTACCATGATCAATATGACCCATGGTGCCAATGTTCACGTGCGGCTTGTTCCGCTCGAACTTCTCTTTACTCATTGTTACTTCTTCTCTCTTTGTCGTGATGTCTAAGCGGCTTCCCTAGTTAGGGGAGTGCTCGTGGGTTTTCAAGGATCTTGCAGTGGCAGCGAAAGCGGCTTACTCGCCGCGGACACGCTTGATGATCTCTTCGGCAATTGCGTTGGGCACCTGCTGGTACTCCTCGAACTGCATTGTGTACGTCGCTCGTCCCTGAGTGCGGGAGCGGAGGTCGGTACTGTATCCGAACATCTCCGACAGCGGGACCGTGGCGTTGACGACCTGGGTGTTACCTCGGGCTTCCATCTGACCGATTCGGCCGCGACGGCTACTGATGTCGCCCATTACGTCGCCCATGTAGTCCTCAGGGGTGACGACTTCGACTTTCATGATCGGTTCCATAAGCACCGGCTTGGCCATTTCGGCGGCCTTGCGGAATGCCTGCTGACCGGCGATCTTGAATGCCATCTCCGAAGAGTCAACGTCGTGAGCGGAACCGTCCACAAGGGAGACCTTGACGTCGACGGTGTTGTACCCGGCGAGCACACCATTGTCCATTGCCGCCTCAAGGCCCTGCGCGGTCGGGTTGATGTATTCCCGCGGGATCCTTCCACCGGTGATCTTGTCTTCGAATTCGAAGCCACCGCCCGGATTCGGCGCCATGCTGATCTTGACAACGGCGTACTGACCGGTGCCCCCGGACTGCTTGATATGTCGATACTCGACGTTGGTGACTTCCTCGGTGATCGTTTCGCGGTAGGCGACCTGCGGCTTGCCGACGGTTGCCTCAACGCTGAATTCGCGCTGCATGCGGTCGACCAGAACTTCAAGGTGCAACTCGCCCATGCCCGAGATGACGGTCTGGCCGGTCTCGTGGTCGGAACGGATGCGGAATGTTGGATCCTCGTCCGACAGCGATTTGAGCGCTTTGCCCAGTTTCTCCTGGTCGGACTTGGTTTTAGGCTCGATGGCAACGTGGATGACCGGCTCAGGGAACTCCATCCGTTCGAGCACGATCGGGTCGTTCTTATCGCACAGCGTGTCGCCGGTCGTGACGTTCTTGAAGCCAAGGCCCGCAACGATGTCCCCGGCCATCGCCACCTCAAGGTCCTCACGGTTGTTGGCGTGCATCAGCAGGATGCGGCCGAGGCGCTCGCGGTCTTCCTTGACTGAGTTGTAGACCTCTTCGCCCTTGCTGATTTCGCCGGAGTACACACGAAAATAGGTGAGCTTTCCGAACGGGTCAGCAACGATCTTAAAGGCGAGTGCGGCGAACGGCTCTTTCACGTCGGCCTCGCGGTACACATCGACCTCTTCGCCGCCACGCATCAACGTGCCGTGGGCCGGCGGGATGTCGAGCGGACTCGGCATGAAGTCGATGACGGCATCGAGCATCGGCTGGACACCCTTGTTCTTGAACGCTGAGCCGCAAAGGATCGGGACGAAGTCAAATGCCAGCGTGCCCTTACGAATGGCCTTCTTGATGTCCGCTTCGGAGATCTCTTCACCTTCAAGATACGCATCCATAAGCGCCTCGTCTTGAGTGGCGATGGTCTCCATCATCGCTTCGCGATACTCGTTGGCCATGTCGACCATGTCCTCAGGGATGTCTTCGATCTCAAAGCTGGCTCCAAGATCCTTCTCGTCGACGTTGCGCCATACGAGCGCCTTCATCTTGACGATGTCGACAAGGCCCTCGAACGCCTTAACGGCTTCGGGGCCGCCGGCACCGATCGGGAGTTGGATGACTAGCGGATTGGCCTGAAGACGATCGACGACCATCTCGACGGTGCGGTAGAAGTCCGCACCGATCCGGTCCATCTTGTTGACGAAACACATCCGCGGCACGTTGTAGGTGTTGGCCTGACGCCACACCGTTTCGGTTTGCGGCTCGACACCGGCGACGGAGTCGAAGACGGTGACTGCACCGTCAAGCACACGGAGGGACCGCTCGACCTCGATCGTGAAGTCGACGTGCCCGGGAGTGTCAATGATGTTGATGCGATGGTCGTCCCATACACACGTCGTAGCAGCAGAGGTGATCGTGATGCCGCGCTCCTGCTCCTGAGCCATGTGGTCCATGGTCGCAGCGCCGTCGTGCACCTCTCCGATTTTGTAGCTCTTACCGGTGTAGTAGAGGATGCGTTCAGTCGTGGTGGTCTTACCGGCGTCGATGTGCGCCATGATCCCGATGTTCCGGGTGCGCTCCAGGGGAAACTCTCGCTTGGCCATACTTCTCACTACTTCCGCTACGTCTGGGATTCTCAAAGGGCTTCCGGCTCAGACGATCCGAGCCACATGGTGCCGGTGCGACTGCGCACAAGCACGGCGCGCGAGTGTACCGCCTGAATCCTGGCCGCAACCGAGGGTGACAGGTGTTTCCGTCGCGATCTGGGCGGCGATGGACACCGCAGACATGTTTGTGGGCTCTTTCGGAAGAGCATCGCCGAAGATGCCGCAGCTGCAGTCATCGGCGTCGCCGCTCCAGGCGCAACAAGCCACAGTGACAGAGCAGCTCAGGTTCCGGGTCCGGGCAGCTGCTCGGCACGGCGGGCCTGGTCTGCAGGCTTGTCGCCCACTCAAATCGCTACGAGCGCACCTGACGCAGCGATCACTTACCCGGCGTCGTCCGGTGCGGTCCGTGTCGACGTGATCGGCGCCCCTGGCGCAACGGGCCATCTTGGGCTAGCCACTGTCGGGTTACTCCGCGACCGTCGAGCGGGCCGACCGAGACGGACAGCGGCGTCCCCTTCCACATCGCAAGGATCCCACGGGTGTCTACAGCCGCCTGACACGGCGACATCAATCGGTGGAGTGATCTCGGGGATGCACTTGTTCTCATCGCTGCGTTCGGCGACGCGGCGCCGACGGCCCATGCGCCAGCGGTGCGTCGGGCGGTCAGCCGACGTTTCCCTGGATGTAGTCATGCAACTGGTCGTTCTCACGCTCCAGTTCGCCGAGCCTGTACTTAACCGCGTCACCGATCGAAATCATCCCTGCGAGCCTGTTGCCATCGATGACTGGAAGGTGCCGAATTCGACGCTCGGTCATCATCGACATTAGGGCGTCGATCGAATCACTCGGACCGCACGTGAAGACCTCGCTCGACATACACGTTGCGATCTTGCGCTCAAGTGTTGCCACGCCGTCGGCTGCAAGAGCGCGCACAATGTCGCGCTCGGACACGATCCCGTCCAGTCCCGCGCCATCGGCTGACACCACCAGAGCTCCAAACCCCCTCGCCCGCAGCATTTCGGCGGCTTCGGCAAGCGTCGCGGAGGGCGTGACCGTCGCAACCTCCGCACCCTTTGCGGACAGGATGGTCTGAACGTTCATCGTTGGCTCCTCTCGTCGAACCTCCAACATAGTGCACTCGTGAAACCTCTGTCGCAAACCCGCCGTTTCGGACGAAAACGACGAATGCCCGAGCCGAAGCCCAGGCATTCGTTCAGAGCGTGTCGTGTCGGTCACCCGACGCCCAGCGCTACCAACGGTAGTGGGCGAATGCCTTGTTTGATTCGGCCATCTTTTGCATGTCGTCTCGCCGCTTCATTGCTGCACCGAGACCGTTGGCTGCGTCCATCAACTCGTTGGCGAGACATAGCGCCATCGACTTCTCGCGACGGTTGCGGCTGAAGTCGACGATCCAACGAATCGACAGCGTGGTCGAACGGCGCGGACGAACCTCGACGGGCACCTGGTACGTGGCACCACCGACACGACGGCTACGCACTTCGAGTGGCGGCTTGACGTTGTCAATCGCCCGCTTGACGGTGTCGATTGCGAGGTCGTCGCCTTCGAGCTTGCTCTGGATAATCTCCATCGCGTCGTAGACGATCTTCTCGGCGATGGTGCGCTTACCGTGCAGCATCACCTTATTGATCAGCTGCGTGATAATGACGGACTTATAGATCGGGTCGGCGACCAGATCACGGCGGGGAGCAGGACCTTTACGAGGCATCGCTGATCACTTCTCCTTCTTGGCGCCGTAGCGACTGCGGGACTGTTTGCGGTTCTTAACACCGACGGCGTCGAGCGCGCCGCGGATGATCTTGTAGCGCACGCCTGGAAGGTCACGCACACGACCACCACGCACGAGAACAATCGAGTGTTCCTGAAGGTTGTGGCCCTCACCAGGGATGTAGGCGGTGACTTCGATGCCCGAGTTGAGACGAACGCGGGCAACTTTGCGTAGCGCAGAGTTCGGCTTCTTCGGGGTCGTGGTATACACGCGAGTGCACACGCCGCGGCGCTGCGGAGAGCCCTTAAGCGCCGGCGTCTTCGACTTGGTGACTTTCGAGCTGCGCCCCTGACGGACGAGCTGCTGGATGGTTGGCATGTACAAAACCTCGTTTGTTCAGAATCGGCGGCTGCAGCAGGCAAACGCTCGACATGTGGTGAGTTGGAGACCTGACTTGGAACTCCGCCATACAGCGGCCGACTTACGGAACCCCCGCTGAGAGGACTCCGCAATGATACGGAGCCACCGCCGATCGCGCAACGCAGCGGAACAACGGTTCACCCGGTCGAACGAGGCGTCGTTGGTGTCGGGACGCGTCCGACGCGCTGACCGATGGCAGTCAAGTCAGTGCGAAAGTCGCTCCAGCAGGAATCAAGAGGGCGGCAACGTCGATTGATACATGAAGCCCACGCTGGAGACGCGTTGCAGCTGGCTCGTCCACGTCGTTCGACCCTGCCAACACCTCGACGATGACCTCAACCACAACGTTGTCTCACATTGCAGCAACGCAGGCAAATTCACCTTCGGAGATGTCAGCTACAGGTTCTCCTGCCGTTCACTCGGCCCGCGGAGGCCGTGAATCCCGACTGTCGTGCATTGTTTTGGCGCCTCTTGATGCGGACTCGACCGCTCGCAGCAGAATCAGGCGCTCGCGAGAACTGCGTGACACCGCACGGACCGAACAAAACCGCTACCTAAACAGAAACAGCCCGGACGCGCTACGGCGTGGACGTCTCCGCCCACGCCGTACCTCAGTCCTGTCGACGAACAGCGAGCATGGCGCTCCTTGTTCGCACTATGGCGCCGATCAGCCGATCGGCTCAGTGCCGACCGTCGCAGCATCGCTCGAGTACGTGCCGTGCAGCCCGGCCAGGAACGCAGCCGGATCTTCTTCGCCGACCCCGTCGGAGGTGAAGTAAGACATCGGCTCATAGTCGGGCGCCTCAATCCCAAACTCGCGGTACTTCGCCATACCGGTACCCGCCGGGATCAGCTTGCCGAGAATAATATTCTCCTTTAGGCCGATCAGCTCGTCACCACGTCCGTCGATCGCAGCTTCGGTCAGGACACGCGTGGTCTCCTGGAACGACGCCGCTGACAGCCACGACTCGGTGGCCAACGACGCCTTGGTGATTCCCATCAACTCAGGGCGGCCCTCCGCAGGGCGCTGGCCTTCTTCGACCATCCGACGGTTCGTGTCGCGGAAACGCTTCGAGTCGACCCGCTCGCCGGGCAGGAAGCCGGTTCCGCCGGGCTCCTGCACGCCGATGCGACGCGTCATCTGACGCACGATCAGTTCGATGTGCTTGTCGTGAATCGACACGCCCTGGTCGCGATAGACGCGCTGGACCTCTTCGACCAAGTACAACTGCGTCTCGCGGATTCCCTTGATCTCCATGATCTCCTTCGGATCGAAAGGACCATCGACGAGTGGATCACCAGCCTTAACGTCCTGACCGTCGGTCACAATTGGGCGAGCGCCAAGGGGTAGCAACGTCTCATGTTCCTCACCAGCGTCGTCGATTACGACCACCGGGATTCCCTTACCCTCGTCATCACGCAGATGCAGCACGCCGGTTGCCTTGGCGAGGCGGGCTGAACCCTTAGGAGTGCGTGCTTCAAACAACTCAACGACTCGCGGCAAACCACCGGCGATGTCCTTACCTGCCACACCACCGGTGTGGAAGGTTCGCATCGTCAGCTGGGTACCGGGCTCACCGATTGATTGAGCAGCGATAACCCCGACGGCCTCGCCGAGTTCAATCATCTGTCCGGTAGCCAACGAACGACCGTGACACATTGCGCAAATGCCGAGCTCGGCATCACACGTAAGCACCGAGCGAACGCGGAGCCGTTCGATATTCGGGTCGTCACGCAGTGCTTCCATCTCCTCATCACCAACGATGGTGTTACGCGGCAGCATCGAGTACGACTCGCCATCCT
This sequence comes from uncultured Ilumatobacter sp., assembly GCA_905480335.1. Taxonomy (GTDB): domain Bacteria; phylum Actinomycetota; class Acidimicrobiia; order Acidimicrobiales; family Ilumatobacteraceae; genus Ilumatobacter_A. The sequence goes on along the minus strand of CAJQPY010000040.1, from coordinate 66,704 downwards.
TCTCCATCGGGGTCGACAGTTTTTGGTCGTTCAGCAACGCACGGCCATACAGTTTGGTCTCAAGGTAAGAGCGCCGGTTGGCTGTGTCGACGCCGACGTTTTCGATCCACACACCAAGTGTCGATCCACAGTCCAACTCCCGAACGATCAGTTCCTGGGCAACGTCGACGAGCCGACGGGTCAGGTAGCCGGAGTCCGCAGTACGCAGCGCCGTATCGACGAGGCCCTTACGCGCACCCGGCGTGGCGATGAAGTACTCAAGGGTCTCGAGGCCCTCACGGAAGTTCGACTTGATCGGACGCGGAATCATGTCACCACGAGGGTTGGCAACGAGGCCCCGCATCCCGGCAATCTGCCGCATCTGCGTCATGTTTCCGCGAGCACCCGAACCGACCATCATGTCGATCGGGTTGAACTGAACCTTTTTGAACTCGAGTTCCATCTCGGCTTGCACCTCGGCGGTGGCATCGGTCCAGATGCGGACCTCCTGCTGACGCCGCTCGCCGTCGGTGATGATGCCCCGCTTGAACTGGTTTTCGACCTTCTCGGCCTGCGACTCGTACTCCTCCATCATCGCCTTCTTCGCCGTCGGCGTGCGCACGTCGTCGATCGACACCGTGATGCCGGACTGCGTAGCGAAGCGGTAACAAAGGTTCTTGACGTTGTCGAGCGCGTTGGCCACCGTGGCTTTGTCGAAGTTGTCCGACAGTCGCTCAACGATGACACCCATCTCTTTTTTCGTGATGAGCGTGTCGATGTGACCGAATAAATCGGTGTATTCGCCAGGCAGCGCCTCTTCGAACAACGCTCGGCCCGGAGTCGTCGAGAACTTCTCGCCCGGCCCGGTGCGAACCTCGATGGTCGCGTGCAGGTCAAGCGTGCCCTCGTCGTAGGCTCGCAGCACCTCCCAAAGGTGACGGAAGACGCGACCGGAACCCTTGGCGTCCTCGATGCCCTCGGTGAGGTAGTAGCCCCCGATGATCATGTCCTGCGACGGAACTGTGATCGGGCGACCCGAGGCAGGCGACAAGATGTTGTTCGCCGACAGCATCAGCACGCGGGCCTCGGCCTGGGCTTCTGCGGACAACGGCACATGGATGGCCATCTGGTCGCCGTCGAAGTCAGCATTGAACGCAGTGCAGACCAACGGGTGGATCTGGAGTGCCTTGCCCTCGACGAGTACGGGCTCAAAGGCTTGGATGCCAAGACGGTGCAACGTGGGTGCACGGTTCAGCATGACCGGGTGTTCCTTGATGACGTCTTCGAGAACGTCCCACACCTGCGGACGACGACGTTCGACCATACGCTTCGCCGTCTTGATGTTCTGCGCTAATTCGAGGTCGACGAGGCGCTTCATGACGAACGGCTTGAACAGCTCAAGCGCCATCAGCTTTGGCAGACCGCATTGATGCAAGCGCAGCGTCGGTCCGACTACGATGACTGAACGGCCCGAGTAGTCGACGCGCTTGCCGAGCAGATTCTGACGGAAGCGACCTTGCTTGCCCTTGAGCATGTCGGACAGCGACTTGAGCGGACGATTGCCGGGCCCGGTCACGGGTCGGCCACGGCGGCCGTTGTCGAACAGTGCGTCGACGGCCTCCTGGAGCATGCGCTTCTCATTGTTGACGATGATCTCGGGCGCACCGAGGTTGAGTAGACGCTCAAGCCGGTTATTGCGGTTGATCACACGTCGGTACAGGTCGTTCAGGTCGGACGTGGCGAAGCGGCCGCCGTCAAGCTGCACCATCGGCCTGAGTTCCGGCGGAATCACGGGAACCGCTTCAAGGATCATCGCTTTCGGATCGTTGATCCGACGATCGTTGTCGTCACGACGGTTGAACGACGTGACGATTTTGAGGCGCTTGATTGCCTTCTGTTTGCGCTGGGCACTGAGTGGCTTACGGCCCGAATCTCCGGGGTCAATCGCGTCGCGCAGCTTGACTTCTTCTTCGTCAAAGTCAATGCGGTCGATGAGCGACTTGATCGCCTCAGCGCCAGTGCCGCCTTCGAAGTACTCGCCATACTTGTCGCGCATCTCGCGCCACAGCAGTTCGTCCTCGATGATCTTGCGGGCGTGGAGGCTCTTGAATTCGTCCCACGTACGCGAGACGAGGTCGAGCTCCGTGTCGTAGCGCTCGCGAATGGCCTCGATTTCTTTGTCGGACTCACGCTGCAGCTTTTTGAGGTCAGCGGCTTTCGCCCCTTCTTTCTCGGCGGCGGCAACGTCGTCTTCGAGTACCTTAAAACGCTCGTCGATCTCGAGTTCGAGTTCTTTCTGGATGACGTCACGCTCTTCGAGATACTCGGCTTCGAGGTTCTCGAGGGCTTCGTGACGGCCATCCTCATCGACCCAGCTGACCAGATGCGCTGCGAAGTAGATGACCTTCTCGAGCATCTTCGCCTTGAGCTCTTCCTTCGGCTCAATCCCCGCGAGGAGATACGCGAGCCATGAGCGAGTCCCGCGCAGGTACCAGATGTGAACAGCCGGCGCAGCCAATTCGATATGGCCCATGCGGTCGCGACGAACTTTTGAGCGAGTCACTTCGACGCCACAGCGCTCACAGATAATGCCCTTGAAACGAACGCGCTTGTATTTTCCGCAGTAGCACTCCCAGTCCCGGGTCGGCCCGAAAATTTTCTCGCAGAAGAGACCTTCCTTCTCGGGCCGCAGCGTGCGGTAGTTGATGGTCTCTGGCTTCTTTACTTCACCGTGTGACCACGTGCGAATCTGGTCAGCCGTGGCCAACCCGATCTTAAGTTGGTCGAACATGTTGACGTCGAGCATGTAATGGGTCCCTTTTGAATTGCTCTTGCGTTGTCAGTCGTTCATCGAGTGCGTCGTCTGGTAGCAGAACCAGACAGCGCCCCCGGAATCAGGCTCGAGTAGTCAGGCAGCGGAATCATCCGAGCCTGGCACCCGATCATTCAGTACCGAGCGGCGCGCTCAGCCCTTTCGCGTTCGCGCCGGGCGTCATCTTCGTCGGTTCCGCGCTCTGGGCGTGAGATGTCGATGCCGAGTTCTTCAGCGGCACGGAACACTTCATCGTCCAGGTCTCGCATCTCGATCTGCTGACCCTCTTCGGTCAGCACCTCGACGTTGATGCAGAGTGCCTGCATCTCCTTCATCAACACCTTGAACGACTCGGGTACACCGGGCTCGGGAATGTTGTCGCCCTTAACGATCGACTCATAAACCCGCACCCGGCCGAGCACGTCGTCGGACTTAATAGTGAGAAGCTCCTGCAAGCAGTACGCCGCGCCGTAGGCCTCAAGGGCCCACACTTCCATCTCGCCGAAGCGCTGACCGCCGAACTGTGCCTTACCACCAAGCGGCTGCTGGGTGATCATCGAGTACGGCCCGGTGGAGCGGGCGTGAATCTTGTCGTCGACGAGGTGCGCCAGCTTCAGGATGTACATGTACCCGCAGGTGATGGGGTTGTCATACTGCTCGCCGGTACGGCCGTTGAACAACGTCATCTTGCCATTGAGACCGACGAGACGATTCCCGTTCGCAGACTCGGGGTTGAGTTCGCCGAGAATCTCCTGGATCGTCGGATGATCGATCGACTTCTCTTTCTCGTCCCAGTTGGCACCGTCAAAGACCGGCGTCGCTACGAACGTGGCGGGCTTCGTGTTCGGCCGCGTCTTATTCTCGGTGCCGCGGATCGGATCGTCGCCGATCTTGGCCCCGTCCGGGTTGGTCCAGCCCCAGCGAGCGCAGTAGCCGAGGTGCGATTCGAGCACCTGACCCACGTTCATTCGCGACGGAACACCGAGCGGGTTGAGAATGATATCGACCGGTTGGCCATCAGAGTTGTAGGGCATGTCCTCGATCGGGAGAATCTTGGAGATGACGCCCTTGTTGCCGTGGCGCCCAGCAAGCTTGTCGCCCACCGAGATCTTGCGCTTCTGAGCCACGTACACACGCACGAGTTGGTTAACGCCGGGTGGCAGTTCGTCGCCGTCGTCACGGTTGAACACTTTGACGTCGATGACTTTGCCGACTTCGCCGTGGGGAACCTTGAGCGAAGTGTCGCGCACTTCGCGAGCCTTCTCACCAAAGATTGCTCGCAGCAGGCGTTCCTCCGGGGTCAGCTCGGTCTCGCCCTTTGGCGTGACCTTGCCGACGAGAACATCACCCGGGCCGACTTCGGCCCCGACACGGATGATCCCACGGTCGTCAAGGTCGGCAAGGATGTCGTCGCTCAGGTTCGGGATGTCACGGCTGATCTCTTCCGGGCCGAGCTTCGTGTCACGAGCGTCGACCTCGTGCTCCTTAATGTGAATCGACGTGAGCACGTCGTCTTTCACCAGGCGCTCGGACAAGATGATCGCGTCCTCGAAGTTGTAGCCCTCCCACGGCATGAAGGCCACCAGCAGGTTCTTGCCAAGTGCGAGTTCACCGTGGTCGGTCGAGGGACCGTCAGCGATGATCGTGCCCTTCCTCACCTTGTCGCCCTCGCGGACTCGTGGTTTTTGGTTGATGCAAGTGTCCTGGTTCGAACGAGTGAACTTGTTGAGGCGGTAGACCCTCTTGCCCTCATTCTTGTACTGAACGGTGATCATGTCTCCGGTGACCTCGGTGACATCACCGTCGTCAACAGCCTGGATTAGGTCGGCGGCATCGCGGGCGGCACGATTTTCCATGCCGGTCCCGATGTACGGCGCCTCGGCGCGCAGTAACGGCACGGCCTGGCGCTGCATGTTGGCGCCCATTAGGGCGCGGTTGGCATCGTCGTGCTCGAGGAATGGGATCAACGCCGTGGCGACGGACACGATCTGCTTCGGGCTGACGTCGATGAAGTCGACCTCGGACGGCGGCACGTAGCCAATATCGGTGGTTGCGCCAAAGAAACTTTCGGCTTCGAGCATCTTGCGGAGGTCTTCGAGGCTGGCGGCCTGGGGCGAACGACGCACGAGCGTCTTCGCGTCACGAATGGAGCCGTCCTCGTCAAGCGGTGTGTTCGCCTGGGCGACGACGTAGTTCTCTTCCTCGTCGGCTGCCATGTAAACGATCTTGCCGGTTACCTTGCCGTCCTTGACCTGACGGTACGGCGACTCAATGAAACCGAACTCGTTGACACGGGCGTAGGTCGATAGACCACCGATCAGACCGATGTTCGGGCCCTCTGGAGTCTCAATCGGGCACATCCGGCCGTAGTGGCTGAAGTGCACGTCGCGGACTTCGAAGCCGGCACGCTCACGGCTGAGGCCACCCGGGCCGAGCGCCGAAAGGCGGCGGCGGTGGGTCAGTCCAGAGAGCGGATTGACCTGGTCCATAAACTGCGACAGCTGTGAAGTTCCGAAAAACTCTTTGATCGCAGCAACGACCGGACGAATGTTAATAAGGGTCTGCGGTGTGATCGACTCAACGTCCTGTGTCGTCATACGTTCGCGCACCACGCGCTCCATCCGGCTGAGGCCGATGCGAACTTGGTTCTGAATCAGTTCACCGACGCTACGGATGCGACGATTAGCGAAGTGGTCCTGGTCGTCAAGGCGGTAGCCGGGCTCCTGCTTGACTAGGTGCAGCATGTAGGTAATCGAGGCAAGAACCTCGCACCGACTCAAGACGTTCTGACCCTCTTCGGGGTAATCGAGCAGCGGCTCACCTTCGGCATTAGCAAGGTTGCCAAGCCCGAACAGTTCGTCAAGTTGAGCGACTTCCTCACCAAGCTTGCGGTTCAGCTTGTAGCGGCCGACTCGGCTGAGGTCGTAGCGACGGCTCTCGAAGAACGCGTTGCGAAAGTATGCCTTTGACGACTCGACGGTCGGCGGCTCGCCGGGACGTGCGCGCTTGTAGATTTCGACGAGCGCCTCTTCCTGCGTCGGCGCAATTTCACGTTCCTTCTCCCACTGCCCCTCTAGGAAGTCGAAGTGGGCCACGAAACGGTCGAGGAAACCCGGGGCATTCTCCTCGTCGTAACCCAGCGCTCGCAGCATCGTGAAGATGCCGAGGCGGCGCTTACGGGCGACACGGGTACCGGCGGTGACGTCCTTGCCCGGCTTGTGCTCAACGTCGAACTCCATCCATTCGCCGCGATAAGGATGGATGGTGCCTTTGACGAGCTGGTGCTTCGTGAGGTTACGCAGGCGGAATCGCTCACCAGGCTCGAAAATGACGCCTGGCGAACGGACGAGCTGGGACACAACGACACGCTCGGTGCCGTTCACGATGAACGTGCCCTTCTCGGTCTGCATCGGGAAGTCGCCCATGAAGACGACCTGCTCCTTGATTTCGCCGGTGTTGCGATTCATGAATCGCGCCCGGACGAAGACCGGTGCCGAGAAGGTCATGTCCTTCTCTTTGCACTCCTCCACCGAGAACTTCGGTGGCGGGCGCAGGTCTGGATCGAACGGGTCGAACTCAAGCTCAAGCTGGAGGTTTTCCGAGAAGTCCTTAATCGGCGAGATGCTGCGGAACGTCTCCGCCAGTCCCTCGTCGAGGAAGTGCTGGAAGGATTCGGTCTGAACCGCAACCAGGTCGGGGAGCTCGAGGGGCTCCTTCAAGTTGCCGAACGAATAACGTTCACGAGACACGGGACGAATCGCCACAGATCACTCTCCATAGGGTCTTCGACGTCGCCACGGCTGGAATGGACGACGTCATTGTGGGTGCTGCCAGCAACCGCACGCGACGTGTCTTACCTGAGGAAGAACAGAGGAGACTGACGCGCACGGCAACGAGCAAGTCTAGCCAGGCCGAGCACGCAACGTCAACCAGACTCGGAGCTCTCTCGAACGAGTCTGGCAATTTCGATCGGCCGAACGTGACGACGACCGCACTGATTTGCGAGTTAAGGTAGGGAAACCAAGCCTCCGTGTCAAGGGCTCTCTTTGCAAGGCCCTCAAACTGCAATGTTGCTGCAGCGATTTTGCGGCGCCGACGCGAACGAGCCCGGCGGTTTCCCGCCGGGCTCCATTCAGGCTTTTACTTTGAAGGGAACTGCACGCCCGAGGCGCACGAGATCACTTCAGTTCGACGTCTGCGCCGACCTCTTCCAGCTTGGCCTTGGCTGCCTCAGCATCGGCCTTGGGGGCCTTCTCCAAGAGCGGCTTCGGGGCACCGTCTACAAGGTCCTTGGCGTCCTTGAGACCAACGCCGAGCAGATCCTTGACGACCTTGACGACCTGAATCTTCTGGGCGCCGGCGCCGTTGAGGATCACGTCGAATTCGCTTTGCTCTTCGCCGCCGCCAGCGTCGCCGCCAGCCGCAGGAGCTGCTGCTGCGACTGCCATGGGGGCAGCAGCAGTGACATCGAACTTCTCTTCGAAGGCGTCAAGGAGGCCCTTGAGCTCGATCACCGTCATGTTGGAAATTGCGTCGAGGATTTCATCCTGAGACATGTTGTTCTCTCTTTCAGTTCTAACGTTATTAAATGGGGGCCATACGGCGCCCCAGGAGTAAGGGATGTTCAGGCAGTTTCTTCTTGCTTCTGAACAAGGGCGCTGAGGCCGTAAGCGAAGTTGCGGGGCAGCGCCTGGAGCAGACCTGCGGTCTTGACCAGTGGTGCCTGCAGTGCGCCGGCAAACTTCGCCAGCAACACTTCGCGCGGCGGCAGATCGGCGAGAACCTTCAGATCCTCTGCCGACATGACGGTTTCACCCATCATGCCGCCTTTGATGACAAGGGCCGGTGTGGTCTTGGCCTGCTCAGTAAGCGCCTTGGCCGACGCGGCGACGTCGCCCGTCACGAATGTGAGGGCGGTCGGGCCGGTCAGGTGTTCGATCAGTCCCTCCATGCCGGCGGCTGTGGCCGCCAGCTTGACGAGTGTGTTCTTGTACACCTTGTGCTCGGCTCCGGATTCCCGCAGGGGCTTTCGCAGATCGGCGAGCTGACTCACGGTGAGACCCCGGTATTCCGAGACAAACACCGCGCTGGCTGAGTTGAGCTTTGCGGCAACTTCTTCAACCACTGCCACCTTGTCGGGGCGTGGTGCGTTTCCTTCTGACATGTGCATTACCTCCTCTCGCTGCAACTCGGGGCGCTCGCATCATGTGCGAACACCAACGAGGAGCGATGCGCTGCAACCAATCGAAATCGACTGGAGCGCATGAACTTCGAAGGCATGCACCTCGGTTGGCGACTTAGAAGTCATTACCCGCTCGGAGCGGACCAACGGTCTTCGGCGAGAACCGTATATGTAGGTAAAAAGATACGGGCGATTCGGCCGTTTCGCTACCGATCGTCACGGACCGAGCTGGTTGACCGCTCAAAATGTGTCTTGATGAAGAAGTTGTGGAGGTTCTCCTGGCCTCAGGTCAGTCGGGTAACTGCATGGACTGATCATTCTTCGCGCTCGATGATGGACCCATTGACGCAATCATGCTCTCAACCGACTTCCGGCTCGACGATCCCACCCTCGCCGGCCACATCGCGCCGTCGTCGCTGGCCCATCAGGGTCGGAAAGAGCACCTTCAGAGTACTCGTCGCGAGAAACGACCGGCCGACGTCAGGATCTCTCGTCGCGGATGCTCAACGCATCGACCGGATGCCCGGTAATCGGCTGGCTTGGTGATCACGGCATCGTCCAATACTTACGACCCCCTACAAACACCGACGGCCATCGGGTTCGACATCTGAGGTCTGATTCCGTAGGGCCCGCCGAAGCGGCATAGCATCGAGTTGATGCGCTTCACCGTCAACCTTTTGGGTGTCGAGGACGACCCCGCGGTGTGGGCAAGCGAACGCGAACGAGAAGGCTGGCATGCGCTGTCGGTTGCCGACCATGTCTTCATGCCCCACCGCGCATATCCCCACGTTTGGGTGAGTGCGACGGCCATGGCAATGGCGACTACCGAGGTGACGATTTCGACTGCCTTCGTCAACAACCTGCTGCGCACTCCGGTCGAAGTCGCTCAGGCGGCACTCCAGCTGCAGCAGGTGAGCGACGGGCGATTCGAGCTCGGGCTCGGTGCCGGGTGGGCCGACGAAGAGATCACAGGGTCGGGGTTGCGGTACCCGCCGCCCAGGGAACGGGCTGGAATGTTTGCCGAGTCGGCGAAAATCATTCGAACCCTGATGCATGAGGGCGCCTGTCGGTTCAGCGGCGACTACTACGACATCAATGTGCCGATGGTCGGGCCGACCTCGGAGTCGCCGCCACTCCTCGTCGGCTCCGTCGGCGGCCCACGGACGATTCGAGAGGTCACCCCGCATTTAGATCGGGTGGAACTCAAGGCGCAAAGCGCAGCCACGAAGGGCGGTTCGCTCGACCTCGAAGTGATGGCCGGCGTTCCGGACGAGCACCTGATCGAACTCATCGAGCAGGTCCGTTCTGTTCGCCCCGACATCGAGATGTCGATCTTCATGATGCTGAGCGTGGGTGACGACCCGGTGACCACGCAAGTCGGCGATGCGATGCGCTCCGGCGGCGGACTCTTCCGGCGATTCTTCGGCGCACCCGGGCACGTTGCGGAGGGACTCGCATGGCTGGAGTCGCTGGGGATCTCATCGGTGTCGATCAGCGCGATGACGCCCAACTCCCTCACCGCCCTGGCCCCCTACGTGCTCTGAGGAGGATTGGATGCACGATTCACGAGTCGACGTCGCCGAGGTCGTCTACCGATTCGCGTACGGCATCGACCAACGCGACTGGGTCAGCTATCGAACGATCTTCGTGCCGCCACCTGCCGAAATCGCCTTCGACTACTCGTCGTACAACGGACGTCCACCGTCGACGATGGGTGTCGACGCCTGGATCGGGATAGTCACCCCACTCTTCACGGGTCTCGACGCCACCCAACACACCATGAGTAACGCGCTCGTGGAGATCGATGGCGCTGAAGCTCGCTGCCGTATGTACATGCAAGCTGCGCACTTCCTGTGGCGTGACGACCTCGAGGCGCACACCGGGAGCGCCGATCCGGAGTTCACGATCGGCGGCTACTACGACGACCACCTCGTACAGGACGACGACGACCGCTGGCGGATCGATGCGGTACAACTCACTGTGTGGTGGCGACGCGGAAACGAGGCGATCATGAAACTCGCCACCGACACGACCAACATGACTCCGGGTACCGGGGTAATCGGAGCGCCTAGATGACACGGCCCCACATGAAGATCGGTGCGGTGTACCCACAGACCGAATTACGCGGCGACCCCGACGCCGTCCGCCGCATAGGCCTGGCCGCCGAATCCCTCGGCTACGACTATCTGCTCGCCTATGACCACGTCGTCGGTGCCGTGCACGCCGACCGAGAGCCGGCCCTGACGGGCCCGTACACCGAGCACGATCCGTTCCACGACCCATTCGTAATGTTTGCGTACCTTGCGGGAATCACTGATCGATTGGAGTTTGCCACCGGCGTGCTCATCCTCCCTCAGCGTCAAACCGTGCTCGTTGCAAAGCAGTCTGCCGATCTCGATCTGCTGTCGGGCGGCCGGCTGCGGTTGGGCGTCGGCGTCGGGTGGAACTACGTCGAATACAACGCTTTGGGCCAATCGTTCGCCCGACGCGGTCAGCGCGCCGATGAACAGATCGGCATTCTGCGCAGCCTGTGGCGGGGCGAAGTCACATCATACGACGGTGAGTTCGATCGGCTCGATCGAGGCGTCGTGCTGCCCGCGCCGAAACGAAACATCCCGATCTGGGTCGGGGGGTTTAGCCCGCCGGCGTTCCGCCGCGGCGTCACTCGCGGCGATGGATTCATGTTCGCCGGAAAAGAGTCAGCGGTGCACGATGCTTTGGCTGCGCTGCGCAACGAAGCCACCGAAAAGGGCTGCTCACTCGACGGCTTCGGCCTCGAATACCTGGCGCTCCGCGTTCCCACGATCAACAACACGGCGAACCACGCCGAGCGGTGGAGAGACGCCGGTGGCACTCATTTTGCGACTGTCTCGATGGGCGCTGGCCGCGACTCGATCGAGGCCCACCTCGATTTCTTTGCCGAGGTCGCCGAGCGCCTCGAACTTTCTGCGCCTCGGGTTTGAGCCCCGTTTTGGGGCGGGGCCAACCGTCGGGGATCGCGACAGAGCAGCGTCAAGTAACGCGGCCAGCCTCATGAAACTGGCGGCTGGGGCCGGTATTGAAACGCTGCGGGGTCATGCCCGCGGTGGTCTGGCCGGCGTCGACCACAAGGGTGTGGCCTGACACGTACCGCGAGTCGTCACTCGCCAAGTAAAGCGCCGCAGCAGCGATGTCGTCGGGTACGCCGGCGTAGCCGAGCGGTGATCCCTTGGCGATACTTTTCTCGGTATCAGCTGTGTTGTCCGCGTCGCCCGTCGTCACTGCTGCAGTCATCGCAGTCACCGTGTTGCCGGGCGAGATTGCGTTGACGCGGATGCCGTACGGTGCCAACTCGTTCGCCACCGACTTAGTGAGCCCGATCACACCATGCTTCGCCGCCGTGTAGACGTGCGGTCCGAGGCCACCGAGGATGCCGGCGGTGCTCGACGTACTGATGATCACGCCCGAGCCCTGCTCCTGCATCACCCGGGCGGCATGCTTGGTGCCGAGGAAGACGCCGCGCAGCAGAATCGACATCGTGTTGTCCCATGCGTCGACGGGCATCTCGGAGATCTTCCCGACGATGCCGACGATGCCGGCATTGTTGAACATCACGTCGAGACGCCCGAACTCGTCAACCGCAAGGTCGACCGCCGACGCGATGTCATCCTCGCTGGTCACGTCGCAGTGAGTGAACCGTGCGGCATCGCCGAGTTCATTGACAAGTAACCGCCCTGCGTCGTCCTGCAGATCGGCGACGACGACTTTCGCTCCTTCTCGCACGAACACGCGCGCCGTGCCGGCACCGATCCCGCTCGCTGCGCCAGTGATGACAGCGACCTTGCCGTCGAGTCGACCTGATCCGTTGCTCATGCGATGAACTCCTGTGCGTTGTGGTGGAAAATTGCATCTTGAATCCGTTCGAGGACAGCGGTCCAAAGTGCCATCGCGCGTTCGCTAGATGTGTCGAGCGAACCGACTGCAAAGACGGGAATCACCCAGCCGTAGAGCACGGCCATGCGGTAGTCGTTGTAGAACTGCTCGAACTCGTACCCGCTCACGCCCTCGGCGACGAGCGTGTCATGGTAGCGATGCAGCAGATCATCCTCGTGTGCCCGGAGGTCGGCCACGGCGAGGTTCTGCCCGAGGAAATAGCCGACATCGGCCGAGCCCCCGCCGATGCTGATTGACTGCCAGTCGATCACGACGACTGAGCCATCCGTGTCGAAGAACAGGTTGTCGGCCCGGTAGTCGAAGTGCACGAGCGTGTGGGGCATCGCCGCGAATCGGTCGAGGAGCAACGGGTGGTTGGCGCCGTACGCCTCGGCGACCGGCACCATCTCGGGCAAGAGCGCGTCACCGAAGACCTCCTTAAAACCCGGCAGTGACGACTCGTAAATGCCTTGGCCAGCCTTGTTGAGAGGACCGTTGATCGTGGGCGCGAACGGAACATTCTCGAGTCCGTTGCGATTCCAGAACCGTGCGTGATGGCGAGCGAGACCGACAAGCGCTGATTCGGCCTGCTCAGGCGTCACCCCTGCAAGCTGATCACCCAACTCGAGGCCACCAAGATCCTCCAGCAGCAGCATGTACCGCTCCGCCATCGGGTCATCCGAGACGTCACAGGTGACGTGGTACACCTCGGGTGTTCGGACCGGAGTCTCTGCGGCAAGCTGTTCGTAGAAGCGATGCTCTCGTTCGTACACGCGCGTCGGATGCATCATCGTCCGGATCTCCGGCACGTTCGTGGCAAACTTCGCCATCACATGCGCTGGCGCCCCCTCTGCGTCCCCCGAGTAGGTGATCCCGACGCCGTCGACCTCACCCATGAAGCCGACGCCGGCAGCACCGGGGTCAACCGAGACCGATTGGACCGTGGTGTCCGGTCCGATCGTGTCCGAGCTCCGTAACGCTTCGGTCATCCATTTTGCGGTGATCTCGGTGGCAGTCGTCGGGAACGTACTCATGCGGCGAAGCTAGTGAGCCGCGCCTTGGCCATCGGGAGTCGGAGCCGCAGAAACTCTCAGCGGGACTGCATCCGGCTGCCGTCGGCCGACGGACCGTCATCGCCGCCAGAGCGTTCGGCGAGCACCACGACAGCCACGCCATCTGACTCGGTGACCTGGTGACACCCGACGCCCTCCCACGCCGGCGGACCGGAGTGGGATCCATCGCGGACGTCAAAGGATGCCCCGTGCAACGGGCAGGTGAGCCCGAACCCGCGCAGACGACCCTCGCTGAGCGGCGTGTCGGCGTGCGAGCAGTTATCGGTGAGCGCGTAAAGCGCTCCGCCGGAGCGACACACGACGATGCCGTCGGGTCCGATGTTCTCGAAGCAGCGCATCTCACCGTCGGCAAGGTCGCTCAGGTCACCGAGTTCGATCTCGGCGTCGATATCAGCCATCAAGCGCTCCCCGCGCTATCAACTTGTCGATGTTGTCGTGGAAGAAACGGATCCTCCGCTCCTGCCACGGCATGTATTCGCCGCGGAATCCGCGTGAACGCAAACCCTGCTGCTGGGTGTTCCAGATCGCAACGTCTTGATCAATACCCGGGCCACACGACACCTCGCCGGCGATACCGGTCTGGTGTTCGACCTGGTGCTCGACCGACACCCAGTCCTTCATCGAGTTCGAGAAGTACTCGCTCGAGCCCTGCGGGAAAAGTGTCAGGTACCACATGTCGAAGTAACACTTCTGCGGGTCGGTGGGGTGCGGGGTCGCCCGCAGCCAGATGCAGCCGTCAGGCTTCATGCTGAACGAAATATTCGGGAACACCGTGTAGTGGTAGTTGTCGGTCAACTGCTCGTCGGAGTACATCGAGAAGTCGTACCCCTTATCACCGCCAAGCTCGCGCTTGGCCTGCTGCAACGCAATGCGGAGACCCTGCAGATCGTCACGATGCGATTCGGGATCGACGCCCCAGAACTCCAGGTCAGCTGCCAGGCTCTTGAGCGTCCGCTCGGGCTTGCCCGTGTACTGCGGCCCCGGCCCACCACCCGGCATGAGCATGCGGGCGTGACCCGAGGGGTAGAGGTCGAACTGGCAGCCACTGTGGTGTTCGTTCATCGACGCAAGTGTTTGCGGGTGTACGTACGGCAGGTGATAGCTCTCGTTGAAATTGTCCTGCACGCACTTCCAGTTGAACTCGCCCTCCACGGTCACCCAGTGAGTCCGCTTCATATTCTCCATCTGATACGCGTCGAGGTGATCGGCAACCGGATCGAGCCAGTCACGCAGTGGCGCAGCGTCGCGGTCCATGTTGAACCAGATGAATCCCGCCCACGTGTCGGACGACATCTCGATCAGGTTGCGGACGCCACACGGGCTGCCCTGCGGGAAGTCGTCCTCGTCAGGAACCCAGTTGAGATTGCCGTCGGTGCCGAAACGCCAGCCGTGATAGGCGCACTGGAACTCCCCGGTCACGAGTGTGCCCACCTCGGCGGTGACCAGCCGGTTGCCTCGGTGTTGACAGACGTTGAAGAACACCCGAACCCGATGGTCCTCCCCGCGCACGGCGATCACCGAGTCGCGGCCGATCTCGTAGGTGACGTAGTCACCGGGATCCGGAATCTGGTCAACTCGGCCCGCAACTTGCCACACGCGGGGCCAGAGGGTGTCGGCTTCGAGCCGGGCGAACTCTGGCGCCCAGTACCGGTCGCCAGCGATGGGCGTCGTGCCGAATTCGGGTTCGGCTGCCTTGGCCCGGCTGATGCCGCGAACCTTTACTGGTTGCCCAACAGTGTCGGTCATGTCGATAACGTCCCCTCGTGTGCGCTGCTCTGGATCTTCCAGCGGTTCGATGCAGACGGTGCCGCTCATACTCCGCTGAGATGTCGCCGATCTCCTGCGATTAACCTAACGCTTGTCCAGCAGGGCAGTCGGGTCCGAGGGTCAGAGCATCGGGCCGAATGTTTCAGGGGGAACAGCAATGATCAGGGGTATCCACCACGTTGCGATCTGCACGCCTGACCTCGATCGTCTGGCCGCCTTTTACAGGGACGTGATCGGCTTCACTGAGGTGATGAACACCAGCTGGAGCGACCGTCCCATCGTCGACCGGATCATCAACCTCCGCGGCTCGGCCGCTCGCCAGATCATGCTGCAGGCCGGAAACGCCTATCTCGAACTCTTCCAGTACGAGTTGCCGGCTGGCACACCGGCCGATCCCAATCGAACGCCGGCCAGCCAGGGATACACCCACTTCTGTCTTGACGTGGTTGACATCGACGCCGAATACGAGCGCTTGAGGAACCACGGGATGACGTTCCACAGCCCACCACCGACCCCGAAGGAACTTGGCAGCAACCACATCCGTGCGATCTACGCCCGCGACCCGGATGGCAACATCGTCGAACTCCAAGAGGTGATCGACCCCCGAGTCCCGTTCCACCTCGAGCAGGCCCCACTCCTCGCCACAACCACCAGCGGAGATTCATGATGACCGACCAGATCACCCCCGTTAGCGTCAACCCTGGCGATGCCCGCTGTCCGGGGCCCAGCACGCGCGACATCATTCTCGGTGACTCGACGCCGACACCCTCGCCGCTGCTCACCGAGTCGTACACGTTTGAAGGCGACAGCGACATCCCGTACGAGGAATTCACCTCACCCGCCTACGCGCAAGCCGAACACGAGCACATGTGGGGCCGCACGTGGCAATGGGCCTGCCGTGAGGAGCACATCCCCGAACCCGGCGACTACTACGTGTACGACGTCGGCGACCGCTCAGCCGTCATCGTGCGCGGACCGGACGGATTGATCAAGGCGTTCCACAACGCCTGTCTCCACCGCGGCACCCAGCTCAAACCTCCGGCCACCACGGGCTTCAGCACCAAACTGCGCTGCCCGTTCCACGGTTGGACGTGGGACCTCGACGGTGCGCTCGTCGATCTGCCATGTGAGTGGGATTTCCCTCATGTGGATGCCGATGAGTTCGCGCTTCCGCAGATCCGCACCGGACTGTGGGGTGGATTCGTGTTCGTCAACTTCGACGACTGTGCCCCGGAACTGGTCGCTGGACCGTTGGAAGAGTACCTCGGTGTGCTCCCCGAGCACTTCCAGGACTGGAACCTCGGCGACCGCTATGTCGAGGTGCACATCCGCAAGAAGCTCCCAGCGAACTGGAAAGCATCGGCCGAAGCATTCCTTGAGGCGTACCACATTCTCGAAACGCACTCTCAGTCCGTGATGACCGCCGGCGACGCGAACGCACAGTACGACGTATTCGGTGACCACGTGACCCGCTTCATCCACACCATCGCGACGACCAGCCCGCACGTTCCTGCTGAAAAACGGCCTGATGAACAGGCGATGCTCCAGATGCTGATGGCCCGCAAGAACGCCGGTGACGACGTTCCCGAGATTCCCACAGGCGAGAGGGCGAGAGATGTCTATGCACGACACATGCAATCCGTGCTGGGCAAGGCCTACGACAACGACTTCTCGCACCTCTCGGTGGCCGAGACGATCGATTCGATCGAGTACCACCTCTTTCCGAACGCGTTCTTCTTCCCCGGGCTGCAGATCCCGCTCTGCTACCGGTTCCGGCCCGACGGACCCGATCCCGACAAGTGCATTTATGAGGTGCTGTACCTACGCCCTAAGCCGCAGTCGGGCAAAGTGCCCGAACCCGCCGAGCCGTTCGACTTGGACGTAAACGACAGCTACACGACCGTGCCGGGGCTGCCGACCTCACTCGGCCAGGTCCTTGACCAGGACACAACCAACCTTGCCGCGCAGACCCGTGGCTTTAAGTCGAGCAAGAAGCGCGGACAGACGCTCGGCAACTACCAGGAGGTGCGTGCACGCCACCTCCAGGACATGGTCCGTCGGTACATCGCTGACGGCAGAACCCATCAACAAAAGGAGACCACCGCATGAGCCGAATTGCGATCACCGACCTCACCCACCGGTACGCCGACGCCGTCGTCCATCGCGACGCCGACCAGTGGGCAGCAACATGGGCACCTGATGCGGTGTGGGAGCTGGGCAAGGGTCGGCGCGTCGAAGGGCGCGACGCAATCCTCGATTTGTGGAACTCAGCGATGGATGGCTTCAAGGCCGTCGTGCAAAATGTGGTCAACTCGACGGCTTCCCTCGATGAGGACGCCGGCTCCGGTTCGGGTCGCAGCTACATCATGGAACACTGGTGGCGTGCGGATGGCTCCACAGGAATTCTGCTGGCCTACTACGACGACCTCTACACCAGAGTCGACGGGGAGTGGCTCTTCGCGAGCCGCGAGCTGGTGATCCAGTACGGCGGCCCACAGGACCTGTCCGCTCCGTTCCAAAACGCGTGGGCCTGATCGTAAATGGCTGTTCTGACTTCGGGATTCGCCGCCGAGAAGGGCGACCAGTTGGCCCTCGCCGACGACACGCAGACCCGCACCTGGGCCGAGTTTGATGAGCGCGTCAACCGCCTGATCCACAGCCTGCGTGATGCCGGCGTCGAAGCAGGCGACACGATCGCCGTCCTCAGCGGCAACTGCAACGAATGGTTCGAGACCGCGTTCGCGTGCGCCAACGCCGGCATCGTGTTCGTTCCCGTCAACTGGCACCTCGTGGCGAGCGAGATCGCCTACATCCTCGGCGATTCTGATTCGAAGGCAGTGATCGTCGGACACCACTTCGTCAACGAGATGTTTAAGGCACTCGACGACGAGCGTTGCTCTGCGATCGAACTAGCGCTCGTGATCGGCGCACCCAGTGATGGCCGGTTCCAGAACTTCGATGATTTCCTGGCAGCCGGGTCCCCGGAGGAACCGGAGAATCAAAGCTTCGGTGGGCCGATGTTCTACACGAGCGGTACGACCGGGCACCCGAAAGGCGTCCGCGGATCGTTGACCAACATGCCCGAGGGAGCCGATCCGACGATCTGGCAGCTGATCGGTGCCGGTTTCGCCGAACAGATGGGTGGACCTGGCCGCACCGTGCTGTGCGGGCCGTTCTACCACTCGGCGCAATGGGCGTACTCGTTCCTGCCGATGCTCACGGGCTCAGCGACGGTCATGCAGCACAAGTACGACAGCGCTGGAGTGCTTCGGCTCATCGATGACCATCAAGCGACCAACATTCATCTCGTTCCGACACAGATGAAGCGCCTCGTGGACCTTCCCAACGACGTGAAGGACTCGTTCGATGGTTCGTCGTTGCGCCTCGTGCTGCACGGTGCCGCTCCGTGCCCACCGGCCGTCAAGCAGTCGATGATCGATTGGTGGGGCCCCAAGATCTCCGAGTACTACGGCTCGACGGAGGGGTCGGTGATCACCATGATTGATTCCGAGGAATGGATGGCCAAGGGTGGCAGCGTCGGTAAGGCGCTCGACAACATGGAGATCCTCGTCGTAGGCGACGACGGTTCACGTCTCGGTCCGAACGAGTCGGGCACGCTCTATTTTCGGAACGCGATGGGCAGCGACTTCGAGTATCACAACGCACCAGAGAAGACCGCCGACAGCCATTTAGAGCCCGGCGTCTTCACGACCGGCGACGTCGGCTATCTCGACGACGACGGCTATCTGTGGCTGAGCGATCGAAAGATCGACATGATCATCTCGGGTGGAGTCAACATCTACCCAGCCGAGATCGAGAATGTGCTCGGCGGTCACCCGCTAGTGGGTGACGTCGCCGTGATCGGCGTACCAAACGAGGAGTTCGGCGAGGAGGTGAAGGCAATTGTGGTACCCAACGACGGCGTCAATCCTGGCGACGAGGTAGTGGCGACGCTGGTGGCCTTCTGCCGCGAGCACCTCGCCGGCTACAAAAGGCCGCGGTCGTTTGACTTCGTCGACGCACTCCCACGAACCGGCACGGGCAAGATCCAGAAGGCCAAACTGCGCTCACCATTCTGGGACGACCGCGACACCGGGATTCTCTGACCACCCTGGCCGGTTGGACCCCTCGCTTCGACTCCGACCCGCCACGCCAGCGTTAGTAATGTAGCGACGTTACAACGGATGAAGAGGGAGTCAGAACAATGGGCGATGCAATAAACATCGGTTGGATCGGCGACTCCAAACTCGGTGACCGATTTCCGGCCTGGACACGCGGCAACGCTGCCGACGTGTTCCCCGACCCGTTCAGCCCGCTCGGCAAGAGCCTGGTGCTGTTGAAGGGAATGTCGCCCGGCCTGCGAGATGCATATATTGACTTGGGGGCACTTAACTACGACGAGTACGAGAACCCCGATGCTCCGGACCTCTTCAAGATCTTTGGCGGCTACGTCTACAACCCGCTCACGCTGACGCGGATTCTTGGCGCACGGATGCCGGGCGCATCGCCCGAGATGATCGACCAGGCATTCTTCGACGAACGCGATGAGGTGCCGCCGTACGACGAGCAGCCGTGGCACATCTCGGAGTCAAACGAAGCGCGGCTTGGGGAGTCGGTCGGCTGGGCCATGTCGGCACAGTCGCTGCCCGAACTTGACGACGACCGCGACATGGTTCGAGCTCAACGCGCCCAGCGGCCAGACCTCTCATCTTTGTCCGATGCCGCGCTCCTTGCGCGAGCACGATCAATGGTGCCGTTGCTGCAACGGACCTTCGAGAATGCAATGCGAGTGTCGTCACTCTCGGGCCTCGGTCCGGGAGCGCTCGGTGCGGTGTGCGAGGGCATCGGCGACGCATCTCTTTCGATTCGTCTGCTGGCCGGCATCGAAGTCGATTCTGCCGCACCATCACATGCGATGTGGGAGCTCGGCCGGATCGCCGCGGCGTCCGATGCGGTCAGCGCAGCGTTCGACGCCGGCCCGGACAGTGTGCTCGACGAGCTACGCGCTTTGGACTCCCCCGATGCTGACGACTTCCTCGAGCGGTTCGACACGTTCCTGTTCGAGCACGGCTCACGTGCGCAAAACGAGTACGACCTCTACGCCACGTCGTGGGAAGTCAGGCCACGGATTGCGCTCGCAGCGATCGACCTGATGCGCAGATCTGCCGAGAGTCAGGCGCCGGCAGTCCGCCACGAGGCCTCCGTCATCGAACGTGATCGCATCGTGGCCGAGATTCGCGGAAAGGTCGCCGAGGATGCTGAGGCTGCCGGGATGTTCGAGGCGGCACTCGGTTCTGCGCAACTGTTCCTCGCCGGCCGAGAACGAGCCAAAACCAACCTCGTCATGATCATCAACGAGATGCGTGTGGCGTTGCGCGAGTTCGGCAATCGGCTCGCCGAACGCGGGACGATCGACCGCATCGAGAAGGTGTTCATGGCCACCGATGCCGAACTCGACCGGCTGCGGCATTCACCCGAAACCATCGTGTCGACGCTCGATGCTCGCTGGGATCAGTTCCAGACGTTGTTCGAACGCAAGCCCGTGTTCGTCGTAAACGGGAGGGTCCCCGATCTCTCGGAGATGACCCCGCGCGAACACTCCGTCGAGTCAGGCATCGTGGGCACAGTGCTGACCGGGTCGGCAGGCTCAAGCGGCTCGGCGACCGGACGGGCACGAGTCATCCTCGACGCTGCTGACCCTGAGGGGTTGGAGCCAGGCGACATCCTCATCGCTCCACAGACCGACCCGTCGTGGGTGCCGCTCTTCGTGCCAGCGGCAGGTGTCGTCGTCAACGTCGGCGCCATGGGTAGCCATGCAATGATTGTCTCACGCGAACTCGGCGTGCCGTGTGTGGTGTCGGTTGCCGATGCAACCGACGTCATTCCCGATGGCGCTACGATCACGATCGACGCCGACGCCGGCACCGTCACCATCGACGCCCTGCCCTGAACGACCGCAGCGCCCGCGTCAGGCGGGTGGCAGTCGGCCGCGAAGCGGTTCAGTCACGCCGTCCCACTCCTGGTGCGCTGCCTTCCAGCGCTCGAACGTGGTCATGATCCGTTCGGGCGTCGAGTGGATCTCGGTGTAGGCGCCGATCGACGCTCGGGTGTCGAAGTAGACAGCTGTCGCACCGTCAGCGCGGAGCTCCGTCGCTATCTCGAATCCCTGGTCGAGCAGCCGTTGGCGTTCACCGTCGTAGTCGTCCGCGAGGACACCGACGTGGTGAAACCCGCCTTCCCCGTCGGCATACATTTCACGATAAAGCGACGGCGTCTCGTCGTGCTGCTCGATGAACTGGATCTGGATGTCGCCCGCATACCCGAACGCGTACGACACGTCGGCCTCCACATCCTCACCTCGGTACCGGAACCAGTCCGTCGTGTGATGTGGCGCAAGGAAAAACGGGCCGGCACCGGTGGTCGCCGCCCAGTGCTCGACGGCGGACGCAATGTCTGGCACGAAGAACGCCTGCTGGAACGGAACTCGGACGAATGCCATGAAAATCCTCCTGGATTGGGTGCTAGGTCGGCTTGACGCTTCGGGCGGAGTCAGCTCACAGGGAGCTCACGGACTGCGCCGAGCGAATCGAAGTCCTCGATGCTCTCCGCACCGCGACGCAACAGCTTCAAGGTCATCACCTTGCCTTGGTCGTCAAGTTCGTCGTACTGCGCATACGAGGAGAATCCGTACATGAGGCACAGCCCGACAGCCACTCGAGTGTCGAAGAAGACCTGGTCCGTGTCGAGCGCGTGCCCGAGGCCCGCCATCTCGTCAACATAGTGCTGAACCAACTCACGGTGACGGCCCTGCAGTGTCTCGCGTTCGGTCGACTGGCTGATGAAGTAGCCGATGTCGTAGGCGCCGTTCGCAACGCCGGCGATCTGCGGATCAATCATCACGATCTCTCCGTCGGCACCGATGAACATGTTGTCGGCTCGCCAGTCCTGGTGACATAGGGTCGGGTTCGTGCACATGTGGTCAAGCATTGCGTTCAGCCTGTCGACCCACATGTCGCCGAGCGCAACGACATCGGGCGAGAGGACCTCGGGCGCGTGGCGCTTCGCGCCCGGCCACCCATTCTCAGCAATGCTCGGCAACCCGGCGCGTTGAATCGGTGCGCCGATCGAGATAAACGGGTCCATCAGCGCTGGAAGTTGGGGCGAGCCGAGCCAACCGGCGTGATAGCGCGCAAGCGCACGGATCCCCTTGACCGCCTCGTCCCACGTGACACCAGCGTTGCGATCCGGCTGGCGGAGGTAGCCGAGATCCTCCATGACAATGCAGGAGTTCGACAGATCGTCGGCGGTGATCGCTGCGTGAATGATCGGCATGTTGATGTCGGACTGCGGGGCGATATCACGGTAAAAGACCACCTCCCGGTTGTAGACACCGAACGCATCGGCCATCGCCCGCTGCGCCACAACATCGGTCGGGAACTTCACGATCACCGTCGCCGGTGCATTTGCGTCGTCCGACTCAATGGTGGATCGGAACAGCAGGCTCAGCAGCCCACCTGCGATGAACGGCTCATTCGACAGCGCCGTCACAAGTGATTCTGCTCCGATTGCACCGCTAGAACGCAACACCGCGGTCATCCACGTCGCATCGACGTCATCGATCGATGCCGGTAGTCCGACTTCGAGTCCTGCGATCATTCCCATTGTTGCCTCCCTCGGCGTCTTGCGCATACGACTTTTACTCGCTGTCCGTTGCGTCAGTTGCGGCGGTGATACGGCGCCGGCGAGCGGCCATGCTCGTCGACGAGACCAAACTCGGCACCGACATCTTCGACCCACTGGATCGATCCGGAACGCTCCATGAGGTCGGCGGCGCCCGCCAACGCTGCGATCGACCGACCAACAACGAGCGGTGTCTGCGCGCCGTCCATGTCGATGTCACGCACACCGGATGACTCGACGATGAACTCGGTCGAGACCGTGCCGGGGTACAGCGTCACGCACGCGATTCCTTTCGGTTCGAGCTCGATTGCCATGTCGGCACCGAGGCGGTCAAGTCCAGCCTTACCTGCCCCGTACGACGAACTGAAGTGGTAGCTCTGCCCACCCGGTGACGACACGTTGCAGATGAAGCCGCCCGGGCCCGCCGCAAAAAGCAGCTCAGCTGCGTGCCATGACGCAACGTAGTGCGACCGGAGCCCGATGCCGACCTGGTCGTCCCAGATCGACACGGGGTGATCCCAGAAGCCTCCGCCCCACGCGGGCGGGCTCGGGATCTTGTAGACGTTGTTGACCAGAATGTCGAGCTTGCCCTGATCGGTCTTGACCCGCTCGAAGAGTGCTGCGATCTCGTCGTCGTTGCCGTGATCGGTCTGCACCGGGATCCCGGTGCCACCTGCAGCTTCGACGAGTGCAGCGGTGCGATCGATGGTGAGCTCGCCGTCGCCGGTGCTTCGACCAGTGATGTAAACGGTTGCGCCCTGTTCACCGAGCGCTATCGCCGTGCCGCGTCCGATACCTCGGCTTGATCCGGTGACCACGGCGATCTTGCCGTCGAGTGCCCTACTCATTGGTCGCTCCCTGCGGGGGTCACGATGATGTCGAGACGTTTGAGGCCCCGCAGCAAGAAGCTCGGATGATACCCGAAGTCATTCGACTCGTCGAGTTCGAACCGGTCGACACGTCGGGCGAACTCCTCGAGCGCCACCTTGCCCTCGAGGCGTGAAAGCGCTGCGCCGAGACAGAAGTGGATGCCCTTTCCGAACGCCAGGTGGTCGCGCAAGTTGTCCCGGTCGGGATCGAACGCATCGGGCTCGCCGAACAGATCGACATCACGATTCGCTGAGGCGAACACGATCACGATTCGAGCGCCTTTCGGAATCTGGACGCCCTCTAACTCGTGGTCCTTCGTCGCTATCCGGAACATGCCCTGGGTGGGTGTCGAAAGACGCAGCGCCTCTTCGACGATCGCCGGGGCGCGGCTCGGGTCGTCTCTCAGCTGCTGCCACTGGTCGGGATTCTCGGCGAGTAAACGAACTGTCTCGGTGAGCAGCTTGGTAGTGGTCTCGTTGCCGGCGACGAGGAGTTGTTGCACGATGCTCAGCATCTCGGGCATGTCGAGCGGGCGCTTGTCGGCGACGTCAGAATCGTCGTCATCGACTCGGGCGTTGAGCAGGTTCGTGAGCAGGTCGTCCTGGGGGGTCGACTTACGCAGTTCGAACTGCTCGGCGAAATAGTGCTGAAACTCGTTGACGCCCTTCTCCGCTTCGAGGCGCTCCTCAAGCCCGATCTGGGTGCCGATGCCGGCAATCGAATCGTCGGACCAACGTTTGAAGTCGGCCAGCCGCTCGTCGGGAACGTTCAGTGCGTGCGCAATTACTTCTACCGGCAACGGCACCCCGAACTGCTCGACAAACTCAAGGTCGAGCGACTCTCCGGGGTCGGCTGCGAACCAGGCGTCGATCAAGCGCGTGGTGATCGAGCGGATAACCGGTTCGAGCTCGGCGATCACCTTGGGCGTAAATGCCTTCGAGATGAGCCGTCGATACCGGGTGTGGTCGGGCATGTCGGCGGTGAGCATTGTCGGCACCCGTGGATAACCCTCGGAGATCACCGCAGCAATGCGCTCCTGCGAATCACCGGGCATTGGCATGCTTGCCATACCGAATTGCGACGAATACGTATCGACGTCGCGCACGATCTGCAGGACGAGGTCGTGTCGCGTCACGAGGTACATGCCCATGGATCCGAGGTGCATCACCGGTTGTTCGGTGCGCATCTGTGCGTAGTGCGGAAAAGGGCACTGCAGCGTGTCCGGGTCGAACGGATTGAACGTGGCCAGGTCTGTCATTGGGGCCTCCTCGAAGGCGTCGTCTCGGGTCGGATCATCGCGGGGTCGGTCATCACAGTTCGGACAGCACGTTCTTCAACGTGGGAAGTTCCATCCCACGCGCCATGATCTCGTCCATGCCGCCGACGACACCGGTGATGTTGGCGAGCACAATGTGTTCAAGACCGTTCTTGGCGTAGCCCTCGAATTGGGTGGCAAGCTCTTCGGAGTTGCCGATGAACAGCACCTCTTTGACCATGTCGAACGGAATGGTGTCGGCAAGATCGCGAAGGTCACTTGCGTCCAAGTCGTGGATGATGACGTCGACAAAGCCCTGTGAGTCGTTACCGAGCGGGTGCTGCAGGCCGTGCGACTCCCAGATGTGGCCGTGGGCGAACAGTCCAAAGAGCTTGCCCAGAGGTTCCGCATCGAACATCTCTGCGGCCTTGTCCTGACTCTCGGAAAAGAGCACAAACGGAAGCAGAGCGTTCTCCGGAGCCGACCGCCCTACCGCTGCCGCTGCGCCGGCGATGACCTCACGCTTCGCGCCGTACTCCTCGGGCTTCATCCACCAGGCGGGAATCCAGCCGTCTCCATATTCGCCGGTCAGGCGCAGCATGCGTGGGCCGTGTCCCGCAACCCAGACAGGGGGGCTACCGCGACCCTCGGCCTGCAGCGGCAGTCCCATGCGACCCACACCCCCATCGGCCATCTTGCCGGTGTCGAGCAGGGACCGGAGGTCACGGAGCACGTCTTCGAGTACACCGACCGGCTTGTCGAACGGATAGCCGAAGGGCAGCAAGCTTTCGGCCTCGCCCGAGCCGATCCCGAGGATGAAACCTCCAGGATTGAGGTCGTTGAGAGAAAGCGCAGTTCGGGCGAGATCAGCGGCACCGCGACGCGTTGCGTCCGTGACCGATATTCCGAACGGCCGGTCGGTCATCGTGCCAACAACGGCGCCGTAGACGAAAGGGTCGTAGAAAGCGTCGGGATCCGCAGCGAGCGCCGATAGCGGCGTCTCACTCCACAGATCCGGATGGAACACACCGAGCAGGTGGTCAGGGGCCCAATACGAGTCAAAACCAACTTGTTCGTACACCTCCATCATTTGGGTGGTGCTGTCCATGGGGAACTGCGATGGGAGATTGATCCCGACCTTCATGTTGCTGCTGCTTTCCTGTTCTGTGCGGCGATGACGGATGTTGCGGGGAGACTCGGAGCGGATCAGCTCGCTGCGGATCAGGTGCCGGCGAGGCGTTCGACCACCGGAACCACCGACTCAGAGGCAGAGCCTCCGAAGGTGACGTAGGAGATGCCGTATATTTCGCGACGCTCGATGAGCTGCTCGCAGATCGTGTCGACCGAACCGATCAAGGCATGCGGGTGTTCGGCGAGTTGCTCGGGCTCGAGCTCGAACATGGGCGCCATTTTGGCGAGCGTCGCCTCGCGTTCGTCGGTCACTACGGTGAAATACCCGCCGATCTCGATCTCGATGTCATCGAAGCTCTTCCCGTCGGTGCGCTGGTCGGCCCCTGCCCGGATCCAATCGACCTTCTGCGCTGTGAGCTGCGCCGTGCTGCTCCCGACGCCGTCAGGGCCGATCTTGCCAGAGCTGTTGTTGAAGTTCAGGCTGACGATGTCAGCTTCACGTCCAGCAATACCGAGCACCCGTTTCGCGCCACCGCCGATCATGATCGGCGGGACACCATTTGGCGGCTTGGGAAGCCCCTCGAATCCGGCGGCGTGAACGTGCTCTCCGTCGATCTCGACGAGACCGTCGCCGAAGTGCTGTCGAATCAGCGTGAGCGTCTCCTCGAATCGGTCGAGCCGAACGCCAGCGCGATCCCACTCAACACCCATTGCCTCGTACTCACCCTGAAGCCATCCGGCGCCGAGTCCGAGTTCCAGGCGGCCGCCGGCGAAGAAGTCGAGAGTCGCCAACTCCTTCGCGAACATCACCGGCTGGCGATAATCGACGCAGAACACTCGGGCTCCGATACTGATCGCGTCGGTCGCTTCGATAGCAACGGCCATGGCCGGAATTGCGGCCACGTTCTGCACAGGGTGGTTCGTTGCGGTGAGTGCCGGGCCCGGTCCGATCACGTGGTCAGCAACACTGAAGGTCGAGAACCCCTGTGACTCGGCGCGCTTGGCCTGTTCACGCCAGTCCTGCGGGCTTTTGGCAGCGTAGCTCTGCACCCCAAAGCGAAACGGGCGTCTCATCGTGCGCTCTCCGAAACGTGCGTGACCTGCATCTGCGACCCCCAGTCGTGACCATGCGGGACCGTGCCGGTCCGCTGCGTGGCGAACATAGCCCACCGATTACTTTAAGGACGTACGGAAACCCATTGAGCACTGTGAGGGAGTCGGAATGTCGAGCGAGACCACCGCCGGGGTACGCACCGAGCACACGTTCTGTCGCGTGTGTCACGCAAGCTGTCCGATGGAGGTCGATATTGAGGACAAAAAGGTCGTTGCTGTCCGTGGCGTGATGGACGACCCACTGTTCGAGGGATACACCTGCATCAAAGGACGTCAGATCCCCGACCAGATGGCCGATCCGAAACGGATCCGTCAACCGCTGCGTCGCCGACCGGACGGCACGTTCGAAGAGACAACGAGTGGCGATGCACTCGACGAGATCGCTGCCGAGCTTCGCCGGATCATCGACGCCTACGGGCCGCGTGCGGTCGCCTCTTACACGGGCACTGGTGGTTACCAGAACTCAGTAGCGGTGCCTGCGGCCCGCTCGTTCCATCAGGGCCTCGACTCGGTGTCGTTCTACACCTCGGTCACGATTGACCAGCCGGCAAAGGGCCTGGCAATGCTTCGCCTTGGCGGCTGGGAAGCCGGATACCACTCGTTTACCGACTCCGACGTCCATATGGCGATCGGATACAACTCGATGGTCTCGTCGTACGCTCCAATCGGTGGCCTGCAAGGCACCAATCCGTTCACGGTGATGCGCCGTCGCAAGGCCGAAGGCATGAAGCTGATTGTCATCGATCCGCGTCGCACCGAGCTGGCAAGCTTCGCCGACATCCACCTTCAGATCCGCCCCGGCCAGGACACCACACTGCTCGCCGGGATGATCAAGATCGTTCTCGACGAGAGCATGCAAGACCACGAGTTCTGCGACCGCTGGGTGGACCAGATGGGCGAACTCGAAGCCGCCGTTTCGGGATTCACTCTCGACCTTGTCGCTGAGCGCACGCAACTCGATCCTGACGACATCGTCGCCGCCGTGCGAATGTTCGCGGACGGACGGCGCGGCACGGCGGGAACGGGAACCGGCCCGAACATGGCCGCGCATTCAAGCCTCACCGAGCACATGACTGCGGTCCTCAACACAATTCTCGGACGGGTCAATCGTGAGGGCGACCTCATGGAGAACGGCCTCCTGCTCTATCCCGAGATGCCCCACCGGGCCCAGGCCACCGCCCCCCGCAACCCGACGAACGGCCCCGAAGCGCGCATCCGCAACCTCCGCGGGTATCGCGGAGAGATGCCTGCAGCCACCCTGGCCGAGGAGATTCTCACTCCCGGTGACGGCCGTATCAGGGCGTTGATCGTCAGCGGCGGCAACCCGGTCGTGGCATTTCCCAACCACGAACTCACTATGGAGGCGATGGAGGATCTCGAACTCCTCGTCGTCGTTGACTACCGGATGACCGCAACGGCTGAATTGGCCAACTACGTGATCGCTCCGACCTTGCCGCTTGAACGCGCCGATGTCCCACACCTCATGGACCGCTGGTTCCGCGCGCCGTACACCAACTACACCGGGGCAGTCGTCGAGCGTGACGGTGATGTGCTGAATGAGTGGGAAGTCTTCTGGGAACTTGCGGCCCGCCTGGGCAGCACCCTCCCTTTGCCGGGTGGTTCGCCGGACATGACCGTGCGTCCCGACACCGACGAGATCATTGATCGTTCGTACCACGGCTCCCGGATGCCGCTCGACGAGGTGCGGGCAAATCTGCGGACCGTGCACATGGACAAGAAGCTGGTGGTCGATCCCGCTGACGAGAATGCCACCGCAAAGTTCGCGCCGGCCCCCGACGACTTCGTCGCCGAACTAGCCGAGGTGCTCGCCGAGACCGCCGACACCTTCGCCGGAAACGACGTGTCCGACTACCCGTTCCGCCTGGTCAGCCGGCGACTGAAGCACGTACTCAACTCGACCGGTACCGAACTCCCGGGCCTCGCTCGGAAGGGCACGACTAATTCGGCGTACATGCACCCTGACGACGTCGCCAAACTAGGCCTCGAGTCAGGTGACGTAATTGAGATCAGCTCCCCTCAGGCGTCCCTACTCGGTGTCGTCGAGGCAGCCGACGACGTTAAACACGGTGTCATCTCGATGGCGCACTCATGGGGCGGCCGTTCGCTCACCGACGAAAAAGTCCGCGAGATCGGCTCGCCAACGAGCCGCCTCGTGTCAACCGATATCGGCTCCGATCCGGTAACCGGCATGGTCGTGTCAAGCGCCATTCCGGTCGCAGTCGCGAAGGCAAGTGAAGCGGTCGCGTGACAACTTCTAAAGACAATCCCGATCATCACCCAAAGCTGAGGAGATTCTGATGGCGAAGATTAATGTTCCCAAAGGCGAGGGCATGGAGGCTAAACGCATCTGGAGTCTTGCCCCAGAGCTCGGCAAGGCCATGGGGGTGATGGGCGAAGCCGTCTACACCAAGACGAGCATCAGCGTTCGTGAACGCGAGGTCGCACGCATGCGCATAGCCCAACTCAACGAGTGTCACGTTTGACTGAACACGCGCGCTGCATCGGCGATGCAGCAAGGACTGACCGAAGAGCTGTACCACGACATTGAGGACTTTCGCAGCAACTCCAAGTTCACCGACCGCGAGAAGCTAGCGGCGGCGTTCGCAGAGCAGTTCGCAATCGATCACACTGCAATTGACGACAAAATGTGGGCGCAGCTCAAGGACCTGTTCACCGAAGTCGAAATTCTCGAACTCACCGTGACCGTCGGATTCTGTGTAGGTCTCGGGCGTGCGTATCAGGTGCTCGACATCGAGCGCGATTTCGATGTGAATTGGAGTCGTGAACCAGCCACCGACTAATCCGCCAAATCAGTATTTGACAGGTTTCAACGCTGGGTCAGCCACCAGTCGGCGACATCAGCTGCGAACCGGTCGGTGTAGGTGATCGTCAACTCATTGGCGCCCTCCGGCGCGGTCTGCGCATCGGTCGGCGGGAGCGGGCTGGCGTCGGCGATGGGGTCGAGCCACTCAAGACGCAGCGATTCCACCATCTCGCCGATGGACGGCGACGCGACTTCATGGTGGTCGCTCGTCTGATGGACAATGAAGGCGCGATGGTCGTCAAACGACAGCAACGTGTAGTACGTGCGTGGGTCGTTGCCACGCCAGTACTCGTAGCGGAGCACGCCGGTTTCGAGCGCGTGCGTCCGCTCGTACAACTCTCGGGCAATGCCTTCAAATCGCTCCTCGGAACCCGGCTTGACCGTAATGTGTGCCAACAACGTCGCCATGCGGTGAGCGTACGGGATGCACCATCGACATCGACTAACCGGACGACACCGATCAACGAGGGGTCGGCTGATGCGTTATGAGCGATCAGCGTAGCCGTCGGCTGGGAGGGCGCTGATCGGTCCCTGCAAGATGTGGCCACCGTCGACGTAGAGACATTCGCCCGTAACGTAGGCGGCGGCCGGCGACGTAAGGAACACGACCGAGTTGGCGATGTCGTGCGGCCGGCCGGGGTATGGCAGCGGAACGCCGGACATATCGTTGCCCACTTTCTCGTCGTACGTCCTTTCCCAACCGTCCGTGCGGAACGCTCCAGGCGCGACGCAGTTGACCCGCACCTTCGGGCCCCATTCGAAAGCGAGTGTCTTCGAGAGTTCGATGACCCCAGCTCGTGCCGCCGCGCTGTGGGCAATGCCGGGCAGACCGCGTCCGACGATTGCAACGATCTGTACGATCACGCCTCCGTCACCATCAAGCATCTGGTTTCCGAACACCTGTGTCATCGACCACGTGCCGTTGAGGTTCAAGTCGATCACGCTGTTCCAGCCGTTGGGGCTGAACCGACGTGCCTCCTGCGGAAACTGTCCACCTGCGTTATTGACGAGGATGTCAACCTCGTGCCGCCCGGCTAGCGCTTCGACGCTCTCACGATTACGGATATCGACCAGGTCGACCGTGACAGGGTTACCTGTCGCCGCGGTGATCTCGGCAGCCGCTGCTTCGAGCACCTCGGTGCGCCGGGCAGCAATCACGACTGTCGCACCTGCTGCAGAGAGTCCCTCGGCGATTGCGCGTCCGAGACCCGTTCCTCCGCCGGTGACGAGCGCCACCGAGCCGGCGAGCAAGTCGGAGGCAAACATCGTGCGGAGACCGTTCGCTGGCGCAGAGTCCGGCGCGGCGGAGGCAGCGGTGGGTGTATCGCTCATCCAACCATCATGGACGCCACAGGGTGTCATCTGGCGACTCAGGTGATGCATCTTGTGGCGGAATCAACGGACCGGTTGGTGCCGGCGCGCCGGTCACCGTCGGCAGAGGCGACCCATCGCTGAGCAGCTCCATGTCGATATCTGCGCCAAAGGGTGGATCCGCAGCAGCGGAATCAGCCATTCGCCGTCGAAGCATCTGCCATGATCCCGCAATGCCTTGAGGGAACTTCACAGCGACCAGAACGAGCCCCAATCCGGTGATGAGGAATTGATCTATTGATGAGCCACCACCGAGGATGACCACGGCAAACAGTCCCGACGGTGCGAGCACGCCGCCGACCACGGAGCCTGCGATGGAACCGATACCTCCTAGGTACGCCAACGCAAGCAGTTGCAGTCCGTCCTGGGCACTCAGTCCTCCTCCGTTGAAGGTCGTGGCCTTGTAGCCGAACATCAGCCCGGCGACGGCGGCGATGAAGGCAGCCAGCGACGCTCCCAAGATTTTTGTTCGTGCAACATCAATCCCTGCAGCAGCCGCTGCGCGTTCGTTCGCCCGTACGGCGAGAAAGCGACGTCCGAGCGCACCACGACGAACACCGAGCAGGATCAAGGCACAGCACAGCGTGATGAGCAGCATCAGGAACCCGAACCGCTTCGCCGGAAACTGTCCACCATCGAAAATCCCGAGTTTGAGCCCACCGATGATCGGCGGCTCGACTTCGGCGATGCCACCACGGCCGACGAACGTCGGGCTCCGAAACAACAGGTCGTCGAAAACGACAGCGAGCGAGAAGGTGAGAATCGCGAATTGTACCCCCCGGACGCGAAGCGCCGGGATACTCACCAAGGTGCCGACAATGACGGTAGTGGCGACCGCAGCAATCGGCGCAAGGGGAAACCCCATCGTCGTGTCGAAACGGGACAACATGAACGCGCTGAATCCGGCAAGTGACAACTGCGCCAGTGAAACCTGTCCAACCAGGCCGGTCAACAGCCCGATTGACATTAAGAGCGTGACGACGAAGAGCGTCTGCATCGCAGCAAACCGAACGGTTGGGTCGTTGGATGCCAACGCAAGCACTGCTAAGCCAAACGTGACCGTCCACACCACCGGGTTGGCTCGCCCGAGGACAACCGGCACCTGCGCCCGCTCAAGAATGGCGGCTCGGTTCGGCAAACGTTTCCCGACGACGAGCAGCGCAATCACGATGGCGACGAAGGGAACGAGGGTACTGATTCCGCCGAGAAAGAACCGTGGCACCTGACGCTGCGCCACGATGTGGACGGCGATCGCCTCAAAGCTGCCGATTGCAACGCCGACAGCGACAGCGACCGGAATCGATTTGAGCCGAGCAGCCAAAGCCGCAGCGAGTGCTGGCACCACAAACAGACTGAAATTGAACGGACTCACGCCGCCGAGCGACGACCCGACAATGCCGATTGCTCCCGCAAGCGCTGAGGCGAACACCCAGTTATACAGGCCCAGCCGGGTCGGGTTGAGACCGAGCAGGATCGCGCCTTTCTCGTTGAGAAACGATGCTCTGGTCGCGATGCCGAACCGGGTGCCTCGGTACACGAACATGACGCCGCCTGCGATCACACAGACGAACAAGAGAAGCCAGAGTCGGTCAACGGGAAATGGCCGACCACCAAGCTGAACGACCTGCTGTGGAAGGATCGAACCAACGCGCAGTGTCACATTTCCGAAGCCCTTGACAGCAAGCGCTTGGAGAACGAGTGTCAGGCCGACGGTTGCGACGAGGGCTGTGACGGGAGGGGAACCACGCAGCGCACGAATGACGAGGATGTAGATGATTACCGACAGGATCGTCCCGACCAACAATGCGATTGCCGCCGCCGGCACTGGGTCCAACGGGTCGCCGAGCGAAAACCTCCGAGGAATCAAGACGAACGGCAGGACAAGATCGCCTGTTCGGCGCAGTTCGGCAAACACCATTGACGGGATCATCGCCATCGCGCCAACAGCAAAGTTCACGACACCGCTACCGCGGTACGTGATGATGACGCTCATCGCGAACGCCGCGTACATCGCGCCGGTTCCTACGCCCAGCAGGGCGTAGAACGCCCAGGTGTTCATGTTCGGTCAGTGCAGGGCAGAGTCGCCGAGGTAGCTCGCCTCAAGCACAGCACGATTGGCCGACAGTTCCGCTGCGGACCCTTGCAACAAGACTTCGCCATGGTTCAGGACGTAACCCCGGTCAGCGACTTCCAGCGCCATGTGTACGTGCTGCTCGACGACGAGCACCCCGCACCCGGTCTGGTCGGCAATGTCTCGTACGATCGGCAAAAGACGCTCGACGATGATCGGTGCCAAACCGAGACTCATCTCGTCGACGAGGAGACACTTCGGCTCCGACACCAGCGCTCTAGCGACGGCAAGCATCTGTTGCTCACCCCCGGACAGCAAGCCCGCAAGACGACCACCAAGCGGCTTGAGAGCTGGCAGCAGCTCCATCGCACGATCGTGGGCAGCCTTGCGCGAGCCCTTATCGCCGGTCAGCCCCAACTTGATATTTTCATCGACTGTTAAATCGAAGAATAGCGACCGGTCCTCGGCGACATGGGCGAGTCCGCGACGCGGGATCGTGTGCGGCTTAGAACCGTCGACCTTCTCACCGAGCACCATCACGTCCCCGTCAAGCGGCGTGAGTAGACCCGAAAGCGTCAGCAGCGTTGTGGTCTTTCCGGCGCCGTTTGGCCCGAGAAGCGCAACCACTTCGCCGCGCCCGACGGTGAGATTCAGGTCACGCACGACTGGAATCCCGCCGTATCCGGCATGCAATCCGCGGACGTCGACCAGGAGATCAGCATCTGAGATGGTCTCGCTGCTGATTGCGGTGTCGGTCATGTCGTCTCCTCGATCACGTCTTCTAGGACCGCGTTGAGCGCTGCAGCGTCATCGCCTCCGCCAAATGATGCCCCGCTCGTGGCCTGCGCCTCCCCGGCATTCTCGCCCAGATACGCCTGGATCACGGCCGGATCGGCACGCACCTCGGCGGGGGTTCCCTCGGCGATGATCTCGCCGAAATCGAGCACGTAGATGTAGTCGCACACGTTCAACACAAGACCCATGTCATGGTCGATCAGGAACAAACTCATGTCGTGCTCAAGGAAGTCACGGAGGTGACTGCCCAGCAACTGGCTCTCGGCAGTATCCAAGCCGGCAGCCGGCTCGTCAAGCAGCACCAGCTTCGGCTTGGCTGCCAATGCCCGCGCAACGCTGATCAGCTTGCGCTGGCCGTGACTGAGATCGCTAGGCAACGTGTCAGCCATGTCGGTGAGACGCATGATTTCGAGCGCCCAGTCGACCTGCTCGCGATACTGACGCTCGTTGCGTCCCGGCAACAAAATGTCGGTGACGAATGAGTGCCATTGTGGGCGCTCGGCAGCAGCCATCAAGTTGTCCCGCACACTCAGATCCTCAAACAACTCCAACGACTGGAATGTACGAGTGAGCCCGGCCTTGGCCCGAGCATCCGGCGTCATGCCTTCGAGGTTCTGTCCATCGAACGTAACGTGGCCTTCGCTGACCGGGGTGAACCCCGTTATGGCGTCAATGAACGTCGTCTTGCCGGCGCCGTTCGGGCCAATCAGGCCGACGAGCTTGCCGATTTGGCAGTCGAGATCGATGTCGCGGTTCGCATACAGGCCGCCGTAATTGACGCTAAGGCCACGCGCTTCGAGTAGTGCCATGTCAGTTCACCCCCGCGAGTGATGGTTCGGTACTTGGTTCAGGCGTATCGTCCGAGTTGTCGACTGCTGCAGCAGCTTCTTTCTCGGCCGATCCACGAATTTGCCTGACGATCGACCTGATGAAGAGCGCAATTCCGACACCGAGGAGCGGCATCCAGAGCTTGCTGTAGGTGTCAACCCGAATCGGCCAGATCAACCACCCGGCAACATATCCGACGAGTGCGGTTGGTCCGAATCGCTTCCCCCAGCCGATCCAGGCCGTACCGGCCTCACCGAACGTTGGACTGATCCCTCCGAGGATGACGGCGGCGATCAGTATGACAATCCAGACGAAGAACGCCGTTATTACGACCCAGAGGTACACATTTTCGACGAACTTGGCGTTATACAAGAACAGGGCGGTGCCGACGACGAGCGCCGCCATGAATGCCTTCACTGCGTTCTTACGAGGTCCGCGGTACTCGGTTCGGACGGTCTCGGCCCCGGGGATCGCTCCGACGAGCCAGTCGCCTGCATGTCTGATGCCTTCCCCGAAGAAGGGAGCTACTCCCTCGGGATGCACGATTGCCGTCACGATGATGCCGAGTCCGGTCAGAGCACCGATGTAGCTGTCGATGTTGGTGCCAGCGAACATGTAATTCGAGAACGTCGGGATGAGCGCACCTGCGCTCAACAACATGCCACCGATAATGGCACCGTTGATTGATGTGATACCGGCGAGATAGGCCGTGGCGAGAATTGCGAGGCTGCCGCCGTAGACAAAGTTCGCCGATGAGACCTCAACTTGCTTGAAGCCGAGCATCACGCCACCGAGGCCCGCGATGCCGGCGCTCATCGCAAATGCGAGGAGCTTGGTCCGAGCGACGTTAATGCCGGCCGACGCAGCTGCACGTTCGTTTGCCCGAACTGCAAGGAACCGACGCCCGACGCCAGTACGTCGAATGTTGGCGATGCCAAGGGCGCACAACGCAAGCACGGCACCACCGAACAGCACGAAAAGAGGGTTCTCGTTCTGTTGTCGTTCGCTGCGCGCTCCGATGTCAACGCCGAAGAACGTCGGGTCCTTCACGTAAGCAGGGATACCGGCTCTGAGCTGAGTAATAAATTCATTTTCCAAGTACAGCGACTGGATCGCAACCGCCGTTGCGATGGTGACTACTGCAAGCTGCACACCTCGGATCCGTAGCGCTGGTAAGCCGACCACTATCCCGACCAAGACGGCCACCGCAATACCGATCAACCCGGCGATCGGCCAGGCGAGGCCAGGTCCAGTGACCGGGGAAAGATTCGATCCCCGTCCGATGCCATCGGCCATCATTCGTGCGGTGAAGAATGCCGCAATACCAGCGAACGACATTTGCATGAGCGAGATCTGGCCGACATAGCCGGTCAGTATCACGAGTGACAACATGATGATCGCAAGCACGAGACCATTCTGAAGGGCGTTGGCGAAGCGGGTTCGGTCGCCAGCATTCTCGAAAACGAAAGCCAACAGGGTCAGAGCGGTGACCCACACGAGCGCGTGTTCGTACATTCGTCTCGGGACGGGTGCCAGAGGCAATCTGCGCTCCTCAACGGATCCTCGAATCGGTAGGCCCTTGCCGCGCAGCACCAGCACAACGATGATCACGATCAGCGGCAAAGCTGCGGCGACACCGTTTTCGAGCCAACGCAGGCCAGGGTTGTCGAACCACGATGCCTTATTGAGCTCGAGCATCGTCCGGACAGACCCGAGTGCGAGGCCGCCGGCCATTGCGATCGGAATGGATCGCAAGCTGCCGATCAATGCCGCTGCGAGCGCCGGCACGATGAGTGCAGACAACCCGATCGGAGTGATCGTTCCCTGGATCGGTCCAACCACGATGACGGCGAGTGTCGCCGTGACCGACGCAATCACCCAGTTGACTGCGGCGAGCGTCTGTGGCGAGTAGCCGAGAAGAATGGCGCCTTTCTCATTCCCGGCGGCAGCACGCGTGGCGAGGCCAAACTTGGTGAATCGATATCCAGCCCACAAGACAAGGCCGAAAAGGATCGCGAAACCAACAACGTAAATGGAGTTTCGGGGATACGGCTTTCCAAGTCCGAGGAAGTTCGTGATGACCTCATCGGGCACGACGCTGCGCGGCTGCGGAAATGAATTGCCGAAGTTCAAAAGCGCCACGCCCTGGAGGTAGAGCAGCAGACCGACCGAGGCAACGACCTTGCCGAGTGGAGCCGCGTTGCGCAGAGGACGAAAGATCAAAAAGTGGACGCAGAGTCCAAGGAACGCCGCCATGAGGAGCGCCACGATGAGGGAGGGGACCATTTCCCAGGTCCCATCGGATGCAACCGTGATGCGGACTGGAATATTCAGCCAATCGGTTGGCAGGAAATCGACCCATGGCAGAAAAATCTCACCCCGGTTCCATGCCGAGTCAAACGTGAACATGCCGTACATGGCGAGCGCGCCGTGCGCGAAGTTGATAACTCCAGAACCCTTGTAGGAGACCACAAGGCCCGCAGCGAGCATTGCAAACAGCGCCCCGAGGCCGAGACCACTGATGAGGTCGAAGATGATGTCTTGCACGCAGTTCCCCCAGGGTGATGCGACGAGATTCGAAGGAGATGAGATGAAACCTGGGTCGGCGCGATCAGTTGATCGCGCCGACCCAGAAGTCTCAGTAATTCAGGTGTTTAGGTGTTTAGGTGTTCAGGTATTCAGACATTTAGGCCGTTCTTGGCCATAGGTTCGTCGATCGCACAGGCCCAACCACTGAGGTTGGGCCTGTGCGATCCAAGACGAATCAGCCCGGGCGCAGCTCGGTGCCAGCGACCAGGTCGATAGCGTTGATGGTGCCACCGATCTGGTTGAGCTGGGTGCCATCCCACTGCGTCACAGTGATCGGCGCCGAGCAAACTGCCACGTAAGGAGCCGGAGCGTTGCTGCAATCGAGTGGCGATCCACCGAATGCCGGAAGGCTGCCGTCGGTGCTAGCGAAGGCGTCTGCGATTTTCTGGCCAGTGACCTCGCCGTCAACCGTCTGCGCCATCTGCCAGATGTTCATCATCATGCCAAAGCCGGCGGTAGCGAAGCCCGTGAACAGAAGGTCCTCAGGCATACCGTATTCGGGTGCCTTTGTCTGGAAGGTGCTCGCATTATCCAAGTGCTGGCCCTCAAGCCCGTCGAGCGGGCTGAGAAGACCATTCTCAGTGCTCGTCAGGTAGATCCCCTTCGAGAGGTCCCCCGCTGCGGCCAGAGCATCAAAGTCGGTGCAGGCACCGGACAGGACGAGCGGCGTCTCCTCTGGGTTCCATCCAAGACGTCCAAGCGCATTGACAAAGTTCCAGCAATCGGCGCCTTGGGCGGAGTAAATAATGACGTCAGGATCGAAGTCAAGAACCTCGGTGGCCTGAGGCGTCACGTCGGCGGATGCTGGGAGAATCGGCACGCCGACATAGGTCAGTTCCGGCTTCTCGCCGGCACGAGCTGATTCACCGGGTGTCGTGCCGTTGAGCACGTCAAGCGGCTTTGCCTCAAGGTCGTTGTAGCAGACGACACCAGGAGGGGTGTCGGCCCACGGCACCGCAACCTTGTTGACCGTGATTTCTTCGAGCGCCTCAATCTCACCGGTCGCGAATTGGACCAGTCCGGTGTGCACGCCGAGGCAACCACCGCCGGCGCCAATCGAGAAGACACCCTCAGCGGTGAAGTCGGCCAACGTGATTGGCGTTCCGACGATCACAGGGATATCGGATCCCTGATAGATCGAGAAGTGGTTACCAAAGAAGTTCAGTGTCGACAGGGCGAGTTCTACGCCATCCGCCGACAGTTCGTTCGCGCAGCGCTGGGAATCATCCGGTGATACGACCGACTTACACAGCTCGATCTCGATCGGACGGCCGCCGAGCCCATCGAGTTCTGCGTTGATGTAGTCGGATGCCGCCTGAATAGCCAAGGAATACTCTGGGAAGGATCCGTTTGGATCTCCCTCGAGATTCTGCACACCGATTTTGATCGGTTCGCCTGTGGCCTCGCCCGAAGGAGCATCGCCGCTATCGCCGTCAACTACATCTTCAACATCGTCCACCGCATCATCGGCGACGTCCTCGACTTCATCAGCAACGTCTTCGGCAGCACCGGCTGCGTCGTCGGCTACGTCTTCGGCAGCATCGGCAACATCGTCGGCTCCGTCTTCAACGTCACTGACAACGTCGTCGGCTGCGTCCTCCACACTTTCAGTTGCAGAGTCGCTCCCGCACGCGCCAGCGACAAGCGCTAGAGCAGCGAGTCCGGCAACGACTCTCCTAGTTGATCGTTTTGACATTGGAACTAGTCCCCCTATTGAAGTGGTGCACCAGCCTTCCCCAGGCCGGGACCGAATCGACTGGCGTCGATCGGTATGTCTTAAAGTAACCGAGCGGCCAATTTCCCAACGAGTCGGACGTCACACCAACTCGCAACTCCCGTTACAACCCCTCTACGTAAAGGAACCGCAGTGTTTCGCTCCGTCCCGGTTCTGGCAAATCGTTGGGGGAGAACGTGTCCAACGCGCCGAAGCACCCGTTCAGAGATTTGGATCGACGAGGACCTTCGTCTGCGCGCTCGTGCCGCTCGCCAGATCAACGAGCGCTGCTTCAAGCCCACCAAGATCGACCGTCGCCGAGTGCAGCGGGTCCACGCGCACCCGTCCGTCGGCCATCATTCCCATCGCCATCTCGAACTCCTCGCGGAAGTACGCCAAGGACGAGGTGACTGAGATCTCCTTGATCAACCATGATCCAGGTGAAATCGGAGCATCCCCCTCGGCTAACCCGATCAGACACATCGCACCACCGCGACGGGCGAGATCAACGGCCGACTGCACAGCGAAGGGACGGCCGACGCATTCGTAGACGATGTCGGCACCGAGTCCGTGGCTGAGTTCCTTGATTAACGCGTCGGCTTCCTCCCCAGGCGCTACGGCATGGTGAGCTCCGAGCGCAAGGGCAAGCGCTTGACGCGACTCATTCGGCTCTACGACGATTACCTTTCCGGCGCCGCCGGCATGCACCCACTGCAGCGTTCCCAATCCGATCGGACCGGCGCCCTGGATCACGGCGATGTCGCCCAGTCGCAGGGCGCTTGTGCGCACGGCGTGAAAGGCGACAGTGATCGGCTCTACCTGCGCTGCCTGCTCATCTGTCAGCCCGCTGTCGGTCTTCACGACCCGGGTGGCCGCCACCGGAATCCTCGGCGCAAAGCCTCCGTGCGGTGGGGCGAGCGAGTCACGGCCGAGCGCTGACAGGAACGCGACCTGACACCGTTCCGCCTGGCCTCGATTACACGCAGAACAGTTTCCGCACGACGGCGCAACAGCGACCACCACTCGATCACCTTCGGTCAACGACGTCACGTCAGCACCGATCGCCGAAACAGTGCCCGACCATTCGTGGCCACAGATCGCCGGATTGTACGGGCGCCCGGATTGGTAGGCGTGAATGTCGGTTCCGCAGATCCCGCAAAATGCAATGTCGACGACGACGCCGGCCGGTGCCGGAGTTGGGTTAGGGAACTCGACGAGCTCTACCGTCTCCTGGCTTGTGATGAGTGCTGCGTGCATGTTGGTCCTTCCGGCTCGCTTGTCGGTATGGACGCCTTGTCATACTGACCGGCGTCCAACCCGAAGTCATACTGACTCAGCCCCACCCATCCAAGACGAGTCCAACCAGGAGCCTCAATGAGCCTTATCGCTGTCGAAGCCGCCATCAAGATCGCCGACCCCTCCACGCGCCAGGCATTGATCGAGAAGTCGGCACCGATCCAGAAAGCCACACGTGATGACGAACCGGGGTGCATGGTCTACTGCTTTGCGGCTGACCCGTGCCAGGACGACCTGATCCAGGTGTACGAACTCTGGGAGTCCGAGGAGGCGTTGCAGGCACACTTCGCTCACCCGAACTACCACGACATGCGTGCGATGCTTGGCGCCGGCGGTCTGGTCAGCGCAGTGAGTAATAAGCACCGCATCGATAAGTCGGCTCCGGTGTACGGCGAAGACCGCGTCGCCACCGCATCATTCGACTGACGGGCCACCACGCCAAAGACTGACGCCGTCGTCTTCGGCGTCAGCGAGATTCCGATCACGGCCATCGATGCTTCAGTCACCAGCACGTTCACTTAGGTTCATCCGACATCGGAACACGACCTCGGCTGACCGATGTTCAACGCGGCGATCGGGCCACCCGCTGTCGGTGCTCGTCCAACCTGATCCGCAGTGCATCTTGCACCGCCAGAAGCGATCGGCCTGGTCGGCTCACCCACCTCGACAACTTCGCACCGAGTCTCGGACCAGCGACCTCATCGGGGCGACCATCCATGTGGGTGGCTTTGGAGTGGTAACTACCGGGGTGCGATCGATTCTCGAGGACTCCGGCTACGACGAGAAGTGACCGCGTGATCAATAATGGAACCATGACCGCAACCGAGGATCCAACACTCAACACCGGAGCTCGTTCTCCTGGCCTCACGTACCAAGACTTGTTGGATGCCGACACACACCCCGTACCCGACGTGCTGCGGATGGAATCGACTAAGTACTTTGGCAGCGAAGACGTCGCCATCGAGCGCTACACGTCGCGTGACTGGCACCGCCGAGAGGTGGACCAGATGTGGTCAAA
Source organism: uncultured Ilumatobacter sp. (assembly GCA_905480335.1). Classification (GTDB taxonomy): domain Bacteria; phylum Actinomycetota; class Acidimicrobiia; order Acidimicrobiales; family Ilumatobacteraceae; genus Ilumatobacter_A. The sequence continues at coordinate 25,403 of CAJQPY010000040.1, read as the reverse complement.
GGTCTGGCAGTTCGCCTGCCGCGAAGAGCACATCCCCGAGGCGGGTGACTACATCCTCTATGAAATCGCCGAGCTCTCGTTCCTGGTCGTGCGCCAGGACGACGGAACGATCAAAGCGTTCCCAAATGCATGCTTGCACCGCGGCCGTCAACTCAAGGAGTACGACGGTCACTGCTCCGAGATTCGCTGCGCCTTCCACGGATTCGCCTGGAAGCTTGACGGCGAACTGCAGGACGTTCCCGCCGCCTGGGACTTCCCGCACGTCGATCAACGGCCCGACGACTTCACCCTCCCGGAGGCGAGCGTCGATACGTGGGCTGGCTTCGTGTTCATCAACCCCAACCCTGATGCCGCGCCGCTGGCCGACCACCTGGGCGACACCATCGGGCAGTTCGAAGTGTGGAACCTTGAAGACCGCTTCGTCGAGGGCCACGTCTCGCGCGTGATCCACGCAAACTGGAAGATCGCACAGGAAGCGTTCTGCGAGGCGTACCACGTCAACGCAACCCACCCCCAAATCCTCACGTACCTTGGCGACATCAACAGCCAGGTCGACGTTTTCGAGAACTGCGCTCGCGTCATCACGCCGGGCGGCACGCCGAGCCCGCTCCTCGGCGACGCAGACCTCACTGAGAACGACATGGCCCGCGGGATGCTCGACGTGCGCGTCGACCACGAATCACCCGTCACGATCGAGGAGGGCCAGACCGCTCGGGCGGTGCTATCAGCGATGGCCCGTGAGCGCTGGCGTCCGATCGCTGGCGACGCTGTCGACCAGATGAGCGACTCGGAGATGATGGACTCGATCGACTACACCGTGTTCCCTAATTTCCATCCGTGGGGTGCGTTCAACCGGATCGTCTACCGATTCCGTCCGAACGGCGACGACCATCGCTCGGCAATTATGGAGTGCTTTCTTCTCTCGCCATTCAAAGGAGAACGGCCTCCGCCCGCCGTCGAGACGAAATTGGCTGCCGACGAGCCGTGGACAAACGCACCCGAACTCGGGATGCTCGCCAAAGTTTTCGAACAGGACGTGTTCAACATGGCCAAGGTGCAGAAGGGCCTGGAGACGACGCGGAAGCCGGGAGCTACCTTTTCGAACTATCAGGAGTCGAAGATTCGCTGGCTGCACACCCTGCTTGGAGAATGGGTAAACAACGATGTGCCCGTCACCGTCGGCACCGGAGCGAAAGCGAGGACATCGTGAACGGCATCGTGCACCCTTTCACCGGCGCACTCCACGAACAGGACGGCAACGGCAACATTCGCGTCACCCTCAATGGACGGGAGGGCACCTTCGGCACCGACGGCCACTGGATTTCAGGCGAGCTGCGCGAGTGCGACCCCCAGTTATGTGGGTGGGTCGGCGGGCCGCTCGTCGCCAACCACCGAGTCGGCACGACGAGCGGCCCCGCAAATTGATTAGTCGGGGGTCAGACGCCCGACTAATCACGACCATTCGTCCCAGCGGACGAACTCTTCGGCGGGCGGCCGCTTGGCGAGTTTGAAGTCCGTCCCGATCGTGTACGCCACGGGGAACAGGCCAGCCTGACTGTAAGTGTCGTACGGGATGCCCAGTAGCTCGGCAACCTCCCGCTCGCTTTCAAGGTGCAGCGAGGTCCACGCCGAGCCAAGGCCGCGCTCGCGTAGCGCGAGCATGAAGCTCCACACCGCCGGCAAAATTCCGCCCCAGCGAGAAGCTTGTCGCCAGGACGGAATCCCCTCGCCCATCCGATCAGCGAGTAGCGGGATCACGAGAACGGGGACTTGGTGGAGATGATCCGCCAGGTGCTGCGCTGACTGGTTGATTCGATCGGCCTGCGAGCCGGGCTCTGGTGGTTCAGATGCCGCGTACTTGGCCGCGAAGTGAATGCGGTACAACTCAGCGATCGCCAGCTTCTTGGCAGGATCCTCGATCATCATCCAGCGCCAGCGTTGCGAGTTCGACCCTGTCGGCGACTGATGGGCGATATCGACGCAATCGAGCAGCACGTCGCGCGGGACCGGGCGGGTCAGGTCGAGCCGCTTGCGGACGCTGCGGGTGGTGGTGAGGACCTCGTCGGCACTCAGCCCCAGCGTGGCGTGTGGTGACCGTTCGATCATGCTTCGGCGTCCTTGTTGGCCTGGGCTTCCATCCACTTCTGGGTTGCGACGCCCATCTTGGCGCCGTCGTAGCCGATCCGCTGCATCGGCTCGACTGCGAGGATGACCCGTCGCGGGGAATCAAGGAACTTCGTGAACAATGCAGCAGCTTCAGCATCGTCGTAACGAATAGCATTGGACAGGGCGGGGTAGAACCAGTCTTTAGTCGCCTGATCGTCGTGCACCGTACAGGTGCCCTTGTAGGTGACCGTCTTGTTGCGCTGCATCCTTGACCCCGTCGAGGTGACCACAACGCACACGCGCGGGTCGCGCTGAACGGCGCTGATTCGCGCACGCTGACTCGACGCAGTAAGCCAGAACTTCCCGTCGCGGAAGATGTACGACATAATCACCCCGACCGGCCAACCCTCCTTATTTGACCAAATGAACGTGCACTCGTTCTGGGCATCAAGCATCTCCGCTTCATCGTCGTCATCGAGGCCGAAGACGGTGACGTCTTCATAGTTGTCAGCTGGTTCACTCATTCCCCGAACGGTACGGCGGCGGCGTCTGCGCCGACGATGCGGACCGCCACCGATCCAGCACATACGACACGGGCGACGCGTGCTTGACTCAGATGATGGCTGTACCTGACCCTACGACGATCGACGACCTCCCAACACCTGCGCTCGTCATCGAGCAATCCGTGTTCGAAGCGAACCTTGAGGCGATGGACGCCGTCCGACCCGGCACGAAGTTGCGGCCTCATGTCAAAGCCTTCAAGTCGACCGCTATGGCAGCGCGACTCGCCGCCGACGGACACACCGCGTTTTGCTGCGCGACGCCACGTGAGGTGGAGGGTCTCGTGTTGGCCGGGTTAGGACGTGACGTCTTGCTGGCCAACGAGTCGCTTGATGTCGCACGCCTCGGAACGCTTGCCGGTGACGGTGATCTCGAGGCGAACATCACCATTGCCATCGATTCCGACGCCACCCTCGACGCGGCGATCACCGGCGGCGTGCGGTCGGTGCTCATCGACGTCGAGGTCGGACTCCCGCGTTGCGGCTGCGACCCAGCAGATGCCGGGCGGCTGGCCGACCGAGCTCGTGCTGTGGGCCTCGACGTCCGTGGCGTTATGGGGTACGAGGGTCACCTGATGATGGTCGAGGACCGCGTCGAGCGAATCGAGCGCGTCGAGTCGTCGATGGCTCTTCTGCTCGCCGCAGCCGCTGACGTGGGCGGCGACATCGTCTCGGGGGGCGGCACCGGCACATTCGACACGAACACGTGGTGCACCGAGATCCAAGCTGGGAGCTACACACTGCTCGACACCGACTACGCGAAACTCGATCTGCCGTTCGAGATCGCGTTGAACGTGCTCGGAACAGTCGTCTCGGTCAGCTCCAAGGGCTGGATGATCGCGGACACTGGACTGAAGTCGATGGGCATGGATCATGGCAACCCCACGTGGGAGGGCGGCGACCTGTTTTTCCTATCTGACGAACACGCCACACTGCTGCCGCCCGAAATCTCCGACTGGTCGGTCGGCGACCGCGTTCGCCTCCAACCGGCGCACATCGACCCGACGATCGCGAAACACGAGCATCTCTGGCTCATCGACGGTGACAACATCGTCGATCGCTGGGCTATTGACCTGCGTTACTGGTGATCCAGCACACCGTCCGATGGCGGCTCGTGCTCAAGCAGCCGTGAACCGGAGTGGCAGCTCGACCATCGGGTAAAGCATGAAACTGGATTCATGGACCGGACCGTCGAATGGCTGGGCGAGCTCAATGTTCGACGTGCGTTCGAGCCAGGCGGTGAATGCCGACACCAATTCCTGGCGCGCAAGCGCGGCACCGACACAGAAGTGCGGCCCAACACCGAACGCCAAGTGCTGGTGATCCCTTGATCGATCGAGGTCGAACTCATCCGCGTGGTCGAACACCTCGGCGTCGCGATTTGCCGCCTGATATCGGGCCATCACCATCGCCCCCTCAGGAATCACGACACCGTTGACTTCGACGTCCTGCGTTGCACGCCGCACCAGACCGGCGACCGGACTCTCGAAGCGCAGCACCTCCTCGACGAACGATGGCACGAGCGAGAGGTCTTTGCGCACGCGTTCCTGCACGTCGGGTCGACGCGTGATCAGCCACATCCCGTGGTTCAGCGCACTGGTGGTGGTCTCGAATCCACCGGTAACGAGCTGGTGCATCAGATTCTGAAGCTCGGCGACGGTGAGCGGCTCGGCGTCCTCCTCACCGACGTGAGCGTGAACCAGCGTCGAGATCAGGTCGTCCTGTGGATCGTCACGACGCCGTTCGAATTCTGCGGCCAGGTGATGCTGGGCTTCGAGTTCGGTTTCAACGGCTTCAAGCATCTGCTCCTCGGTCAGCGGACGCATCGCCATCGCGAGCATCGCACTCGCCCACCGGTTGAACCGGAGGATCTCCGCTCGATCAAGCCCAAGCTCCTCGGCGATGATTGTCCCCGGGAGCGGCATCGCAAAATCCATGTGGAACTCGCACTCGCCTGCGTCGATCAACGCATCGATCAGTCCGGTGCAGACGTCATCGATATGCGGAGTCATCTCACGAATCCGCTTGGGGAGGAATGCCTTCGCCACAAGCCGCCGGTATGCGGTGTGATCCGGCGGGTCGGTTCGTTGCAGTGTCTCGACGTGTCCCCATCCGCGTTCGCGCAAGATCTGCTGGTACCGCTGCGCCATGTCGGCCTTCGCGCGACTCCCTTTGCCGCTCCGTCCACTGCTCGAAAAAAGCTCGGGATGAGTCAAGACGTACCGTACGTCTTCGTACTTGGTGACCATCACAGCGCCGATCTCGGGCATTGGGAACACCGGACACTTCTCGTGGAGTTCGTCGTAGAAGTCCCAGGGCGAATCCTGCACAGCCGGATCCAACATCGTGTGGTCGACCGGGCACGCCAGTGTCGCCAGTCGTTCGTCAAGCGCAGGTCGGGCGGCCATACGATCCACTTTCTCATGTTGGCGTTCCCATCCACGTGTCGTAGGACAGCTGGTCGCATTGCAGTCTCGGCCGCCCCCACGATCAGAGGTGCAACACAAACGGGACGTACGGTATGCGGGCATGACATCACGGTTGCTGTCGCTTGCCGCCGGAGTGTGTCCCGAGACGGGCCCAGCCGACTTCGTCGACGCGTGCGCCAACGCAGGTTGGGACGCGTGCGGCATCTGGTTCGACGCCAACACCTGGACCGACACGGTGGCGACCAAGGTGCGTCGCCGCCTGGACGACACCGGCCTAATCGCGCTTGACATGGAGCCGATCTTCGTGACCCCCGACGGTGACCACGGAAACCGGATGGTCGAAGCAGCAGTCAGGGTCGGCGCACGCAACCTCCTCGTTGTGTCACGTGGCGTCGACGATGGCCACTTCGCCGAGCGGTTCGGCGAGCTCTGCGACCTGGCAGCGCCCTACGGAATCGGCTGTTCGATTGAGTTCCTCGCGTTCATGTCGGTGTCGAGCCTTGGCCAGTCGATCGACATCCTTGACCGCGCGAACCGGCCGAACGGCGGTGTCCTCATCGACAGCCTCCACCTGGCACGCACCGGCGGAACACCTGCCGACGCCGCGTCCGTGGCTCCGGCCAGACTCGCCTACGCCCAACTCTGCGACGCACCTTCCAAGGGCCCAGGGGATGCATACGCGGACGCCCTCGACGGTCGGTCGACACTCGGCGACGGCGGGCTCCCCGTACGCGAACTCGTCAACGCACTTCCGGCGCACACGGCGATCTCGATGGAGATCCGCTCATCCGCGCTCCGGTCGACGTTCACCGATGCCACCGACCGAGCCCGTCACGTCCTCGACACGACAAACGCCTGGTTCGCCGCAGAATTCAGCGCCGAGTAATCCAACGGATCGGGAACGTGAGCCCGCGAGTTTGTCAGTATGGCATCGTCCCGCCGTCGACAGGGAACATGCATGCCGTCATGTTCTTGGCCGCATCCGACGCCATCAATACGGCAACGGCAGCGACTTCTTCGACCTTGTTCGGTCGCTTGATCGCCGACTCCGAGCTGAAGGTCTCGATCAGCTCGTCGTAGCCGCTCATCCCCATGGCGACCGCCGAATCCGGACCGGTCGCCCGAACGATGTCGGTCTCAATGAGACCGGGAAGAATCGCGTTGACCGTGATCCCCATCGTGCCGACCTCATGCGCAGCGGCTTTGACAAGACCGTTGACTGCGTGCTTCGTGGCGGCGTAACCAGGGATACCCGGCTTGCCGAGCTTGCCCTCAACCGACGACGTGACGATGATGCGACCCGACTCACGCGGAATCATGTGCTGCAGCGCACGGCGCATGCCCCAGAACACGTGGTTCAGGTTCCAGTCGACTTCAAGGTTCCATTCCTCGTCGGTCATCTGGGCAACCGGTGCGGTCATCTGCACGCCACCGGAGTTGAGGCAGCAGATGTCGAGTTGGCCGTAGCGCTCGATCGTGAAATCGATCAACCCTTCGACCGCCTCCTGCTTCGATGCATCGCCGGCGTAAAACGCTGAGTTGTCTCCGGCGCCCATCTCGTCAAGACACTGCTGCCCCTTAACTTCGTCACGTCCGTTGACGACAACTTTGCCACCTTCGGCAATGAATGCATCGGCCATTGCGCGGCCGATGCTGCGGGTGCCGCCCGTGATACAGGCGACCTTTCCGTCGAGCTTTCCCATGATGATTCTCCGTTCCCTGTTTCCGGCTCAGTACGGAGCCGTGCCGCCGTCGATCGAAATGAGTGAGCCGGTGATCCCGGCGCCGGCGTCGGACGCCAGCAGCGTCGCGACCGCAGCTACGTCCTCGACCTCGTTGAGCTTCTTGATCGCTGATTCAGAGGAGAACATGTCGAGCAACCCCTCATAGTCCAGACCCATCGATTCTGCGGCCGGGGGACCCTCAGCCATCATGATGTCGGTTTCGATAGCGCCCGGACACAGCGCATTGACCGTGATGCCGAGCGTGCCGACCTCGTGGGACGCCGATTTCACGAGACCGTTGATCGCGTGTTTCGCCGCGACATAGATCGAGATGCCCGGCTTGCCGACCTTGCCTTCAAGCGAGCTGACCGCCATGACTCGGCCCGATTCCTGAGGGATCATGTAGTGGAAGGCTCGTCGCATAGTCCAGAACGTGTGCCAGAAGTTCCACACGAGCGAGTCCTGCATGGCCTCGTCAGTGAGCTCGGCAATCGGCGCGTGGCCAGATGCGCCACCGGCATTAGCAACCAAGATGTCGATCCGCCCGAAATGGTCGACGGTGGTGTCGACGATCGCTTCGCACGACTTGCGTTGCTTCACGTCACCGGCAATGTAGAAGGCGTTGTCGCCGGCACCGAGCTCGGCAAGCGTTCGCTCCGCCTTGCTCCGATCGCGACCATTGATCGCGACTTTCGCTCCCTCTTCGAGAAAGCCCTTGGCGATACCGAGACCAATGCCTCTGGTCCCGCCGGTAATGCAGGCGACGCGCCCATCAAGTGTGCCCATGAATACCCCCTGAATCCGTGTGTCGTCGGGACGATAGCGCGATGCCCGGCTGCGACGAGAGTCGGAATGCGGAGCGGCCCCCAGACATCGTCCGGGGGCCGCTCTGGTGTTCACGAAGTCGCTCGAGTGAGCAACTCAGCTGTCAGGATCAGACCCCCCAGAGAGCAGCGAACTGCTCCGCCTGACCTTCGGGCCCCGGCCAGCCGTCGGTCGGGATCAACGGCTCGGCGACTTCAGGCGTGTTGACAATGAATCCCGGGGGAATTGCGTTCGCCCGTTCCTCGGTGTTCTCCTGTCCGATTGCGTGACGAGCCATTGCGTCGACCATCAGCCAAGCGGAGTATTCCTAAGGGTTGGTGGTCCAGAACTGCTGCGTTCCGTCGACGATTTCCTGGAGAATCGCTCCGTTGTAGTCGAGACCCACCAGCTTGCGACCTTCGAGCAGGTCGGCCTCGGCGAGTGTCGCTGACATTCCACCGGCCAAACCGTCGAATGCGAAGTGCACGTAGTCGATGTCTGGATCGGCCTGAAGCGCCGAGACGACGGCTCCCGGAGCTTCGCCAGCAAGCAGTTGGTCAAGCGTCAACGCAAGCTCGGTGAAGGTGCAGCCCTCGCCGCTGACGACTCTCGGCAACGAGCAATCACCCCCAGAAACACACAACTGATCGGTGACGGCCGTTGCGCCGTCTTCCCCATGGCTTCAATCACTCCCCCAGGCGGCAACGTCCGGTGCAAGGTCAGGAAAGGCTGTTCGTTAAGTTCGGCTCGCTCGCATCCACACGAATACAGGAGACAACCATGGACCTCGGACTCGCCGGCAAGAAGGCACTCATCACCGGAGCAACGAAAGGCATCGGGCGCACTGTCGCCGAGACCCTGCTCGCAGAGGGCGCCTCGGTCGCCATCTGTGCTCGCAACGCCGAGGGCGTCGAGAAGGCGCTTGAGGAAATGTCGGCTCTAGGAACCGTCGTGGGCTCAGCGGTCGACGCCGGCGACGGCGAAGCAGTTGCCGCCTGGGTCGCATCGTCGGCCGAACAGCTCGGTGGCATCGACATTTACGTCCACAACACCTCGGGCAAGGGCGCGAAAACCCCCGAAGGCTGGATGGATAACTTCAACATCGACATGATGTCTCTCGTGCTCGGCGTGGGCGCCGCACAGGAGGCCCTCGCCGACGGCGGCGGATCGGTGATAAGCATCGGCACCACGGCCACGGCCGAGCACTTCGCTTCAGGCTCAAACAGCTACAGCGCATTCAAGTCGGCTGTCACCAACTGGACCCTCGGCCAGGCCCAAGTGCTGGGCAAACAAGGCGTTCGCTGCAACGTTGTGTCGCCTGGCCCAATCTTCGTCGAGGGCGGCGACTGGAACATGATCAAGGATCACATGGCCGACTTCTATGACGCCACTGCGAAGACCCACCCGGGCGGCGAGCTGGGCACCACCCAGGACGTTGCCAATGTCGTCGCATTCCTCGCTAGCGATGCGGCAAAGCACGTCAACGGGGTCAACGTCACCGTCGATGGTGGCTTCCTCAAGCGCATCGACTTCTGACCCGCCGCAACTTCTCAGCGACCCAACCAACACTTGGCCCACCAACGTAGGAAATGACCTCGATGACCGACGAACAGCCAGGGACCCGCATCGACGTCACGCTCGTCGCAGGCGGGATGTATCACGACATCGATTACGCCCGCCTCGAACTGCTCAAATTGATGGGCGAGCACGAGGAGTTCCGGGTCCGGGTACAGCCCGACTACGAGGACACCGATGCGATCACCGCCGGGTCGATCCTCGTCAGTTACACGTGCAATGTGCGGCCGACTGAGGCGTCACAACAGGCGATCAGGGGTTGGGTCGAAGGCGGCGGTCGATGGATCGCACTGCACGGAACGAACTCGGCGCTCGACATCGGGACTCCGAACGGCGTCGATGCGCCGCGGGTGTTCCCGCTGTGGGCCGACACGCTCGGCTCACAGTTCGTGGCGCATCCACCGATCATGCCGTATCTCGTCGAGTTGTCGAACGACGACCACTGGCTTGTAGCCGGGATCGAACCGTTCGAGACCGATGATGAACTATATGTGTCGGAACATGCCGACCTCGACGCCCTCGAGCCGCTGCTCCACACCAAGTGGAGGGGTGACGCCCGGGGATTCGTCGAGCACGATTGGACCGACGGACCAGAGGAACACCTCGTGATGTATCTCCGCCCGCTCGGCCAAGGTGCAGTGCTGTACAACACCCTCGGCCATTGCCGCGGCCACTTCGACATGGTCCCTGCGATGGACTTCTACCCGCAGATCGAACGCGGATCGTGGGAACATCCGGCCTACTACGAGCTGCTCCGACGATCCCTGCGCTGGGCACGCGGCGCCGACAGCTGATCTCAGCCAGGGCGACCTTCCGATTGCGAGCGGCATGCTCGATACGGACTGAACTCCGCCATGGCCTCCCTCGACTCCACCGCGCAGAACCGCTCCGGCCTACTGCCCACGGTCGACCGTTATTGAACACCGACATGGGGCGACTGCTCAGCGTTGCCGCTGACGCATCCGTCTAGTTCGGGTATGGGAGGTGATGCTGGCCGACATCGCCAAGAGCGCCAATGTTTCGACCCCCGCCATCTTCAGCCATTTCGCCGGCAAGGCGGACCTAACCGTGGAGACTTGTTAGCGCGAGCTGTATCGCATCAGCAGTGGCAGTCTGCGCAGGGCGGGCGGGTTGCGCAAAATTGCGCAGCGGTGGATCCAGTCCGACCTCCGACGCTCCCGCATCATCATCGCCGAGGTCCAGTGCGCGGTGGATTGCCAACCTGAGGTTACCGAATTGCTCGGATCGTGGCCGGGGCGAGCGCTACCACCCTGCAGGAGCCCACCGGGCTTTCGATGAGCCAGTCGAAGCAATATCTGGTCCGTCTGATCGGGCTCTCGTACATCGATGGCACGCACGGCATCAGCGTCAGGGCGAACGAAAGCGAAATGTCGGCGGTCCTCCAAGGGCGGCTCGGCGAGAGGTACCTCAACCGTCGACACGTAGGCGCGGTCGGCAACAAGGCAGCGCTGACTGCGGCGGACCCCTCTTTCACGAACTCGGTCTCGGCGTCCGAAGTCACCTGATTCCCCGACCGCTTCGCTGGGAGAGCGGTAGAAAGCGACTGCTACTCTTCGATATCGAACGACCATTTAGACACTGCGTGCCCGCGCCGGCGCGTACCTGAGGGGGCTCCATGACCACCATCGTTGCCGTCGCTGACGGCATCTTCGAGATTCGCGACGGCAAGCCCGTCCTGCTCGGCACGCGCTGCACGAACTGTGGCAACCACATGTTTCCACGCCAGACCGGATGCCCACGCTGTCTGTTCAACGAGCAGGAGGACGTCGAGTTGGCCACCGCCGGCACGCTGTGGACATGGACCGTCCAAGCGTTCCCCCCAAAGGCGCCACCGTACCTCGGTCCGGTCGGTGACGATTTCACGCCCTACGGCGTCGGATACGTCGAACTGCCCGACCAGTTGCGCGTCGAAGGCCGGCTCACGGTCGCCGACCCCGAGCAACTGAAGATCGGCATGCCGATGGAACTGGTTCTTGAGCCGCTCTCGCTGGACGAGGACGGCAATCAAATCGTCACCTACGCATTTGCCCCTGTCGACAACGGAGACCAGTCATGAGCGACGTCGCAATCGTCGGAATAGGAATGCACGAATTCGGCCGCCACGACGGCATCTCGGGAATGGACCAGGGTGTCACTGCGGTGCGTCGTGCGCTCGCCGACTGCGGTCAGCAGTGGTCCGACATGGAGTTCGCCGTCGGCGGCTCAATGGACGGCGGTGCCGCCGACACCATGGTAAGTCGGATCGGCCTGACCGGCCTGCCCTTCACCAACGTTGTGAACGGCTGCGCGACCGGCGGAACCGCACTGGCTCAAGCGGTTAACACGATTCAGTCCGGTGCGGGAGACCTCGGCATTGCGATCGGCTTTGACAAACACGAGAAGGGTGCGTTCCGGATTAAGGGCCCCCGAGGCAAGGACTGGTACGGCGGTTCGGGCTTGGCGCTCACCACGCAGTTTTTCGGGATGAAGATCAACCGCTACATGCACCAATACGGCATTACACAGCCGACGCTGGCCAAGGTTGGCGCGAAGGCGTTCCGCAACGGTGCGCTCAACCCGATGGCCTGGCGCCGCAAGCCGCTCAGCGAGGAAGAGGTCGCCGAGTCCTTGATGCTCTCTTACCCCCTCACCCAGTACATGTTCTGCTCGCCGGGCGAAGGTGGTGTGGCGATGATCCTGTGCCGTGCCGACAAGGCCAAGCAGTACACCGACCGGCCGATCTACCTCAAGGCTGCCGCCGTGCGCACCCGCAAGTTTGGCTCGTTTGAGGTGCTCGCTCCGTCGATTGCGATCGAGCACGATCCCGGCCCGACCTCGGCCGCTTCTAAGGCCGCCTTCGAGATGGCCGGCATCGGACCGGAGGACGTCGACGTCGCCCAGTTGCAGGACACTGAGGCCGGCGCTGAGGTTATGCACATGGCGGAGAACGGCTTCTGCGAGCATGGTGAACAGGAGCAGATGCTGGCGAATGGCGAGACCGAGATCAACGGCCGCCTGCCTGTTAACACCGACGGCGGCTGCCTTGCGAACGGCGAGCCGATCGGTGCGTCCGGTCTGCGTCAGGTCTACGAGAACGTGCTCCAGCTGCGCGGTGATGCCGGGGAGCGTCAGGTCCCGAACGATCCGAAGGTCGCGTACACCCACGTCTACGGTGCTCCCGGCATCTCCGGCGTCACGATCCTCTCCCGCTGACCCACCCGGTATTCATCCGGTGTCAGGCACCGAATGGCGCAAGAACATCGGCAGCTACTCTCTCTACTCAAATAATCAATCGGTGCCTGACGCCGGCTGGTGCTGCGCAACGCTCGACAGAACAGGACACACATGGAACTCTCGACCGAGGTGCTGATGGACATGCACCGCCGCATGGTGCGGATCCGTCTCTTCGAAGAAGCTGCCGGCCAACTCGCTGAGGCTGCCAAGCTGCCGGGCTTCCTCCACCTTTACGTAGGACAAGAAGCCGTGGCCGCCGGCGTATGCGCCACGCTCTCCGACGGCGACCAGATCACGTCTACGCATCGCGGGCACGGTCATCTTGTCGCCAAAGGCGGCGAGTTCCGTCCGATGATGGCCGAACTGATGGCCAAGTCGACCGGATACAACAAGGGCAAGGGCGGTTCGATGCACATCTCGAACCTTGACGTCGGCATGTTGGGCGCCAACGGCATCGTCGGCGCAGGCGCGCCGATTGCCGTCGGAGCCGGCTTTGGTAACAAGCTCAAGGGCAACGGCAACGTGTCAGCCGCGTTCTTCGGTGACGGCTCGACCAACATCGGAGCCTTCCACGAAGCCGCGAACATGGCTTGCGCCCTCAAGCTGCCCGTGCTGTTCATCTGCGAGAACAACGAATATGGCGAGTTCACACCTCGCGACCAGACGATGGCGATTACCGACATCGTCGACCGAGCTGCCGGCTACGGGATGCCCGGCGTGATCGTCGACGGCATGGACGTCGTCGCTGTGCACGAAGCAGCCGTCGAGGCCAAGGCCCGCGCGCTGCGCGGCGAGGGCCCATCGCTGATCGAAGCTAAGACCTACCGCTTCTACAACCACCACGGCGTCCAGAACCTCGGACTCAAGTATCGCACAGACGATGAGGTCTCCGAGTGGAAGGAGCGCGACCCGATCTTCACGTTCGAGGACCGGATGGTCGAGGCTGGAAACGCGACTCGTGACGACTTCAACACGGTGTGGGCTGAGCTCCGCGCCGATATCGCCGACGCCATTCAGTTCGCTGATGACAGTCCCGCTCCCGACCCCGAACAACTCCTTGTCGACGTCTACACAATGAGTACCGAAGGAGCAGCTTCGTGAGCCGCAAGATCAGCTACGTCCAGGCCTTCAATGAGGCCGTCCGCCAGGAGATGGCCGATGACGAGACCGTCTTCTGTGCCGGCGAAGACATCGGCGCATTCGGCGGTGTGTTCCAGAGCTACGCAGGGCTCCAAGCTGAGTTCGGTGAGGAACGCGTGGTCGACACACCGATCAGCGAACAGGCGATCATCGGCCTCGGTGTGGGCGCGGCAGCGACCGGCCTCCGACCGATCGTCGACATCATGTTCATGGACTTCATCTGCGTTGCGTTCGACCAGATCGTCAACCAGGCCGCGAAGATGAAATACATGTTCGGTGGTTCGGCAACGGTCCCGCTGACCATCACGACCGGTGGTGGCGGTGGCCTGTCGGCCGCAGCGCAGCACAGTCAATCGCTCGAGGCTTTGATCTGTCACATCCCTGGCCTCAAGGTCATCATGCCGTCGAATCCCTACGACATGAAGGGATTGATGACGGCATGCATCCGTGAGAACAACCCAACGATCATGGTCAAGCACAAGCGACTGCTGGGCATGCAGGGCGAGGTTCCCGAGGAGCCGTACATGATCCCGCTCGGACAGGCGGCGACGTTGCGCGAAGGCAGCGACGTCACGGTTGTCGGCTGGGGACGTATGGTCAATGAGGCGTTCGATGTCGCCAAGAAACTCGCCGCCGAAGGCATCGACGTCGAGGTGATCGATCCGCGGACACTCCAACCGCTCGATACCGCAACCATCATCGAGTCGGTTCGCAAGACCAATCGCGTGATCGTCGTACACGAAGCGGTGCGGTTCGGCGGGCTCGGTGCTGAAGTTGCCGCCCAGATCCAGGAGGAGGCGTTCGACCACCTCGATGCACCCGTCGGGCGACTTGCGGCACCGTTCTCCCCGGTGCCATTCAGCCCGGCGCTCGAGGCGCACTACCTGCCGTCAGCGAACGACATCGAGCAGGCGATCCGCGACATTGTCGCCCGCCCGGGGGCCTGACGCGATGGCGACCGTTGCGACGTCGACGGGCGCACCGCTCACGACTGGCACCGCAACGGTCGGCATCATTGTCAATCCCCATGCCGGGAAGGACATCCGTCGCCTAGTCTCCGCAGCGGGTCAGACCTCTGATGCGGTAAAGATCAGCATCCTGCGGCGTGTCGCCGCCGGCGCCATCGAGCAGGGCGCAGAACGGATACTGATGAGCACCGACACCCACCACCTTGCCGAACGGGCGGCCGAGGGCCTCGATGGCCCGATCGAATTCCTCGAGAGCCCTCAGACCGGTTCCTTCCTGGACACGAACGCTGCCGCTCGCTCAATGTGGAAGGCCGAAGCCGGTGCGGTGGTTGCGCTCGGTGGCGACGGCACGTGCCGCGATGTCGCGACCGGGTGGCCCGAGGCACCACTCATCGCTATTTCGACCGGCACCAACAACGTGTTCCCGACCGCCGTCGACGGCACCACTGCCGGGGTGGCCGCGAGCCTCGTTGCGAGTGGGGCGGTCGAGGGAACTTCGGTCACCGCCGCCGCCAAACGCGTGTCAATCAGAATTGATGACCCGAACCGTGACACCGTGCTCCACGAGGACGCGCTCGTCGAGGCAGCACTCGTCGACACCGCGTTCGTCGGCGCCCGCGCGGTTTCCGACCCCGCCACGATCCAGTGGGTGGTCGCATGCATCGCCAGCCCTGCGAGCACTGGTCTCGCAAGCATCGCAGGGCGGGTCCACCCGATCGAACGGAACGGACCGGGCGGCGTCCTGCTCCGTCTCGGCCCGGGCGGTCGAAGGATTCGGGTCCCACTCTCGCCGGGCACGTTCTCGACGCTCGAGGTCGCATCGGTCGAACCACTCGCCGAGGGCCAGCATGTCGAACTCGTCGGCGGAGGCGTGCTGGCCTACGACGGTGAACGGAGCACGCCGGTGTCCGCCCGCACCACGGTGACGGCGTCGGTCGAACGGTCCGGACCACACCTGATCGATGTCGAACGCACGCTGCATTTGGCGGCGCTCAACAAACGTTTCGACGTCCGCGCCGCGGACATCGCCCCACGAAAGGACATCCATGGCGACTGAGTTCCTCATGCCGAAGCTCGGACTCACAATGGAGGAGGGCACGATCGCCGAGTGGCTCGTGGCCGACGGCGACGACGTCGAGAGCGGCACCGCTGTACTTCGCATCGAGACCGACAAGACTGAGACCGACGTCGAGGCCGCCTCCTCGGGTCGACTTCACGTCGAGGGTCAGGTCGGCGACACCTTCGCCTGCGGTGAACGGATCGGCTGGTTCCTGGCCGATGGCGAGAAGGCGCCCGCAGCGGCGGCACCGCAGGCTGCGGAAGCGGAGCAACCCGCTGCTGCGGCCGGGGCCCCCGCAGCGGTGGCACCGCAGGCTGCAGCTCCGGTTGCAGGGGGTGGACGCATCATTGCCTCGCCAATGGCCAAGCGACTCGCGAACGAACGAGGTATCGACCTCCGCTCCGTCCGGGGCACCGGACCCGGCGGACGGATCGTCAACGCCGACCTCGAGGGTGTGTCGGCCACACCTGCGGTCGCGCCGGCACCACGTCTCGCAGAAGGAGGCAGACCCGTGGCGGCGACCGCGGCGGCACGTCAACTCGCCGATCTGCTCGGCGTTGAGCTCGTGTCGATTCCTGCGGACCCAACGGACGGTCGAGTCACGCGAGACGGAGTCGCCCAGTACGTCCGCGCCTTGATCGGCGCTTCGCCAGGCACCGACGCGATGCCGACGCCCGCGGCGATCGAGGCCCCGTCACCAGTGCTAGCGCCGGCAATGCAGGAACCGACCTCGGTCACCAAGCTCAGCGGCATGCGCGGCACCATCGCCAAGCGAATGCACGAGTCGCTGAGTGAGATGGCGCAGCTGACGCTCTTCATGGACGCCGACCTCGACGCCGTCGTCGCCGATCGGGATCGGCGAAAAACCGAGGGGCGGGCACCGAGCTACACGGACTACGTAATCGCTGCCGCGGCTCGGGCCCTGGTTCAGCATCCAGGCGTCAACTCCCAGATCACGGAGGACGGCGTCGCTCTACTCCCCGAGGTCCACGTCGGCATGGCCGTCGCCCTTGATGGTGGGCTCATCGTTCCGGTGATCCGCGACACAGCAGGCCGCGACCTTGCCTCCCTGGGAACGGAGTCGTCTCGTCTCGCCGAGGCTGCACGCTCCGGGTCGCTGGCGCTCCCCGATCTCGAGGGCGGCACCTTCTCTGTGAGCACACTCGGGATGTTTGGCGTCGACGGGTTCACCCCGGTGATCAACCCGCCGAACTCAGCGATCCTTGGCGTCGGGCGCCTACGCAATGATCTAGTGCTCAGCGATGACGGCAGCGTCACCACGACGAAGCGGCTGACGCTCAGCCTCACCTGGGACCACCGAGCGTTCGACGGCGCTCCCGCCGCCGAGTTCTGCAAGTCGATTGCCGACCTGCTCGGCAACCCCGCTGCTCTTGACTCCCCGGCTGCGTAGCCACTCGATCGGAGAACGAAACGTGATCAACTACCAGGACCTGTTCCATGTCGGGATCCGAGTGCCGGATCTCATATCGGCGATGGACGAACTCGGCTCGAGCATGGGTGTCACCTGGGCGGCGCCGCGGGACAACCCGGCGCAGACACTGTGGTCTCCCAAACACGGAGTCCAGGAGGTTCACCTGAAATTCACGTACTCGGCCGAGGGACCCCAGCACATCGAGCTGCTCGAGGGTCCGCCTGACACATTCTGGGACGGGCGCGGATGCACCGGCGCCCATCACGTCGGCGTGTGGGCCGACGACGTCACCGCGGAGGCCGAGATTTTAATCGCAAGCGGATGGTCACTCCTCGGGGCTCAGAAGAGCCCGGCGGACGGCGGCGGCTACGGCGTGTTCGCCTACCTTCAGCCGCCCACCGGGCTGATTGTCGAACTCGTCGATCGAGCTGTGCTCCCCCACTTCGAGCAGTGGTGGGCCGGCAACGCTTGATGCCCGTCTCAATCCATCACTCACCCTGGACCGATCCCATTCTTAAAGATGTGTGACCGAAACCGCAGCTTGATGCCGCCTTCGGTCACACACCCCGGGCCCAAGAATCGATTTGCATCCACGGTTGATGGATGACTGCGACTGGCTGTGTTCAGCCGAGGGTCTGGACATTACCTTCGATGAACGTCGGTGTGAGTTCGAAACTCGCCCAGTGGCGACCGCTGTCAAGCGCCGCTCGGATTCCGCCAAGGAACGCGCCCGCACCGTCACCGAGATAGTGGTGCGCGGCCGCACCGATGTCGGCATCAAGATCGAAGTCGACTTCCCGCACCGAACCCTCGATCGTGACGTACCGTGCCACCGGAAGCGGCTGCTCATGGACACACAGACTTGCCCGGCCGGTCGCCCGAAGCGCCGACGTCTTGGCTGACGTCGTCGGACTCTGAAACCGTGCCGCGCCGTCGACCCAACGAAACCAGATCGGGGTCCCCATCGCCCGTCCCGACGCAAGCACCACACTGAGCACCGCATCGCGAGGCTCGGCGAGGAACGCATCAATCTCGGTCGGAGTTAGTCCAGTCACACCGTCACCTGCGTCAGCGGTTGCCGCCGTTGACCAGCAGTGTCTGGCCGGTCACCCACGATGACGCCTCCGAAGCAAGGAACACCACTGCGTTCGCAACGTCCTCGGGCGTACCCAGGCGGCCAAGCGGGATCCCGAGCTTTTTGCCGAGCTTCGGAATGTCCTCCTCCGACGCCCCGAAGAACTCCATAAAGACCTCGGTCGGAACCGGGCCCGGAGCGACACCGTTGACTCGGATGCCACGTGGCGCAAGTTCGGTCGACATCGTGCGAGTCAGACTGTCGACACCCGCCTTCGCGACGGCGTACGGCCCATTGTTCGGCGACGGCTTGAGCGCTGCGCCTGACGAGATGTTGATAATCGAGCCGCCATCCTCAACTACCCGAGCCGCAGCGCGCGCACCGGTGAACACGGCGCGCAGGTTGAGGTCCATCTGATAATCCCACTGCCGGTCGGGCATATCGGCAAGGTGTCGCGGAGTGCGGTCGTCTGCACCTCCAGCGTTGCTCACCCAAAGCGTAACCTTGCCCATCTCCTGTTTGGAGCGGTCGGCGAGTTGATCAACGAATTCGCCGTTGGTGATGTCGCCAGGCACGGCAAGCGCCCGACGACCGAGTGCCCGGACCTGCTCGGCCACCGCCTCGATCTCGTTCTCGCGCCGCGCCGTCAACACGACATCGCAGCCTGCTTCAGCGAGACCGAGCGCAATACCTTCACCGATCCCGCGGCCGGCACCGGTGACAACGGCCACGCCGCCGTTGAGCGCAAATCGATCCAACATGCTCATCACGGAACCTCCACAACGGTTACGGAACCGGTCGACCCATCGATCTCGATGGTCGCACCGTCAGGAATTCGTTTGGTCGCGGCGACCACCGACACCGCACACGGAATCCCGAGTTCACGACACATGATCGCCGCATGACTCGCCACTGCGCCGACATCGACGACGACGCCTTCGGCCGCCAGGAACAACGGGACCCACGATGGGTCGGTGGTTGGTGCCACCATGATGTCGCCCGGACCGATCGCACCAGGGTCGGACGGATCGAGGATTACTCGGGCAATACCGGTGACGACCCCGGGCGAACCCATGGCCCCCTGCAGCACATCGCCAGTGGCAACCGGCGCAGCCTTTTCTCCCCCACCGCGTCTTGGCCAGGTCGAGATCGGCGCCACGCCCTCCTCGAGCTTGATTATGTAGGGCGGCTCAAGCGTTTGGAGCGTGGCGAACGTCGCGTCTCGATCGCGGATCGTCGCCGTCATCGACGACGGGTCGGCGAGGAAACCGTCGACCTCGTCATCGAGCAGCATGAAGATCTGCTGCGAGTCATCGAGGACACCGTCGGCGACCATCCGATAACCAATCTCCATCAAGGCGAGTTTTGCCTCGTGGATCAGGCGAATGCAGGAGTTCTTGCCCATCTCACGAAAGCCATAGAACGCAGCCGCCGATGCGATACCGGCTTGGAGCCCACCGTGCGCCTCGGTATCGCCCTCAAGCATCTCGAGCAGTTCGATCGTGAGTCGTTCACGCTCGGCCACCCCACGAGCGTGGGCGTCGGATGGTGACTTGGCGTCGCCCTGATGCCGCATCCGTTCCAACATTCCGAGCGGCATCGATGGCAGCGTGGTCCACGAGTGCGCCCGAAGGTCCCACTCGTTCGGACCGCGGTGACCGTGTACTGCAATGGCGGCGGCCCATTCCTCGACGAACGCAGCTGCATCGGGATCGTCTGACGCCCGCAGACGGGCAAGGAGACCGTCGACACCCGCATCGAACTCGGCCATCAGCGACGCAGAGTTCCTGACTGTACGGGAAAGGTTCCACATCGCTACGCCGGCATCAGCCGACTCGATCCCGCCGACTGCGGTCATCACCTTCACCGCATCTGGGCCACGACCGATTGCCTCGCAGATCGCTTGGACGGCGCCGGGGCCGAGCGACGCTCCCAGCGCCGACTGACAGTACGCAGTCCAGGCTTCCTCGAGGACCGGCCCAGCCAGGTTTCGGGCGCGGGCAATCAGCTCGGCATTCGACAGCATTGTGAGGTCCGGTCGATCGGTCACGAACTGCATCGCCACGCGGGAGGCCTCCTCCTGTGCAGGGAAGCTGGCCGTCGACATCACCCAGCCCATCGTTTCGGCGAGCTTGACGCTCTGTGCCTCGTTGTTGTCGTCAGGGTGCGGGGTGTATGGCGGCACCCCCGGATGATCGCCGAAGTAGGCGAGGTCGATTGCCTCCGGAGTCGCTCCGGGCATTCGGACACCCATTACTCGTGGCAGAGATAGCTGGTTGTAGAAGTAGCCGCCCCAGTTCCCGAACACTTCGGGAGGATCGACGGCGAACTCCTCGGGCTCAACGACGCCGAACGCGACGAACCCGTTCGCAACACCCGGGATGCAGCCCTTGGCCCACCCGAGGCTCCATCCGAGTGGACTGAACGGTTCGGGGCCGACCTCATCGGCGTTGGCCCGTGTGTAGTACGGAAAACGAGTACTGATCTCAGTATCGGTGATCCACGTGTCGATCTGATCGGTCATAACGGCGGCCCCCTTGCGGCTCTTCGGCGGGTGTTGTCCGACGTGCTTTCCCGCGACCGCGACCGGTTGCGTTCGTGGCAAGCGCCGCCGATGAGAGAAACTTAACGGGTTGTTGGTAATCGGCGAGACGTGGAGTGACTGCACTCCGACGCATCGATAGCGAACTCGAACGGAGCACCCATGGACGAGCAACTCATCGAACGAATCCGATTGGATATGTCCTACGAGTTCGAGCGGACGGCGCCACCCGAGGGGTTTCCGGCGTTCCATGACATTCCAACCGACCGCCACACTGGCCAACAGTTCCATGATCTCGAGCAGGACCACCTCTGGACCAAGACTTGGGTAATCGCCGGACGCGTGGAAGACATACCCGAACCCGGGGACTACATGACCTTCGACGACCTCGGCGTGCCCCTTTTGGTCGTGCGCGGGACCGATGGCGTCATCCGATGCTTTTACAACACCTGCCAACACCGCGGGGCCCCGGTGGTCCGTGACGACCGCGGTTCGGCCCGGCGATTGCGTTGTCAGTATCACTCCTGGACCTACGAAATCGACAGAGGGTCGCTTATATCAGTCCCCGACGAACGTGACTTCGTCGATCTCGACTGGCACGAACGATGCCTCCCACGGGCGAAGTGTGACACGTTCGGCGGTTTCGTCTTTGTCAACCGCGATGTTGACGCGATCCCGCTGGCCGACTGGATCGGCCCGATGGCCGAGATGCTTGCACCCTTCCGAGCGGAAGACCTCCGCGAGGTCTACCGGGAATCACGCATCGTGCCGTGCAACTGGAAAGTGACCGCCGAGGCATTCCTCGAGGTGTACCACTTCCGCCACATCCACTCACACGACGGCGTGAGCGTGCTCGACAATCGGGGCGCAGCAATGGGGCTCTACCCTCACGGGCACAGCCGGATGATCACGCCCTACTCACGGCAGAACCTGGAACGCTCTGGCTTGTCGAGCTGGGACGACTGGAAGCCCCTCAACCAGCACGGAATGCGCACGATCGACGGCGTGCCCGGCATGGTCGACTGCACCAGCACCGCCGTGAGCATCTTCCCGAATACAATCATTCCATTGGGGCGGATCGGCTTTCCCATCAACATCTTCTGGCCCGTCGACAAAGGCACCACCCGCCTCGACTGGATCTACTACGCGTTGCCGCCAGAGGGCGACGACCAGTTCCCCGACGAGCTGTCGACGGAGTGGCAGGACCGCCGCGCCGTGTACAACCAGATCATGGCCGAAGACGAGATGAACATGGCCCCGATGCAGCGGTCGATGGAGTCTCCGGCGC
Source organism: uncultured Ilumatobacter sp. (assembly GCA_905480335.1). Taxonomy (GTDB): domain Bacteria; phylum Actinomycetota; class Acidimicrobiia; order Acidimicrobiales; family Ilumatobacteraceae; genus Ilumatobacter_A. Next base: position 3,466 of record CAJQPY010000040.1, on the reverse strand, counting down.
TCACCGGAATCCCGATCAACTACCAGGAACGCAGAATCTGGCACCTCCACGAGGAAATCGACCGGATTATCGGACCCGACAACATCCCCGCCGAACTGAGGGTCGAGCCGCTGCTCGACCCTTACGTTCTCCGCTGACCAGCGACCCTGACGTCAGTCGGTGTGGCGGGCGTTGTTGTCAACCACGCGCTGGGCAACGATCGGAAGCATCTTGACAGCGATCTGCGGTGCCTCGTCGAGCACATTCTCGAACGACCGGCTATCGATGTGCAGCACACGAGTCGGCGACTTGGCCACAACCGTTGCGTTCCGGGGACGATGGGTGAGCAGGCCCATCTCACCGGCAAACCCGCCAGATTCGATCGTCGCGATTTCCATGTCACCGAGCATCACCGACAACGCACCGTCGAGCACAATCACCATCTCACGGGCGTTGCTCCCGGCGCGCATGAGCACCTCCCCTTCGCCGAATGAGAGCTCGGTGACCGCAGCCCCAATTACGTCGAGATCGTGGTCATCCACATCCGCGAACAGCGGGACGGCTCGGAGGTAACGGTGGTAGTGCTTGCTCGACATGTCATTCAGGCTAGTGCGCGGGGGCCGCGGCACTGCTGGTGGCGCCATTCTTCGACTGTGCCTTGGCCGCTCGGCTCTCAGCAGCCTTCGCCCGGATTCCGCCTGCGATGCCTTCAGGATTGAGAATCGCGGTCAGAATGAGCAGGACACCGCCGATCAGTGCCTCCCACTGACCAAGACTGCCTGTCGCCTGAGAAATACCATAAAATGCGACACCTGAGGTCGCAGTGATTCCGGCGGTCACGGCGCCGCTCACGCACGTGATCCCTCCGAGGTAGGCAACTGCGAGAGCAGTCAACGAGGCGATCGTTCCGAATGACGCATCTGACACGCTCCCGAATCGATAGGCGATCATGCATCCAGCGAGCCCCGCCACGAAGGACGACACTGCGAACACCTGAATCTTGGTTCGGAAAACGCTGATCCCCAACGCAGCCGCAGCCCGCTCGTTTGAGCGCGTTGCGATCATCCGGCGACCAGACCCACTTCGCCGCAGGTTGGCAACCGCCAGCGCAACCCCAACGGCGACGACTACCAAGACAGCACCGAAGATCGGTCGGGACGCCTGATCACCAAGAATCAGCCCGAGGTCCCAGTTCCCGAGCTTCGGATTCGGAACCTGAGCACCTCCCGTCGACGCATCACCCACGTATTTCGGGTTCTTGAACACGAACTCATTGATCGCAACGCCGCCAGCGAGGGTAATAATCGCAAGGTTGGTGCCACGCACCCGGAGTGCCGGCAACCCGACCACCACCCCGAAGCCCATCGCGATCGTGGCGGCAAGCAACGGAGCAATTGGGAACGGCACACCCCAGTTCATAGCAATCTTTGAAAGCGCAAATCCGCCCACGCCGGCGAACGCCATCTGCGCGAGCGACGTCTGCCCACCGAAGCCGGTCAGGACCACCAGCGAAAGTGCTAGTACCATCGCCACCACCGTGGTCATAATCGCCCCCCGCCAGAGTGGACCAAGCACCATCAACCCGCCGACCGCAATCACGACCGGAACCGACACGTTGAGCGCCGTCACCTTCGCCACCGGCACCGCCGGCAACTTCCAGGTGTCAACCGACCCGCGATCCGGGAGCCCCTCACCCATCACAACCATTGCGATAATGATCACCAGGAACGGCAAACCTTCACGAGCGCCGTACTGCGGGAACCAACTGAAGTCGACCTGCATCTTCGTGAACGACGACTGCACAAGTCCGATTGCCAGGCCAGTGAACACGACCGGCCAGATGTAGCGGAATCGGCCGATAAGTGCGGCGCCAAGCGCAGGGACGAGGAACGCGAACGTGAATACCGTCGATGACAACTGGATCATTGGGGATGCCAGGATGACGATGAGCCCACCGATCACCGACGCAACGACGAAGCTCCCCGCGGCGAGGACTACCGGCGAGTAACCGAGCAACACAGCGCCCTTTTCGTTCTCAGCCGCCGCACGGATGGCCAGACCCCAACGAGTGAACCGTGAGAACCCCCACACGACAGCTGCGATCAGCAGAACGATGCCGGCCAGCCAGAGCCCATCGCGGGGCACCGTGACACCGTCGGCGAAAGTCACCGGCTCTCGCGGCAGAATTGCGTTAACGCGAAGCGAGGAGTTATCGGGAAACCGTTGCTCGATCAGCGAGATGAACACAATCACCAGGCCAATGCTCGCCACGACCTTCGCGAGCGCAGGCGCGCGCAACAACGGTCGAAACACCGCAAAGAACGCGACGAGTCCGAGGATGACGGCGGTGAGCAGCGACAACAACATTGCCCACCGGAACCCCACGTCGTCACCGAAGTGATAGCGCGCCGGCAACCCGGGAATCGGGAACGGATACGCGCCCTGGCGGAGATCGGCATAGACGTACCCTGACCACGTCGCCATCGCTCCGTAGGCGAAGTTAACGACTCCCGAACCCTCATGCGTGATGAGCAGTCCAAGCCCGAACGCGGCGATGATCGCTCCGGCGGCCGAACCGAGCAGAAGGAAGAATGCGTAGTCACTCATGCGGCCCGCCTGCCGTTCGAGATCTGGTGGTGACTGCGCACGATTACGATCGCTCGTCGATCACTGAGAAACTTGTAGAGCCCATTCTCACACGTCTTTGTGCCGGCATCATTCTCCTTGTTGCCAATTTCCTGTCGTGTGCGCTGCTCAGACCACTGCAAAGTCGGGGACCCAGCTTCCGTGCGCGCCATATGGAACGCGACGAGGCAAGTGGACCGTAGCAACAGGTGGGGCCGAGAAGTCTTGGGCATCGACGATGACGAGTCGAGATTCATCGGAGTTCGTGTCGTGGGCCAAGCTGATGACCCAGCCTTCATCCTCACCTGCAGCACGCGACGCCGGGGCGAACACCGGCTCGGCACCACGGACCCCATCACCAAGTTGATGCTCGACGCAGGCGCCGCTCTTTAGGTCATACTTCCACAGCGCCGAACCGAAGACTGGCTCCTCGACGTTGCCCTCTCCAGCCATCGCCATCAGGTAGCCGTACCTTGCGTCAAGGCCGACCATACGGTCATCGACGCGGCCAAAGTCACCCGGCCGATCGTCGACCTGAATCTCGGTCACGGTCCCGGCGTCAAGATCGATCGTCCACTTCCAAAGCCGGCCGACCTCGGCGTAGTCGTCGTTGCTCGAACCGAACGCTTCTGGCTGTCGCGACACGTGAAGCACGATCGTGTTGCCCTCCTCGTGGGCATTGACGGGATGGAACACGTAGCAGGGTTCGATCTCGAACCATCGGACATCGGCATTGGTGCCGTTGCGGGGCATCACGCCGAGACGCGCGCCGGCGTCGGCGTTGAACTTGAACGGGACCCCGGTCGTGATCGATTCGAGGTCCAGACAGACGGGGAGATCCATGAACACCACGTGGTTCCGC
>CAJQPY010000039.1 GCA_905480335.1 uncultured Ilumatobacter sp. | reverse complement strand
CACAATTGGTAATTCACTAGACAAGTAATTAGGAGACAATATGACAAAAGCTGAGAAAAAATCATCCGCATGGGTAATCCGATGGGCAGCAATCGGCGCCGCCGTTGCTGTCACGTTGGGTGCCGGTGGTCTGGTAGGCGTTGATGCAGCATCCGAAGGGACGAGCCCAGCCTTTATTCCCGTTGATCCAGTTCGGATCTGGGACAGCAGGACCGATGTCATCGACCCAGAAATCGATGAGGGCACCCAATTGTTCCCCGGAGATATTTACCAAATTGACTTCGAAGAGATTTTGTACAACGAAATCACTGACGATCCTGCCGGCTACGGGGTTGAGTACGTGGTGGACGCCGTGGTTATCAACGTAACCATTCCAGGCGGGACTATCAATAATAGGGGTTATGTTTCGGTAACGCCTTCAATTTGTAACGGCGACATCACGCCGCAGCCCGTGAACCCCGATTGCTACGAAAACATCTATGAGAACCCTGCGACGGCGGACTACACGACCCAAACCTTGACTTCTTATGTCAACTGGGGCGATGAGTCACCGAGTACAGCGAACATGGTCACTGCAACCCTCGGCGAATGGGGCACTGAAGGATCTGGACAGCTTGATTTCCTGATGCCTTGGACGACCCCCCTGATTGACCCAGGCGATATGGGTGTCGCCGATGTTGTCGTCGATCTGGTTGGGTTCTACTCCACGGGCTGCCCGATAGACAACTGCCTCGGCTGAAAGCAGTGTTGCCCCCTGAATGGGGTCGGCGCGCTCTACGCGCTTTCTAGCAGCCTCTGGGCGCGCTCTAGCCGCACCGTATAGATAACTGTCGATGTGTTGCGGTGTTGGTCCCAAGCGAAACAGCGCTCCCGTCCCGGCCCCAAGAGAATAAGGCCGGCACGGGAGCGCTATTACCCCGTAGCTATGAGATCGAGGGTTAGCTGTACTTGCCTGCTGCTGCGTCACGGATCTGCGCGTACTGCTGCTCGCACCACGCCATCATCTCGAGGTACTTGGCATTGTTGCCGCCGAGGTTCGGCCACCGCTGCAAACGGGCCACGTCAACCTGGGCATACTCGTACTTCGCGGTCTGCTGCGCTTTGCGCCAAGCCTTGTATTCTGGGCAGTTTATCGTAGCCATAAACACTCGGTGGCTGATCGGGCGACCGGCTTCTTGCAACGAGTCGCGTTCAAGGTGCAGTAAGCCAAGCTCGGCGCGTAGTTCCTGATTGGTTTTCAGCAGTGGGGCCAGCTTCGGCTTGGCGCTGTCGAAAGTGTCCATGATGCCGTGCTGGTTGCGGACGATTGCTCCCATCACGCTGCGGATCTTGTCGCGATTCTCTTTCTGAGCTTTGGTGATTTTGTCGCGGACCTGACCGGCGTGATCGCCTGGGACACCGTGAAAGGCAAAGACACGATTATCGGCCTCGGCACGGCGATCAACGTCCCGGGCTAACGAGGACCGGGGCCTGCGTTCAAGCGGACACAGCTACGGGCGCAGCCTCCAGCGCATCGACCGCACGGCGCGCCACGATGACGACACGCTTAATCAGATCGATGATGTAGCGCGGGTTGCCTTGTTCGAGGCCCCACTGATTGACATCGTTGACGATGCCCGATGCTTTGTCGGTCGTGACGTACCAGCGTCCTCGTCCAAAGATACCACGGGCGCGGGTCCGTCTCAGGTACTGCAGTCGCTTTCAGCCTTGGTGAACATTGCAGTCACGAAATCTCCAGTCGTGTTATCGACAAAGTCATTTGGGTCAACTGTCACGTCATCAAATTCAATGTCCGTGTCATCAAAATCGAGTGGCTGATTCCACTCGGGATCATCCTGCTTCACGAAATCGATCGAACCGTCGACTCCGAAGGCGCCCACGACCTCGCAAAGTGCCAACCGATCGTCCTCGGGGATCACAGACCACGCGTATTCGGCGAGTTCGTCCATGTTGTTAATCGAGTCGCGACCTGAAGCATCGCTCGAGCTGCACGCTACGAGAGCGAGGGCTAGCGAGATCAATGCGGTAGAGGCCAATGATTTCTTCATGCGAGGAACAACCTGTCGGGAGAGATTAGAGAACGCGATCGTATCGTTCGTATTAAACGAAGCTTGAACACGAACACCGGGCTTAGATCTGGCTGGGTTCGGAAAACTGGAATCTCGTAGGCGGTGCCTACTTTGGATCCAAACTTGAACTGCGACGGGTGCCCGCCCCTATCGAGCCAATGCACCGCAGCTAAGAAATGCGAACCTCCAGATCTCATAAAGCGAGAGGACTGTTCGCGCGCCGTCAAGCTAGCTTGACGCCGTGCACGAGCTTCAAGACGACAAGTTGCCATCAACAGTGGACCATCCGTGGTGGGCGCTTTCTGCTCTTTTGCTGGGTCTGAGCATCATCATCATCGATGGCTCAGTCGTCAATGTCTTACTTCCAGACATGATCGACGATCTGGGGCTCACCCAAACGGGGGCGCAGTGGGTTAACTCCATCTACTCGCTCGTGTTTGCTTCGCTGCTAATCACTGTCGGCCTCCTTGCGGACCGCTTCGGCAGGCGGAAGCTGTTTTTGGTCGGGATCGTAATTTTCGTGGCTGCTTCATTTGGAAGTGCCCTGTCGCAGTCGAGTGGAATGCTGATCGGCTTTCGCGCTGTTCAAGCCGTTGGTGCTTCGATGATGCTGCCGTCTTCGATTGCGGTCATCAATGTTCTGTTCACTGGGAAGCGTCGAGCACAAGCATTCGGATTCTGGGGTGCAGTTTTTGGTGGTGCTGCAGCCCTTGGTCCCCTCCTCGGCGGCTTTCTTGCTGAGGAATTCTCTTGGCGTTGGGCCTTCATCATCAATCTCCCGGTCGGTCTCGCAGCCTTCGTCGCCATTCGGCTTCTCGTGCCCGAGACCAAAGGGCCTGACGTCAAAGGCTTCGACCTGCTGGGGATCGTGTTGTCGGCTTCTGGTCTAGGCCTGATCGTATGGGGTCTGATCGAAGGGCAGGATTATGGGTGGTGGGTGGCCATCAGCGAGTTTGAGCTCGGACCAGCGTCCTTTGCCGAGGGCGCCATCTCACCCGTGCCAGTCGCGCTGATTGGGGGTTTGGCCTTACTCGTCGGCCTCGGCTTCTGGGAAGCTATGCGATCACGCCACGGTCAAGCGGCACTTATCGACCTTGAGTTGTTCAAGATTCGAAGGTACGGGTTCGGAAACGTTGTCGCTCTCGTTGTCAGCCTTGGCGAATTTGGGATTCTTTTTGTTCTTCCGCTTTGGATTCAGTCCGTTCATGGCTACGACCCACTCGCAACTGGCGCAGTATTGGCCACGCTCGCAATTGGCACGCTGACCGCTGGCGGCGCTGCTCGCCACGTATCTGCAGCAATCGGCTCAACCAACGTCGTGCGTCTGGGCATGGCGCTCGAAGTGGTGTCCATCATCGGCATCGGTTTGACCTTGTCACCTGGGCGAACCCCATGGTCGCTTGCGATCCCATTGGTGTTCTATGGACTCGGCGTGGGTTTCGCAACAGCGCAGCTGACGAACGTGGTCCTCGAAGACGTGCCAGCAGAACGTTCAGGTCAGGCGTCGGCAATGACTTCAACATTCCGCCAGGTTGGCTCTGCGCTCGGCGCCGCTTGCCTCGGTGCAATTCTGTTTAGCGGCCTCGCTTCGAACCTGAATGACGCCCTCGAGGCGGAACCAAACTTGACCGACGAGAAGCGCAGTCAAATCACGCAAATGATTCGTTCGACAGCGGGTCAGGCAATAGTGCAACTCGACGAAGTTCCGGCACTAGCTCCGGAGGCAACGGATGCCCGCAACGCCTACACCGAGGCAGCTCGCAACACCTCGATGGTCGCTGCCGGTTTCGTCTTCATGGGTCTTCTTGTCAGCTTTGGTCTTCCGCGTTCCCAGAGCAACGATGTCTCCAAAAGTCCGGAGGCCACGGCTGCGTAGGGCCTAACGAGTGCACTCGACGCGCCGACGGCCTTAACCCCGGCACAACAAGAGTTGGTTAATCCACGGCGCACCACGTCTGAGGTCGTTCGGCGTACGCGCGTCGTGCCGATCGTCAACGTTCAGAGCATGGACCCGCATGCCGCAACGCACTGCGCCTGCCGACGAGGAGGTAACTCGTGTGGCCGAGGCATCAGCGCCGAGATATCACTTTCGACGCTCAGCCGAATGTCTCGTCGGGTACGAACACAGCCGCCGCTGGATCCGTCTAAAGCTCCAATGAAAATTGACTCGTCGAGACTGTCAACAGCGAACGCTAAGTCGACTGGTCCGCTGGTCCGACCGCAAGATTTAATAGCCACCGTTGACGCGAATTCGCTCCAGTCGGCCGTTTCATCGGCACAGCATTGCACGGTCTAAACAAGCATGGTGGCGACGCGTTCAGCCTCGACAAGGCTTCCACGCTCAATCCAACGTCTACGAGCAGTTGGTTGGCTCCTGCGCATTTGGGTCGCAAATTAACTCGGCTCGCCTGTCTTATTGGCCGCTATACGTCTGAAGGCGAAGCGCGTAGGAAATCAGAACGGAGCGGCTGCCGGAGTAAAACGGCTTGTGACATTTCCTGATAGTTCAATATTGTCCGGGTCAAGCGTTTGAACGGGTGAGTCAGCGTCCAGATCGAGCGCGGTGAGTTCGACCCAAATTACGTTGGGGCTGTTAGACAGTTCGAAGTAATAGCGCTGATCATTCAGGTTGGTAGCTGTGCGGTACTCGGTGCTGTAAATGCCGAATCCCTTGTACGGAGCGCCAAAGGGCACCGACGCATTGCGCGCAATTGCAAGAATGCTTGCTGCAGCTTCACGTTCGCTCTCGGGGTCGGGGAGCAGACTGAGAAAGTAGGCAGCGCGGGCAAAACGGTCAATCGGGTTGACGTTGCCGGGTAGCGGCATGTTGCTCGCAGGATGCGAAAAGTCCTCAGTTTCGAGGATCGCAAGCTGAGCGTCGTAGGCCGGATCGTTGGTCATAATGACGAAATCTCGGCCGTGGTGCACCACCGGCTCACCTTCGATGTACTCAACGATGGCAGAGTCGCCGTCGGCGTCCTCGATGGCGAGGTGCAGGTTCGCTCTGTGCCCATTTGTTTCCACCATTACAATTTGGACCGCGGCGAGTAGGTCAAGCGCTTCCGCGACCGTGGCAGCGTTGTCCAGGAGATATTGGCCCCAGAGGCCCGCCTGTAGGCCCGGCAGGTCCGTGTTCCGTATGCCAAAGTCTGTGGCGTTGAGAAACAACATGTGGATGCCCAGCCCCTTTTCGTTTATGCCATCAGAGGTGCCGATTCCGTAAGCCGTCGTCACCAAGCTGCCGTAAACGGACGTCCAGCGGGCCGGGTTTTCGGTTACAATTGTCTCCCCGCCAGCCATCCCACCGTTGCGCGCCATGCCCCGTGGCAGAGCGGTGAGGACTGGCCGTGTGCTTTCGGGCCAGTCCATCGTACGACCGGTCATCACCGCATGGCTGCTGCAGTTCCAAAGAATACGGGTGCACATCGGAAGTCTCCATAGGTGTCAGATTGCTGCGCAATTGCGAGTGAGAGAAGGCCTGCTGCATCGCTAGACCTCTGGTGTTCGTGTTGACAGCAGAGTTTGCCCTAATAATCGGTCAGATCGGGATCAAGCCAACGAATCGGGAAGTTACGTAAGGTCCTACAGGGTTCGAGGTTCGCGACCGGTTTGTTGTGGCCGCTTCCGGCCAACTGCTTGGTCCTGCTTCAGCTTCTTGCGGGGACAACGATGATGCAACACCGCGTTGCCCCACTTTTGTGCGAGCGCTCCGCAGAATTCGGGCGGCGGGGTGCTCGTAATTTCGCGAAGCTGAGTTGCGTCGCAAAGGCAGTTGGTGCATGCTTCGGGGCCAATCTTTTACCCGTGTGGCGGACCGGAGGTCGCTTCTCATGCCTCACCAGTTCGTCAACCGGCCTCGCTTCCATGCGCCCACCAGAACGGGCTCATCGGCGCGCAAGCAGTTCAGGTGGGAGAGCGCGAATGCGATCCTCTACATGCTCGGCGGCGTCTTCTTTATTTGCGGCAGCATTCTTTTTTTTCCGGCATTCGAACAGGATTCGAATGGTGGCGCCTGGATCTTCTTCGCCGGGTCGCTGCTCTACCTCGTGGTCACCGGGCACGACGCACTTGAAGTCACGAACTACCGGCAGCAACTCAAGGGCGAGCCGACGATCTGGGATCGCTTGGAGATGTGGGCCGCTGCGTGCTATCTGGTCGGGTCACTGCTGTTTGCCGCAGGGAGCATTCTCTTTCTCTCCTGGGTCGGGCGACCCGAAGTCGCGGCCTGGTGCTTCATACTTGGGAGCCTGCTCTTCGTGCTCGGCGCCACCATCAACGTGCTCCAAATCGTTTTGGCTTCCGACATGCGCACCCTGCAACTCATGAATCTGACCGCACTCAACTTCGTGACTGGCTCCGTGCTCTTCGCCGTTGCCTCCGTGCCTTATCTGTTTGAGTTCAATAACACCCATGACGAGCGGACCATGGATGCGTTCCTCGCTGCGCAGTTCCTTGTTGGCAGCGTACTTTTTCTTGCGGGTGGAATTCTGAGCTACCGGCGGGCTTACCTCGTCGTGAAGGACTCCCTCGGCGCTCCGTAGAGAGCCGCTTGCCTAAGGGGCTGACGAATCTTTTACCGCCGGTCGCTCCGGGAATCAGCGGCAATGCCATGGCATCTAGCGGTCACTTTGTGAAGCGGGGACCACGAAGCTTGATGCCGGGGGCGTAGCACCAGCGGCTGAAGCTCCGCGGGTCCGTTCTGCGGCTGCAATGGGTATCGGGCGCTCGATCACGGTCGGTTTACGGCGCAGGTTGGCCGTCGATCAGCGGAAAAGTGAAGTGACGTGTACAGCAGGTGCGATTGCTGATCCGGGTTGAGTCTGCCGTAACGCCGGGCGCTATCTTCACCAGGTGGAAGGGGACGAAACCGTGACCGACCATCTTCACCTATTTGGTCGCCCCGACCGGCTGGTCCGAACAGTTGGAGTTGCTGTCGTACTCGGAGCCTTCGGCGGTCTTGTCACGGTTGGGTTCTTGCGCGGCTTGGACGCACTTGTAGAGCTGTTGTGGACGGATTTGCCGAACAAACTGGACCTGGACTCCAGCAGTTGGACGTGGATCGTGCCGGTGGTGATGGTAGGCGCGGTACTCCTCGGAGTTGCCCGCCGGCTCCTGGGTGAGCATCCAGTCAGCCTTGAGCAATCGATTCAAGATCACCAGAGCAATGGCGAGTTTGATTATCGGCATGTCTGGCAGGCCGTCGTGATTTCGTTGATTTCACTTGGCTTCGGTGCAGCGCTTGGGCCCGAAGCGGCCCTGATGGCGATCCTGGGAGGGCTTGGATCTTGGATTGCCCGAGTGATTGAAGCCGATGAACGAGGACGAATCGGTCTTCCCTATGTGGGAATCGCTGCCGCCCTTGGGGCGTTGTTCGCAACCGCAGGTGCGTCCGTACTTGTACTGAGCTCGAAGTCTTCAGCTGCTGACGACGCTCGGGCAGGCAGAATTTGGTGGCTGCTTCCTGCGGTCGCCGCCAGTGGTGCCGGAGTCGTCGTCTACCAGTACTTGGGGACGTCTACGCAGTACTTCGATCTCGGCGTGCCCGACTATGACTTCGCAATCTTGGACTTGGTGTGGGCGGTGCCTGTCGCTTTTTCCGGCGCCGCATTGGGCGTTTTGTTTTTTGTCGTGCAGCGGCTAGGGGACCGACTGTTGTCACCATTTGACGGTCGACACGTGCTGCAGTCAGTTCTCGGCGGCGTCGTACTCGCCGGCCTCGCATCGTGGTCGACACTGATCCTGTTCTCCGGCCATCAGGGGACTGATCAGATCGTTGCTGATTACGGATCAGATGATGCGAGTTTCTTGTTCCTGGTTGCGGTCGGCAAGGTCGTCGCCGCAGCTGTCCTCCTCAGTTCAAAGTGGAAGGGTGGTCGCTTTTTTCCGGTGATGTTTGCAGGCGCAGCTGTCGGGCTTGCGACCACACTTCGCGTGGATGAAGTCAGAGAGGTCGTTGGCATCGCAGCCGGTATGACCGGTGCGGTTGGGGTTCTGCTGCGCCGACCCGTCATTGCAGTATTATTTATGTGCTGGTTCTTTCCGCTCAACGCACTGCCGGTCGTCGTCGTTGCCGCGGTTGTTGGCGGCCTCACTGGCAGGTTTCTGGGTGCGGTAGTCGAAGACGGGTCACCCAACCGTCGCATCCCTGCTGCATAGCGACAGTCGTGCTGGGTGACGCAGCCAGAATCGCCAGCCCAGACAACGTGCTTTAGATGGCCTGGCCCAAACGGACGCCGAATGTTCAGGCAGTCGCGGCGGTGAGCGCCGTCACCTAGAGGTCGCAGCTCCGAGTCGGCAGGAGTCGCAACTACGCTGACGGTTGCTGCAGAAGTTCCTCGGGCGCTAGCGCGCTTTCCTGTCAGAAAGTCGTAGGTTCAAGGTGAAAATGAGGTAGGTGACCCTCTCAGCGGCCGCTCTGCTCGTGCTCAGTGCGTGCGGCGGCCTAGCGATGACAAACCAAACGTCCTGACCACTATCGCTCGAAGAATCTAGGGCGCTGCCACTCCTACCGACGCCCCAATCATCTCAAGTGTTCCCACACCCAGCAATCAAAAGGGCTTTAACGTAATCAGGAAGGCTTCAATTGGTCCTCTGGCAGCGGACCCGACGAGTTTCAAGCCGAGCTGACCACTAACGCGAAGGTGCCATCAGCCATGAACGGTTCAGTGTTGAATGCGGCGTATGTGAGTCGCTCCATGACTTTTGTTGTTATCAACAATTGCTCGTACTGATTCGAAACCGACAGAACGTGTGCTGTGTCAGCTCAATCGGACGAGAGGCCTGCACCTCAATTGCCTGCAGAAACTCACCGAAATCACCGGGCTCTACGGCAGTCAACTTAATAGTGTTGGTGCTGGCGGGATCTCTGACCTGAGTAACTTTGGTGCCAGTGGGGAACTTGTTTCCCTGAACGGCAAACTGCTGCGGTCCTTGCCGGGCCGGTTGCATAGTGACGTGCCGCAGCTGTCGACATGCTCTGGCACTGACACGAAACAGTGGTGCGTGCGCTGCAGCCCGCTGTCTGAACCGCAGGTCCCGGGCGTAAGGCCCTTTGCCGGAATGGCGACCCTTAGCTGCTGGACTTTGATTGATCCCGACTGGTTCAACGGTGGCATCATCCAGGGCTCGACATTAGACGATTCAGTCTCCTTTCACTTCTCCGTTGTGGGCCAGAGAGCGACCAGAGCGCGGGCGCCAACTCTCGCTGAAGAATGGATTAGATATGGACGGTCCCCCCAGCTTTGCGCCCGTACCGCTACCGACAACGCGAAGATCCGCCGGATCGATCAGCCCCAGATGGACCAACACATTTGCTGCCCCCGCAACATGAGCTTGTAGGCAACTTTGTCGCCCCTAATGCCAACGACCGCCACAAACACGGTTCCGTCACGCCCTCCCGTTGGCTCACTATCCAGCAGGCGAAGTGATTGCTGAGCCGGGATTTCGGATGTGTTCGAGACGGCGGACTTCTGTGTCTTGCGCGAGGTTGTCCATACGGCGAGCACATCACTTCGTGGCGTGATCGGTCTGTAGAGAACGTTCAGTCGTTGCCGCTTGAGCGTCCAACAGTTGTTGAGCTTACTGATCAGGTTGCGGGCTTTGGGCAGACGCCCGATGCCGGACGCTGGGAGAAAAGTTCCCCGCGCCAAGCGCGTGTCTGGGAGCTATCGCTTTGTGGTGAGTATCTGCCGTATCGGCAAGCGCCCCATCCGAAAGGTGCAACTGCCGATCCTGGAGCGCCGGGAAGATAGCGAAGGGCTCTCTGCCACTGACCTGCGCCTATGGTTGGCGCTAATGCTTCACACACTCTTGTTGATCGTTCCATTCGGACTGACGGGTGCCGTCAGTCCGATGTTGCTGTCCGAGCAGACCGTTCTGCTCGCTGGCAACGACGGCCTCGCTGTCGCCCGGCGGTTTGCAATCGGTGCCTTTGTTGTGGCATTTGCTTTCATAGCGATGTTGGTTTTCTTCGGTCATGCGGTGTCTCTTCCAAGAGAGCCGCATCTAAGTTCCACCCTTGACCTCGTGCTCGGAGCGGTGTTGGTTGTTACGGCCTCGGCGCTTCATTTCGGCTTTCGCCCTCACGCTGAACGAAACGAAAAAGAGAGGTCACCCAGGGCTGTCGGACGTCATGCGGCGTTCGGTTTCGGGGCGTTCTCTATGGGAACAAACTTCACAACCCTTGCGATCATGGTGCCTGGAGCAAAGATAGTGGCTGCGAGCAAATCGAACTTCGCAGCTAGATCCTTGTTCGTTTTAGTCCTCGCTTTGATGATCTCTGCCCCCGTGTGGTTGCCGCTTGTCCTCAGTAAAATCGCGCCTGGTCCAGCAGAGCGCGGGCTGACAAGTCTTGGAAACCTGATCGAAAGCCATGGCCGATTTCTGACAATTGTCTTGGTGGGGGGCCTCGGTGCGATTTTGGTCCTCCATGGGCTCTACCGGATATTTCTTGAATGAGACGCAGAAGAATTGCCTGACGGAATTTCCGCCGCCATGCAAACCAATGCAGCGAGGGCGCCACCCGTAGCTGACAGTCATTCAATACGGTGAGGATTGCGCCGTTGGCCACGTTGGAGCAACGTTTCGGTGTTGGGCGATCCGATCAAGTCGAATCCGCTACCTCGATGTTCGCTGCGAGGCGCGGCGTAAATCAGCGCCGCGAGCCGCGTTGCACCGACAGAACTGCTGACTGTTGTGAGGAGCCGACCGTGCCCGTACCCACCGAGCGTTACGCGAAGCGCACGCAGACCACCTAACTGATTTGCGGGCCCAATCGCTTCGGCGTCGAGACACCCGTTTTATTCGGGGCATATGAGAACCGCTGCGGCTTCGATCTCTCCAGGGTCAGCCGCCGCAATAAGAATTCCCTCCTCCGGGACCTCGTAGGTGACCTCCGCTGTGAAGCTGCCATTTTCATCTGGTTCGGCAGGAGTCAGGTTGGTGAGGTCGAGGACGTCGACCGATATGTAGTCCTCCAAACCCTCGGTGGTGCAAGGGTCAGGAGCGGTGCCCGAGACGATGAACACCGGGAGGGTGAAGCCGCTGCCTATGACCGTGAATGTCGTAGACCCGTCGGTGTCGATAACGGATGGAGTGACGCTGATGGCGACGGTGACGTTGTCATCAGCGCTTGCGGGTATGCGAATATCAGGTTCAGCGAGGACGAGTTCTTCGGGAACTATTGTGATCGTGGCGTACCCACTGGCGAATGCCGAGACGTCGTCCTCAAAGTCGGTGAGGTCTGAGCTGCAGTCCATTGCCTCGAGGTCAACCGTGCTGAGTGCAGCGGATGACATCTCTGTTTCGACGACGCCTTGGATCTCGCCGGTGTTGCCACATGAAGGCACGTTGATGCTCCACACCTGCGCAGGTCGGTCGGCCCTAGTGGAGATGGTGGTGGCGTTACGGTCGAAGAAGTCGAGGAACACATCGATCGATGAGGCGAAGTCGGGCTCGAAGTCGAGATAGACGCCCGTACTGATCGCGATGGAAGGAATACCGCGGGCGGCGGCAGTGCGGGCGGCGCCGACAGTGCCTGAGAACAGTGCGACGGGTCCGATATTCACGCCGGCGTTGTTTCCCGAAACGACTAGATCCGGACCGCTATTGGAGAAAACGTTGTCCAGCGCGAAGTTGACGGCGTCCGCCGGCAAGCCGTCCACTGCGAGAGCAGCATGACCCGATGCGGTGGTGGTCTCGACCGCAGTATCGGGGGCGGGGTCGGTAACCGAGTGCGCGCTTCCGCTCGTGTCCATGGCTGGTGCAACAATGGTCAGATCTACATAGTTTCGCTCAAGCAATGCGGTCGCAATTGCGTCGAGTCCCTCGGCGTCGACACCGTCGTCGTTCGTGAGAAGCACCCTCAGTGCAGGAAGAGTTTGGACTTCGGTTGCTAGCTGCGTGTCGAGTGATTTGACCTCGGTTCTGGCTGGTTGTGGCGCAGCGGTCGCGATACCTGAATCATCTTGAGCGTCGTAAGACGAGTCGCCACATGCGGCGATCG
The DNA here is from genome assembly GCA_905480335.1 of uncultured Ilumatobacter sp. Lineage (GTDB taxonomy): Bacteria > Actinomycetota > Acidimicrobiia > Acidimicrobiales > Ilumatobacteraceae > Ilumatobacter_A. Next base: position 43,675 of record CAJQPY010000039.1, on the reverse strand, counting down.
ACATGAGCATTGCCGTGCATGCAACGAGAAGGGGCCGGGATCGGACAGCGGGCGATCGAACGGTCATCGTCCTACTCTTGCGCCTCTAGGCCATTTCGCATCAATTGAGGTCGTTGGGAGACCGATGATCAAGCCGCGCCTCAATGCCTAGTGAACCCGCTCAGTGTGATCCGCGGCGACGTGATCCAACGATGCGGACGGATGATCTGGCAGGCTGCGTGGTGTCATGCACGCAAATAGCGCTGTAACTAAGTCGGAAAAATCGTGAGGTCAACTTCGCAAACGCCTGGCGACGATCCCGGCGGGCCCCCTGATCGCTCCGGTCTCCTAGCGAGATGGGGTCGCGCCAGCTGGCAGATCGTTGGTGTCGTCGCCGTTGCGTACCTTGGCCTTCTTGCGATTGGACGACTCCGTCTCGTTCTCGTACCGATCATCGTTGCGCTCCTTGTTGTCACGCAACTCGTACCCCTAGACCGATGGTTGCGAAGGCGCGGCGTGCCGGATCTCCTTTCCGCCTGGATCACGTTCCTCATGCTGCTGGTCTTCGCCGCCGTACTCCTCTTCATGATCGTTCCCTCTGTCGGGTCCGAGGCCGGCAAGCTGAGCTCAACCCTCACCGAGAGCGGCAAGCAAATCGAGGAATGGCTGGCATCCGGCCCATTTGGGTTGTCCAGTTCGTCAGTTGACGACTTCGTCAAGTCGCTGTCTTCGCAGGCGTCAAATCAAGAAGGTCGGCTTCTGCATGGAGCTATCGATCGGGCACCGATCGTCGTTGAGAGCCTGGCCGCAATGCTGCTCACGGTCGTTCTGGTTTTCTTTTTCCTCAAAGATGGAGATCGCATCGTTGAACGGATTACGAGGCTCGGTCCCGAGGATCGACGCGCTGGGATTAAGCACTCTGCTTTGACCGTGTGGCGAGTTCTCACCGCATACGTGCGGGGGTCGGCTGCTAACGGACTAGTGAATGCGGTCGTATTGTCCGTGGCTTTACTGATTCTCGGAATTCCGCTCGTCCTTCCGATAGCAGTATTTACCTTTTTCGGAGCCTTTCTGCCTGTAGTCGGAGCCTTTATCAGTGGAGGTCTAGCCGCGGCAGTCGCGCTAGTGGAGAGCGGACCGATCGCCGCGCTGATCATCATCGGTGTCACGGTGCTGATCCATAACCTGGAGAGTTACGTAGTTGGACCGGTCGTGATGCGGCGAGCGGTTCATCTCCACCCGGTTGCGGTAATCCTGTCAATAGCGGTTGGCTCGCTGGCATTCGGGCTGCTCGGGGCGTTCCTTGCGGTACCCGTTGCGGCGATCGTTGTGGCGTTGTTGAACTTGCCTAGCGAAGCATCAAGTTCGCCCTCTCCGGTCGCCACACCTCGTCGTTAGGAGAGGCACCGCTGCGCGTGTCGGCGGACCGCATCGACTGCTGCGACTCGCTGTTTGTCGGTGACGAAATTAAAGCACCGTAGCCCTGAAACTACATTGGACGAGTCGGCGCAGCGCCGACGGCGAAAGCAGATTACGACCCGTCTTCGATTAGAGGTTTCAAGTCCGTTTCATCCGATTGTTGAAGCGAATCGGTAAGACTCGGTGGCTGTGAGCGATACCCAAATCACCATAGGCCTTGCGACCGTCGTTCTTTTTGGTGTCGGGTCGATATGGATTGCGCTTCGCTTCAAGTTTCCATCACTGCTACTTCTGCTTCCTGCCGGACTTGTCGCAGGCGGCGGTCTGGATCTCGTAGAGCCTCAGGAACTTTTCGGCGAAGCCCTGTTTCCAGGAGTCACGCTGCTCGTTGGCTTGCTCTTATTCCAATCAGGACTTCAGTTACGGATCAGGGACTTGCCGATTGAGGCGCGCGGTGCTGTCTTTCGTATGGTCACAGCCGGCGGCGTCGTAACATTTGCTGGAGGAGCTCTGGCGGTCTGGGCGGCCTACAGCCCTGGAACGGACATGGCAATTCTGGCCGGGGCTATTCTCGTCGTTTCTGGTCCAACGGTGGTTGGGCCCCTTCTGCATGTAGTCCGCCCTCGTGAACCGGCAGGCTCAATCTTGCGGTGGGAAAGCACCGTTCTTGATCCGCTCGGCGCCATTCTCGGCGTTGTAACGCTGAATCTCATCTTGGCCTCCGAGCGAGCCGGACTGCACCCGATTCTCCAAATGGGATTGCGGCTCACTGCGGGTGCAGCTATTGGCGCAGTCGCCGGCCTTGTTCTTGTGTTCGTGATGTCTCGATTCTTGGTGACCGACAACATGGAAGCAGCCGTAGCTCTGCTGTTCGCAACCGTTGCATTTGCTGCAGCCGAAGTAATCGCGTCGGAGGCTGGGCTTTTCGCCACCGTTGTTCTCGGGATGATCGCAGCCAATCAAAATATTGTTCCGACAGCTCGAATCTCGGGCTTCGGCGAAACCCTTGAAGTGCTGATCATCGGGTCCTTATTCATCGTGCTCGGGGCGTTGGTAGACCTCGGCGATCTTGCCGCAGGCGGATGGCGTGTCGCGGCAGTCGTTGCGATCCTCGTAGTGATTGTTCGCCCACTCGCTGTCGGAATTTCCATGGTTAAGTCAAAACATGTGCCGCTTCGAGAGCGTGCGTTCCTTGCGTGCTTAGCTCCGCGGGGAATCGTCGCTGTGTCGACCGCAGCCGCTTTCACGGGTCCGCTCGACGACGCTGGTTTCGCAGCGGACTTTCTCCTCCCCATGGTTTTTGGAGTCATTCTCGGTACCGGAGTCACCTACGGCCTCAGTGCAGGGCCGGTTGCTGGGGCTTTGAGAGTTCGGAGACCGTCTGCGAAGGGAGTCGCCGTGGTCGGCAACGATCAATGGCTTGCGGATCTTGCCGGCCAACTCAACGCGCAATTTGTCCCGACAATGGTCATCACATCTAGTCCACTCGTGCGCCTTGAAGATTCAGAACTCGACATTGTCACGGCTTCGCTGCGGGGTACCGAGAGCGACCTGCGAGGCAAAATGGACCAAGTCGGGGTTGCTGAAGCCATCGTTTGTCTAGAACCCGGGCTTACGGACGACTTGGTTACCGCCCTGCTGGTCGAAAGACTCGGGCGCCGAAACGTCTACCGAGTCGCTCATGGCAACGAAACCGCTATCGAACGAACAATGGGGATAGCCGCCAGCACGCGAGCGTTTGGTCGGGATGTATCGAACGACGATGTGAAACGCCGAATTCAGCACGGTTCGGAACTGAGGGTTCTCAGCTCAAACGAAATTGAGGGTGCATTAGTCGTTGTGGCGGTCAGCGCGGACGGACGGGCAAACCTGAGCCCTTATTCGCAACCCCCCGAGTTGAATGATGTTCAAATCGGCTTTCCGACCAACTGAATCGAGTCTGGAGAGGTTCCTTCCCAGCGATGCGTTGTCACATTCGCGGACTCAACGACGGAATGATCAAATAAGAGGTCGTCCGACACGCAGGGGTCTGCCAACCTAGAGACCGAGCGATCACATGCTCCAAGTCTCGGAGTGATCTTCCGGGTTCCTGTTCGCAACGGACTGCGGCCGTCTGATCATGGTGATACGCCTCGCTCTGAGGAACGAGTGTCGAGCATCCATCGCTCGTTGGAGTCGTTACGATGCGAGATCATCCAGCGTCATCGTTTTCGTGCGGCAGCAGCCGCAGCGAGAAAGCGGCTGGGTGCCCCTATGCGTTGTACCAACGGTGGTACAGTCGCAGGCCTCAATTCTATTTCTCAGAGGGAACTAATGTCCGACATCGAATTCGCAGCAGGCTGGTACCAGGATCCTATTTCGCCGGGTGACGGCCGGTATTGGAACGGGACAGCATGGACCGATGCAGTAAGCCGCAGCGGCCAGACAATCACGATCCCGATCGACGCTGCTCGTATCAACATCCCACCCGTACCGGGCAGCGAGATGCGGCCATCCGCTCCAGAGGAAGCAGCACCAGCCCCGGCGCCGGTAGCCCCGGTATCAATCAACACCTCCCAAAATTCCTCGGCAGGCATCGTTATTGGCGTAATTGTGGTTGCCGTGGTCGCCCTTGCGGTACTTGTTTTCGTACTCGTCAGTGGGGGCGACTCAAGCAACGACAATCCGCCGGCAACGAACGCGCCCGGAACGAGCGCGCCACCAGTAACGACTCCGGCTACCAGCCCCCCAGCCACCGATCCTCCTACCACTGATTCCTAAGTAATAACGAACAGCTCTCGGGTCTGCTGCAGGAATCGGTGACAACTGATCTGGTCTGCTCGTTGATTAGGCCTGAATGATCTGGCTCTGCCTGGCTAGCCCGTTGGCCTTCTAGGCCGTCAGAGGTATGGCAATTCGGCACCTCTATGGGCGCTGGTTGGCGCACAGCTAGACGTTCCTGAAATCTGCGATGTGTTTGGTTCTCCGACAGATTTGGTGGCATTGCGTCGTCCAGCGGTGCGATGTGTCTATGACCCGGGCGGCAGTTGCCGCGCAAGCAAGCGACCCGAAACTGGGTCACATGCTCAATTGTCTCGCATTCCGCAGCTCTCCAATCCAACCGCAGAGCACCGTGATTCGGTGCGAGTAGGATCACGCCCATGATGCCGAGCAACTTTGTGAGCGAGGACATTGAGGCGGTCGTCGCAGCCCTCCTTGGGGCCATCGACGTCGACGCTGGTGCAACCGATGAACAGCTCGCAGTCCTGCAGGCATTCGCCACCCACTTGTGGAAGCGACCCGACATCAAACTCCCGTCGGTGGCGCCGTCGGGTCCTCACGACATCGCCGCCCGACTGATTGATGATAAAAGCCGACTTTGGTTCTGCGAGTTAATGATGATTCTAGAGCTCTGCCGGCACCCACAATCCGTAACGCAAGTCGAGAAAGCCGAAGAGTTTGCTACGGCGCTTAACGTTTCAAACATCGCGTTAGAGACAACACGCACAGCGCTTGAACGCGGTTCGGCGGTAGTTGCGGGTGACCTCGAGCGTCTCTACGGCGAAATTCTTCCCGAGATTTCCGAGCGATCGCTACGCGATCGCTACCTGCGCCTTGAGACCCCCGATCCGGCGTTGTCGGAACAGCTCCGAACCCTGGAAGATCTACCGATTGGCACGCTCGGTCATGCTTACATCGCGTTCTACGACAACTACGGCTTCACGATGCCCGGCGACGACCCTCATCTTCCTGCGCATTACGTGAACCACGATATGAATCATGTGATTACGGGCTACGCCCCAACGGCGGCAGGAGAGATTGCTCGCAGCGGCTTTCTCATGGCTGCAAACGCAAGCCGCCATAATTGGCTGGAATTCCTTCTCACAATGTCGATTCACGAATCTGGCGTTCTCAATCACGGTGAGATCCGCTCAAAGTTTGCCACGCTGAGTCGCCCTGGTGTTGCCGATCTACTCGGTGAGGGCATTGACCGCGGTCATCAGTGCCCGATCGATTTGAGCCAAGTTGACCATCTCGCCATCGCCGACGAAAGCCTGGAGTCAATACGCAAGCGGTTCAATATCGTCCCGCTTGCAGACCCAGAGGGAACCAACGCGATTTGAACGCCGGTTAAAGGCGTGGCCTAGTTGCTCCAATGGCGAAGTCAACGCCGTCTTCAGGTCGTCAGAAAACCGACCGAAGCCAATCAGCTAGAGCTACGGGAAACATTACTGACGATTCGGCCGTAAGGGTGAGCGGGTTGAGCGCTTGAGCACTGGCCTGACGGCAAAACATTCGTTGCATGATCATGACTAGGGTCTTCCTATGACGAAAGAACCAGAAGCACTTCAGCCGTATGCACTTCCTGTCGCAACTACTGATGAAATTCCGGGAAGGACGACTGTCCGCTACGTTGGCCCTGCCTTTGGGGTAATCGCCCGATCCATGGGATTCGCAAAGGGTTTCAAAGGCAGCTTTAAAGCACTAAAGAGCGGCGAGGTCAAGGAGTTTACGGCCGTTCTTCAAGCTGCCCGCCATCATGCCGTGGAGCGGATGGTGGAGGAAGCTCAGGCGATCGGAGCGAATGCAGTGGTGGGTGTCCGCTTTGACTCAGGCGATGCGGGCGAACAACAGGGGATGGCAGAAATTGTCGCTTATGGAACGGCAGTAGTGATCGAGTGAAGCTGTGACAACCACTTGAGTTATTGAAACCTGACGACAGTGAACGTAGCGTTCTCAGGGCCGGACCAGATCGGCTCGTAGGCCGAATCGCTGAATCGCAGATAGATGTTTGCGCTCTGCTGTAGATTTGCGATCAGCCTGATGCGGGGCACGCGTGAGATCGTCGTCGGCGATTGTGGGTCGGCCCGATCATGCGACGAACTTAAACCATCAATGCCGAGGGCCGCTCACATCGTGAGTTCGACATGACGCCACGAGCATCTTGGTCGTGGCCCCGGCAGCCAAGACGGCTAGGCGCACTTGTTGACAGATTGTCGCCCAGTGTGGTCACAGTTGCTGCGAACTGACTGCCCGCCCGGATCCTTTGAGATCGCTATCCCAGTTGCCTGCCGGCGGCAGGGGCAGCGCCGGCGCGCGCTGGATGAGCACGCGCCAACGCTGACCGTCCGTGAATTTCAGCTATTGGTGTAGACGTAGTAGCCGAGAAGGTCAACAAGCAATTCCATCTCGGGGTCCTCCATGTTGTTGCCCGGAAGTGGCTGCATCGTCACGGTAATTTGCGCGGAGCCGTTGGCGCCTTGATCGTCAAAGTTGCACAGAGACGTAGTGGCCTGGTTTGCAACGGCGGTGTACGGGTTGTCCGGGATTGATGGAGTTCCGCCGGGGGTTGGCGGCAAGTCCACTTGCATTGGCCATCCCCAGTTCAAGTTAGATGTATCAGTATTGCCAATGAGGCCATTGCATCCTTGGGTGATAGTGGCGAAACCCTTTGATTCGGGATTGACCGCTGTCAGGTTCAACACCACCGCCGTCGTACAAACATCTGTATCGGCACATTCGTCATCCTCAAGGGATGGATTCCACGGAACCTGTCCATTGGCTGCAAAGTCCAAAATGCATGTATCGCCGTCCGTCACCGGCCCCATCGGCTCCGAACCTCCCCCATTGTCGCAGTAGACATACGGCTGAGACGAGACACGTGTATCAAGCAGTCGCACGGGTTGCTCGAGCACAACAAATGCGCCAGCGTCGCTGCTGTAGGGGGGTTCTGGAGCTGCGTTCACAGCGATCATTCCTCCCGCACCGAAAGTCACCGCAACAGCAGCACCGATCGCGGCCCATCGGGTGCGTAACGCTCCCACACTTCTGGTTTCGAGCTTTCCCACCATAAATTCTCCTAACCGTAGAGGCAAGATCATTCCCGCCGCTCTCATCATGGTTGTCACAAGCAGCTATCAACAAACGTGCGGAAGAGGACACCGTCGCAGCCAAGGCGGGGTTTCGTTTGCCTGCTCCCTCACGCTCAACGATTCGGAACGAATTCGAGGTCACCAGCCACCATCGGAACGCTCACCAGCAGGCCGTCGCTGTCCACCTTGGCCGTCGGCGCTGCATCCGGGGGAGGTGGGCTCAGGTGTGGTTGAAGCCCGGCTCGGGATCTGCGTGTGCCGGAGGGAACTGCTCGAGGTGGTCAACGGCTGACGAGATTGAGTCGAGCAGCATGTCGGCGAGATCCATGCCGAATCCCTCGCGGACGACGATGCGGAGCACGGCGATGTCCTCCGCGTCGGCGGGCATGGTGTAGGCGGGCACCTGCCATCCCTTGGATCGCAACCGGTCGGAGACGTCGAAGACGGTGAAGCCTGCAGACTCGTTCATCGTGAACGCCAAGACCGGGATTGCCGATCCGTCGCTGACCACTTCGAACGGTCCCATCGAGGCAATGGTCGACGAGAGGTGCAGTGCGGTGGCTCGCAGCGATTCCATGATTCGCCGATAGCCGTCCCGCCCGAGCCGAACGAAATTGTAGTACTGCCCGACGATCTGGTTGCCCGGCCGCGAGAAGTTGAGTGTGAACGTCGGCATGTCGCCGCCGAGATAGTTCACGTGAAACACCAGGTCCTCTGGCAGCTCATCGGCTGATCGCCACACCACAAAGCCGATACCGGGATACGTCAGGCCGTACTTGTGGCCCGACACGTTGATCGATTTCACCTGCGGGAGTCGGAAGTCCCACTCGAGATCGGGATCAAGGAATGGCGCCACGAACCCGCCACTCGCCGCGTCGACGTGGATGGGAATGTCAGTGCCGTGTTCGGTGTTGTACGCAACAACGCACTCATGGATCTCGGCGACCGGCTCGTACTCGCCGGTGTAGGTCGTGCCGAGGATCGGAATCACACCGATCGTACTCTCGTCGACCCGTGCCATCACGTCGTTGGGTGTAACCGTGAAGCAATCGGCGGTGATTGGTACGTAGCGTGGCTCGACATCCCAGTAGCGGCAGAACTTCTCCCACACGACTTGGACGTTTGACCCCATCACCATATTTGGCCTGTCGGAAGGAAGTCCGGCGGCCTCACGTCGCTGACGCCACTTCCACTTCATTGCGAGTCCGGCGAGCATTACGGCCTCGCTTGATCCGATAGTCGAGACTCCGATCGCGTCACCCTCGGCTGGCGCATGGAACAAGTCAGCTACGATGTTGACGCAACGCCGCTCAATTTCCGCGGTCTGCGGGTACTCATCCTTGTCGATCATGTTCTTGTCGAACGTCTCGGCCATCAGCTTCTCGGCCTCGGGCTCCATCCACGTGGTCACGAACGTCGCCATGTTGAGCCGTGAGCTACCGTCAAGAAGGAGTTCATCGTGGATCAACCGATACACGTCATCCGGCCGTCTCTCGCCATCCGGCATCCGGTTCTTAGGGATCGGTACGTCTGCGAATCGTCCAGCGTACGCGGGGTCGATCAGGTCGTCGTTTGAGCTAAATGGGTGAACCACTACATTTCCTTCGGGTCGTGTGGCAGGGTCAAGCTTGGCGAGCGCCCCAGCCGTTCCAGTGAGTGACGGTGTCCATCGGTGGTCGCTTCGCTGGTTTGAACTCGGTTCCCTTGGTATATCCGACGGTGATGAGCGCGCATTGGGTTACCTCATCGAAGGGGATTCCCAAGACATCGGCCGCCTCCTGCTCGTGCATCAGGTGGATGGTCGTCCAGGAGGTACCAAGACCGCGTTCGCGGGCTGCGAGCATAAAGCTCCAGACGCCGGGCAGGATTGACCCGAAGAGCGATGCCGAGGCCAGTGCGGGTAGCCCATCGAGTCGACCGGGAAGGCATGGGATCAACATCGCGGGAGCTCTTTCGAAATTTTCGGCGAGGTACTCTGCCGAGCTGAGCACCCTGTCCTGTTGTGCGATCCGCTCCGCGTCATCGCCTTTGTAGGCAGTGGCGACGTTGCCCTCCATTGTTGTGTAGATCTCCCAGCCCTTGCGATAGATGTCGCCGAGGGCCTTGCGCTTGTCAGGGTCGGTGACCACCATCCACTGCCATGCCTGCATGTTCGAGCCGGTCGGCGACTGGACGGCCAACTCAAGGCATTCCTTGAGCACTGCAGCATCGACCGGCTTGTCGAAGTCGAGTCGCTTGCGGACTGCTCGGGTGGTGCTGAGCGCTTCGTCGACGCTGAGGTTCAGCTTCATCGTGTGTTACCTCCGGGGCATGGTGCTAGAGCTTGAGCGTCAAACGCTACTGCTGTTGAATCAGTCGGATCGAGTCCGCGCTCAAAGGAGATGGGATCAGGTGAGCCAGTCGAGGACGCGTAGTTGCATCACGTCAAGCAGGTCGTCGCTGTCGCCGCTGACTGATGTATCGAGCACGTCGGCCGATCCGACGATTCGATGCGCCAGCAACTCCTTGGCAAGATGGCAGTCGCTAACGAGCTGAACCCACGAATACGACGACACGCCAGCGCCCACGAGCGCGTCGTGGTACGTCCGGAGAAGCAGTTCCTCCTCGTCGCGATGCTCGGACGTGAGAGCGGTCGTGATGAAGTAGGCGACGTCGACGGCGGGCCGCCCCATGCCGAGACCCTGGAGATCAAGCACCACGATCTCACCGTCTGGCCGGAACAGCAGGTTGTCGAGTCGGAAGTCGCCGTGGAGCAGGGTCCACGGCCTTGCCGCAAGTGACGCGCTGATATCCGGCACTCGATCTTGGATCTCATCAAGATGCGCCACAGTGTCGCCGCTGACGACGTGGCCGAACCGCTCGACGAACGCATCGCGGTTGCGGAGATAGCTCGCCTGGAAGACACGCGATGCACGATCCATCGGCCAGATCTTGTCGTAGGTCTCTTGCGGCTCGGTGCGCATCCAGTTGTGCGCATGGAACGCTGCCAGAACGACGAGTGCTTGGTGCGCGTCGTCGAGCGTTCCTCCGGTCAACTGTGTCGGCGCCCGGGCATCGTCGATGTCCTCAAGGACCAGGATGTATCGCCGCTTACTCTTTGCGGACAGCTTTAAGAACTGGCCGATCAACCAATTAACACTGCGGATCGGCAGGTGTTCGAACAAGAAAAAGAGGGGCCGACCGAGCCAAGGCGCCGGGTCGGGATCCATTGCACCGTAGAAGAACTTGGGCATCGGAAGACCGAGGCTCGGGCGGAGGCGCTGATACACGACGATCTCGCGCTCGTATGCCTGCATCCCGTCGCCGACGGCGAAGTTCTCGTCCACCTGGGTTGGCATCTTCACGATGACGGAAGTCGGCAGATCGGAGTCGCCATGGGCCGAATCCCAGGTGAGGTGGCAGCGATGGACTTCGCCCATAAAGCCGACATCGGCGCCTATGTTCTCGAGGCGGACGTGGCTGACAGTCGACCCGGTTGCGAGCACGTTTGTGAACCATGCCGCCGTCAACTCGTTGAAGCGTTGCGGGATGTGCTGCCGCTTCTGGTTCGAGCGACGCTGGGGAAGCTGGGGCATACGCATGGTGGTAGCGCGAAAGATACACGGCATGGGCCGTGGCGTTGTGATTGAACCGTGCGGGACGTGTGGCCCCGGACGCGACGCCAGCCGCGCAGGCAGTCCCGCTGTTTGATGAACATCGGCTGTACGGCATCAGGCCTCTTACCCATACTGATCTGGGCCTACCCGCGGCGTCGCTGAGCCCTCGTCTGCCTCCATCCTGTGCGGATTTTTCCACACGGACGACCGATTTCCCCGAGATCGCCACCACGAGTAAATCTGAGCCGCTGCTCCGACTTCGAGTATCAAATGAGCTCGCAGTCAGAGGTGGTCGAGGATCGGCGCCCAAGCTTCGAGTTGTCTCAGCACGTTGTCCCGGGCATTCGTTGGCAATGTCAGTACCGCCCGATGAACACCCTCATCAAACAGATTTGCCAACCCGCCAGGGTCTGTCGTGGCACCGAACACGCTGACGTCGATTTGGGATCGGTCACGGCCATGGCGATCGCACGCCTCGTCGAGGAGCGCGAGCTGGCTTGCAAGCGAGGAGCGGGAGCTGATCGGCAGCCAACCGTCGCCCCATTGGGCCACGTGACCGAGCAGCCTGGGCCCCGTCCCTCCGCCGATGTGCATCCTTGGACCTAGTGCAGTGGTGGGCTTTGGCCACGCCCACGACGGTGTGAACTCGACATGTTCACCGTGAAACTCAGCAACGTCGTCTCGCCAAATTGCACGAATCGCAGCCGCAGCTTCGCGGGTGCGGTCCCACCGCGTCGTGAAGTCGATGCCGTGGTTCGCCAGCTCCTCTCGGTTCCAGCCAAACCCAACGCCCATCTCGACCCTGCCGTTGCTCAACGAGTCGAGTGTCGCGTATTCCTTCGCCGTCCACAACGGGTCCCGAGCGCCCAGCAGCAGCACGCTTGTGCCGAGGCGGAGACGTGTTGTAACTGCTGCTGCCATGGCGAGCGACACCGTCGTGTCCAGGAGGCGCGCGTAGACATCCGGCAATGGTTCGCCCGAAAGCGACCCCGGCCAAGCCGTTTCACGCGATGTCGGGATGTGGCTGTGCTCGGGCAGCCAAAGCGATTCGAAGCCGAGCGCCTCGACAATCTGTGCAAGTTCACCCGGGGCTATGCCGTTGTCGCCCGAAAGCAGCGAAATGCCGATCCGAGCCGTCGTTGTCATGTCGTGAAACGTAACGTCAATGTGATCGCCCAACGAGGCGAAGCAAAAGTCAACGCAAGGGAGACAACATGCATCTCGCTGATATCGGTCGCTACTGGTCGACGAACCGACCAGACGACATCGGCTTGCGTTTCGAGGGCCGCAACTTCACCTGGCGCGAGCTGGATCGTCGCACCGACGAACTGGCGGCTGGCCTGGCCGTGCTCGGCATTGGTCCGGGGGATCGCGTCGGGTTGCTGATGAGTAATCGGCCTGAATGGTGCGAGGTTGCGATGGCAACGCTCAAGCTCGACGCTGTTGTGGTGCCGATGAACGTTCGGTTCACCGCTTCGGAAGTCGCCTACGTCGCTGACGATGCTGACTGCCGGATCGTTGTGAGTGAAGAGACCTTCGACACGGCCTTATCGCAACTCGGACAACGGCAGGTCGTCTTGGTCGGTGACCTCGATAAACACCGCGTCGATCGGGCCACGATTCAAGGCGGGGCGGGTGGAGATGATGCGGCAGCATTTATCTGTTACACCTCGGGGACGACAGGCGACCCGAAAGGAGCCAGCCTCACGCACACGTCTTGGAACGCTGGCTCTCAGGGTTGGGCGCAGGCAATGGCACTCGGGCCCGACGATCGTGTGCTGCTTCCATTTCCGCTTGCTTTCACCGGGGGGCTCGCAGTCTGGTTGTTTACGTACTGGGCAGGTGGCTGCGTTGTTCTCGAGCGCGAGTTCGAACCAGGACGCGGACTTGCGTTGATCGAGTCGGAACGAATCACTGGGCTCTTTGCCGTGCCAGTGATCTATCAGTCGATGATCGAGCACCGGAATTGGTCCTCGAGCGACCTGTCGTCGTGGAGAGTTGCGTCGTCAGGCGGCGCAGCCGTGCCTGAATCGTTGATCCGTTCGGTGCAGGCTCGTGGCGTTCCTATGGCCCAGGGCTACAGCTTGACCGAGGTATCGGCAGCGGGAACGGTGTTGCTCCCGCACGACTCCTTGCGCAAGCTCGGGTCTGCAGGTCGTCCGGTGATGCACGGCCGAATCAGGATCGGCGACGAGAACGACGAACCGGTGCCGACCGGTGAAATCGGCGAGATCCTCCTCGGTGGGCCTCAGAATATGGCGGGATATTGGAACCGGCCGGTCGAGAGTGCTGCGGCCCTCCGCAACGGCTGGCTGCACACCGGCGACCTTGGACGGGTTGATGACGAGGGGTATTTGTACGTCGTCGATCGGGCCAAAGACATGTTGATCTCTGGCGGCCTCAATGTGTACCCAGCGGAGATTGAGCGGTTACTCTCGGGCCTTCCCGGCATAAGCGAGGTCGCGGTCATTGGAGTTCCCGACACCAAGTGGGGTGAAACGCCGGCGGTGATCGCAGTCGGCGACAAGAGCCGGCTCACCGCGTCCGCTGTACTCGGGGCGTGTGCGACCGATCTAGCGGACTTCAAGCAGCCCCGGTATCTGGTGGTGCGCGACGAACCACTACCAAGGAACATGTCGGGCAAGGTGCTTAAGCGATTGCTGCAGGACGAATACGCGCGTGCAGGAGGTATTGAGGCGCTCGGCAAAGCGATCCGCTGACGCACGTCGCGAACGAACCAGCACGCCCGAGCGATCCAATGCCGAAGGTGTCGACGAACGGGGAGAACTGGTCAAAGTAGAGGCCATATTTGATCGACGACGTCAGAGTCGATCAGTAAAACGAACCTGAGGGCGACGGCGATGAACAGGAGGGTCACCACAACCCCCAAGGAAGCGGGGAGCGCGCGTAATATCGAGCTAACGGGCCGGCAGATCGACTTAGACCTAGCCGGGCTGCTGCTCTCGGCTGCGCCCGATGCCATGATAATTGTGGACAGCGTCGGCGAGATTCTCATTGCGAACGAGGCCGCAACAGTGATGTTCCGGGCGTACGAGTGTCCTTTAGCGGGCTCCGCTATCGAAATGCTCGTTCCCGACGACTCCCGGGCCCACCACACGCAGCTCCGCGAACGCTATGTCGACGGGCCAACACGGCGGCCTATGGGCGTTGAGATGCAGTTGCATGGTCAGCGTCGAGATGGGTCGAGGTTTCCGGTTGAGATCAGCCTCAGCACGGTCGACCTTGCCGGCACCGTGATGACGATTGCGGCGGTGCGGGACGTCTCGGATCGGCAGGAAACCCTCGAGCGGATCGCTCTGTTGCGTGACCGTGAGCGGATCGGACGCGACATTCACGACATGGTGATCCAGCGGCTTTTCGCGGCAGGAATGTCGCTGCAGGCGGTCGTTGGCTTGGCAGACACCCACGGTGTACGTGACCGCCTGAACGAGGTGACCGAGAGCCTCGATGAAACAATTCGGCAGCTGCGACAGGCCATCTTCGAAACCGGGCAATACGACGACCGACAGAGTTTGCCTAGCCAGCTTGCGTCGACCGTTGGCGAAAGTGCGCAACATCTAGGGTTCGTTCCAGAACTCACGGTTGTCGGATCACTCGCTGGAGTACCTAACTTTGTGGCTGACCAGCTCATCGCGACTCTGACCGAGGCGTTGTCAAACGTTGCGCGCCACGCGCAGGCGACAGAGGTGTGCGTAACAGTCGAGTGCGTAACAGGCCAGGTCTCGCTCGTTGTCGAGGACAACGGAGTCGGCGTTGCTCGCACTCCGAAGACCAACGGAGGCCTGGCGAATATAATGTGGCGCGCCGCAGAGCTGGGAGGTTCAGTCGCAAGCGGCCAGCAGGTCGGCGAACGCTGCTTCGACATCGAGCCGGAACGACTCGGGATCCGTGATCGCTTCGGGATCCGCGAAGATGCCGATGTCGAACTCACCGTTCATCGACAGTGCAGTGATGTTCGCACCAGTGCCAGCGACTGGGCCCATCGGGATCGTGGCAAGCACCTCGGAGCCGGATATGAAAATCGGGAAGGGCGCGCCACGGAGGTTTGAGGTAGCGAAATCTATGCGGCTCGCTGCAGCGCGCGCCGTCGAGGTGACCACGGATGTCGGCAGCAGATTGGCGACGCCCGACAGCCCGGTCACGCCGCCGGTTCGTTGTGCTTCGTTCTTTGCCGCCTCGGCGGCGGCGACTGCGGTGACCCGTTCGGAGGGGGCCATTGCGCCCGCTGGAAGCTTCACCGGAACCGGGGTGAACGCGTTGCCACCGGCTTTATGATCAGTTCGGGTGCTCAAGACGAAGCTTGAATTTAACGTCGAGAGACGGATCCCCCGCTCACGATGATATCGATGTCCGGCCTCGGCGAGACCGGACAGAAAGGCGTCGTTGACGGTGCCGCCACCTATTCTGCCGATGCGCTTGAGGTCGTCGACATGCAGCCGGACCCACCCGAAGTGGCGGTGCCGGGATCGACCTGACCACAACGGGGAACTCAACGAGGCCTCTTCGTCAATCGGGCGTAGTTGTGTCGCAGCACTCCGGAACGTATCGACGGCAGCACCGACTGTGTCGCCGACCCGGCTTGGGTCGGCTGGCCACATGGCTACC
This sequence comes from uncultured Ilumatobacter sp., assembly GCA_905480335.1. Classification (GTDB taxonomy): domain Bacteria; phylum Actinomycetota; class Acidimicrobiia; order Acidimicrobiales; family Ilumatobacteraceae; genus Ilumatobacter_A. Next base: position 28,203 of record CAJQPY010000039.1, on the reverse strand, counting down.
TCGCCTAGTAGGCGACGACCGATACCAAAATTGCGGCGTGCGAGATGCGATGCCGAAGCGCGAATGTTCGATACAGCGTTGGTAGTGAGATCGCCACCAACTTCCTTGGCTTTGGCTGAGGAGACTGCTTCGGCAATAACGGCGTCGAGATCGACATCGGCAGGGGGTGCCTCGTCGCGGCGGATCTGCTGGTACAGCTCGGCCATCCGGAGTTGCCCAATTCCGTCTGATACCGAGTGATGAATGATTGTCCAGATCGCAGCCCGGTCGCCTTCGAGTCCGCCGATTACAACGAAGCGCCACAACGGACGGGTTCGATCGAGTGGCTCGGCATAAAGCTGAGCGGCCAGATCGAGCAACTGACGCATTGAGCCAGGGGCAGGGAGCCTGATCTGGCGTAGGTGGGCGTCGAGATCGAACTCGGCGTCGGGGACCCATGCAGGTGTGGACAACCGAGCGAAGCCTGGCACAACACGCTGATATAGACGTGGCGTGCGGGCAATCCCGGCGCGGAGGGTTTGGCGGAAGCGGTCCATGTCGAGTGGACGGTCGAGCAGAACGACCGATGCGCCGTTGGGATTCAGCCACGGGTCCTTCTCGATGTTCCACATGAGCGCTTCGTGTTCGCTCATCCGGGTCGAGGCTTCGGCAATGCGTTTTTGGGTCATTGGCGTCTCAGTCGGAGATCGGATGGTCGGGTGGGCTGTTTCACGCTGGTCGATCGCTTCAGGTGTCCGTACCAGGCCGCCGCGTTGCTTCGGCTCTGGGATCCCCGCTATAGCCGGGAGGGAAGGTGCGCATGAGTTCCTCGTCCGTCGGCGTTCGACGTATTTTTGCCTCTGGGGGCAGCAGCGCTTCGATTGAACGCATGATCCGTTTCGTGTCTGCGTTGGGGCTCCGATACTTCAGCTCGACTGGGTCGCCGACCATAGCGGTCACGACGGGTCGCGTCAGCGGGCTGACGGTGGGAAGCCGTTGGCTGCGAGGCCACACGTGCTCGGTGCCCCACAATCCGACCGGAATGACAGGCGCTCGTGTCCAGTCGGCCAGCTTGGCGGCACCCCAGCGACCCTTCAGTTCTGGCTCGAAGAAGGCTGGACCGCGTGGGATGGTGCCCTCCGGGGCAATCATCACCAACTCTCCGCCCTGAAGCGCGCGTGTCGCGGCGATCAGTGGTTCGTCGGAGCCTGAAGCTCGCTCGACTCGGACGCCGCCGAGCCCTTCGACAAGGCGGCCGATGAGTGGAATGTCGAATACTTCTTTCTTGCCTAATCCTCGAACGTTGCGGCCAACGCGCGCTAGCAACAGCCCCATTACGGTGGGGTCAAAGTACGACCGGTGGTTGAAGACGACGAGCGCAGGCCCGTCGGTCGGGATCCTTTCCTCGCTTATGAACACGATGTCGGCGTACGGGGCGACGAGTTCCGGCCGCATCAGGGGGCGTGACCACTCTTGAATCTCGCGACCTGCGACTTTGATCACCCCCTCGCTCTTATCGAAGTGGCGGATCGGCCACCCCTTGATCGTTGCCAGGGTTGCGAGTCTGACGTCGGGATTCACCGCGACAGGCTGGCCGACGAGATCCAGGAGCGGTGAGTCGAAGTAGCTGTCGCTGTAGGCCGTGCTGCGATTGAGACGCACCCCGTGCTGGGTGGCCCACTTTTGGACAGCGTGAGCCTTGTCCGGCCCCCAGACAAACGCGCCGTCGATTTCGCCGGTGTAGGCGTCGCCGTCGTTTTTCCACGCAGTCCCGACGACGCCGTCGAATCCGAGTGCGCGGGCGAGTGGCTCGGTGAACGCAAGCGGCGATGTCGATGCCAGCAGCAAGAGATCGCCAGCGGAGCGGTGATCGGCGATCAACAGCTTGGCGAACGGCAGAATCTGCTCGGAGATCTCAGCAGCCGCAGCTATCGACGCCTCAGCGACGTCGGTTACCGACCAGCCGGCCGTCGCGCGCACGGCGAGCTTGGCTGGTTGCATGAGGAGACGGGACTCGCCAACGACATCGAAGATCGTCTTGAGTGCCTTGGACGCAGCCCCGACGATCGGATCGACGAAGGGCACCGTCGAATCGGTGGAGATGCCTGCCGTAGCGAGATGCCGCATAAAGATCGGGGTCGACGACACTGAAATCAGAGTGCGATCGAGATCGAAGATGGCTGCTGTTGTCACTGGTGCTCCTTCGATAATCGGAGTTTGCATGGTAGCGAGCCTCCTGAGGCGGCGGCATGGTGTCGTGTCATACTGGCGATGGTGGGTCGAGGGGCGACCTGCCGGAATCGAGGGCTCAGATGAATCTCGCAGAGGTGATCGGCGGACACGCCGACGATCAAATCGCACTGATCGATCGCGATGACCGAGTCGATTTTGGGACGCTGCGAGGGCGCGTCGCTGCGATGCAGATCGACCTCCAGGCCCGTGGTGTAGGCATCGACACGACGGTCGCGCTGGCGGCAGGTAACGACGTTGCGTTCGTGGTATCGACGCTTGCAGTGTTGGGTCTTGGCGGCATCGTCATGCCACTCAACCCGGGCAGTCCGACGAGTGAACTTGCGCGAAAACTGGCTGTTGCCAGTCCGTCGATGTTGCTCGTTGGTCATGCTGGACGACTTCATCTCGACGACCCTGCGGTCGGCACGCCGACGGTTGACCTCATCGCGATGGCGTCGAGCGCCGCTGCGGCGCATGTTTCAGGCGAGGCGCCCTCAGCACCGGTGATCGTTGATCGTCCCGACGATGCACCGGCTTTCTACTTGGCTACGAGCGGTGTTTCGGGGGCAGCGAAGGTCGCAGTGCTCAGTCATCACAATCTGAGTTGGATCCACGAGGCGTTGCAGCGGATCGACCCTCCCCTCACGCCTGACACCGTCACGCTCGGCATCCTCCCGTTCACCCATATCTTTGGCCTGAACGTCGTGCTGCTTGCGTCGCTCGAGGCTGGTGCTGCGATCGTGCTTCAGCAACACTTCGACGCCGAGGAGAGTCTCCGCCTGGTCCGCGAGCATGGTGTCACGACACTTACCGGTGCGCCGCCGATGTGGCAGCGGTGGCTCGATGCCGACGCCCCGAACGACTCGTTGGCGACCGTGGATTTCGCAGCATCAGGCGCTGCTGCACTCCCGGTCGAACTGTTCGAGGGCGTTAAGAATCGCTTCGGCGTCGAGATTGCTCAGGGCTACGGGTTGACCGAGACCTCGCCGGTCGTCACCCTCGGACGCGGCGTGCCCGTTCGCCCGGCCTCGGTCGGTCGCGTGCTGCCAGGCGTGGACGTGGCGCTAGTCGACGAAGCAGGCGCGCCGGTGGACATCGGCGACGAAGGTGAGATCGTGGTCCGAAGTCCGGGCGTGTTTCTGGGCTACCTCGACGACCAGGAGGCGACTGAGTCAGTCCTGTCCGAGGACGGTTGGCTTTGGACAGGTGATGTCGGCATCTTCGACGACGACGGCTATCTTTACTTGGTCGACAGGATCAAGGACATTGTCATCGTGTCAGGGTTCAATGTTTACCCGGCTGAGGTCGAGAGCGTTTTGATGCAGCTCCCCGGTGTGATCGGGGCGGTCGTGACCGGAATAATTGATGAGGCGACAGGTGAGACTGTCGTTGCGCATATCGCAGGGACCAGCACCCGCGATGAACTGGAGCAACACTGCACCGAGCAGCTCAGCCGGTATAAGCGCCCGACTGAGTACCACTTTCTCGACGAATTGCCGATTGCCTCGAACGGCAAGGCGATCCGACGGGCCCTGCGTTAATGGGGGCGCCGGGTAGCTTTACCTTCGAGCGGGCCCCAGAACTTCCAGGAGCGGACTGGCTGAGCAAGTACCTGTTCGGAGCGATCCGTGCAGCGATGCCGAGGTTGTGGGACTTTGAGATAGAAGGCCGCGAGTACGTGCCCACCACTGGTCCCGCAGTCATCACACCGAATCACCTGTCGTTCTGCGATTCGGTGTTCGTGCCCGCAGCTTTACCGCGTCGCGTCTGGGCGATCGGGAAAGGCGAGTATATGGATAGTTGGAAGACTAGACATCTGTTTCCGGCGATGGGGATGATTCCGGTCGATCGATCAGGCGGCGACGCTGCGCTGGCGGCACTTGATGCTGCGGCTGACGTGCTGGACCAGGGTCATCTGTTCATGATCTACCCCGAAGGCACACGGTCGCGAAGCGGCAATTTACACAAGGGGCGCACGGGTGCAGCCCGGCTGGCGATGCGCTGCAATGCGCCCATCATCCCGGTGGGCCACGAAGGAACCATCAAAGTGCAGCCGCCCGATAAGTTCATGATGAAGCCGCGACAGCACGTCATGGTTCGCTTCGGTGCCCCGATGTGGGCTCACGAGTACGGCGATCCTGACGACCCTCGCACGCTGCGCCGTTTCACAGACGCCGTTATGTTCGAGATCGCTCAGCTGTCGGGCCAACAGTACGTCAACACCTATGCTGGGGATGTTGTTCGTCCGGCCGGGTCGACCGCACCATCGGCACCCGCTGTGATCGACGAGCATCAGTCGATCACCTTGAGCCGGCCGAGCCTCATCAGTTCGGCTTCGTCAGCTCAGATCGTCCGATCTGCATCGGCGAACGCAGCCCCGAGCGTCCCCATCGCTGATGGGCCGCTTTTGATCCACCCGTCGTCCGAACGACTGTCGATTCCATCGCAGCGAGTCACTGCCGACTCCGGTGACGTCGACGACGTTCCGCGTGTCGGGATTCCGCCTGGGCGCCGGGCAAAGGCGCCGGACAGTGAGATAAACAACGACGCTTGATCGCGCCCCAACGCGCCGGACGGCCGCAGCGACTGCGAAGCATTGCATCAGCATGCTTCAATATCGTTTGATGGCCGAGGACGCTTTGATTACCGGTGCTGCGGCACCTGCCGGAAACCGCTGGATCCGCTCCGCTCCCGTACTCGACTCGATCTGGGCGATCGCCGTTGCTGCGCTGATCATCGCGTCATCGTTCTTTGCGCTCGTCGACGTCGAGAATCCGCTTTTTCGGACCGGCGCAGCGCCGCTGCGTGTGTATGCGCTCTGGTTGCCGGTCCTGGCCGTGCTGATCGCCGTGTTCGCTGCTGCGCAGCGATCTGTGATGCCTGCGGCAGTGGCGTCCGGAATTCTCGTTCCGTCGATAGCGCTGCTGGGTTCGTTAGCTGGAGCGTTGTTCTTTGATTCAGTGTCGCCGTTCACCGATGCGGGAACCCCGCTTTCGCTTGGGTGCGCTGCTGTCGGCGTTGCGATGCTGCTCCGCTGGTTTGTCTACCAGCCGGTGCCAGAGCGTGGTGTGGAGTCGCGTCCGACGATGATGTCCGCACGAGTTCTGCTCGGGATCGGCTCGGTACTCGTGGTAAACGTTGTCATTGCAGCGTTTCGGGACGGACCTGAGTGGTCGGCGTCGTTCGTCGTCGCCACGATGTTCATGTTGCTCACACCGCTGGTGGTGCTCGCGTCAGCGGCCGCCCGTACCGTGGTGGCGAATTCACTTGCAGCGAATGCAGCGTCAGCTCAATTTGTGGCGGTGGTTCTCACTGTGCTTTTCGGTGACCAGGTCGGCGTCGCATCGGTCTTTGCACTCCGAACGGGTGTAGTCGGTTTAGTCGCCCTTGGCGCAGCGGCCGTGGCCGCCGTCTTCGGGATGATCATGGCCGTGGTCGAGTCTGACTCGGCTTCAGTTATCTCGGTAGATGATGACTCCTCATGGCGCTGGGACGTCAGCGATGGAATGTGAGCGGCGGTCGAGGCGACGTCGAGGTGTCGGTCGTCAGACGACGACGTTGACCATGCGGCCGGGAACCACGATGACTTTGACTGGCGATCCACCGTCGAGCGCAGCGAGGACCTTGTCGTCGGCGAGGGCAGCGGCTTCGAGTTCGTCCTTGCTTGCATCGGCGGTGACGGACACTCGACTCCGAACCTTGCCATTCACTTGGATCGGCACCTCGATCGTGTCGTTGATGAGCAACTTGGGGTCCGCGACCGGAAAATCGACGTAGGCGATCGTCCCGCCGGTCGAGTCGGACCGGCCGAGTCTGCTCCAGAGTTCCTCGGCAACGTGGGGAACCAGCGGGGCAAGCATCACGACCATCGGCTCTGCAACTTCGCGCGGCATCTCACCGAGCTTGGTTATATGGTTGTTGAGCTCGATTAGCTTGGCGATCGCAGTGTTGAACCGCAATGCATCCATCTCGGTACGAACCGTGTCGATTGTCTTGTGAAGCAGCCTGCGGGTCTCGTCGTTCGCCGGCGTCTCGACGACAACGCACTCGCCGGTTTCCTCGTCGACCATATTGCGCCAAAGTCGCTGAAGGAATCGGTATTGACCGACCACGTCGCGAGTGGCCCATGGGCGCGAGGCATCCAGCGGCCCCATCGCCATCTCGTACAAGCGGAGCGTGTCGGCGCCGTACTGATCGTACATCTCGTCAGGTGAGACAGCGTTTTTCAAGCTCTTGCCCATCTTGCCCCACTCGCGGGTGACCGGCTTGCCGGCGAACGTGAAGCCGGAGTGTTCATTGCCCTCGACCCCGGTGGCTTCGACGTAGATCCCTCGTTCGTCCTTGAAAGCTGCGGCCTGGATGTAGCCCTGGTTGTACAGACGCGCATATGGCTCGATGGAACTGACGTGGCCTAGGTCGAAAAGCACCTTGTGCCAGAAGCGGGCGTACAACAGGTGCAGCACGGCGTGCTCGACACCCCCCACGTACAAGTCGATACCACCGGGGTGATCGGGACGGACGTCGGTGCGCGGACCCATCCAGTAGTGCTCATTGTCAGGGTGGACGAACGCCTCTTCGTACGTGGGATCGATGTAGCGGAGTTGGTACCAGCACGACCCGGCCCATTGCGGCATAACGTTGGTGTCTCGGCGGTAGGTCTGAACGCCACGTCCGTCACCCAGGTCGAGCTCGACATTTACCCAATCTTCCAACTGATCGAGCGGGCTCTCGGGATTTGAGAACTCGTCGTCGGCGTCGAAGGTGCGCGGCGAGAACTGGTCGGTCTCTGGCAGCTCCACCGGAAGCAGCGCGTCGGGAATGGCGTGGGGGTGGCCATCATCGTCGTACACGATCGGGAAGGGCTCGCCCCAGTACCGCTGCCTGCTAAACAACCAGTCGCGCAACTTGTAGTTGATGGTCGCTTCGCCAGCGTTATGCGCCTCGAGCCATGCGTTGGTGAGGGCGATCCCGTCGGCTTTGTTGTCGACGCCGTTGAGATCGAGCGGCTGCGTGCCGTCAGGAGTACCCGACGACTGAACGTAGGGTGCATCGCCCACGTAGGCGGCTGGCCACACGGTGGTGTCGAGGGTTGGTTCAATGCGGTGATCCTCGAACCAGTTGTCCGGTGGCTGTTGAATCGCAGGGATTGGCAAACCGAACTTGCGGGCGAACTCGAAGTCGCGTGCGTCGCCACACGGCACAGCCATGATCGCTCCCGTGCCGTAGCCCATCAACACGTAGTCGGCAACCCAGATTGGAAGCTGCTTTCCGTTTATCGGGTTCGTCGCGTAGGCGCCGGTGAATACGCCGGTTTTTTCGCGCGTGTCATCTTGGAGTTCGAAGTCTTTCTTGCCGGCGGCCTGCTCGCTGTACGTCGCGATTTCTGCGGCGGTGGTCGGATCGGCGAGCCGGTCGACCAGCGGGTGCTCGGGGGAGAGGACCATGAACGATGCTCCGAAGAGCGTGTCGGGTCGGGTGGTGAAGACGGTGATCGGACCGGCATCAGACTCGAAGTCAACTTTCGCTCCTTGGCTGCGTCCGATCCAATTGCGCTGCATCGACTTAATGGCGTCGGTCCAATCGAGGGTATCGAGGTCGTCGATCAGCCGGTCGGCGTAGGCGGTGATCCGCATCATCCACTGGCGCATATTGCGCTTGAAGACAGGAAAATTGCCGCGGTCCGACCGGCCGTCGGCGGTGACCTCCTCGTTGGCGACCACTGTGCCAAGTCCGGGACACCAGTTGACTGGTGCCTCACTTACGTAGGCAAGACGGAGTTCGTCGATGGCAGCGTTGCGTTCCTCGGCGTTAAGTTCCGACCAGGCTCGGCCGTCGTCAGTGAGGCGCGATTCGGACTCAAACTCTGCAACCAAGTCAGCGATCGGGCGGGCCTTCTGCAATGCGTCGTCGTACCAGGAGTCGAAGACCTGGCTGAAGATCCATTGAGTCCAGCGGTAGTAGTGGGGGTCGGTTGTTGAGATCGATCGGCGGATGTCGTGGCTCAGGCCCAGGCGTCGGAGCTGCCGGCGCATGTTCGCGATGTTGGCGTCGGTTGTGACCGCCGGGTGGGTACCGGTCTGGACTGCGTACTGCTCGGCCGGCAGACCGAATGCGTCGAATCCCATCGTGTAGAGAACGTTGTGACCGGTCATCCGCTTGTAGCGGGAGAACACATCAGTGCCGATGTAGCCGAGTGGATGACCCACGTGGAGACCGACCCCCGAGGGATACGGAAACATGTCCTGGACGAACAGCTTCTCGCCCCGCGTGACAACCAGTTCGGGATCGCCAAGTGGGCCGGCGGGGTTGGGAGTTTCGAAGACGCCATGTTCTTCCCAGTGGTCTTGCCAGCCGACCTCGATGTCCTGGGCGAGTTCGGACGTGTAGCGGTGTGGAGGTGTATCCGGAGTGCTCTCGATGGTCGATTCGTCGTCGCTCATAACAACGGCCCAGCCTACGACCCGCCGCTCGACCAGAACGAGAGCGATCTGTCCGGTCCCGGCAAATCAGTGGGGCGCGGTAGGTTCGTCGCGTGGTGGAGGTCAACGGAGCGGTTGCGTGGGGATTTGAGAGAGTGGAGGATGTCTTGCACAGCAATTTTGTCGATTTTGCCGCGCTGAGTGCGGGATTCGTGCTGTACGCAGATGGTGAGGCACAGGTCGACATCTGAGAGGGCTTCGCAGACGCGGCGAGTGGCCGCGCTTGGGAGGATCGCACGCTCCAACTCGCCTTCTCGACCACGAAGGGTGCCTCCGCAATTTGCGTGGCCTGTCTCGTCGACGCGGGCAGGTCGTCATACGACGACACCGTGGCGTCGCATTGGCCCGAGTTCGCCGCAGCTGGCAAAGAACATGTGACCGTGCGCCAGATGATGAGCCATCAGGCTGCGCTGCCGTATGTCGACCAGGCGCTTTCTTTCGACGACCTACTGGCCATGGGTCCAGTCGTTGAGGCGCTAGCATCTCAGTCCCCTGTCTGGGAACCGGGAACGAGCCACGGCTACCACGCACTCAGCTACGGCCGGCTCGTCGGCGACGGCGCAGGAGCATGGGCACACCAGAATGCTGGCGCGCGGATCACACAAAACGTCCCAACGTGTAAGTCATGCAGCGCACCAATCAGTACGAACGGGCAATACCGATGTTCCTGACTGGTTACTCCTGGTGAACGAGCAGGGGTCTTAGAGGAAAAGCTTCACCTATACGGGCTACGAGTTTGGTGCTCGGGGCCGTTGTGGTCACAAGTGCATTTGCGACGGGAAGGTTTTGTAATCAGCGCTGTATTCGGGTGGTTGCGAATATCTAACGGAATCGTTGAATGAGTTTCCGTCCGGACTCGACAGGGGACTTCAGCGCCCGGATCGCACGACGGTGCATCCGATTCATCTGCTGGATCAACGCAAGATGATCTTCATCCAGTATGTCGCTGATATCTCTTCCGTACAGGGTGTCGAACGTGGGGCGACCAGTTTTTCGGTGAAGCGGCACTTCGCGATCTGCCCGGTCTAAAACCACCACGCTGTCATAAAGGTGAACCCCACCAAGCGTTCGTGTCCATATCGACGGTTCAAAGTCTTCGGCGCGTGTGTGGAAGGCGTGCAGGTCGTCAATAAGCGGTTTGACGAACTCGATGAATGTGTCCGACCGTCGAAGTCCACCGTCGTACTCCTGTCGATAGTTCGTGTGAAGGTCCTCAACCAGGTACACACCGTTGGTGTTCATCGCTGGCCATAGTTTTTGAAGAGTGAGGAGTTGGTGCGCCGGACGATGGCTGCCGTCGTCGATTACGATGTCGAACGGGCCGTCGTTATCCGCCAATTTGCCTAAGAAGTTTGGGTCGCCCTGATCACCGACCCGTATCTCTATGTCTCTTTTTGCGAGAGCTTTAACACGGGGGTCGATGTCGACACCAGTGATGTGAGCGCCCGGGCCGAACCATTCCTGCCAAAGGTCGAGCGATCCGCCGTGAGACACTCCGATTTCCAAAATCCGGGGCGATTGGTACCGAAACGGTTTGAAATGACGCTCATAGATGTCGAAGTAATGCATCCACTTGTGGATCAAACGGCCCTCGTTGGCCTCGAAGATCTGTTCAAGGGATCGCTGGGATCCAAACTTGCGAAGCCGTTGCATCCCCATCGGTGGCAAAGGTAGCCGACCAGACAAAGGTTCTCACCAGACGCAGATTCCGATGCGTAAGCGGTTTGCGGGGTCTTAAAAGAAAAGCTTGACCTATACGGGTTATGGATTTGGTGCTCGTGGTGGCTGCGCAAATCACACGGGTCTGAGGCCGTCACTGGCTGCCTCAAGACGTCTGGTGCGTTGACCCCGTGACAACCGTTTTGTGCGGGCTGTGAGCACAGAAATCGTTGTTCTGAGGACGGCGGCCCTGCGGTTTGGTGACATCAGTCCACCTGACGCCGTCACACAGGCCCACGGAAACGCTCCGTGGTAGACGCGTGTGCGTTCTCGGAGACTTCTTTCGTATCTTTCGTAACCCCGTAGCCCCATCCGGCAGGCACCTAGGCCGGTGGTGGCATCCCCCTCAGTGGGCTCTCCGAATCGTCTCGCGTCAGCCCGCTTGCTCCGGCCCCGCCGCCGTCCACCCCGGCGCAACTGTTGTTGATGGGGCCCGGCACGGTCGGGTCAAAACGCTCACCTTGAACGGATCACTGTTGGCGAACAATGCAGCTCGAAATCCGTTCAACACCCGGGAGGTCCACGCCACCGAGATGCCCGCAGCGAATGGGATTACAAATACGTCGAGCCTTGCGAAGATGTATGACGCAACCGTGAGTGGTGTCGACGGTGTCCGGTTGTTGTCGCCAGAAGTGATGCAGGCCGCGTCAGATCAGGCAGCCGTTGGTCCAGATGCAGCGCTCGTTGTCGAGACCCGCTTTGGAATGGGGTTTCTGCTCGACAACGAAACCGTTCCGTTGCTTGGAACGAACGCCTTCGGTCATGCCGGTGCCGGTGGTTTGCTCGGCTAAGCCGACCCTGACTCCGGTGTCGGATATGGATACGTGATGAATCAGATGTTGCTCGGAATCGCCGGCGACCCACGCACGCCTCGCCTCAACGATGCCGTGCGGGCATGCTTGCGATCACACACTGAAGTCGCAGGGCATTCGCTTGATGCCGTTGATGAACCCAGAGACGAGGCGGTCGGGCTCGCCCGTGATCTCGAGGTCGGGCAACTCGCGAAAGATCTCGTCGTAGATCACCTGGATCTCGCGACGAGCAAGATTTGCCCCAAGACAGAAGTGTGGACCACCGGCTCCGTAGCCCTCCATGTCCTTGGTGTTCGAACGAGTGATGTCGAAGCGGTGCCCGTCGGGGAAGTGGTCTTCGTCACGGTTTCCGGACCAGTACCACATCACAACTTTCTCGCCGGCTGCAATCTTTGCTCTGCCGATCTGGACGTCTTCGTTGGCCGTTCGTCGCATGTGGATGACGGGTGACGCCCATCGGACGATCTCGTCGGCAGCGGGAAGGGCCATGTCGTCAAAGTTGGCGCGGAGCAGCTCGCGCTGATCGGGATGCTGGGTGAGTTGATGCATGCCCCATGAAATGGCGTTGCGGGTGGTCTCGTTTCCGGCCACAGCGAGCAGGATGAAGAAGGATCCGAACTCGGCCGCAGTCAGCCGCTCGCCGTCGACTTCTGCATGCATCAGGGTCGATGCAATATCGTCGGTGGGGTCTAACAGGCGGCTCTCGCCGAGAGCCTGGGCGTAGTCGAACATGCCAGCTGCACCCATGATCAGGCCATCGAGATCCATGGCGAATTCAGGGTCGCCTGCGCCGAGGATGGTGTTCGTCCAGTCGAAGATCTGCTGCTCATCGTCTTCGGGTACTCCCAACATGTCGCAGATGATTTGCAGGGGCAGGGGAGCGGCGAACGACTCGACGAAATCGATCGACTCGCCTGCGGCCTTCTTGTCCTTCGCTGCAGTGACCAACCGTTTGGCTCGAACCTTGACTGACTCCTCGATCGCAGCGACCATTTTTGGGGTGAAGCCCTTCTGCACCAGCATCCGGAATTTGGCGTGGCGCGGATTGTCCATGACGATCATCGACCCAAAGAACTCAAGCGTCTCGGGCGGCTGTTCGCCAAGGGTGATGCCGGCCGCAGAGGAGAACAGATCCGCTTTGCGATTGACCTCCTTTATGTCGTCGTACGTCACCGCCGACCAGAATCCCGGTCCTCGGATTCCGCCCTCGATCACCGAAAGCTCCTCGTGGAAGCACATGCCGTCGCCATGTTTAGTTTCGTGGCGCATGGCGGCAAAGGCGTCGTTGCGAGCGTCAAGTGGCTTCAACCAGAAGTCGTTTGATCCGAGGTATGCGTCGGCGACGGTGCGGTATTCAGCCATTACATCATCGTGGCAGCCGTAGTGTGGGTCGCGTGCCACTGGAGATTGTTTGCCCTCGGTGCGAATCGGACGAGTCGGTGAGCGGCCGACCGCTCGACGATGGGCGAATCGGATTGACCTGCGATGCGTGCACAATCGCCTGGGAGCGGGATCCGCGCCCGACCTGTTCGAAGTGTGGAGGCGACGACCTCTACCACGCACCGCTGGTAATTCTGGAAAAGTCGCGTGGAACCCAGATGTCGGTCCAGGGAATCCATGTCGAGTACGGCTGTTGGGCTTGCGACCCACCTGAGGTGAAGGTGCGGGGCGGGCGGACGCACCACCTTCCGGACCGACTCGACGGCAGCCAGTGACCACGATCCGCCCCGTACCTGAGAGGGGTTAGGTGTCACGGCTAATGTCGAAGGCGATGTGGGACTCGACGATCGCACGACTCGAATCCGCTGCCGACTCGAGCGCTGGCGTTCGGTTCGTTGGTCACTCGGTGATGCCGGGCGGTGAGCCCGTGTACGTCGGTTGGGGCCAGATACACGACGAGTCCCGCGCTGTTGCCGCTGCATTCCAGGCCAAGGGGCTGGTGCCCGGTGATCACGTTGCGGTACTCGGCCCGACTAGTCGCGAGCTGATCACGATCGTCCGCGGCTGTTGGATGGCGGGGATCGCCTCGATGGTGCTTCCGCTCCCGATGCGGATGGGGTCGCTCGACGTGTTTATCGACTCGACTCGTGCTCGGATCCGCCACGGCGATGCAAAGCTCGTGCTGATCGATGACCAGCTGGCCGACTTCTACACCGCAGTTGAGGGCGACCCGCCGATCGAGTCGATGGAGTCGGTGATGCCCGGCTCGCCAAACGTCCCGAGTGGCGACGCTCTCGAGCTGCCGCCGCACGATCCTGATCGTCTAGTGATCCTTCAGTACACGAGTGGATCCACGAGTGAACCCAAGGGAGTGATGATTCCCGATCGGGTCTTATCGGCCAACCTCGACGCGGCGTGCGAGGCAGCTGTCCTCGGGCCCGGCGAGGTGATGGTCTCCTGGCTACCGCTGTATCACGACATGGGCCTCGTCGGCTTCCTTGCACTGCCGATGACTAAGGGCGTCGATCTCGTCCAAGCAGCGCCGCAGGACTTTCTAGCGCATCCTGGCAACTGGATGGAGTGGATTTCCCAATACAGCGGGACGGCAACGGCGGGTCCGAATTTCTCATGGGTGCTCGCAACCCGTGCGCTTAAGCGTAAATCTGATCTCGATCTGTCGTCGCTAACGCTTGCCCTCTCCGGTGCGGAGCCCGTCGACCCGAAAGCCGTTGATGCATTCGTTGCGGAGGCCGAACGGTTCGGATTCACCGCTGGGGGTGTGTTTCCTGCCTTCGGAATGGCCGAGGTTGCGATCGCAGGTGCGTTTCCCGTTCGCGGCCGTGGGCTCGTGACCGACACAGTCGACCGTCAGGTGCTGGAGACCCAGCGAGTTGCCAAGCCAATCGAAATCGAGGAGCCGGACGACTTCGCCCTGCGTGCACGACGACTGCCGCTGCTCGGCAAGGCCGTCCCGGGTCTCGAGATGAAGGTCGTCGACCCTCACACCCACGAAATGGTTCCCGAACGTCATGTCGGCGAACTCCTGCTTCGTGGCACGTCGGTCACCCCGGGGTATTACAAACGCCCCGATGCGACGGCCGCTCTGTTCGATGACGGGTGGTTGTGCACTGGTGACCTGGCCTACCTGCTCGACGGCGAACTGGTGATGTGTGGCCGGATTAAGGACGTCATCATCGTCGGCGGCCGCAACGTGTTCCCCGAGGACATTGAACGTGCGGTTGGCCCTCTCGACGGCGTCCGTGCCGGCAACGTCATCGCGCTCGGTGTTGAGGGGTATAAAGGTAAGGAGTCGGTCGTTGTCGTGGCCGAGGTGCGGCTGACCGGTACCTCGGGTGGTTTAGATGACGTGCGAGCACACATCCATGAGCGCACACTTGAAGTGTGCGGGCTTCCGCCGAGAGACGTCATGCTCGTGCAGCCCGGCACGCTTCCGAAGACGAGTAGCGGCAAGCTGCAGCGCGCAAAGTGTCGCGAAGAATACCTCAATGAGGAATTGCAGTTCGTCGGATGACGGTGGTCGAGTGGCGCTGGGCGGCAGTGCTGCTGTCGGTGGGTGCATTCACTGTCACCGGATGTGTTGACGCCGACAGCGGTGCTGCCGACCTGTTGCCGATCGACTCTACGGGGCCGGCTATTCCGTCTACTGGCAGCACCACGACGACGATGATGAGCGATGCAACGACGATCAGTACGACGACGTCCACTACTGCAAATACTACGACGATGCCGGCGCCGCTGGAACTGCGCCTCAACCAAGTCCAGATGCTCGGATCGCATAACAGCTTTCACCTCGTTCCTGAACCGACGTTGTTCGCCGGGATCGAAGCGGTCTCGGCGGATCTGGCGCGAGACATCGAGTATTCCCATCGGACGCTCACCGAACAGTTGGCAGATTTCGGCATCCGCCAGTTCGAACTCGACGTCTTCGCTGATCCGACCGGCGGGCTCTACTCGAGTCGTGCTGCGAACGTCGTCGTCGGACTTGCTCCGGAATCGGCTGACGCAGCTCTGGACGCTCCCGGATTCAAGGTATTACACACCCAGGATTTCGACTACGAGACGACGTGCCCAACGCTGGTGGCGTGCCTCAGCGAGATCGATACATGGTCGAGAGAACACCCGGAACACCTCCCGATCATGATCCTCATCGAGCTGAAGGATCTCTCGGTTCCCGAAGCTGCAGCCGAAGAAGGCCTCGAGTTGACGATCGATCTCCCGTGGGCTCAGCCGGTCGAGACCACAGGTGAGGTGCTTGCAGCGCTTGATATCGAAGTTCGGTCGGCATTCGGTCTCGGCCGTTTGTTCGAGCCCGACGAACTGCGCGATGGTGCTTTGACGTTGGCTGCGGCGATTGGCGACAGCGGGTGGCCCACCATTGAAACCCTCCGCGGCAGAGTGATCGTTGCGCTTAACGACACCGGTGGCCAGCGTGATCTCTACACCACCGAAACCCCGGTTCTTGAGGGGCGTCCGATGTTCACCAGCTCGACGCCCGGCGCCCCCGATGCTGCATTCGTGCGCTTCGACGACCCATTCGATCCTGGTCTGGACGAGGCAGCAGCGGCTGGATACCTGATTCGGACGCGGACGGATTCGCCTACCGTCGACGCCCGTTCAGGCGACACTTCGCGGCGAGACGCCGCGCTGCTGAGCGGCGCTCACTTCCTGAGCACTGACTACTACGAGCCGTCGTCCTTCTTCGACAGCCCATACGTTGTTGCGCTGCCCGGCGGTGTGATTGCCCGCTGCAATCCGGTCACTGCGCCACCCGCCTGCCGCGACGATCTCCTCGGCGAACCCTGATTCGCCCACTCCTCGTCGGCGTTCGCGTTGTTTATCGTGCGATCAGGTCGGCTGGTCCGGTAGTAGCTGAGCTGACATCGGGAGTTCGATTGCTGCGCTGATGTTCCCGACTGGGTGGAACAATGAGCCTCGAACTCGTGAAGTGAAATTGAAAGCCGGGGAACTCCTATGCTCGCTCCATCATGAGCGACGGCTGGGAGCGACGACAGGAACGCACGCGACGTGATGTGCTCGATGCAACTGGCGCACTGATTGCGGAAGCCGGAGTCGAGGGGCTTACGATGCGCAAGCTCGCCGAGCGCGCCGGTGTTGCGGTTGCGACGCTCTACAATCAGTTCGGTGACCGCAGTGGGGTGCTCGTCGCTTTTGTGAGTGCGGGCCTGGACCAGCTTGAGATTGAGTTGGACGCGCAACCAGATGCCGGACCCGTCGACACCACCCGAGCGCTTTTCAACGCGCTTGACGAAAACTTTGCAGCCGAGCCGGAAGTGTGGCGGCCAATCTTCGCTTCGCTCAAGCCAGGAACGGGCCCGCATGGAATGGGAGCGGTCGGCGATCGTGTCGTGGCCTATCTTGAGGCAGATTTTGCTAAGGCAGCCGCTAACGGCCTCTTCGCCGTCGATTGTGACGTTGGAGCGCTTGCGCGGCACGTATTCACGATGCGTATGAACCGAGTCGAGAAGTGGGCGCAGGCGAGTATCGATTGGGGTGTCTATCGATCGTCGTCGACGCTTGGCCTGGAGCTGGCCCTGGCGGCAGTTCTCGTAGAACCGTTCCGGAGCCGAGCGCTCGCTTGCTCGGGCATTTTGCGGTGATGGCCGCTGAGCGGAGCAGCACTTGCGGTGTCGGTAGGTACGGGATCTGCCCCGTCCCGCTCAGCGCAATTGATGCAGTAACACCTTTAAAGACGAGGTAGCAGTCCTAAAGGTTTGTGTCGTTCCCGGGAGGGGGTTATGGTCAGAGGTGCCACGGGACTTCGACCCATGGCGATAATTTTGATCCCAGAGGGGGAATTTGATGGACTGGAAGCGAATCGATGCGGCGCGACGCGCAAAGGGGCCGGTGGAAGCCGACCTCGTCGAAGCTTTTGCCACCGGAAAGATTAACCGCCGAAACTTTGTTAAGCGCGGAACGATTGTCGGCCTGTCGGTGCCATTTATGGGCGCCATCATCGCCGCCTGTGGCAGCGATGATGACAGCGGCAGCGAGCCCGCAAGCACGGGCGATGCTCCGGTAGATACTGCTGCCACGACGGATGCCCCGTCTGGTGGATCTGGCGGCGAAATAATTGCTGGTATCCAAACTGGTGACGCAAACTCAGGGCTTGACCCGCTAAATATGCTTGACCTGGGCACGTATTCGGTGCTCTCACAGAGCTTTGAGTACCTCGTTGGTCTCGGCGACGATGGAAACATCGCAGCAACCGGTCTTGCCACTGAGTGGAGCCCGAACGACGACGGTAGCCAGTGGACCTTTAAGCTTCGCGACGGGGTCGAGTGGATGGGCGGCGAGGGCCAGTTGACCGCCGCCGACGCCGTTGCCACGATCGAGCGTATGGTCGAAGTAGGTGCAGGCCTCGACGGAGTCGTTGGCCCTGGTGGCGCTGTAGCAGTTGATGACACAACGCTTCAGATCGACCTGTTGTCGCCGAATGGAAACCTTCCGGTCCTGCTGTCGCTGTTCAACCCACAGTCACTGGTCACTCCGGCTGATTACACAAGTGGCACCGTGCTCAACGAGCGGAAGACCGGGACTGGAGCATGGATGCTCGAGGACTTCGATCCATCTTCGTTCCGAGCTAAATTCGTCCCGAACCCCAACTGGTGGGGTGGAAATGTCAACCTCGACAGTGTCGTGCTTCAGGGCTTCGACGACGGTGGAACAAAGGTGGCCGCAATGGCTGCCGGCGAAATTGACGTCATCCAAGACTTTTCGGTCAATGACGGAGCAAACCTGCTCACGGATGAGAACATCACAGTGCTCACCCCACCGTCTGCGAACCACCGCCAGTTGTGGTTCAACACGCAGCTGCCTTCGGGCGGTCCATTCACCGATCCGAGGGTTCGCCAGGCCGTCGGGTTCGCAATCGATCGCCAGCAAATCGTTGACACGATTTACGAAGGCCAGGCTCTCATTGCCAATGACCATCCCGTGTACCCGACCCTTCCGTACTTTGATGCCACGCAAGAGCAGCGGACAGTTGACCAGGAGAAGGCCCGCCAGCTGTTGTCTGACGCGGGCTACCCTGACGGAATTGAGTCCACCCTGCAGGTTGGTGATATCGGCGAGGTTCCCCAGATAGCAGCCATCGTGCAAGCAAACTTGGCTGAAATCGGCATTGACCTGAAGGTCTCGGTTACACCGAACTCGGACTTCTACGGCGAGTACTGGTGCCCGGGTGCGAGTTATGGCACGGATCCGGAGTCGGCAGGTCCCGGGATTCCTTGTGGGGCTTCGGCTGATATCGGGATTGTTGACTACGGTCACCGGCCAACTCCTGACATCTATTTCGGTCGTGCACTCGCGACCGACGGAGACTGGAACTCCTCTAACTACAATTCGGCTGAGTTCGACAGCTTGTTCAAGGATTACCAAGCGGCAGTTGACGTCGACGGTCAGAAGACCGCAGTTGGTCAGATCCAACGTCTTCTTCACGAAGACATGCCTGCGGTGTACCACACGTTCTTCAACTACCTGTCGGGCCACAGCACGTCGGTGAAGGATGTGCAAACGACTGCGCTTGGTCATCTGCTTTTCCAGAAGGCAACGAAGTCCTGATCAGGCACCTGGCCGCCTGACCGGTCAGATTTTCGAGCCACTACTGGAGGGGGAACAGCGAATACGCTGTTCCCCCTCTGCATAGGTTTCGATGAGGTAACCGCTCAACTCTGGGGAAGTGAAACGTGCTCCGATTCATCCTTCGACGCCTATTTCTCGCGCTGATCACCCTGGCGATCATTCTCGTGATCATTACGTTGATTCCGAACATCGCGCCAGGAGACCCTGCGCGGAAAATTGCTGGAGGTACCGCGTCCCCCGAGCGCCTCATCGAAGTAAATGAGTCGCTCGGACTTCAGGACCCGGTATCTGCACAACTGGCAAACCTTGCGACGTCGGTATTCACCCTCGACTTCGGAGAGTCGTTTTCAGTCGCCAAAGGCGAACCAGTGATGAGTCTCGTATGGAGTGCACTGTCGAATTCCGCGAAACTCGTCGGGTTCTCCCTACTGGTGATGGTTCCTCTATCGATCCTGGGAGGTCTTGTAGCGGCCTACAAGAAAGATACGTGGATCGATCGAACAATCGTCAACACGGGGCTAGCGTTTTCGGCGATTCCGGACTTCGTTGCGGGAGTGTTCTTGCTTGCGTTCCTTGCTGTTCCGTTCGAATTCTTTAAAGTCCAGGCATCTGCTCCACCTGGGTCAAGCGCTCTTGTTCAAGCGCAACACTTACTACTGCCCGTGGTAGCGGTTTTGATGGTGTATTTCGGGTACATCGCTCGTGTCACCCGAGCGGGCACGATTACTGCCCTTGACTCGGATTACGCACGAACAGCTTTCATGCGCGGTCTATCTACGCGCGAAGTGTTCAGGAAGCACATCGCTCGCAACGCGCTCCAGCCGACTGTTGCAGTCTTAGGTACGCAACTCGGATACCTGTTCGGTGGCATGGTTGCTCTTGAAATTGTCTTTGGGTACCAAGGAATCGGGAACCTGATTATTCGGGCAGTGGATCGCGCCGACTATCCAGTCCTGCGCGCTGGCGTACTCACAGTGGCCATCATCTACATGATCGCAACGCTTGCGGCGGATCTGTTGGTCGCCTACATGAACCCGCGGGCACGCGCCAATCTTGGAGAGGCCTCATGAATCCGATTTATGACCCTGAAGGCGAGCTAACTCCGATTGGAAGTCCAGAGGCAGAAGCCGATATCCCAGAAGTTGAGGGGGCGCCTGCAGCCGCAACTCGCTCCCAAGTACGCAGGGAGCAGCGTCGTGTCTTGTTCCGTAGCCCAGGCTTTGTCATCGGAGTTGGCGTCGTCGGATTTTGGGTGTTGGCGGCAATCGTTCCAAGTCTTTTTTCTTCAATCGGACCCAAAGAGTTTTCCGACGCCGGTGCTCGGGTGAGCCCGTCGGCGGACGCCTGGTTCGGCACCGACAGCGTTGGTCGAGATGTCTACGCCCGAGTCATCTATGGAGCTCGCCCAATCCTGATTGTGGCGCCGCTCGCAACGGGTATCGCAATCATTGCAGGGACTCTCCTTGGTCTGCTGATGGGCTTTTACCGCGGCTGGGTCGACGAAGTCTTCAGTAGAATTGTCGAAGCAATTCTTTCAATCCCGGTTATTTTGATGGCGATACTCGTGGTGTTCACGTTTGGTCGGTCACAGCCCGTCATCATCGGCACGATTGCAGTCCTCTTCGTGCCAGCGATCACGAGGACGATCAGGTCGGCAGCGATCTCGGAGTCAGATCTTGACTACGTGACTTCAGCGAAGATGAGAGGTGAGTCAGGGCTGTTTATTGTGTCCCGAGAGATTCTTCCGAACGTCACGGGGCTCGTTGTCGTTGAACTAACGGTTCGGTTGGGGTACGCCGTATTCACGTACGCGACTCTCGCATTTCTCGGCTTCGTAGCGGCCGACCTGACGGATGCGGACTGGGGAATCGACGTCTCTCTCAATTACACCCAGATCATCCGAGATGTCTGGTGGCCGTCCATTTTCCCTGCACTTGCGATCGCCACACTTGTAATTGGTGTCAATTTAATCACAGACTCAATCGACAAGGCCTTGAAGTCATGACCCTCGAAGACAACCCCCCCAGCTCGGAAGTCGTGATCCAAGACTCGTCGACAGCCGCACTAGCGGTTGACGATTTGAGGCTTTCTTACACCGTACGCGGGACCCCCCGAGAGGTGCTGCGGGGCGTGACGTTCGAGGTGCGACCGGGGGAGGCGTACGGCTTGGTCGGCGAGTCGGGCTGCGGGAAATCGACGACTGCATACGCAGCGCTGCGGTACCTGCCGAGCAACGGTCAAATCGATGGAGGGCGGGTTACCTCTGTCGGTAAGGAACTGACTGCGATGTCGTCGCGGCAGCTGCGAAGTTTTCGCGCCAACGATGCGTCGATGGTCTTTCAGGACCCGGTTCAGGCTGTCAACCCCGTACTGAAGGTCGGGCGGCAGGTAGCCGAGTCGTTCGAGGTAATGGGGCTACCTAAAGCAGAGGCCGTAGAGGCCGCACTTGAGGCACTCAAGCGCGTCCGGATCGCTTCGCCCGAGAGCGTTATGGAACGGTACCCGCATCAGCTTTCGGGGGGCATGTTGCAACGAGTTGTGATCGCAATGGCACTCGCCTGTGACCCGACACTTCTCGTTCTCGACGAACCGACAACCGGTCTTGACGCGACCGTCGAGGCGGAGGTGCTCGACCTTGTACGAGACCTTCGCTCGGAATTGAACTCTGCGATTTTGTTAATTGCGCATAATCTCGGCGTGATTCGGACCATGTGCGACCGAGTGGGCGTCATGTACGCAGGACAAATCGTGGAGGAAGGAACAGTCGAGGACGTCTTTGACAACCCAAGTCACCCCTACACAGTCGGTTTACTCAATTCCATTCCCCGGCAGGGTGTTCGCAAGGACGACCGCGAGTTATTCGCGATACCCGGAAATTTGCCGCAAATCGGTGACCCACTGCCAACGTGCGTGTATGTCGATCGCTGTCCGATTGCCAACGATGAATGTCGAACCGAGAAGCCGCCCATCTCCCAGCGCAGCGACGGTCACTGGACCCGATGTCACCGGCCCGATCACATTGATGAGGTTCCTGAGCCGGTGAAAGACTTCGAATCTGTCGAGATCGGCAGCGAGGAGGTCATCGGCGTGCACGGGGTCTCGAAGACATTTAGACAGCGCGGCAATGACGTTCCTGCACTGGTTAGCGTTGACCTTGGGTTTGCGGAGGGGGAGACCCTGGGGTTGGTTGGGGAGTCAGGGTCCGGCAAGTCGACCCTTGCGAAGACGATGCTGGGGATCCACGAGCCGGACGAGGGCGGAAAGATTACGCTTCGTGGGCGAGCGATGAAAACAAAGGCGACGGAACGAGTCGAGGAGTCAATCCGATCGATTCAGATGGTCTTCCAGAACCCTGACTCGGCCCTCAACCGGTCTTGGACGGTGAGGAGAATTCTCACTCGATCGATTACGAAATTGACGGGACTCCGCGGAGCTGAGGCTGATCATCGCGCCGTCGAGGTCGCCGAAGCAATGCGACTGTCGCCTCGTCACCTTGACATGCGTCCCCGCCAGCTGTCGGGTGGCCTTAAACAGCGTGTAGCAATTGCGCGAGCATTCGCTGGCGATCCAAACGTCGTTGTGTGCGATGAGCCGACCTCAGCTTTGGATGTTTCTGTCCAGGCGGCAATCTTAAATTTGCTCGCAAATCTCCAACGACACGAGCGAACGAGCTATCTGTTCATCAGCCACGACATCTCGGTCGTTCGCTACCTTGCCGATCGCATTGCCGTGATGTACGTCGGTCGGATCATGGAAATAGGTCCAGTCAGCAAGATCTTTGGCGAGACTAATCATCCGTATACCGAGGCACTACTCTCAGCAGTGCCGAGTGTTGACGGCGCCGCAGAAAACCGGATTCCTCTCACCGGAGAGATCCCCTCGCCGGCCGATCCTCCGTCGGGTTGCGTGTTCCACACACGATGTCACCGTGCTGTGGAAGGGCTGTGCGAAGTGACCGAGCCAGAGTTGCGCGAGCTCTCTGACGGTCACAGCATCAAATGCCACCTCACGGTTGAGCAACTCGAGACGCCGGTCGTGCTCACCCCGGCAAACATGGTTGGCTAGAGGGGTAACTAGAAACCCGCGCCGTCATGAGCGGATGACCCACTCGACACCATCTGCGGTGTCGCGTACCTCGATGCCCGCAGTATCAAGGCCATTGCGCAAAGCGTCGGATACGGCGTAAGCCTTCTCTTCGCGTGCGACGCGGCGGGCTGCGAGGGCTGCCTCGACGACTGGACCGAGCACATTTCTGGGATCACGAAGTCCGTCTGTGGCCGCAGTCCCAAGCTTGATGATCATCGAACGTAGCGATCTGCGTGCTTGATCCATTTCGTCAGACTGCAGCGTGTCGGCCGACCACTCAACGATCGTTGCATCGAGGTCGAGGAGTGCAGCGACGGCTGCCGGCGAGTTGCCGGCGGTGAGGGCGTCGTTGAAGCGGGACTCGATGGCACGGGCGGTTGCCGCAAGGCCGAGTGTTGTGTCGTTCTCGCTCGGGGTGTTCTCCGGAGCCGGTTGCTTGGACGGGTTGATCGAAGCCGTGGTGAGTCTGGCGCCGGGGGCACCGGTGCCGCCGCCCGAGCGAACCACGTCGAGTGCAATCGTCGATCCGGAGTCGTGGCGGACCGAGACACCGTTGCGGCGCAGCGTGAGCGCGCCCTTGCCGACAATTTCGGCGGTGTCCGCGTCGAGGTCCATGATAACACCGGTGTGTTCGTCGAGTCCGATGACGAATGCGCTGTCCGGCAGCTCGGGCTCAAGCATCGCAAGGCGTCGTTCGCCGAGGTAGCAGAAGCGCGTGTCGTGATTGCCGCCCTCCTGGTTGTCGTAGTGGGGAATGACGGCAGCATTGATCCCGATTTCGGAGAGCAGGTCCAGTCCGGGTTCCCACCATGGATCCATCCCGACCTTGTAGACCTCGTACACCGGAACGGTAGACACACCGAGTGTCAGCGCGGCCGCCGACGAAAACACGAGCGCACCGCCGCCGCCCCGGTCGGTCACCGCAAGCTTCTCGGCGAGCACATCGCGCAGGTCGGTACGCTGCCACTGCCGAAGTGCGAACGTTGGGCTCCCAGGCCCGGCGAATACCCAGTTAGCGTCGCGAACTTTAGCGATCGCCGATTCGACCGCAGCCGTATCGCCCGTATCGGTCCGCGTCAGCCCCGCAACCTCGACGTCCTGGCTCACGGAATCGCTGAAGTACTTGGTGGTCGTGGCAGCGAGGATCGGAGCGTTTTCCTGGAAGCCGAATGGCGTGTCGAGCATCACCGGGTTGGCAGGGTGTCCGCCCGCGATGATTCGTTCGAACACGCGCCGGTGCGGCGCCTTCATCGTTGGGGCAGTTTCGCCCGATCCCATGATGACGAGCAGGCGAGGAAGGGTCATGTGGATGCCTCCGTTTTGGTAGGGCCCGAGAAGAAAGCGGGGTCGGTGCTGGACTGATGCAGCAACGCAGCCACGGCCTCGGGTTGCTGCGCATGGACGTCGTGGTGAGCGGGGCTGAACCAATGCGCCCGTCCGCGTGGCAGTGATGTAATCGCTTGATCGACCGCATCGTGTTTGGACGCGCTCCACGCAACATCTTCCGTATCTGCGCCGATGAGTAGCGTCGGGATACGCATTTCGGGGTAAACCACCGACGGTGTGTGTTCCCACAGTCCACGCAGCACGCTGAGATGATGCTCAAACGTGAGCCATGGTGCGATGGTGCCGTCGTTGCGCAACTCGAAGTTGGCCATGGTCGCCGAGCGGCCCTCATCGGGCCAGTCTGAAGCGGATCGCTCAAGCCACGTGCGCATCGTCTCGACTGGCGTGCCGGCAAGCCGGGGCGGGGCGAGTGCCTCGACGCAGTCCTCCCAGACCGGGAACTTCGAGCGCAGGTCGATGAACCCTCCGTCCACGCAGGCGACCTGACTGATCAGATCGGGGTGACGGTGGCCAAGTTCGAGCACCACGTTGCCGCCCCACGACTGACCGGCAACGGCGGGTCGGTCGAAACCGAGTGTGTCGATCAACAGGGCGAGATCGTCGGCACAGGTCGCCACGTCGTAGCCGTCGTCCGGCTTCGACGACTGGCCGTGACCGCGCTGGTCGACCGTGGCGACATGGTGGCCGGAGGCGGCGAGTCGTCGGGCGACCCCGTCCCAGAGTCTCGCATTCGAGGCGAGCCCGTGGGTCATCAGCCAGGATCGTTGCGTCTCGGCGGTCTCGGCCGGCGGCTCCAACCGAAGCACGTGGAGCTCGACTCCGGATGAAATTGTATGCCACTCGGTCGTCGGTGTGCTGTCGTCATGCATGTGCGGTATCTCCGAATCGAGCAATGCGCTCGAGTAGCCCAAGCATCTCGATGGATCGCTCGACAGGTCGTGGCCATTCCAACTTTCCGAGAACGGCGTTGGCAAAGGCTTCGATCATGCTTTGGTACGGGTCCCCGACCTCGACCGAAAACTGTTCCACGCGTCGTTGTTCGCCGTGGGGGCTGACCGCCGGTCGGGCGAGCCCCGGTGCAGGTAGGTACGGATCGAGTGCGATTGTGGGCAAGTCCAAGCGCGAACTGCTGCGCACGACAACGTGGTCGAGTTCGTGGCCGCTCGTAAATGCGGCGTGTTCGAGCAGCAACGCTGTGTCGGCGCTGCGGAAGGACGCCAGTTGGCGTTCGGCATCGACGAACGAGCATGTGATCTGTGCTCGTCGATCACCGGGCCAGACAAGATTGGCGACGGTTGTGGCATCTACACCATGTGGCGTCATCGCGCGTTTGACGGTGTCGACTTCGCAATCGGGACCCCAGAGTTCGATGGCAGTACCGAGGCAGTAGACGCCTACGTCGAGAAGCGCGCCGCCGCCCTGTTTGGGGTCCCATCGATAGTTGTTCGAAGCCTCGGGACCGATGGTGAACGTGAAGTGATGATCTTGCGTGTCGAAGTCGCCGATAGCGCCGCTGCGAGCCAATTCGATCGTGGCGGCCCAGCGCCGATCAAATGGTGTCATCCAGGCTTCGGCGAGGAGGACCTCGGCCCTCCGGCAGGCATCCGCCATTGCCGTGGCTGTGGCCGGATCGGCGGCGAGAGGCTTTTCGCACAGCACATGCTTGCCGGCGGCAGCGGCGCGTTCAGTCCACTCTCGGTGCATGCCGTTTGGGAGCGGGATGTACACGGCGTCGACATCAGGATGATCGAGGACGGCGTCGTAGTCGTCGAGCTGTGTCGAAGCCCAGCGCTGTGCGATGTTGCCACTGCGCGATGCAGTCGCCACCACCGAGGCATTTGCCGAAGCGCTGATCGCGGGCAGTACGGCTGCGTTCGCAACGAAGGAGTTCGCGCCGATTATGCCGAAGCCGACCAGATCGGTCACAGCGCCGTCCGCTGGCGACTCACGGGAGTTCGATGAGTTCGCCGCCGTTGGCGCCGGAGTGATGCGCGGCTTCGAGTACCGAGACCACATCGCGGGATTGCTCGGGGCGGACTGCGAGCGGCTCCCCGAGCAGCAAGTGGTTCGCAAGGTTTCGATGAAAACCCCATCCGGGATGTGGAGCCGGAGTGATGTGTGACTTGATGAGGCCGTGGGTGCCGTCGTAGCGGGCGAGCACCAGGTCTACGGGGCGCTCAGCATGGTGCGAGACGTGAGCCTGAAAGCCGCGGCCAGCCACAACAGAATCCTGCCGGACTGGTTCGTAGTGACCCTCGAGTGTGCCGAGTGTGCCCTCGATGTGGAATTTTGGTCGCCGAATTGCGCAGACGTCACTCTGGCGGAAGGTGGCCTCACGTCCGTCGGCCCATTGCATCCAGACCGAGAGTTGATCGACGTTGGTCGTGTCATGCCACACCTGCGTGTGTGCCGAGCAGAGCACTTTTTTCGGCGCCGTGCCGTAGTGCTGGATGATCCAGTCAATGTGGTGGGAACCCCAGTCGTAGACTGCGCCGCCAGAGATTGAGTCCTCTGAGTGCCACGCCCGGCAGGGGTGCTCGAAGCCGCCGACAAACGTTTCGATGTTAAACACGCCGCCCAAGTCGCCGCGGTCGATAAGGCGCCGGATGGCCAGCCAGTCGGTGTCCCACCGTCGACTTTGGTGCACCGAGATGGTCCGACCTAGGTCGTTGGCCGTCTCGATGAGCGCGTCAGCATCGGCTGTCGTCAGACACATCGGCTTTTCTACGACGACATGTTTGCCGGCGCGCAGCAGTTCGAGCGCAAGTTCGGCATGGTGCACTGGAGGTGTCGCGATGATCGCAATGTCGACATTGTCGTCGGAGGCGAGCGACGTGCCGGAGTCGTGGGCCGTGAGCCCGGGAAAGTCGAGCCGTGCGGCATTGAGGCGATCCGCCGAACTGTCGGCCGCAGCGACGAGCGCCAGTCCGTCGGTTTCGGAAGCGGCGAGTCCGTGCAGATAGCCCATGCCGCCGAATGGACCGTAGCCGACGACGGCCACGCCGAGGTCGCTTACTGATGTGGTCGGGAAATCGGTGCGAAGCAGACGCCTTAGGAATGGGCCGAGGGTCTCGTGAGCATCAACAGCTTCGACAACCGTCATCCCGATCGTGATGATGCGGCCTGCTCCTACTCGCCGGACGAGCATCGTCGGGCGATGTTCGAAGCGAACGCTCGTTGTGGCGGCCACCTCAACGTCGGGGTCAAACGGCGCGAACGTGAGCAGCGGGGTCGAAATAGGGACTTCGCCGTCAAGTCGCACGGCTTCGGGCCGTGCGGCAAGAGTGACGAACCATTCGGTATTGGGAAGCGGTGCCGTGATGTGTGCGCCAGCGAGTGCTTCGGCGAATTCGTCGCCGGGTTGCGGAACGAGCAGGACGCTGCCCCCATTGCGGGCGTGAGCCTCAAATAGTCCGAACGAGTCTGTATCGAGGCGCTCTGTAACCAAATGGAAACCGTCCCGGGTCTGTGTTGTGGAAGGGGCATGGTCGATGCTCATGAAATCTCAGTCTTTGAAGCGGCCAGTCGAGGCGAGGGTAGCGGCTTAGGTTGCCGCAGTTTGGGGGGACAATCCTCCGAAGTGGTCGATTAGTTGAGCATCGGGTCGAATTTTGAGCAGGAAGTGTAGGTGCGTCCAGCTCGCAACTATGGTCAACGTCGTGAGGATGATTTTTGTCAAGTCAGAGGTTGGGCGGGCGGAAGTGGGTCATAAAACGGCGAACAGCGGCTATTGGACGCAACGAATAGCTTGCGCCATAGCGTGCGCAGCGATTGCTGCGACATCATGTGCAGGCTCTGATACTGCCACGAACGGTGAGGAGTCTGCCGACTCCGGCGTTGAATCGGCAGAATTGACGGTGGTCACAACCGTGGCGCCTATTACGTCGATCGCTGCCAACGTAATCGGCAACCGTGCCGAGATTGTCGGGATCGTGCCCGAGGGGACCAACTCACACACATTCGAACCGCCGCCATCGGCAGCGCAG
>CAJQPY010000038.1 GCA_905480335.1 uncultured Ilumatobacter sp. | reverse complement strand
TCTGAACGCTCTTAGTATTTTTTTTGAAAACGAATCCGCTTGGCTGTTTCCCCGGTCGGACCATCCGTTGATGGTGGCCGAGTTGCGTCGTCCGGCAGGACGCTCCTCACCGTCCTGTGAACGCCGCAACGCCCTCACGATGTTCGTCGCTCTTGAGACACGCCGCCAGTGACTCCGTGTGGCGTCTCGTGTGCTCACTAACCGATGCGGTCAGGCCCTCGTGAACCAAGGACTTGATCTCACGAAGACCGTGAGGTGAACCGGTCGCAATCTGGTTCGCCAGCGACATCGCTCCAGTGAACACCTCTTCATGCGGCACCACGTCGAGGGCATATCCGAGACGCAGCACTTCTGCTGTGTCAATAATCTCACCTGTTAGAGCATTCGGAGCGCAAGTGCCGACTTGCTTCGCTCTGCGGTGTCGATCGGGTTTCGAGGAAGCCGGACTATGCCAGCAGATCGACGAAGGACTCAAGCTGACGAAGGTTGCGGCATTCATAGACACCATCGGTGTGGGTGCCGTACTCCCCAACGATTGAGTCTCCGGTGTTCCAGTAGCTCTTGGGCTCCGGGTTCAGCCAGTACACGTGGCGCGCCTTCTGCTGGATTTCTTTGACGACCCAGCTTTGGCTCGCGTGATAGTTGTTCCGGGCGTCTCCGAGCAGCAACACGGTCGACTTTGGTCCGACGTCCTTGCCGTACTTGTTCCACCACGCCTCGAAGGCGTGCCCGTAGTCGGAGTGTCCGTCAACCCAGACTACGTCTGCCTCGGTGTTGACGCGATGGATCGCCTCCTGGATGTCCTCGGTGGCCTTGAAGTAGTCAGTTACCTCGTCGATGCCATCGATGAAGACAAAGGAGCGCACCTTCGAGAACTGATTCTGGATGGCGTAGACGAGCATCAACGTGAACCGGGCAAACGCGGCGACCGAGCCGGAGATATCAGCGATCACGATCAGTTCGGGCTTCGACGGACGGGGGTATTTGAACTTCGGTTCGGCGGGTACGCCGCCGTAACTCAGCGAGTGGCGCACGGTGTTGCGGAAATCGAGCGGACCTTTG
This sequence comes from uncultured Ilumatobacter sp., assembly GCA_905480335.1. Taxonomy (GTDB): domain Bacteria; phylum Actinomycetota; class Acidimicrobiia; order Acidimicrobiales; family Ilumatobacteraceae; genus Ilumatobacter_A. Next base: position 15,299 of record CAJQPY010000038.1, on the reverse strand, counting down.
CGACCGTGGCGGCGTTTGCGGGCGAGCCTCGCTGCCAGCTTCCGGGTGAGCGGGTACAGCGACTTCTTGAGCGCAACCATTTCGTCACGCGACGCGTGCATGAACTCGACATCTTCGGGAAGCGGCTTACGCAGCGTTTTGGCCATGGCTTCCGCGCCGCGGTCGGCAACGAGGCGTCGCCTGATCTCGGCCTCAATCTCACCTTTGAACTTTTCGATGCGGTCCTCGTACTCCTCTTTCTCTAACCGTTCCTCGAGAGACGTAAGGTCGCCGGACGCTTCGTCGCGCGAGGCGTCCATCATCTTCTCGAGCATGTTGTCGAGGTCGAGGTTCCGCAACGTGCGGTACAGGTAGTAGGTACCGCCAACGGGTCGGCCCGGCTCCATGCCAGCAAATCGCTGCACCGCCTGCTTCGCCATTGCGCGCATCATTCCTTGATCACCGTTCATCAGCGCCTGCATCAGCATCTGAGCGATCTCTTCGGGCGTCATGCCATCCATGCCGCCTTGGCCGTTGCCCTCGCCTTGCTGCTGGGCTTCTTGCATTTCGCGCCAGAGTTCGTCGAGGTCGGTGTCGCCGTCGCCCTCGGCGATCCGATACTCCGGGCCTCTCAAGCTGAAATACACTTCAAAAACCGTCTCGAAGCTGCGCCAATGCGCATGGTTTTTGATCAGCGTGGCACCTAACGCGTATTTGAACGCATCGCGGTCCTCGATGGGAATGTGCTGCACGGCCTCCATTGCGTCGAGGTTCTCGGTCAAAGACACGGGTAAGCCGGCGTTGCGCAGCTCGATGACAAAGCCGTTGAGCAGGTTAAGCATGCCGCCGTTCGAGGCGTCGGGCCCGGGCGTCACGCTGCGGGAGGAAGCGGTGTCGGTCATCGTGCGACGCGTCAGTCGTCGACCGACAGTTCCTTGGTGGCCTTGGCGATGTCGGTCTGGTACTTCAGCAGAATGTTGAGAGTCTCCTTCGCGACCTGTTCGTCGATCGTCTCGATGTTGAGGAGCATAAGCGTACGAGCCCAGTCGAGAGTCTCCGAAACGCTCGGGCTCTTTTTGAGGTCGAGCTGACGGATCGAGCGGACGATGCGCGCTACCTGGTCGGCGAGGTTGTCGGTAATCCCAGGGGTCTTCGCCAACACGATCTCTTTCTCGCGTTCGAGTTGCGGGTAGTCGACGTGCAGGTACAAGCACCGCCGCTTAAGCGCCTCTGACAGCTCGCGGGTGTTGTTGGACGTGAGGAAGACGAGTGGAATCTGCTTTGCTGCGATTGTTCCGAGCTCCGGGATCGATACCTGATAGTCGGAGAGAATTTCGAGTAACAGTGCCTCGGTCTCGACCTCGACGCGGTCGACTTCGTCAATCAGCAGCACGACGGGTTCATCAGCTGTGATCGCTTCGAGTAGCGGACGTGTAAGCAAGAACTCGTCGGAGAAGATGTCGTCCTTAACATCAGTCCAGTCCTCGTTGCCTTCATCCCCTCCACGTTCGGTCTGAATGCGCAGCAACTGCTTCTTGTAGTTCCATTCGTAGAGCGCCTTGCTCTCGTCGAGGCCTTCGTAACACTGCAAGCGGATCAGCTTGGCGCCTGTCATCTCGGCAACCGACTTGGCCAGTTGGGTCTTGCCCGTCCCGGCAGGACCCTCGACCAAAATCGGCTTGTTGAGGCGATCGGCGAGGTAGACGATGCCCGATATGCCGTCGTCGGCGAGGTAGCTCGAGTCGCGCAGCGCGTCGCGCACCTCTTGCACGCTTTCGAAGCGCGGTTCGGCGTCGAACGGCGTGGTCGGGGTTGAGTCGGTTGTCGTCATACCGGCCTGAAGCTACCGGCACCTCAACGCTCCATTGGAATCGGAAACGTCATCGATGAGCTAACTTCGGTCACATGAGCGGGAACTTGCAGAGCTTCACCCAAGCCGCCTACACCCTTCGCAACGTGGCCGTCAGAATGCCGGCCGACGCGTGGGACAACGACTCGTGCTGCGACGGCTGGAACGCTCGCGAGGTCGCTGGTCACGCTTCCTGGGTGCTGCGAAACATCGCAGCCAGCGCCGGTGCCGGCGAACGGCCGGAAAAGCTTCCCGAGGCTGCGATTGCGGGCGACGATCCGACTGCCACCATCTGTGCGTCTGTCGATACATGTCTGGCCGCGCTTGATCGACCTGGCGCACTCCAAACGGTCGCCCAGACCCCGTTTGGTGAAATGCCGATCGACAACTTCATTGGCACAATCTGGATCGACCCGCTCACCCATGCGTGGGACATCGCCGATGCTGCCGGAATCGAAACGGGTATCGATGCTGCGACTGCTGCGGCAGCGCATGCCCATCTCGAGCCGATCGCAGACATGTTGCGCGGCGCCGGCGCATTCGGGCCGGCGGTGAACGCAGTCGACGGTGACGCGCTCTCACGTTTCGTGGCGTTGACCGGCCGCAGGAGCATGCAGAGCTGACTATTAGACCTCCAATACGGTGACGACGCCTGCAATCGGGTCAACCTCGATCATCGACCCGTCATCAATGTCAAGCACACCCGACGCTCCGACCACTGCTGCGATCCCGAGCTCACGAGCGATGACCGCGGTGTGGCACAAGAGCCCTCCCTGCTCGGTCACAACCGCTCCCGCCAAAGCGAGCACCGAGTTGAACGTCGGCACGGTGTAGCGGGCGACGATAACGTCGCCAGGCTCACAACGCTCGAGGGCTTCGTCGGCGTCGGCCACGACACGGGCAGGCCCCGTGTACGACACCGACCCGACGCCGGTTCCCTGAAGTTCACAGCGATTACGGTCCGCTTCGAGCAGAGCCACGACGTTCGCCGACATGCGCATCGTCCGCCTCATCGCCTCAGGGAGACCGTCCAAGTCAGGCGGAACAGGCGTAGGTCCGAGGTGCGTAGGACCTTGGGAGCCGGCCCGCAATAAGCGCCGCCTGTGTCGGGTTGCTACGGCCTCGGCGTGTGGACCGGGTTCACCGCGCAGGCAACCGCTCAGCTCGTCGGCCGAGAGATCGAAAACATGGGAGACCGTCCGGAGACGGCCGACAGCGACTAAACGCCGGCCGGTTTCCAACATGATTAAACGCAGGATTCCACATGGCCACTCAACCGTGATCGGACCATTCTCGTCGCGCAATCCATAAAGCCGACGGGCGTCGGCGATGAGCTCGTCAAACAGTTCGAGGTTTTCGGCGGTAACCGCCGAGCGCACCTCGCGGAGTGCCTGCTCCCCGCGTTCCGCTGCCGACTCGGCAGCGGAACGCGGGCCAAGAAGCTGCGGGTCGCCGACCGTTGCCAGGATGACGTCAGGCATTTCACCAAGGGTTCGGTGCACCAGGTCGTACCCTGTGGTCAATCGCTTGCCGAACTCAAGCACATAGTCATTGAGCAGTTGTGCGGCTGAATGGCCGATCGCACGTACCTCGTCGAGTGAGGTCGGGTTTGCGTCGGCGTCGGCGATCTCGCGGGCAAGTGGCCGAAGCGCATCCTGAGGCCCACTCGTTGCCGGTGATGCGCCAGCGAGTGTCGGCATCACGTCGCTCGGATCGATGCCCCAACTGGCGGTGTGATCGAGAAGCCGTCCGATTGGGCCGAGGTCGGAGATGTGTAGTCGAAAGTGAAGCACCATTGCGGAACGGGAATGCTCGAGGGTCTTCTCGAAATGATCGGCGAGTTCTGAATCGGAAAGCGACACGACGTCAACGGCAGCAAGACCCCGGTTCGTTGCGGACAGCTCAGGCTTCCAGGTTGCCTCCCATCGATCAGCCTCTCCGTTCCATGACCTGTTCTCGAGCGAACGAGCAGCGGTCTGAACCCGCTTGCGCAGGCGAGGACGGGCGGAGAAGACGGTTCGGGTCAGCCACGCAGGTGGTGCTGTGCTCGACCCACGGCCGCCTCCTCCGATGATCGGGACTAGCCGCCGATACATCTGTCCGTTCACGAAACGGACGTCAATTGCGTCAAGTGGTGCGCCAACCAAGTCGAATCCTTCACGCGTGCCTGTGGGCACCGCGTACTCGATCATCTCCGCCATCAGCGGGGTGACTGTCGTGTCGAAATGCGACGAGTCCGTTTCCCAGGTTCCCGGGCCCGGCGTCTGCCACGTGTCGTTGTCCATATCAACATCTTCTCAGACACCACCGCCGCAGACCGGGGGGTTCGCCGCGGACTGCGTAGTGTCGACTGTGATGAGCCAGGTATTTGCGGACAACGCCGATGACTTCATCGGCGCCATGTCGTTGACCCTCGACAACCTCTCGGGCAGAGCCGGTCACCAATCTGAATGCGTGATTGAGGCCTCGAACCTCGTCGCCGCACTCATCGACGCCGACGGACGCCACAGCATGGCTGAGCTCAATGGGTGGATTCAGGCACTCGGCTCAAAGCTGACCCCACCAATGATCGTTACGACGCAGATGCTGCGCGACGACGACACATTCGGTGGTCGCGCAGAGTGGCTGGACCGACCAAGCACAATGTTTGACCTTCTCGTGAGGGCCGACGCACGCGATCTCGGCCGGCGGTCCGACGAGTACTACCGCCTTGCGATGAATCTCGCCCATGCGACGGCAGCCATTGATCTTGTTCCCTCCCCCACCGAAATTGCTGCGATCGATCGGTTCCGAACGATCCTGCTGACGACAATGGATTCGCAGTCCGTGCCTCGGCCGGGCCAACCAGGCCAGCGAGCTCAAACTCATCAGACGGATGCGACGGTCAGCGCAGACGCTGCTATCGATCCGGGGGTTGACCTCCCACCCGAACGCAAAATCGAGGACCTCCTGGCCGAACTCGATGAGCTCGTCGGCCTCGGCCAAGTGAAAGAAGAGGTTCGACGGCTCACGTCACTGTTGCGGGTCCAGGAGATGCGCTCCACCCGTGACCTCCCGACAATCGAAACGTCGACGCACCTTGTCTTCAGCGGCAATCCGGGGACCGGGAAGACAACAGTCGCGCGGTTGCTCTCGCAGATCTTCCGCTCTCTCGGTGTGGTCACGAAGGGCCATCTCGTTGAGACCGACCGTTCGGGCCTTGTCGCCGGATTCGTGGGGCAAACTGCCGCCCGGACCCGGAAAGTCATGGACTCAGCTATCGGGGGCACGCTCCTGATCGACGAGGCATATGCCCTCGCCCGGGGCGGTGAGAACGACTTCGGACTCGAGGCGGTCGACACAATTGTGAAGTTCATGGAGGACCACCGCAACGACCTCTCCGTAGTGGCCGCCGGGTACCCGACCGAGATGCAGGAGTTGATCGACTCGAATCCGGGCCTAAGGAGTCGATTTACCCGCACAATCCACTTTCCCGATTACGACACCAACGAACTCATCGCCATCTTCGAGCTGATCTCGGGGAGCAAGGAGTACCACCTTGACCACACCGGTAAGACCCGCCTTAAAAGCGTGATCGATTCCGAACCACGCAACCGAGGGTTCGGTAACGGCAGGTTCGTTCGCAATGTATTCGAAGCCGCCGTAGGCAACCATGCTCTCCGGCTCGCCGACATTGACGGGCTAAGCGATGAGCAGCTCACCACTCTGACGGGCGATGACATTCATCCGGTCGACTGATTCTGACCACTAGCGTCGAAGCACCATGAGCCACAGCCGAGACCCCCGGGTGCTTTCTTGCGCCGTACTGGTTGGTGCGATCTTCGCAGCAACGGTGATACTCGTGCTCGGGATGACGTGGCCGGTCGCTCTGCTGGTCGGCATCGCCGGATTTTTTGTCAGCCGATGGGTCGGCATGAAGAAGTCGGCCCCGCCTCCCATTGATCCTTTTTCCGTTGGCGAGCCGTGGCGCCAGTTTATCCAGGGCGCACAGCGAGCGGGGCAGCGGCTGCATGTATCCGTTGCCTCCGCTGGTGACGGCCCGCTGAAGGACCGGATGTCGACGATCGTCGACCGACTCGATGACGGTTTGGCCGAAACCTGGACCATCGCACGTCGCGGAGACCAGATCGACGACACCGTCCGCCGACTCGATCCAACATCGCTTCGATCAAAACAAGCCAGCCTCGAGAAACGGCTCGCAACCGCGCCGAACGATGACGTCGAGTCCGCCCTGGCGTCGCTACGCAGTCAGATCGATGCCACCGAACGACTGAAGGCCGACTCGGCCAAGCTGTCCAATCGTCTCCGCCTCACCCAGACGCGTCTCGACGAGCTCGTCACCCGAGCCGCCGAAGTTGCGATCGGAGCGGGTGACACCGACGCTTACGAGCATGACGTCGACGATCTCGTTATTGATCTTGAGGCGCTCCGCCAGGCGATCGAGGAGACAAATCTTCTGTGAGTAGAACATGGCCGAGGTGATGCTGTGAGCGGACTCCTCAAGAGCAACCTGACCGTCGCCACTGGCACCGCTCTGTCGAGGCTCACCGGTCTCGTTCGCTTCGGCGTACTCGCAGCGGTTCTCGGCGGCACGGCCCTCAGCGACGCCTATCTCCTTGCGAACGAGACGCCGAACATCGTCTACGAGCTCCTCGTTGGTGGCGTCTTGTCAGCCACGCTCGTTCCGCTGTTCACGTCGTTCGACGCACACGACGACGACGAGTCGCGAAACGTGGTGATCTCGACGGCGCTCGTCGTCATCTCCGCCACCATGGTCGTCGCCGTCATAGCGGCACCCCTTGTCTTCAGGGCGTTCTCCGCCCGAGTTGATGCCGACGTCGACCCTGAGTTGTTCCGGTCGGTCGGAACAACACTGTCGCGGATCTTTCTTGTCCAGATCCTGTTCTACGGGCTGACCGGGATAGCCAACGCTTTCCTCAATAGCCGCCGTCGTTTCTTTGCAGCGGCGTGGAGCCCGATCCTGCCGAACCTGGTCATCATTGCGACGCTGCTGTCGCTGCCGGCAACCGGTGCCGACGGGTACGTGCTCGACGATGTAATCGAAAACACGCGTATCCGGCTCACCCTCGGGCTCGGCGCCACGATCGGCGTCGCTTCGATGGCTGTTGTGCTCATTCCGGCGACCTACCGGGCCGGCCTGCGCTGGAATTTTGTCTGGAACCCTCGTCACCCGGCGGTTAAAAAGCTGTTGACGTTGTCGTTCTGGACACTCGGGTTCGTTGCCGCCAACATCGTGGCGCTCACGGTGGTCCGAAATATGACCGAGCCGGGGTCATCGGGTGCGACGGCTTACTTCCTGGCGTTCACATTTTTTATTCTTCCGCACGGACTGCTGGGCGTGTCGATCGCCACGACGTTCCAACCAGAAATGGCGCGTGCTGTTGCCCAGCGGTCGAAACGGGATTTCACGAATGCAGCATCGCTCGGCATCCGGATGACCGCGCTGCTGACCATCCCGGCAGGCGTCGGGTTGTTCGTACTTCGTCGACCGTTGATCGGCCTTGCTCTCGAGTACCGAAATTTCACTGCCGACGATTCGCTCCAGGCGTCGCGCGCGCTCGCCGGACTCGCGTTGGGGCTCGGCGCTTTCTCGGTCTATTTGTTCGTCCTCCGAGCGTTTTATGCCCATCAGGACACAAAAACCGCATTTAAGGTCAACGTGGTCGAGAACCTGATCAACATCGTGCTTGCGATCGCGCTCGCTGGCTCTTACGGCGTCCTCGGACTCGGCGCATCATTTGCGATTGCGTACACCTTGAGCGCGTTGTGGGTCCTCCAGATCCTTGCTTACAAGGTGCCCGGATTTGAGCTGCGCTCGGTGTTCAGCAGCCTCGCCCGCATGGTGGTCGCCGCAGCTCTGATGGGCGAGTGTGTGTGGCTCATTGCGCGTGTTGTCGGTGGAAACACCGGCGGCTGAGCGCTGCTGCGGCTGACGGTCGGAACACTGATCGGTGTTGCCGTGTACGCAGGTCTTCTTGCGTTGATGGGAGCCCCCGAGTTGAATGCGCTTAAGCGGCGGCTGCCCGGGCGGACGACCGTGACGACCGACTAACATGTCGCGATGTTCAAGTACCTGAAGAGGCAGTGGAATTACTTCGTCGCAAAGATCAGCGGCCGGGCCGAGGCCAATGCCGATCCGAAGGTACAGCTTGAGCAGGCAATTGGCGAGGCCCACAGCCAGCACAAGCGATTGAAGGAGCAGGCGGCGAACGTCATTGCGAACCAGAAGCAGGCCGAGATCCGCCTGAACAAGAAGATGGAGGAACTCAGCAAGCTCAACGCCAACACGCGTCAAGCACTGATCATGGCGAGCGACGCCGAAATAGCCAACAACACCGACAAGTCCGCCGAGTACACGCGGGCAGCCGAAACGATCGCTGACAAGCTGATCTCCGTCGAATCCGATGTCGAGAGCCTCAAGGCAATGGTCCTCGAATCGACGCAGGCTGCGGATCAGGCGAAGGCAGCTGTCCAGCAGAACTCCCGGATTCTGCAGGAGAAAATTGCCGACAAGTCGAAGCTCATGAGCCAGCTCGATCAGGCCAAAATGCAGGAGGAGATGAACTCAGCCATGGCGTCGCTCACCGAGACGGTTGGCGACGACGTTCCGACCTTTAACGAGGTGGAGGAGAAGATTGAGGCGCGCTACGCGAAGGCGAAGGCATCGTCCGAGCTGCAGGACGTCACCGTCGAGAGCCGGGTACTGGAGATTGAGCAGGCCACCGCGAACATCGAGGCGCAGAGCCGCTTGTCTGAGCTGCGAGCCGAACTCGGTCTCGACACCGGCGCACAGCCGACAGCCGTCGAGACCGATAAATCCGAGGCTCAGCTCTCCGACGGCTGACCTGGTGCGGATTGGGGCCGGACCACTCCGCTACGCAAGCACGACGAGATCGTCACGGTGGACCACCGTGTTCGCCATTCCTGCGGGCAGCGCGCTCGTGTGATGACCAAGAACCTGCGACAAAGCAGATGCTCCGGTCGATGCGATCCCCCGAGCGAAGACAACGCCGGCAGGTCCAACGACATCGACTACTTGGCCAGGTTCGAACGAACCGTCGATCTGCGCCACACCGGCGGGAAGCAGGCTGTTCGGTCGGTCGGTAAGCGCCCGCTGCGCACCGGCGTCGACATGGACTGACCCGGCCACTTCCGCAGCGAACGCTATCCACAACTTACGCGCCGGGAGTGTCCGCTCGTGTGGCGCGAACGTGGTTCCCACGAGTTCATCTGATGCTGAGCCGGCGAGCACGCCGCGACGCGATGCTCGGGCGATCACACTGCGGATCCCCGACCACGAGGCCATTCGCGCTGCGACCAGCTTGCTTGCCATGCCGCCGCTACCCCGGCCGCTCCCACCGCTGTCGGCGGAGATGGACAACAGCGGATCGTCGGACTTCACGTAAGGGATGAGCGTCGCTGACGGGTCGCGACGAGGGTCGGCAGTGAACACGCCGTCCATGTCGGTCAGGAGCACGAGCACATCCGCTCCGACGCTGTTGGCGATGAGCGCGGCGATCCGGTCGTTGTCGCCATAGCGGAGCTCGTCGTTGGCAATTGCGTCGTTCTCATTGACGACTGGCACTACGGCCAACTCGAGCAGCCGCTGAGTCGTGCTTCGAAGGTGCAGGTACTGCCGTCGCTCGACGAAGTCGAATGGATCGACCAGGAGCTGCGCCCCGACGATGCCATGCCTGTCAAACTCGCGGTTGTAAGCCTCGACGAGTCGACTCTGCCCGACGGCCGACACCGCCTGCACGGTCTGCATGTCAACGGGGCGCTGGTCCATCCCTAGTGCAGCCACCCCTGCCGCGACCGCGCCGGACGACACGATTACTACGTCGTGCCCTGCGGATCGTAGCGCCGCCGTCTCGTCGACGAGATGAGCAATCGCTCGGTGGTCGATTACGCCTTCATTGGTCGTGATCGATGCCGTTCCAATCTTCGCAACAATCCTCACCGGTCGGCTCCTGCCGTGCGCTGACTCATCGGTCGGGTTCGTAGTCGAAGCTAAAGTTGCCGATCCAGATCACATCACCCTCGACAGCGCCTGCTTTCGACAGCATCTTGGGCACACCGAGGCGTTCGAGCCGGTAGTCAATGTAGGCGAGCGCTTCGGGGGTGGTGACGTCGTTGAGGGCCACGACCCGTTCGACATCACGTCCGACTAGGCGGAACTCGCCCTCCTGGACGCGTTCGACGAGCGCACCGCTCGGTTCAGGTCGAATCACAATCAGACCGTCGTCGTGACGAACTTCCTGGCGGGCGTCATGCACCAGCGACGCCATCTTTCCGACGAGCGCGCTGACGCCGTCGCCGGTGATCGCCGACACGACGTCGCCGTCCCATTCCATGATCTCGAGGTCGCCTTCCTGAACCATGTCGGCCTTAGTTCCCACGACGATACGTGGACGTTCGAGCAGATCTGGCTGGTAGCCGCCGAGCTCTTCGAGCAGAATCCGTTCCTGCTCGTTGGGCCATACGTTGTCCATCGGCGCAAGGTCAACCATTAGGCAAAGCACTCGGGCGCGCTCGACGTGGCGGAGAAACTGGTGGCCCAAGCCTCGACCTTCGCTTGCGCCTTCGATGAGGCCGGGGATGTCCGCTACAACAAACTCGGTTTCGTCGTCGAGGCTCACCACGCCGAGATTTGGCTCCAGTGTCGTGAACGGATAATTGGCGATCTTCGGCTTTGCTGCGGAGATCACGCTAATGAGTGTTGATTTCCCAACATTTGGGAAACCGACGAGTGCCACGTCCGCCATAAGTCGCAGCTCGAGCTTGAGCCAGCGCTCCTCACCGTGTTCGCCCTGCTCGGCGAAGCTCGGCGCTCGCCGCTTGTTCGACAGGAACTTCGCATTTCCGCGTCCACCTCGGCCACCCCCGGCTGCAAGCCAACGGTCGCCCTGATTGTTGAGCTCGGCATAGACTTCGCCGGTGTAGAGGTCACTGGCTTTCGTGCCGATCGGCACCTTGACGGTGATCGAATCACCACGGCGGCCGTGCTGGTCTTTGCCCTTCCCGTGAACGCCGCGCTCCGCTTTGCGGTGCGGATGGTCCTTGAAGGCGAGGAGAGACGCGACGTTGTGGTCGGCAACGAGCCAGATGTCGCCGCCGTTGCCACCATCGCCGCCGTTGGGTCCACCCATGACTACTGGGCCTTCACGCCGGAAACTGATGCAGCCCGCGCCGCCATCGCCTCCCTTCACGTTCAGTTGGCATTCGTCGACGAACTGCGACATGGCACAAGATGCTACGCCGGTCGAGGTCGCTCGCTCGGGAGGTGATCGATCGAACTCGGGATCGTCCGATCAGGTTCCGGTACCGCCTTCCCCGGCGTCGTGCTCTTAACGCTTATTTGTGACTGTGTTACAGCGGCGATCAGCCGGTTAGTGAAGTTGGCGGGCGTTGCATGTTGCACCCGACAATCCGACTGCATCAAGTCCGGGTTCGAGATCCTTGTTGAACAACGGTGTACGGCCCCTCCAGTTCGACAACGGTCAGACCCTTGCAGTGACGACTGTGCACCAACCGGCGTCGGCTTAATCGCTTGCGCCGCATCAACGGCTTGGGGCTCGTTGCCCCGTAGCCTTCGCTTCGATGGATGACCTGCCCTTTGTGGACGACTCCGAAGAACGCGCTCACCGCTGGGCGTCATCGATGGCAGGGCACGCCGACGACGAGATCGTGGTGGCGCATGCAGACTCACGCGCAACGGTCGGCGAGGCCGAAATCATGACCCGCGAGGCGCGAGAGGAACGCGATGCTCTGATGTTGGCTTCGAACGCTACTCAAGCATCGGGCGCAGGCAGCCGTGCAGTCGAGGAGCCCGCCGACCCTTTTCGCACTTGCTTCGAGCGAGACCGTGACCGGATCCTCCACGATTCAGCGTTCCGACGACTAGCAGGAAAAACCCAGGTTTTCGTGTTCCCTGGCGATCATCAACGTAACCGAATGACGCATGCACTTGAGGTAGCCCAAGTTGCTCGATCGGTCGCAACAGCACTCAGCCTGAATGTGCCGCTGGTCGAAGCAATGGCCATCGGCCACGACTGTGGCCATGGACCAGGTGGGCACGCCAGCGAAGACGCGCTCTCACCTTTTCTTGAGGGAGGCTTCGATCATGCCCCGTGGGGTGCCGACGTGACATTGCGGCCGCTCAACTTGTGCGCCGAGACCCTAGACGGGATTCGTAACCATTCGTGGAGTCTTCCTGCCCCTTTGACACCAGAGGGTGAGGTCGTGTCCTGGGCCGATCGGATTGCTTACGTTTGCCACGACTTCGAGGACGCTGTGGCGTCGGGAATCGTCACCTCCAACATGTTGCCAAAGGCAATCGCCGAAGAGTGCGGCACTGATCGTTCCAGCCAACTCGGCGCCTTCGTTCGTGCGATGGTCACTGCGACGCTGCGTACCGGTCGGATCGGCATGGTTCCCGAGACGGCCGAGGCGCTCGCCGCGTTCCGCAGGTTCAATTACGAGAACATTTACCTGCGCCCAGCGTCGCGCCGTCAGGCAGATGCTGTTATCTCGTTGTTGCGGGCCCTTGTCGAGCACTACGCCGACCGCCCCCACGTAATCCCGGATGCGACTGCACGTGCGGTGCTCTCGGCCGACTCCCCACTCGAATTGGTCGAAGCTGGTTCAACCGAGGCGGTACGCGCTGCAGTGGCATATGTGGCCGGAATGACTGATCGGTTCGCATGCGAGCGCGGCGTTGTCGAACTCGATTGGGATCCGGCACGGCTCCCAACTGCCGTTGCCTGATACTCATCGCCTTCTGCGAGGAGCTGGCGGCGCAGGCCCAAACCTTCGGGCACGCTCAGGCCGTCGAGATCGGCGACAGGAACAGGTTGCGGATGCCCAGCCCCATGATGAACAGGCCGCCGCAGCCATAGAGCAGATAAACCTTGTCGGCGATGAACGGGCTGTTCCGGTAGCTGTAGAGGACCGCGACGGCGAAAATCGTGCTGAATCCGTACAGCGCATGGAACGAATCGAGTTCGACACCGTTCTGGTTGACAATCAGCACACCAACGACCGCCACGGCGATGGTCGACAGCTGAGCCACGAGAGTTGTCCACCAGAGCACCCGTTGTCGGATCCGTGGAACGTACTGCGCGACAAGCGCCCAGGCTCCGACGAACGCGTTCGAAACGATCAGAAACCAAGCCGCTACGACGTGAACGTCGTGCAGGGTGCTCACGCCGATCTGCTCCGGCTGATCGACGTCAGCTCTCGCACGGAATGCCACCGATGACCATTTCGACGAGGTCAGGGTCAGCGAGACCGGAGAGCCGCCCAGTCAGGCTGTCATTGACAAAGAAGCTGTCGTTCATGAACTCGTTCCCGGATCGCAGCTGCACTTGCGGGTAGGCCTGCAGCAGTTGAGCAACAGAGGAGCCGACCCCGATGCCCTTGCCGGTTTCGAGCCCGGCTGGCGAGGCCGTCGACTGGCTTTCCTTCCCGTAGTAGTACGCATAGAAGTGTGGGCGGCCCTCGGCGATGTTTGACACGTCGCCGAACTCGAGTTGGAGGTCGTCCCAGGTCACCAGCCGAAGCTGCGTACCGCCGCACGCGCCGATCGTGAACGGATCGACCCAGCCTGTGTCTGCGCTTGGATCCCCGAGGAAACTCGTCACGAATATGATGACGCCATCGGCATCGGCGCCAAATGACACTGCGCCGAGCCCGTCAGCCTCCAGGGAGAAGTCGGCGCTAGCGGTGGGTGCTGTGGTCTCGGGGGCCGTGGTCTCGGGGGCTGTGATCTCGGGAGCTGTGATCTCGGGAGCTGTGGTCTGCGGGGCGGCGCTTGGATCGGTTTCGACCGGAAGAGTCGTCGGTCCGGTGTCGGCATCACCGCCGGTGCCGTCTGATCCAGAGTCAGATGGCTCAAAAAACGGCATCGACGACGTGGTCGTGATCAGCGTGATTGCGGTCAACGAATCGGCGGCCTGGTCAGATCCGCCTCCGCAGGCGGCGATGACGAGGACCGCAGCAGCGGTTGCGACAAATGATCGGGTTCGCATTCGATCATTTTGCACGAAACGACTCGTCGCCGCGGGGACTTCCAACTGACGCCGCTTAAATCTTGATCTGTTCCAGGACGATGATCTCCGGTTCAGAGATCGCTCAAGGTGTCGAAGATCCAACCGTTGCGATGGGGGGGGTTGCGGTCGTGTTCAATGAACCACTCGATGCCGAAGGCCATGGCAAAGATCTCGTCGGGCATCTCCAAAAAGAACGACGAATCGTTGATCTGGCTGCGATGGCAGCGCATGGCGGCGCGCTTCACCTCAGTCTGGTCTGTGACGTCGACTCGCAATGTTAGGACTGACTCGGGTTCGCCGAAGGGATTGCCGTCATCAGCGGGACTGGACGGATCGAACTCGTCATCGGAATCAGCGTCGGGTGACTCCAGTCCCATGCCTGCCTCCCTCGCAGCACGAATCATTGCCGTCATCGCATCACGGTTCACGGTGGCTTCAAGGGTTCGCATCGGGTGGTCGACCAATTTGGCGGCGCTTTGGCCGACTCGGTGGACCTTTACGTGGTCGGGGTGGCCGTAGGTGCCGTGCCAGTCGTAGATCGTGAACACGTCGGCTCGCTCCTTGCGCAGTATCGCTGCGACTCGCTCCCCTGCCTCGTCAGGATCGGCCTGATGGAACGACACCGGGTTCTGGTTTTCGTCCCATCCGGTCATCCCGGAATCCTCATATCCGAGCCAGACGACGCTGGCGACGCCGAGCGTTTTAGCCGATGCTTCGGTTTCGGCGCGGCGACGGTCGGCCAGTGTTTCGCCCGGGGCTAAATCATCGGGGACTTCGCCATGCTCTCCGTTCGTGGCGACAATCAACACGACTCGATGTCCCTCGCCTGCGGCACGCGCCATCGTGCCGCCAGTTGAGATGCACTCATCGTCAGGGTGTGCATGAAACGCAACAAGTGTTCCCACCGCTGGGATTGTGCCAGCTCGACGACAATCATTGACAAACCTGCGTCTTGTATTCTTTGGCCGTGTACACCTAACGTCAATCACGAAGGTACCGACCTCGACAATCAAGTGGGAGAATTCATGAAAAACACTGAGAAAAAATCATCCGCGTCGGCAATCCGGTGGGCAGCAATTGGTGCCGCCGTTGCTGTCACATTGGGCGCCGGTGGCCTGGTAGGCGTCGATGCCGCCCCCCCGGATTCAGAGACCGGAAATAGCGGTGAGTCAGCGTTTATTCCCATCGATCCAGTTCGCGTCTGGGACACCCGTGTAGATTTCCCAGAAGGAGGAGGAGAGGATAAAGGGCCGCTGTACGACGCAGTACCGCTACAACTTGATTTTTATGATTTTCTTTACGACGCCCAGGGCTTCGAACACGATTATCTAGTGGATGCTGTGGTCCTTAACGTGACTGTGCCAGGCGGATCGGCAAATATGAGCGGCTACGTGTCCGTG
>CAJQPY010000037.1 GCA_905480335.1 uncultured Ilumatobacter sp. | reverse complement strand
GCCGCCGGCCACGACGATGCCCGCCATAAATGCGTGGTCGTCGTACGCGACGTATGTCGCCGGTGATGTTGTGTCCTATGACGGAGTGGTCTATGAGGCGAAGTGGTGGACCCGTTCGTTCGTGCCGGACACCTCGGTCATCAATTCCTGGGGAACACCATGGAAAGAACTGTTCACGATGCCGAGCAACATTGGTGCGTGGTCGTCGTACGCGACGTATGTCGCCGGTGATGTTGTGTCCTATGACGGAGTGGTCTATGAGGCGAAGTGGTGGACCCGTTCGTTCGTGCCGGACACCTCGGTCATCAAATCCTGGGACACACCATGGAAAGAACTGTCCTTCTAATCCATCGACGCCAAACGGGCCCTGGTTGAGTTCGCGGCTATCGGCGTGTGCACCAACAGATCTGGGCTGAGGGCTTCAGTCCGTCAGGACGCAGCGGCGTCGGCTCGTGCACCACTAGGGAGGTCCTGAGCCCGCGCAGGTTCTGGCCACCGGCAAGCATCGAGAGTGCATCTTGGCCGTCGCGCCGGATGCTGTGAACCTTGTATCGCTCAACTTTATGGCCGGCGAGAATCTCTTCGTCCTTGACGCCAACCCAAACAAGGCTGACCTGCAGCCGCCCGTCGGATCAGTGATGAAGTGTGCACCGATTCAATCGCATGACCCTCGGCTATCATTGACCCCGGCCGCCCCAGCCCAGGGAATGCCTCATCTCAGAGAAGACGAATGACCTCGACGCTCGACATAATCGCTTCTGTCGACCCGGTTCCTTGGGCTCGGTCCCAGATGGCATTCACTTTGGCGGTGCACATCATTTTGGTTCCGCTAGGGGTCTCGTGGGCTGCGATGGCATTGATTGCGAACTACCGGGGAATTAGGAAAAACGACGCTGACGCGATGCTGTTGGCGCAGCGGTGGTCAAAGTACATGGCGGTGACGTTCGCGGTCGGTGCGGCCACGGGGACAATGTTGTCGTTTCAGTTTGGTTTGTTGTGGCCGAATTTTATGGCGCAATGGGGAGAGGTTTTCGGTATCCCGTTTGCGTTCGAAGGGTTGTTCTTCTTTACTGAGGCGATTTTCGTTGCGATCTATATTTACGGCTGGCGACGTTTGAAGCCGTGGGCTCATTTTTGGACCGGTGTGCCAATTGTGTTCACCGGGATCTTGGGAAGTGTGGCGGTGGTGTCGGCGAATGCGTGGATGAACTCGCCGGAGGGGTTCACGCTCGACGCTGCGGGCAACGTAGCTGAGGTGGATCCGTGGGGCGTGATCTTCAACGACGCAATGCCGTTGATGTCGCTGCACATGGTTCTCGCGGCGTACATCGTGGGCGGGTTCCTTGTTGCCTCAGTGTATGCGGTGGGGATGTTGCGGGGTCGACGGGATCGGTACCACCGTTTGGGTTTGATTATCCCGTTCACGGTGGCGGCGATTGCGATGCCGTTCCAGATGGGCGCCGGCGATTCGTTGACTCGGTGGGTCTTCGACACTCAGCCGATGAAGTTCGCAGCGATTGAGCTTGTTGCGGAGACTTCGAGCGACGTGCCCGAGACGATTCTCGGCCGGCTCAATGCCGACGGCACCGTTAGCGGTGGGATCCCGATTCCGGGGTTGGCGTCATGGCTGTCGGACCCAGGTACCGGGCGGAGCACGGTCGTTCAGGGTCTCAATTCTTTCCCACCCGATGAAATTCCCACCGTTCGTCAAATCAACACCGTCCACCTCGCGTGGGATGTCATGATTGGGCTGGGCTCCCTGATGTTCTTGGTCGCACTGTGGTGGGGCGGCACCTGGCTGTTGAGACGCAACATGCCACAAAGCAGGTTGTTCTTATGGGTGGCGTCATCGTTGGGCGTGGTATCGGTGATCTGCATGGAAGCCGGCTGGATCGTCAGCGAGGTCGGGCGACAACCCTGGATCGTCTATGAATTGATGACCGTCGAGGAGGCCGCCACTACGAACACCGGCGTGTGGATCACGTTTATTGGCTTCGTCGGGGTCTACATGGCGCTGGCCGCAGCAACGCTGTACGTGCTGAGGCGAATGAGTCGACGGTTCCGCACGGAGTCCGCAGCGGATCACGAGACGCCGTATGGGCCCGCTGAGACCTCTGAGGTCATGAGCGGGACCAACGAGGAGACCCCAGTGGGTGCTCCATGAGCACGGTTGCCGCAATCATCCTTTTTATTGCAATCATCGGCTACTCGATCTTCGGCGGCGCAGACTTCGGAGCCGGATTCTGGGATCTCACGGCCGGCGGCACCGCTCGCGGTGAGAAGCCGCGAGCGGTCATCGATCGCTCGATCGGCCCGGTTTGGGAGGCGAACCACGTCTGGTTGATCTTCGTGCTCGTGGTGCTGTGGACCTGCTTCCCTGATGCGTTTGCATCGATCATGCTCACGATGTTCGCGCCACTGTCGCTCGTTGCCTTCGGGGTCTTGCTGCGCGGATCCAGTTTTGCGCTCCGTCACGCCCTGTTGAACACCCGAGATCGACGAGCGTTCGGAGCCCTCTTCGGAGTGTCATCGCTGCTGGTGCCGTACTGCCTTGGTGCAATCGTTGGAGGAATTGTGTCGGGCCGGGTGCCGGCCGGCGGTATCGCCGGCGACCCTGTCGCCGGATGGGTCAACCCAACGTCGATCGTCGCCGGACTGCTCGCCGTGTGTGCTGTCGCGTTCCTGGCAGCTACCTACCTCGTGTGGGATGCTCGACGTATCTCCGACGACGCCATGGTTGAGTACTTTCGTCGTCGTGCGGTCGGCGCCGGTATCGCCGCCGGTGTCGTGGCGCTTGGCGGGCTTGCGGTGCTTGCGAACGACGCCGAATACCTCTTCGCCGGGTTGCTTTCACGGGGGCTCGTGTTCGTTATTCTCTCGGCAGTCTGTGGGCTGGCGACGCTCTGGTTGCTCACCCGTGCGCAACACCGTGGCGCCCGCCTGGCCGCGGTCGGCGCTGTGGCGTCGACGATTCTGGCCTGGGGCGTCGCTCAGTGGGACTACCTCTTGCCGGAGACCCTCACAGTCGAAGCGGGCGCAGCGTCATCGGGGACCATCTGGGCCGTGACGGTCGCGACCGGTCTCGCAATCGTCCTGGTTTTTCCGGCCTTCGGGCTGCTGTATTTCCTCGACCAGAGGGGTCTGCTGCCTGACGAGGGTATGCCGGAGAGTTCACCAGCGCGGGCGGAGGTTTGAAGAATTGTTCAACCGCCGACGAGATTGAGCACTCATGCACCGCCGTGAACCGATTAGCCGCCACCTCGCGTCAGGCCACACCGGACTGTGTGGTGTTGGCGTGCACCACTCGGCGTGCCCGTAGTTACGCGATCGGGTGCAGCCAACTGGCCTAGACCTTGCCCGTCGTTGCAGCGCATGTCAGAAATTTCTCGTCATTCGAACTCAGCAACGGGTTCGTATTGGGGTCAGACGGTAGAAAAAATCTGTTGAGCTAAAGCTTGGTTGATTGCTAAATTGGGATCTGTATTCAGATCAGGGTCCATACCGGCGCCCTAACCAGATTGAAGGAGAATCACATGTTGTTTATGATCGAGTGGGAAATTCATCACGGGCAAAAGATGGAAACTTTTGGAGCCTTTGGTGGCATGACAGCCGACGACGATGCTGCGGTTGAGCAAGCCCATGGCTTTAAACAGATCGGCCGTTGGCACGACGTGGCGAACGGCCGGGGCGTCGCAATCGTCGAAGCAGATTCGGCTGAATCAGTGCACGGTTTTCTTATGATGTGGACCGGCGGGCTGAGCACGTTGAATATCACTCCGGTGCTTGACGACGCTGCAGCTCGGTCGGTTATCAACGGGTATCTCGCCACCCAGTAATGCTATGGTAGTCGGGTGTCGGTGGGCGCCAGTCGCTCTGCGGTTGGTCGTCTGATCACAACTTGTGCTCGCTTTAATAGAAGGCAGCAATGTCAACGAACGTTTCGTTGGCGAAACCGTCACCACACAGGAAACCGGTCTGGCTCGCTGCGGCGACAACACTATGTTAGCTGACTGAAGCGCGCGCTGATCTCGCTCAAAGATTGCAGTTGGCGTACGCTCAGAACATGGACGTAGCGATTGTTGGAGCCACGGGAAGTTGCGGCCGACAAGTAGCGGCACAATTGATCGAGCGATCTCTGCTACCTGAGACTGCGACTCTTCATCTAGTTGGGCACAAGGGCGGTGCGCACGAGAGCGAACTCTGGGGCCTGCGCGCAGACCTCAGCGACGCGTTCGCAAACCAGTCCCCAAACATAGAAGTTGGAACCGACATCGTCGGCAGCGACGCAGACGTAGTTGTCATGATGGCGGGTGCAACGGTGACGCGTCAGACAAAAGATCGTGCTGCCCTGGCCAAAATCAATAGGGAAATTTTTTCCGAAGTTGCCGAATCAACAGGCAAAATGAGGCGAGATGTCACCGTTATTGTCCAGTCGAATCCGATCGAATTATCCCTCTCAATCTTTGGGCAGCATGTACCGCGGGCCAACTCATAGGAGCTGCAGCATGGTCTGATTCGCTCAGATTCGAGCGCGAATTGGCGTCTGAACTTGGAATTCACCGTCCGATGGTAAGTGCGCAATGTTGGGGTCAACACGGTGACTTCATGGTGCCAATTTGGAGTCGGGTACGCGCTCGAGGGGTAACAGATGAGCGCCTTGCAGACACAATTGGGTCGGCCCGCGAAGGGCGGGTACTTACGGATCTTCCAGAAGAGATCGCCGAAACTCGGACGCAAATGCTGTCGATGATCAACAACGGAGATGTGCCCGGCGCGTTTGCATTTATTCAGCAGCATCCCCCGGATTTACGTGCCGCAGTCAAGCCTTTCTTCATCCACTTCAGTTCCGCCACAACCAAACTTGCCACAGCACATGCTGTGGTCGATCTGCTTGAGTTCCTCGCAAAGGGGCAGACCACTGTGATCCCAGCACAGGTTGTGCTTGACGGCGAATTTGGAGGCCTTCACGGGCCGCTCGCGGTTCCAGTGCTCCTGGATCAGAACGGATGGTCGCAAGTCGTCGAGCTATCCATCGCAGACGATGAGCGAACGGCACTGGAGAAATCAAGCAGAGCGGTGGAAGCTGCAAACAGAGCCTGACAGCGGTACTGAAGACCTGGGCGGAGACTGGTCCGCCGCCGCCAACAGCGCAACGGCATCCTGCGATTACAAAGTCTTGTGCGTTACGGCGTGACAACACGTGCTTCGAGGGAGCCGATGAGACGACGGCACTGTCGACGAGTCACCCGAGCACTCGTACATCTTCAGCGGGCAACTACATCGCTGCACACTCATGGGGTCGGCGTGTCGGCGGCACCCGGGATCGGCGGATCGCCTGCACCCTGCACACTCTGGTCAACGTCAATGATGTTCCCCGTCAGCATGCCCGAATCAGGTGAAAGACAGAAGGCGATCGTGTTGGCCACTTCCCAGGGCTTAACGAGTCGCCCCATCGGACGACCAGCCTCGGCAGCGACGAGCCAGTCGTCGGGCGCGTTCTCCTCGCTCAGTTGCACGTGGTGTTCTGACTCGGTGTCCATCCACCCAGGGTTGACCTGGTTCACCCGAATTCCGTGACCCATGAGGGCAAATGCGAGGTTTTTCGTCATGACGGAGAGGGCGGCCTTGGACATCGCGTAAGACGTAAGTCGAGGTTGGCCACCGTGCCCACTGGTCGAACCCACGTTGACGATCGATCCTGTCGATCCCTGTCGCACCATTAATCGGACGGCGGCCTGGATCAGAAAATATGGCGCCCGTGTGTTAGCAGCGATCATTGCGTCGAAATGCTCCGGCGTGTCGGAGAACACTGTCGAGCGAGTCGTCAACGCCGCCACGTTAACCACACCATTGACGGTACCGAAGACCTCTTCGCAACGCTCGACGATCGTCGAGGGCGCGTCTGTGTCGGTGATGTCACATCGGACGAACTCGGTACGGGTGCCTGCTGCTGTCAACTCGTCGGCGAGCGCCGCTCCTCGATTGGCCGACCGCCCGCTCAGCACGAGGCCGCGCGCCCCGCCAGCGACGAGCGTGCGTGCAACCGCTTCGCCGAGCCCCTGGGTGCCCCCATTGACGATCGTGATCATCGTTCAGCTCGCATCATCGCGGCGACATTAGCCACAGCGCAATGCGCGCTCGACCCTGAGCTGATTCGGTGCAGCGATTCAGGTGTGCACGAGCGGGCCGGATTCGGCCGGCCGGTCTCGTGGACCTGCGGCACTGCATGCGAAGGTACAGACCGCCTGCATTCAGAGGAGCAATGTGCAATGACCAGCATCGATAACAAGATGGTGAGCTACGACGAGGTTAAGCGCTTCGATCACACGTGGGAGCTCGGTATGCGCAAAGCGAAGGAGCTGCTTTTTACTGACGACGCGATCGATGTAGCGAAAGAGCATCGAATTGGGAGGATCAATCAAATCGTGCCGCGTGATGAGCGCGAGAAATTGGTGCTGACGATGGTGGGCTACATCGCCGCTGAGCAATCGTTCTCACGAAAGCTGGCCAAGCTCGCAGTGAAACAGACGCGTGATATGCAGTGGTTTCAGCTTGCCCGACAGCATGTGGGCCAACCGCACAGTTGCGCCGAGCATCTGCGTGAGATCGGGGTTGGCACGTTTCGAGGCATCGGCCGGCCGCTCAAGGTGTTCGACGCCTTTGAGGCCGACGTTTCCGTGGCCGCATTCGACGGGTGAGTCGCCCTCGTATCCAAACAGCGGCGCTCTTGGGGGCGTCGGTCGGTGGGCTTGAGGCCACAGCGTCGTTCGTCGTTTTCCCGGAAATCCGCGACACCATCGCGGGTGGTAGCGGCGCCGCTGCTTCGTGGACGCTCACCGTCACTGGCATCGTCGGCGCAGCGGTGCTGTTGCAGGCGGGCCGTCTTGCCGACCGATTCGGGCACGAGCGACTGTTCCGAACGGGTGTCACCGGCTTCTGCGCGGCCTCGCTGCTAGCGGCGGTCTGCCCGGTTCTGTGGTCCCTGGTATTGGCTCGCGCCGTGCAGGCACTGTGCCTGTCGGTTATGTCACCGAGTTCACTCGCACTGATCCTGCGCGATGTTCCGTCGCAGCAGCACAGCCGCACCATCGGACAGTGGGGGGCGATCACGGCGGTCGCCGGTGTCGTCGGTGCTCCGTTGGCTGGCGTGCTCGTCGACGTTGAGTCGTGGCGGGCCTCGTTCCTGATGTTTGCTGCGCTGAGCGCTGTGGTTGCAGCGCTCGCCTGGTCCGCACCGCAGACCGACCGCCAGATATCTGTCGGCCCGCCGATCGATTACCTCGGCGCGGCGACGGTCGTACTCGGTCTCGGACTGCTTGTGCTCGTACTCGTCGAGGGGAACCGCTGGGGCTGGACCTCCACGAGAGCGGTCGTTGTCGGCGTGTGCGCTGTGGCGCTTATCTTTGCGGCGATCATCAGGTCGAAGCATCAAGATGATCCCGTCATTCCGCTTGATCTGCTCAGCGGGCGCAACATGGTGCTCGCGTGCGTGCTCAGCGTCACCACTGCGATCGGATTTTTTGCCCACTGGCTGGTGATGCTGACGCTCTTGACCGATCTTTGGGGCATGAGTCTTCGATCCGCCGCGTTGGCTGCGTCGATTATGCCGTTGACAATGGCGCTGCTTGCCATCCCCGCTGGCCGAATGATCGATGGGACCGACTTTTACCGAGTGATGGTGCCGGGGGCGATTGTATATTCCGTGTTGTTCTCGCTGCCGGCCCTGTTCCTCGACGGCAGTCGGCAGTGGTGGTTGATTTTGCCTGCGTTGATCGGCGCAGGCGTCGGAATGGGAACGGTGTGGCCGCCGCTCACTGGTGCGGGGACGTCGAGAATCGAGTCAAGCCGACTTGCCACTGCAACTGCGCTCATTCACACGTGCCAACGTCTCGGCGGCTCGCTCGGCTCGGCGCTCGCAGTTGCCTGGATCGCAGCAGGCGTTGCCGGCGAGGTAGCGACATATCGGAACCCCATCTGGCTGCTTGTCGTCGTCGGCGTCGTTGCCGCAGTGGGGTCGTCGATGCTGCGCCGTGACCGGCCGTTCAAACGGTGATTTTCGCAGGGACAGGAGGGTTTAGATGTTCAAACCCTTAGCTACAACCGGTGTGAGCCGGTGAATCTCGGGGGGCGCGGCAAGGAAGGCACCGGTCGCTGCCATTGCAACGCCCATCGCGTCGCCCTTGCCGTGGGCGGCAACGGCAGCGTCATCGGTGTAGAGCTCGAAGAACCAGTAAACGTCGTCGACGCCGCGATGAACCGAGTAGATCTCAAGCCCGGCTTCTTCGTTACTCGCCTCGATGAGTGTCGCGAGTTCGGCTTCGAACTCGGTGTTGCGCCCTTTAGCGCAGACGAGTTTCGCAATGAGTGAGTTCTTTGCCATGGCAGAAAGTTAGTGCGCATGCCGGCTCGTCGCCCGAGCCGGCATGCGCACTTCGTTCCCGATGGCCGCAGCGGTCAGACTGGTTTGATGGAAACGCCACCTGTCCCGATTATCGATGTGAGTCGGCCGCTCGCCAACCAACTCGACGCGCTCGACGCTGCATGTCGCAATCACGGGTTTTTTCTCATCTCCGGACACGGACTCAATGACGTGATTAAACGAACGTGGATGGCGGCGCGTGCGTTCTTTGAGGCAGATCGCGCAGTACGGCTCAGCGTCGAGCGCAATCGAGACAATCCGCTCGGCTGGTACGACCGAGAGTTGACCAAGCGCCAACGCGACGCGAAAGAGGTGTTCGACTTCACCGATCCTTCGTTCCCAATCGCTGACGCTCGCAATCGATGGCCCAAGGTCGACGGGTTCCGTTCGACCATGGCCGAGTTCTACGACGCGTTCAGCGATCTGTCCATCACCGCCGTCGAGATCGTTCACCATGCGCTCGGGCTCAATCCCGCCGACGGGCTCCGATTCTGTGGCGCCCGGACGAACAGCTCGGTTCGGCTCAACCATTATCCGGTGGGTGATCCCGTACCTGACGGCGAGCGGTTTGCACTTCGTGAACTCGGCGAGACGGCGCTTGGTTATCACACTGACCCAGGTGTCGTGACGCTGCTGCTCCAGGATGACACGGGCGGTCTTCAAGCGCAGGCGCGTGAAGGCGCGTGGATCGATGTCGAACCGATCCCCGGAACAGTCGTGGTCAACCTGGCAGACAGCGTGCAGGTCTGGACAAATGACCGCTATCGAGCGGCAGTGCACCGGGTGGCCCCGATGACCAGGTGCAGCCGGATGAGCATTCCGTATTTCCTTCACCCGGCCCGCGATGCCTTGGTTGAGCCGATCACCGAACTGGTGGAGGGGGTGCCCCGTTATCGCGCCTTTGAGTGGCGATCGTTCATGCGGGCTCGTACAGATGACAACTTCGCTGACCTTGGCGATGCCGACACGCAGATCAGTGACTATCTCGTCGACGTGTCCTGACCTGTTGATTCTCTTTCGGACTTGACGCGATTAGGGGTTGAGGGTTGTTCCGAAGTTCGGTTGTGGTGCACACGTCGATGCTGGTGCGACGGCATCGGGCAGCTGAGTGTCGAAGCGCTGTGTCCAACCGTCGGGAGTTGTCGGTTCGAGGCTGTCGACGAACGACTCGAGATCCTCAAACGTGAGTTCGTTGCTGCTCGCGCTGAAAACGGTGGGCCCGTCCTGCCAGTAGATGCTTATCATCGTCGGATCGGTTGGGATGGCGTCAATGAATGCTGGACCGTTGAGGAACGACGTGGACGCAAGTTGGCGTCCCCCGAAAACCAGCTGGGAGATCGAGCCGTCCGGAATCTGAACGAGACGAGCCGCGCGTGTTTCGGTAAAGACGGGAACTTGGAACTGCGCGTCGAAACTCGCCTCGGCTGCGCCGATGTCGAGCACCGAGAAGCCGGCGGGCAGGGCCACGTCGATGGTGGCGCTCCCGTCGAGCGACATTGACTCGAAGAGCGCAACGATCTCGGGTCGATACAGCGCCGCGCCTGGTGCATCGTTGAGCACCACCAGGCCACAGGGGGTGAGGAGCTGGTAGGTCACCGCCTCAGCGTTGCTGCTTTCCATGACGCCGACGCCGACTGCACCGACCTGACGGATGTCGAGGCCCTCGATGTTCGCCGGGCCACCGTCGAACTCGGCCATCCACATGGTGGAGCCATCCGGTGCGGTGAGCAGCAGAGTGCTGCTGCCGTACGCCGCCGGAGCGATTGAGGCGCCATTAACGGAGAGCAGCGAAGCGGGGAGGACCAACGGCGTTGAGCGCGATACTCCGGTCCGAACGAACGGTGGCTCCGTCGTCGGGGGAGTGGTGCTCGCAGGTGCGGTCGCAGGAGTAGTCGTCACGGCAGCCTCGGGGACAGCGTCGTCCCCGCCGGTTAGCATCCACCACGCAACGGCACCGACGGTTGCGACTGCAGTGAATCCCGCGATCATTTTCGAGATCGATGCAACTCGGCTCGGATCGCGACGCAATTGGAGGCCAGTTCCGTAGGGCGCGGTCGAAACCACGGCACCGCTTTCCGAACGGGCTCCGAACGACCGGGTGTTGTCGTCGTGGCCGACACCGAATAGCGCCTCGCGAATCATCCGTCGATCGACTAACGGCATGGGGTCGACTTTTGGTCGCGCGGCGTGGATGATGTCGAACACGTTCATGACGCGGCCTTCGTCACGGCGGTCTTCAGCTCTCGCCGAATACGCCCGAGTGCAGACCGAACAGAGCTGACCGAGAGCTCGAGCGCCTCGGCAATTGAGCTCTGCGGACAAGATTCCCACAGCGACAACAGGATGATGTCGCGATCCTCAGGGTCGAGTTCGGCAACCGCCAGCATGACGCGCGCTTCGGGAGTCTTCGCACGCGCTGCGTTGTGGTCGGTCGCCGCCGTCGGTCTGCCAAGGAGGTCTTTGTTTGCCTCGTGCTCGACGACCATTGCCGGAGCCGAACGCTGACCGGAGACGAGGGGATCGAGTGCATTGTCGTTGAGTGCGTCGGTGCTGAACTGCAAGGACTGCAGGTGGGTGCGCTCAGCGTCTTGGTGAGCGCGCAGCGTTTTGATGGCGACGCCGTACAAAAAGAGTCGCTCTGTCCCGCGATCGGTGTCAAAGCGATCCCACGTGCGCAGCGCGAGCTCGAAGGCTGAACCGGTGATTGCCGGTGCTGCGGCTCCGCCGACGCGTCGAGCCACCAGCGCGTGGACAGCATCTACGTGGTCGTCGTATAGGCGGGCTGCCGCCGCTCCGGTCAAAGGCACGCCACACTCTGCCAAATGTGGCGGAGTTGCCGCATATTTGGCGCTGCAGCATGCTTGAGTCAGCGTTGGAGCATGCCGTATGCGTGCGTCGGGGTGAGGGTCAAGATGAGCCGCCCGTCTGACACCATCGCATTACGGTATGCGTTCCAATCAGCATGTTCGCCGGCCACGGCGCGGTAGTACTCGACGAGTAAATCGGTCGCTGCGTCGCGGGGTTTGGTGGCGACCGGGCTCAGGTCGACATCTGCCTCGACGACGGCATACGCCCAGAAGTCATCGTGACTGACGTGGAGCGACGCCCGACCGGTTCGACGGAGGTTCGCAGTTTTGGCGCGGCTGTCGGTGACCGAAACCAGGATTCTGTCCTCGTCGTCGACGACGTACGCGATGTTCGACGACTGGGGGCGTCCACTTGATTTCTCGGTGATGAGTATGCCGTTGCGATGGTCGCGCACGAATGAGATGGCGTCGGCGAGCTGCATGTGGCGTATAACCAGCTTCGGTCGGTCGCTGTTCCCCAGCGTCACCGAGCGTCAGTTGACCGGTGTTGGGAGCGGGTCGCCTTTAAGGTGAGCGGCAACATTGTGTGCTGCGAGGTCGGCCATCGCCGCACGGGTCTCGACCGTTGCAGTTCCGAGATGGGGGACTAGGACGACATTGTCGAGGCTGAGCAGTTCCGGATGGATATCGGGTTCGTTTTCGAACACGTCCAGCCCGGCTCCGGCGATGGTGCCTTTGTGGAGTGCTTCGGCCAGCGCTGCCTCGTCGACGACGGCACCGCGAGCGGTGTTGATCAGGAATGCAGATGGTCGCATTGTCAGTAAAGCGCGGGCATCGACGAGGTGATGAGTATCTTCGGTGTAAGGGCAATGGAGCGATACGACGTCGCTCGTGGCGAGCAGTTCGTCGAGTGACACAAGCTTCGCCCCGAGTCGCTGTTCGGTCTCGGCGTCGACGGCTGACCGGTTGTGGTAGGCGATCTCCATCCCGAAGGCGCGGGCTCGAGACGCGACTGCCTGCCCGATGCTGCCCATTCCGACGATTCCGAGTCGGCGTCTGTGGAGCCCGGTGCCAAGCATCATGAACATGCCCCACTTCCACGGCGTGCCGGATCGGATCAAGCGTTCGCCCTCGCCCAACCTTCGGGTCACGGCGAGGAGGAGACCCATCGCAAGGTCGGCTGTGGCGTCGGTGAGCACCCCCGGTGTGTTGGTGACTCGCACGCCGCGAGCGGTGCATGCCTCGACATCAATGTTGTTGTAGCCCACAGCAACGTTGGCCACGATCCCCAGGCGGGGTGCGGCCGCGAGGAACTGATCGTCGACGCGGTCGGAAAGCAGCGTGACTACGGCGTCGGCGTGACCGAGTTGCGCGTCGCGGACGTCGGCCGGGATCGGGTCGTCGGACGTCCAATTCCAGACGTCTCCGGCAGCGCGGAGAAGTTCGACGCCCGACTCGGGGATTCGGCCGGTGACCACGATTCTGGGGGGTGGATTATTCACGTTCGGCTCCGATCGGTCGCATGACAGACTGCCACGTCGGTCCCGGGTGTCTGCAGATTCAGGAAAAGTCCACACTGGGCCTTTCGGCGCGATACTGAGAGCATGGGCAAACGTCGTCCGCTCCAGCACGTCACGATCCACGGCCACTCCGTCGGCTACCGCCGCGCTGGCTCGTCAAACGCACAGACGATTTTACTTATCCACGGGCTCGCCGGCAGTTCGAAGACATGGGACGCAGTGATCGATGAACTTGCAGTGGATTACGACGTCATCGCACCGGACCTGCTTGGCCACGGTGAATCAGCGAAGCCACTGGGCGACTACTCGCTCGGGGCTTTCGCAAGTGGGTTACGCGACTTCCTTGCCGTCCTTGACGTTCGCAGCGCCACGGTGGTCGGCCATTCGTTCGGTGGTGGCGTTGCGATGCAGCTTGCGTATCAACATCCTCACCTGACCGACCGGCTTGTACTGGTCGGATCGGGTGGACTGGGACGCGAGGTTTCACCGCTGCTCCGACTGTTGGCGCTTCCCGGAGCGGAGTACCTGATGCCGATCGGGATCCCGAAACCGGTGGTGGAGCGAGCCACCGATGTCGGCCGATTCCTTGGGCGAAAGAATATTCGTTCGGAGCGTCTCGGCGAACTGTGGCGTGCCTACTCGTCGTTGGCCGGGGCAGAGAACCGTCAGGCATTCGTGCGGACTATGCGCGGTGTGATTGAGGCCGGCGGCCAGAAGGTCGACGCAAGCGATCGGCTGTACCTGGCCGCCCGTATCCCGACGATGATTGTGTGGGGCGACATCGACGGGGTGATCCCGGTATCGCATGCGCATCGAGCGCACCGCGCCATCGAGAACAGCCGCCTCGAAATTCTCAAGGGGGTAGGGCATTTCCCCCATGTCGAGTCGCCAGACATGTTTGTGTCGTCGGTCCTTAACTTCATGGGAAGCACCGCAGCCGGGTCCGACGATAGGAGCCTTCGCGAGGTGCTCCTCGCTCACGCCGCTGAAGCGTCGTGACTCCGCCCTTCATATTTGCGCCGGACGAATGTTGCGGGTAGCGAGGTCACGTCCGTCGGAGAATGATCGACTCCTGGCCATCAGATTCGATGTGGAACAAGATCGCGGCGTCTGGGCGGGTGAACGCACTGAGCAGCTCGCCCGATGGCGCGTGGAAGCGCCCGGGTGAAACAGTTTCGGTTTCGGACAGCACGGTGATGACCGCAATCCCACCCCGCGTGAGGCGCGTTACGAAGGTGTCATAAAGGTCGACTGCGCGGAATCGTTGACAGATGATGACGTCGAAGTTGCCGAGTCCACGTGGAATACCGGCGTCAAGGTCGATGACCTCGACATCGACCCGGTCCTCCACGCCTCTTGCCTCCGCAGTCGCTTTGGCAAGGTCGACAGCGGTCTCCGACGCATCGACTGCGGTGACTTCGAAGCCCCGCTGGGCCAGCCAAACAGCTTGACCACCGGAACCGCAGGCCACATCGAGGGCGCGCCCCGAGTTGCCCACTACGTCCGCCAGGCTGGCAGCTGTGAGTGCGTCGGGGGCTGACGGCTCGGCAATGGGCTGGCCCGAGTAGCGGGCGTTCCACCGGTGTCCGTCTTCGATCGCCATCACTGCGCCCGATGGAGCAGAAGCCTGCAACATCCGAAGTCGCCCCCGGTCATCGACTTGACAGTCGGGGCTTCAGGGCCGTCGGGGAACCGCCGCTGGGTTTCGTTGATGACCTCGGGCTTCGCCTGCAAGAAATTGTCTCGATACCCAACGATCACCGATTTCAGCGGCGCAGTCTCTGAGTCGACGAACACATCCATTTCGGCAGCCTATTTATTGTTCGACCCCAGGAACGTGGGATCATGATGCATCGTGAGCGAGATCGATATCGAGACTGAGACTTCTACGGGCTGGTTAGCCGACGACGCCCTTGCAATGGTGCGTGCCAACGTCCCGATCGTATACGTCGATGCTGTTCCGGTTCGCGTTGACTCACTTGGCAACGTGATTGAGGTCGGCATGTTGTTGCGGGTCGCCGCCGACGGAACGATCAGTCGGATGGTTGTGACCGGCCGGGTGTTGTTCAACGAACGCGTCCGCGAGGCGTTGATGCGACATTGCGAAAAAGATCTTGGACCTCTTGCGTTCCCTCGGGTGCCAGCCAACCCGACACCGTTCACCGTCGTTGAGTACTTCCCGGATCCCGACCGGTCGGGCTTTTACGACCCGCGTCATCATGCGGTGTCGCTCGCCTATGTCGTTCCTGTCGAGGGGGAGTGCGAACCGACACAGGAGGCGCTTGACCTCAGATGGTTCTCGCCCGAGGAGGCGGTCGGTCAGGAGGTCCGCGAGTCGATGACCAGCGGTCATGATCGATTGATCCGCCTCGCCCTGGCGCATGTCGGCAAGCTCCCTTAACTCGTTTGTCAATCGGCAACGATTGCCCACCTCCGGGCGTTCGGGACGTCTACTCTGGCCTTCGGGATGTCCGAGGGAGAAATCATTCACCGCGCTGCGAGCGCAATGCGTACTGCGCTAGGCGGAAAGGCGATGACCCGATTCGACGCCCCCAGCCTCGTCGGCCCAGTCCCGCAGGCCGGACGCACGATCGAAATGATCGAGTCACGTGGCAAGCACCTGGAAATCGAGTGGGACAACGGGATGATTCTGCACACTCACATGCGGCTGTCAGGGTCTTGGCATCTCTATCGGCAGGGTGAGAAGTGGCGTCGGCCCTATCAGCAGATGCGGGCCTCGATCGAGAACCGTGACTGGGTGGCGGTTTGCTTCAACGCCCCACTTGTCGAGACCTATCGTCGCCCAGATAAGCGGCGTCATCCCGGGATGGGCCGATTGGGTCCGGACCTCTGTCAGCCTGATGCCGATCTCGACCTTGCCGTCAATCTTCTTCTGTCGTACCACAACGCAGACGAACGCGTTGCCGAGGTGCTACTCGACCAACGGGTGATGTTCGGCGTCGGGAACGTCTACCGGTGTGAGGTGCTCTGGTCCACAGCAATCAGCCCTTTCGCAAAGGTAGGCGAGCTCACGGAGTCTGATGCGGTCCGCCTCGTCAACACCGCAGCGTCACAGCTGCGCGCGAACATCGAACATGCGGATCGGCCTGCGCCGAACGATGTCCGCGGAGGCCTCGCCGTGTACGGCCGCAACGGGCAACGCTGCGCCCGCTGCACGGGGAGTATCGACATGCGCCGGATGGGCGTCCACAACCGGGTCCTTTACTGGTGTCCCGGATGTCAGAACCACCTCGACCCTCGCGTGCTGCGTGCTTCGGACGACACGCCGGTGATGGACCCGCACCCGGCAGCTCAGCGGTTCCTGGCAGATCTGCCGTGGAACCGCGACGAGAGATAACGGCTCGACTCGGTCAGCCCCGGCCGAGGATCCGGTCGACGTCGATTTCAATGACCGCTCGATCATCGCGTTGCTTGGGCGGTTGGTAGCGCTCGGCGTAGCCGTCGATTCCGGCGGTGACTGCAGTCGGGTCGGTCACAAGGCGCACCCGACCTTCGAGGGCGAGCCAGCGGCCCCCATCGACCTGGCACACCGCGGCGCGCTGTCCCGCTGCTTCCATCCGGCCGGCATTGATCGCCTTCTGTGAGGTCGCCCACGTGATCACTCTGGCGACCTTGGCATCGGCGTCGTAGCTGAACCCGACCGCCACGACGTGGGGGGAGCCGTCGGTCCGCAATGTCGTGAGCGTTGCGAGGTGTCGCTCACGCAGGAAGGTGAGGACGTCGTCGTCGAGTTGGTCGGGGTCGAGCGCCATTGCCACGTTCTACCCGTCCCATCTCCAAACCCCGCTCACACCCAAACCCTGCTCACACCCAAATTCCGGCGGATCGTGACGGCAGGCGTCAGGATCCACCAGGAAATGCGCTTGGCGGGTGTCGGGCAGGGCGACGGCGCTACTCAGTGGCGATTGCTTCGAGGACGTTCATGTTGCTCGCCTTGAATGACGGGTACAAGGCGGCGGCGAGCCCGGCGAACACTGCGCCGATAAGGATGAGCACCACGATCCCGGGGCTGAACGCCAGGTCGCTGATGACATTCTCCGGAACCGCTTGACTCAACACGACACCCAGGAACGTGCCGACAACGACTCCGATCAGCGCACCGAACACCGAAACGATCACGGCCTCCCAACGCACAGCGCGGCGAGTCTGTCGACGGGTCATGCCCACCGCCCGGAGCAAACCGATCTCCCGGGTTCGCTCGAACACTCCGAGCGCCAGGGTGATCGAGATACCGATCACGGCGATCACGATGGCGAACAGCAGCAGGAACCCGATGAGGAACAGCAGCTGGTTGATCTGATCCTCCTGCTCCTGCAGGAACTCGGCATTCGATTGAACAGACGCTTGCGGGAACTGCTCGAACGCGGCGCGCACGGCCTCGTCGCCGACCTCTGGATCGACGTCGTCAGCGAGCGCAGCCAAGGCGAAGACGTCGCTCTGGGTCTCGTCACCGCTCACTTCGTCGAGGAGCTCGAGATCGATGAACCAGTTCAGGCCGAACGAGTTGTCGGCGAACACGAGGTCGACCTGCAGCTCGCGAACCTCGCCGTTCTGGAAGGTGACGGTCGTGGTGTCACCGAATTTGAGGTCGGCCGACTCGGCGGCCTCGTCGTGGATGGCAATCGACATGGCCGTGAGGTCGTCGAAGCTGCCGGCGATGTTGTCGAAGTCGACGAGTTGAGCCGCCGCCTCCGGGTCGACTGCCGTCAGCGTCTTCGTGTCGTCGTCGACCTGGGCGTTGGCGATTCGGAACGGTGTGGCCGCCGAGATCTCCGGTAGTTCGGCGAGCGTCTCGACGATGATCGGCGGGAACCCGCCGTTTCCAGGTCCACCACCGGCAGATCCCTGCACGATGTAGTCGGCCGAGACCGCACGCTCGAGCGTCGCCGTGATGGACTCGCGAAGTGACGATGCGAATACCGCCGCAGCGCTGACCAGCGCGACGCCGATCATCAGGGCAGATGCGCTCGACGAGGTTCGGCGAGGTGCCCGGGCGACGTTGTCGCGGGCGAGTTTGCCGGGAGTCTTGAACAGCTTGGCGATGGGCCACCCGATTGCCCTCGTGACAGGTGTCGCGATCGTGGCCGAGACACTGGCGATGCCGAGGAAGAGCAGGAGCGCGCCACCGCCGGCGAGGATGATCAGTGCGAACGTGCCACCGGGCGACACGAAGAGACCGACGAGCAACATCAGGAGCCCGATCGTCGTGGTGACCGTGCCGACCACGAGCCGCCGTGATCGGATCGCGGCGAATCCGAGCTCTGGTCGCATGGCCGCGACGGGTGGGATCTTGGCGGCGCGACGAGAGGGCACGATCACCGACAACATGGTGACGCCGATGCCGACGATGGCCGCAACGATGACGGTGCGTGGGAGCAGGACTGGAGCCGACGACGGAAAGCCGGCGCCGATTGCGTTGAACCCGAGCACGATCAGTTGTGCGACGCCCAGCCCGGCGATGATGCCGAACACGGTGCCTGCGACACCGACGCCGAGGGCCTCGATCGAAATCATGCGCCGAACCTGCTTGCCCGATGCTCCAATAGCCCGCAACAGTGCGAGCTCGCGCAACCTCTGGCCGATGGTGATCTGGAACACATTGTTGATGATGAACGCCGCAACGAACGCAGTGACGAACGCAAAAATGAGCAGCCCGGTGCCGAAGATCGAGATGAACTGACCGATCTGCTCCTGGAACTCCTCGATCAGCATCTCGCGGTCGACGATCTCGTACTCGCTGCCGAGTGCCGCGACGATCTTCGCCTCGACCGCGTCGATGTCCGCGCCGTCGGTGATCCCGACATTGATCTGGTCGACCAAGCCGTTGGCGCCGAAATGATCGAGGGCGGTGTCGAGGTCGAGTGCGACGACGGATGTGCCCAGGAAGCTGTCGCTGTCGGGTGTGCCGACGGTTCCGACCAGTTCGGCGGTGTAGATCCCCGTGTCGGTCGAGTAACTGACCGGGTCGCCTAGCTCGAAACCTTCACGGGTCGCCGTCGCTTTGTCGACGACGAGTTCGTCTGGTCCGACCGACGCCCGTCCCTCCTTCAGCTCGACTCCCGACAGTGTGTCGGGTTGGTACTGGGTGCCGAACATTCCGCCGGTGACGGTGATCGGCTCGCCATCACTGTTCAGAATCTGGGCACGAGCGGCCAGGTCGGGTTCGATCACGGCGATGCCGTCGACATCTGAGAGCTGATCGGCGACCTCGATCGGGATCGCTGGTGGGTCGTTGTCGCTCCCGAAGCTCTCGTCCTCGAATGCGTTCTTCCCGCGGACCTGGAGGTCGACATCCTGGACGAGGTCTTCGATCAGACCGTCGAACGACCGGGTGAGGCTGTCGGCGAGGACGAACGACCCGGCGACGAACGACACCCCGGCCATGACGGCGAACACGATCGCAATCGTTCGACCCAGGCGGGCGCGGATGCTTTTCCGCGCGATGAGGCTGGTAGATCCGGCCATGTCAGTGCCCCAGGCGTTTCATGCGCTCGAAGATTTCGTCCGAGGTCGGATCGACGAGCTCGCCGTCGATCTTTCCGTCGGCGACGAACACCACGCGGTCGGCGTAGGAGGCAGCGTTCGGGTCGTGGGTGACCATGACGATGGTCTGGCCGAACTCGCGCACGGCACGCCGCATAAAGTCGAGGATTTCCGCGCCGGTGGTCGAGTCGAGGTTGCCGGTCGGTTCGTCGGCGAAGATGATGTCGGGACGCGAGGCGAGCGCCCGCGCCACCGCGACGCGCTGCTGCTGGCCGCCGGACAGTTCGCTCGGACGGTGATGCACGCGGTCCTTCAAGCCGACCGTGGCGATGACTTGGTCGATCCAGGCCTCGTCACCGGTTTCGCCGCCGAGCATCATCGGCAGGCGGATGTTTTCGTCAGCTGTGAGCGTCGGGATCAAGTTGAACGCCTGGAAGACGAAGCCGATCTTGGTGCGGCGGAGTTCGGTGAGCTGTCGGTCGTTGAGAGCCGCCAGATACGTATCGCCGACAAAGGTGGCGCCTGCTGTGAGCGAGTCGAGCCCAGCGAGGCAGTGCAGCAGTGTCGACTTCCCGGAACCCGATGGGCCCATGATCGCCGTGAACTTGCCGGTCTCGAACGAGACGGTGACACCGTCGAGGGCGCGGACCTCAGCGTCACCGACGCCGTAGATCTTCATGGCATCGATGGAGCCGGCGGCGGCAGTCGTCGGCGGTGCGGGTGGCGCGAGATCAGTGTTCATGTGGCCCAGCATGCCCGTGGGTCGCGGCGGCGCCATCCACCTCGAGGTGGATCGTCGGTCACCTCTGGGCGGATCTTCCGATGCGTCGCAGGCCGAGGATTTGGCGTCAGTCGCCGCCGGGCACAACGAGTCCTGACTCGTATGCCGCAACGACGGCCTGCACCCGGTCCCGGGCGCCGAGTTTCGCGAGAATCCGGCCGACGTGGGTCTTCACCGTCGCCTCGCCGAGGAAGAGCTCGCCGGCAATTTCGCCGTTGCTCAACCCACGCGCCATGAGCCTGATCACGTCGGACTCGCGTTCGGTCAGCTCGCCGATCCCCGGGAATTCCTCGGGTTGGCGACGCGGACGTCGCGCGATTTCGTCGATCAGGGTCTGGGTGACCGAGGGCGCAAGGAGCGCGTCGCCGGCAGCGACCACCCGAATCGCCTCGATCAGCTGCTCCGGTGGGGCATCCTTCAGGAGGAAGCCGCTGGCTCCCGCGTGTAAGGCCGCGTGCACGTAGTCGTCGAGATCGAACGTTGTGAGCATCATGACGCGAGCGCTGCTTTCCCCGGCGCAAATCCGACTGCAGGCTTCGATGCCGTCCATGTTGGGCATCCGGACGTCCATCAAGATCACATCGGGCCGCGCCCGGTCGACCATCTCGACCGCGTCCCGCCCGTCGAACGCCTCGCCGACCACCGTGATCCCGGGTTCGGCCTCCAGAATCATGCGGAAGCCGGTACGCACCATCGCCTGATCATCGACGAGCATCACCCGGATCATCGGATCGTCTCGTGGTCGGCGGTGCGATCCGCTCCGGGACGAGCCGAGAGGGGCAAGTCGGCGGTGACACTCCAGCCGCCTCCGACGCGCCAGCCAGCGGCGAGCTGTCCGCCGATCGCGTCGACTCGCTCGTGCATCCCGACGAGGCCGTATCCCGGGCCGCCGGCGTCCGCGGCGGCACCTCGGCCGTCATCGACGACGCGGATACGGACCCCGTCGTTGTGGCGTTCGACCTGGATCTCGACGACCGATACCGGGCCGGCGTGTCGGCGGATGTTCGTCAGTGATTCCTGGATGATCCGGTAGCCGGTCAAGTCGACGCTGGATCCCACGTCCTTGAAATCGCCCGACATCGTCAGCGACACCGGCAAGTCATCGGCGGCTGTCACCAGCTCGGTGACATCGACCAGTCTCGGTTGCGGGCTGAGTGCCGGCCCGGTGCTTCCGTCGGGATCGTCCACAGCTTCGTGCGAAGTTCGAAGGAGGATGCCGAGCATGCTCCGAAGTTCCTCCATCGTCTGGCGCCCGGTCGACTCGACGTTCGCAAGTGCGATCTCGGCGTTGTCCGGCGCAGTGGCGAGGCTTCGACGGGCAGCCGCGGCCTGGATCACCATCACGCTCACCGAGTGCGCGACAACATCATGCAGTTCGCGGGCGATTCGTGTGCGTTCGTCCGCAACCCGACGTTGAGCAACGAGCTCGCGCTCGCGTTCTGCTCGTTGCAGTCGCTCCTGGAGGGCGTCCGCCGCCTCGCGACGGCGGCGCAGGTTGTCCCCGAGCACGAACGCCGTGACAAGCACGACAACGCTGGAGACGAAGCTGCCGATGTCCAGTTCGTCGACGAGCAGTCCGGCGATGAACAGCACGCCGATCGACGCAATGGTTGCGACGAGCAATCGGCTGCGTCGTGGCCCGACGGAGTGTGCGCCGAGCGAATACAGGGTAACGAGGACACCGATGAACCCTGATCCATCGATGTCGGCGAACTCGGCGACGACCTGCGCCGTGACGACGATCGCTGTCGACAGGATCGGGTTGGTGCGTCTCCATGCGATCGGGAACACGGAGGCGACCACGAGTGGGACCGTCCACCATGCAGGCTCGGTGTAGTCCTCGGAGGTGTCGACCTGGGCGATGTGGAGAACTACCGCGACGATGGTGAGCGCCGTCGCGAGGATCAGATCTGCCTGGCGCGGGTGCGCACGGAGCCACCGGATCGGCATCGGTCGCCGCCACTTCATCGTCGTCGCACGTGCCATAACCTCCGTGACCGTACCGAGACGTGACGTCTTGCCCGTCCGTCTGGGGGCTGACGTGTCGTACGCTCAGCGGCTGATGGTGTGCGTGTCGTGTTCCCAACCCCTCCCGGAGGGAGCGCGGTTCTGCTCCTTCTGCGGGCACGAGGTTCGATCGAACGCGGTCGAGGAGCGACGAGTCGTCACCGTGCTCTTCGCGGATTTGGTGGGCTACACCGCGTTGTCGGAACACGTCGACCCTGAGCGGGTCAAACGGGTGGTCGAGGGCGCATTCCAGCCGCTGATCGACCAGATCGAACGATTTGGTGGCCGCGTCGACAAAGTGCTCGGGGACGGCATTCTGGCCCTGTTCGGAGCCCCGGTTGCGCACGAGGACGACCCGGATCGGGCAATCCGCGCAGCGATCGAGATGCATGCTGCCCTCGACGGTTACGTCGGTGAGGTCGGGTTGGATCAGCAGCTCCAGCTGCGGATCGGCATCAACACCGGTGAGGTGGTGGTGGGGACGGTCTCGGGCACCGACGACTACACGGCGATGGGCGACGTCGTCAACGTCGCCTCGCGCCTCCAGGCGATGGCGCCGCCGGGCGGAACGTATTTCGGTGCGTCCACCGCTGATCTGCTTTCACCGGACATCGAACGGGTCCTCGTCGCGCGCACCGAGGTGCGCGGACGCGATCAGACCGAAGCGGTGTGGCAGGTGACCGGCCGTCTCGAGCATGCCATCCTCGGGCGATCGCCACATGACGTACGATTCGTCGGACGTTCGACCCAACACGAGCTGATGGCATCGGTGATGAGTCTCGTCGCGGGCGGTCGTGGTGCCGTGGTGGCGGTGTCGGGTGAAGCGGGCAGCGGCAAGACGCGACTCGTCAACGAGGCGTTGTCAAGGTTCCCGAGCCGTGAGGTCGTCATCTTCTCCGGCGTTTGTGCCCCATACGGAGAGACCAATGTGTGGGCGCCGATCGCCACCGCGTTGTTGAAACTGATGGGCTCTGATCGAGATGTGCCCGCGGTGCGTCTCCGCGAGCTCGTCGACCGAGCGGGACTCGAGCTCTACGGATTTGATCCAACCGATGCGCGACTCCAACGCTTCGTCGAAGGGGTCATGCATCTCTTCGGACATCCGTCCGAACTCGACCGGGTCGCGCCGGGACAGGCTCGCGAGATCCTGATGCAGGTTGTCGTCGAGGGCATTCACCGACGGTCGCAGTCAGTGCCAGTGGTCGTCTGGATCGATGACCTGCAGTGGGCGGACCCACTCCTACTCGACCTCCTCGGCCGGCTGACACGCTCACTCGTCGATCGTCCCGTGTTGCTCGTGACGGCGCAACGAGACGACGCAGAGATTGATTGGCCCCCGGCCCACGACCATCCGATCACGATCCGAATGCCACTCGACCCGCTGAGTCGACCGGAGTCCGACGAACTTCTCTCCTCGGTGCTCGGCGACCGCGTCGAGGTCAGCCTTGCCGATCAGCTGTTCGAGCGCAGCGGAGGCAACCCCCTCTTCCTCACCCAACTCGCTGAGGTCGCTCGGGACCAGCCGGGCCACGAGGTCCTTCCGGGTTCGCTGCGAGCACTCATCGCGGCGCGTCTTGACACGCTTTCAAGCGGGCAACGACAGGTCATCGACAACGCCTCCGTGCTTGGCGTGACGGGTCCGTTGAGCGGATTGGAGCGGTTCGGTGTCGAGATGGGCCAGCCCTTCGATGCGAGTGACCTCGACGAGCTTGCCGAAATTGGAATGCTCGATGTCGACGATGGGTGGTGGCGATTTCGCTCGGACGTCGTTCGCGAAGTCGCGTACCAGACGCTGACGAAATCAGCTCGTGCGCAGCGCCACGCCGGGACAGCTGCGGTGATGAGTGGCTTCGAGATGGGCCCGATCGATCAGATCGCCCACCATGCGGCAGCAGCGGCTGAACTGGTCGGAGAGATCGGCCCGGTCGACGTGGTGCCCGACGACATGGCGGACCGTGCGGTGGCCCTGCTCGGTAGAGCGGCCGCTCGTTCGCTCGACGTCGGAGCGTTCACCCAGGCGATCCGCCAGACCAGTCGAGCACTCGATCTGATTGGGTCGTGTGCTGATCAGGATGCTGGGCGGTCGCTGAAGCTGACGCGAGCGCGCGCCGCGGTGGAGCGGCGGGAGGCGACGATCGCCGAGGTCGACGCACAACAGGTGCTCGAGTCTGCGCTCGCCGACGGCGATGTGCGCGACGAGGCCATTGCACGCCGCCTGATCGGTATCGTCGCTCAACAGCAGGGGAATCTCGCCTGTGCCAGACAGGAACTCACTCAGAGCGTCGAGCTCTTGCGGACGCTGGGGCCCGACTCTGAGCTCACCACGTCGCTGAGTGACCGGGGGTTCGTCGAGGTCTTCGGTGGTTCATTGGAGGAGGCCGACCGGATCCTCGGCGAGGCAGAGCAGATGGCCGCTGATGCCGACGATCGGCGTCGGCTCGCTTGGGTTCGTCAGCATCAGGCGTGGGTCGCCTTCCTGTCCGGTGACACCGAGCTCGCCGAGGAGCGGCTGACGGTGTCGTCGGGCCTGTTCGAAGATCTCGGCGACCGGTCCGGGGCCGGCTGGGCGATGGGACTGTTGGCCTACGTCCGATTCTTTGAGCGCCGATTCGCCGACGCCGAGGAGCTCGCAACGACGGTGCGGGGTGACGCCGCCGAACTAGGTGAGCTCTGGGCGCCGGCGATGATGGACTCGCTGATGGCGTCGATCCGGCTGTGGACCGGTCGATTCTCCGATGCCGAGGAGCTGTCGCGGCGAGCGCTGTCGGGGTTCCGCGAGTTGAATGATCGTTTCGGCATCGTGCAGGCGCTGGCGCCTCGGATGCGGGCATTGGTCGCACTCGGACGGAACCAGGAGGCAGAACGCAGTCTGGAAGAGGCACTGTCGTTGGCCGACGCCTTCGGCGATCTGGCCATGCCGACCATGGCTGCTGCGGGCACGGCGGCCCACCTCGGTCTCGGTGCGCGAGCCGTCGCACTCAGCGAGGTGGCGCTGTCACGGATGCTCGCAATGCACGCGGACGGCTCCGAGGCGCGCATCACACTGGCGCTCGGCCTCTGCCAGGTTGGCGATTCCGACGGAGCGCTCGCCGTCCTTCTCGATGTCCGTACGCCCAGGCCGTACTCCCGCGCCGTCGCCGCCGTCGCCGCCGCGATGTCGGGGATGGCCGACGAGGCGCTCGTCCAAGCCGATCTCGTCGTGCACGACGACACGTCGACGTATCTCGACCGTGTGCTCGCCGACATCGCGGCCGGAGCGGCGCTGATGCCCTCTGGTCCTGCGGTCGCCGGGGATCGGCTCGACCGCGCGCGGAGGACGGCGACGATAGCCGGTGACGCGGCGGCGATTGCTCTGGCGACCGCCGCCAGCGCGGAGTTGGGGTCCGATGTCGAGACCCGTGCGATCCAGCACCTCGGTGAGGGGTGGAAGCGTGTCGTGTTCGGCCTAGGCGTCGCCAGCGAACGTCGTGAGGAGCCCCGATGAGGGATGAGTCGCGATTCTCGACGGGCCTAATCGTGGGTCGGTTCGATCCGCCGCACCTCGGACATTCGCACATGATCGAGTGGGCTTCCGAGCGGACCGATCGGCTCGTGGTGTATGTGAATTCGTCGTTCTCGCGGGACACGGTGCCCGGTGAACTACGCGCGACGTGGTTGGCCGAGGCGCATCCAGCGGTCGAAGTACGGGTGGTCCGCCACACCTTGGCGACCGATTGGAACGACGAGGATCTGTGGTCCCGGTGGATCGCGCTGTTCCGCGACCATTGGCCGCACGAGGCGGGTCCACACGCCGTGTTCTCATCGGATGCCTACGTGTCGGGCATCGCCGACCGACTCGATGCCGAGGCAGTGACCGTCGATCCCGACCGGATGACCGTCCCGATCAGCGCAACGCAGATCCGCGACGACCCGGCGGCGCACCTCGACAAGGTGGCACCGTCTGTTCGTCAGTGGATCGAGTCGAACTGGCTGGTCTGATCAGCGATTGGGCTGTTTGGTCATCCGCAGGTAGGGCTTGACGGGTTCCCACCCTGCCGGGAAGAGCTCGCGAGCCGCGTCGTCGGAGAGTGCCGGAACGATGATGACGTCGTCGCCGTCGGTCCAGTCGGCCGGTGTGGCCACCTTGTGGTCGGCGGTCAGCTGCAAGCTGTCGATCACACGAAGGATCTCGTTGAAGTTGCGACCGGTCGATGCCGGGTAGGTGAGGGTCAACTTGACCTTCTTGTCCGGGCCGATGACGAACACCGAGCGTACGGTCAGGGTGTTGTCCGCGTTTTCGTGGATCATGTCGTAGAGGTCGGCAACGGTACGGTCGGAGTCGCCGATCATCGGGAAGTTGACCGCTGTCCCCTGGGTCTCCTCGATGTCCTTCTCCCACTCGATGTGGCTGTCGACCGGATCGACCGAGAGACCGATGACCTTGACGTTGCGCTTGTCGAACTCCGGCTTCAGCGCTGCGACGGTGCCCAGCTCGGTGGTGCAGACCGGCGTGAAGTCCTTCGGGTGGCTGAACAAAACACCCCACGAGTCGCCGAGCCACTCGTGGAAGTTGATGTGGCCCTGAGTAGTAGGGGCGCTGAAGTCGGGTGCGGTGTCGCCGAGACGAACGGCCATGGTGATCTCCTGGGTTGAACAGCGGATGGGATGGTCGCGAGAAAGTTGTCTC
The DNA here is from genome assembly GCA_905480335.1 of uncultured Ilumatobacter sp. GTDB lineage: Bacteria > Actinomycetota > Acidimicrobiia > Acidimicrobiales > Ilumatobacteraceae > Ilumatobacter_A. The sequence continues at coordinate 1,541 of CAJQPY010000037.1, read as the reverse complement.
GACGACTCGGGGACGGTATCGGCGAATCATGACTTAAAGGGTCGGGATTCACAGATCGCGGGAAATCGCATGGCGCCGCCGGAAGAAATCGATCGCTCTGCGGTGCTGGCGCGATTGGCGTGGGATCTGTTTGGATGGTGGCATGAGCATTCCCGTCGAACTCGATGTCCTCGAAGCGAAAACGGGGGAGTATGGCTGGGCCTACCTGCTGACGGTCGGCGACGACATGCGTCCGAAGATCGTCGCGTGTCCGCCGGATTGGCATGATGGCGTGATGTGTTTTGCTGCCGGCGGAGGGTCGGCTCGCAACTCGGTGGTTCGCCCGGCGGTGACGGTCACGTTCCCTCCGCTTGAGCCCGATGGCTACACGCTGATCGTCGACGGTGACGCCACCGTCGACGAGTCGGGGGCCATGCCGCGGGTGCGCGTGGCGCCAACGGGTGCGGTGTTGCATCGCCCTGCGCCGGCGGGTTTCACCAACGCTGCGACGGGTTGCAGCCACGACTGCGCTCCGGTCGACTGACGTCGCGCGACGTCTAGCGCTTCCACCCGTGCACGTCTACGATCGGCGGCGATGCTCGGAGGACTCCTCGCACAGTTCGACTCGGCCACGGGGCTGGATGCGACCCTCGAACGGACGCTCGACCTCATCGGTGTGTTCTTCTTCGCGGTCTCGGGTGGCCTCGTCGCAGTTCGCAAGGGTTTTGAGCTCGTCGGCGTCGTCGCCTTGTCGCTCGTCACTGCGCTCGGCGGCGGGGTCGTCCGTGACCTCCTGTTGGGGGCGACTCCACCGACTGCGTTCAGCGATGTGCTGTACCTCATCGTCCCGCTCCTCGCTGCCGCGATCGTGTTTGTCGCGCACCGTCCGATCGACGAACGTCTCGGGCGTCCGGTCCGGGTGTTCGACGCCGCGGGCCTGGGTCTGTTCGCTGTCACCGGAGCCGTGAAGGCATCCGCCTTCGAAGCGAGCGCGGTCGGAGCCGTTCTTATCGGCGTGATCAGCGCGGTGGGAGGTGGCATCATCCGCGATGTGTTGGCGAACGACCCACCGGAACTGTTCCACCCTGACAGTCGGCTCTACGCGATCCCGGCTGCGGCAGGTGCCACGGTCATCGTGGTGGCCTGGCGGAATGACTTTTACTCGGGCGCACTCGCGATCGGTGTTGCGGCGGCCGTGTTTGCAATCAGGATCGCCTCGCTCCACTTCGGGTGGCGTGCTCCGAAACCGATCACCGGCCGCCGATGACGTTCAGCTCAGTGAGACGCCCCGTCTCCGACAGTAATTCGTGAGTAAGGTTGCTGCGTTGTTTGGGGGGTGTTAGCGTTGCTCTTCGCTTCTTGATGGTTTGGTTGTTGGGTTGCGGATGGAATTAGCGCTGGTTTGGGGTTTTGTTCCTGGGTTGTGCGTGTTCCGGGCTTCGGCTCCTTGAAAACGGAAGAGAAGACAGAACGCCAGTGCGGGCAGTCCGGTCGGTATCCCTTTTGGGGTGTTGGTTGAGATTGTCTGTCAATTTCGCTGTCGGCTTTTTGCCGGTGGCAAC
>CAJQPY010000036.1 GCA_905480335.1 uncultured Ilumatobacter sp. | reverse complement strand
CATCGCCTTGGCCGGTGCATACGACCACATGGGTCTCACGGCGCCGACCGACGTCGTGACCGGCACACTGTTCGACTGACGCGGCCGACTGCTGCGTCGCCGCCGCTGTGGAACTCGCCGACTTCGACTACGACCTCCCGCCCGAGCGGATCGCGCAGACTCCGATCGAGCCGCGCGACGCTGCCCGACTCCTCGTCGACAAAGGTGACCGACCACCCGAACACCGCCACGTCAGGGATCTGCCGGATCTGCTCCAGCCCGGGGATCTCCTGGTGGTCAACGAGACCAAGGTGGTGCCCGCCCGTCTCCGATTGCGCCGGGCGACGGGGGGAGCGGCCGAGCTCCTCCTGCTCGAGCCCACCGACGGTGCCCGTCATCACTGGGAGGCGCTCGCCCGGCCCGGCAAGAAGCTGAGGGTCGGCGAGGTGTTGTTCGACGGTGCTGAACCGATGGTGAGGATGGGGGAGCGCACCGTGGCGGGCGACACGTTCCACGTGGAGTTGCTGGGGAGCGCGGACCCGCTCGCAACTCTCGACGCACACGGTGAGATGCCGCTTCCGCCGTACATCACCGAACGCCTCGCCGACCCCGACCGCTACCAGACCGTGTACGCGAGGGAGCCGGGATCCGCCGCCGCTCCGACGGCCGGTCTGCACTTCACGCCCGAGTTGCTCACGCGTCTCGACGAGCGCGGCGTTCGCCGGGTGACGGTCGAACTCCACGTCGGGCTCGACACGTTCCAGCCGATCAGCACCGACGATCCGCTGAACCACTCGATGCACACTGAGCGGTACCAGGTACCCGGTGCGACAATGCAGGCATGTCTCGAGACTCGGGCCGAAGGTGGTCGAGTGGTGGCTGTCGGGACGACCGCCGTGCGCGCTCTGGAGTCAGCGGCCGCCCGCGGCGAGCTCGCCGGGCGGACGGATCTGTTCATCCATCGTGGATTCGACTGGCAACTCGTCGACATGTTGATGACCAATTTCCATCTGCCGAAAAGCACACTGCTGATGATGATCGATGCGTTTGTCGGAGACCGCTGGCGCACCATGTACGAGATCGCCCTCGCCGACCAATACCGGTTCCTGAGTTTTGGCGACGCGATGTTGCTTACAAGAACTGAAGGGATGTAGTCCCGGCCCTGTGCCGGCAGCGGTTTTTCGCGTTGCGGGACGATAGGCAGTCTGTATGAGGGGCTCGCTGCTATCGGTCCGTAAAATAGGGATCGGGAACGCCATGCTGTTGGACCGGTTGCGTTGATGCGCGCGGTCGACTTAGCCGTTGATGCGCTCGATGGAGCGGCTCGGGCGGGCACGGCAACGACCGCATCGGGGAGTTACACGACGCCGCTGTTTATGCCCGTCGGGACCCGCGGAGCAATTAAGTACCTGAGCGCCGCTGACTACGAGCGCATCGGAGCCCAGATCGTTCTCGGCAATACGTACCACCTAATGCTTCGGCCTGGAGCAGAACTCATCCAGACGTTCGGCGGTCTCGGCTCGTTTGCAGGATGGAGGGGGCTGACCCTCACGGACTCTGGCGGATTCCAGGTGTTCTCACTGAATCCTAAAGTCGACGACGATGGCGTGACTTTTAAGAGCACGTACGACGGTTCGACGGTGCGCTTCACCCCGGAGAATGCCGTCCGCGTGCAGGAACAGCTCGGCGCAGACATCCAAATGGTGCTCGATCAGTGCCCGCCGCTGCCAAGCCCCCCCGACGTCGTGCGCCGAGCTCTCGAGCGGACCACAGCATGGGCACAGCGGGCGAAGAACGCCCACACACGACCTGATCAGGCTCTTTTCGGTATCGTGCAGGGCGGGATTTCTGAGGTAATGCGTGCCGAAAGTGCCCAGCGCACCGTAGAAATTGGCTTCGATGGGTACGGCATCGGTGGTCTCTCGGTGGGCGAAACGCGCGAACAGATGTTGCCCGCACTCGCCGCCGCAATCGAGCACCTGCCGGCCGATCGGCCGCGCTACCTCATGGGCGTCGGCGACCCGGCATCGCTGATTGAGGCGGTTGGCCTCGGGGTCGACCAGTTCGACTGTGTAATGCAGACGCGACTGGGACGCCACGGGACGGCTCTCACCTCATCCGGTCGATTCCAGGCAAAAGCCGCACGCAACGCCGAGCTCGACGAGCCGTTAGACCTGGAATGCCCCTGCGAGGTTTGCGCGCGACACAGCCGTGGCTACATCCGGCATCTGCTCCAAGTCCGAGAGCCGACGGCGTCGCGGTTGTTGTCCATTCACAATATTTCGTGGACCATCGATCTCATGGACAGAATGCGCGCAGCTATCCATAAGGGCAGCTTCGAGTCGATGCGCCGCGATCTGCTTGCTGTGTGGGGATAGCATCAGCTGCCGCCATGACTGAACTAACCACGATCCTCGTATCCGGAGCCGAATCGGAATCCTCCAGCGGAGGCAGCTTCGTTTCGTTCCTATTGCTGCCCCTGATGCTCGTTGCGATGTACTTCCTGATCATCCGCCCGAACAGCAAGCGCCGTAAGGACGCCGCCAAACTGCAGTCGACGCTTGAGATCGGCGACGAAGTGATAACGACGTCGGGCATCATCGGCACGCTGACGGGCGAAGACGGTCCGACTCGGTTCTGGCTCGAAATCGATAACGACGTCCAGGTCCGGATCGCACGTGGCGGTATTCAGGGTCGCCTTACCGACGACAAGAACGAACCAGAGTCCGACGCTGGTGAGGGCGATGACCATGACGACGATGCCACCGCCGAGACGGTTGACGGCGACTGATGAAGCGTCGCCTCTGGATGTCGTTTCTGGCGACGACCGTCGCCGTCATTGCGATTTTCACTGCGAACTTGGCAACCGGCACGACACCGCTGCTCGGGCTTGACCTGCAGGGCGGCGCCAGCGTCATTCTTGAACCGGCCGAGGACGCAAGCGGTGAGGACCTTACGGTGATCCGTGACCTCATTCGCGACGAACTTGAGCGGAGCGGAATTGCCGAGCCGAACGTGCGTGTCCAGGGCGACACGATCGTCGTCGAACTCCCAGGGGTGAAGGACCAGCAAGCGGCGCTTGAAGCCGTCGACGTGTCTGGCATCGTCGAACTCCGCCCCGTCGTGGAAAGCAGTGAGTGCTCCAGCGGTTTCGCTCCAGAAACCCCGCTCGACGGAGTCAGCGTCGATCCCGTGTCCGTTCCCGACGACACCGTCGGTCGGCGTTCGTTGCGCACCCCGTCCGAGCCCACTCCCGTTCTTGACCTGCCACTACTCCCCGACGAGTCCGGACTTCCGCCGACTTCCGGTGCCGAACTGTTGCCCACACGCGACGGCCAAGTGCTGTGCGTCGGGCCGGCGCAAGGTACAGGTGAGGTGTTCGAACGTCAGAGTGCCGTGGTCGACAACTCGCTCGGATTCCAGGTCAACGTCGAACTTAACGGAGGGACCGGGCCAGACGGTCGGACGGGAACGGAAACCTGGAACACACTGGCCACGCAGTGCTTCAACGGCACACCAACATGTCCACGGACGATTCCGGGTTCCAACGGGCAACTTGCCATCGTTCTCGACGATGTCATCCAGTCGGCACCATCGGTGAATCAGCCGGTCTTCGATGGCGCCGTCTCGATCACAGGCAGCTTCACTCAGAGTGAGGCCGAAGACCTCGCCAACATCTTGAACCGCGGTGCGTTCCCCGTCGAAATGGTCGCCCAGGAAGCGCAGACGATTTCGCCCGCTGCCGGTCAGGAGTCACTGAGGGCGTCGGTGATTGCAGGATTCATCGGGCTCGTGCTGGTCCTCATCTTCCTGCTTGCCTATTACCGCTGGATTGCCCTGGTGATTCTTGGTGGTCTCACGATCTGGGCGATGACGGTATTTAGCGTCGCAGCGTTCGTGTCGAGCGCCACGAACTACTCACTCAGTCTCGCTGGCGTGACGGGCATCATCGTGGCAATCGGCGTCACCGTGGACAGCTACGTCGTGTTCTTTGAGAGGATGAAGGATGAGATCCGCAACGGGCGGACGTTGAAGAACGCGGCCCCGCGCAGCTTCAAGATGACCTGGCGCACGATCTGGTCGGCTGACCTCGTGTCGGTCATTGGTGCGGCAATTCTGTTTTCACTCAGCGTGGGTTCGGTGCGGGGATTTGCACTATTCCTCGGGATCACGACGCTGTGTGACCTGTTCGTGTGCTACTTCTTCACGCGACCGGCCGTGCTGTTGCTCGCCCGCAGCAAGTTTATGGCGGGCCGTAAGGCGTTTGGCTTGGAGGTCGCATCGTGAACCGTCCCGATCACATCGCAGCAACCGGTCCCGGCCGGCTCTACCGCGGTCAGACCGCTGTCGATTTCTATGGCCATCGTCGGATCGGGCTCGTTGTTGCAATTATCGTCGTGGTCGTCACCATCACCTCGTTATTCGTCCAGGGACTCAACCTGGGTCTCGACTTTGAGGGCGGTCAGGCGTGGGACGTTCCGGCGAGTGAGGCCTTCGGTGTCGATGAGGCCGAAGATGTGCTGCGCGACAACGACGTACCGGTCGCTGGCTCAAAGATTCAGCTCCGCGAGGCGGAGTCGTTGTCGTTTGTTGCAGTGCAAATCGAGGTCGTGCCGACCGATCAGGCCCAGCAGATCACGGACGGTTTTGCGGCCGCTGCGGGCGTCGACGTCGAAGAGATCAGTTTTGCGTTCACCTCGTCGTCGTGGGGTGATGACATCACCCAGAAGGCAGTGCGGGCCCTGGTGATCTTCCTCATTGTTGTGGCGATCTTTATCTCGATCCGATTCGAGTGGCGGATGGCCATTGCGGCACTTGCGGCGATGGCGCACGACGTGTTGCTCGCTGTCGGGGTGTACACCGTCTTCCAGTTCGAGGTAACGCCGGCGACGGTCATAGCGTTCCTGACGATCTTGGGATACTCCCTGTACGACACGATCGTGGTGTTCGACCGCGTGCAGGAGAACGAGGGCAAGTACGCAAGCGTGCGGATGCCCTATGCGGACGTCGTTAACATCTCCATGAATCAAGTCCTGATGCGCTCGATCAACACGAGTATCTCATCGATTCTCCCAGTGATCTCGTTGCTGCTCATCGGCTCGGGCCTGCTCGGTGCGATTGCACTCCAGGAATTTGCGCTCGCGCTGCTGGTCGGCATGCTCGCAGGTGTCTACTCCTCGATTTTTGTTGCATCTCCGCTACTCGCCACCCTGCGATCGAACACTGGGCGCAAGTCCCGCCGCGAACGACTAACCGGCGAAGATCTGCGTACCGCCGTTGTCGGGGCGGGAGTGAGTGGTCGGATTTCTACCGACGTCAACGAAGCCGACGCCGAGGATGGCTCCGATCGAATCGATGTCGACAAGACAGCTGCCGTGCACCAGCCCGCCGAACGGATTCTGACGCATCCACCGCGGCCGCGGAAGAAGAAGCGTCGCTGACCAGCGATAACCTCCACCCATGGCAGCTGATCACGGCGCACTCCGCTCGTACGTTCGAGAGATAGCGGACTACCCGACCGAGGGTGTGAACTTCCGTGACATCACCCCGCTGTTAGGTGATGCGCATGCGTTCGCCCAATCGGTCGACGCCATCGTCGACGAGTTTTCTGCCATCGCCGTAGACCGAGTGGTCGGGGTCGAGTCACGCGGATTCATTTTCGGAGCCCCGGTTGCCCATCGCCTCGGTGCAGGTTTCGTGCCTGTTCGCAAGCCGGGCAAGCTTCCATGGGCCGTGGTGCGCGAGGAATATCAACTCGAATACGGCGTGGACAAGTTGGAGGTTCACCGCGACGCAATTCATCCTGGTGAGCGCATCTTGATCGTTGATGACGTTTTGGCGACAGGTGGAACTGCCCAGGCGACCGCTCGCCTCGTCGAAACACTCGGCGGCATCGTTGCCGGGTTGGCTTTTCTGGTTGAAATCGACGAACTTGACGGCCGCTCGCGACTGGGCAACCGCCCGGTCTGGTCGCTGCTGCACTACAGCTGAGGAGCAGTGTGGCAACGGTCGACCGAGTCCTCCCGTGGCGGCGACAGCATCTCGCGTCGTCAGGCGCATTAGCGGCGACGGGAGAACTCGCACCGTTGCTAGCGGCATATCGGCGACGTCACCCAAAGTCGTCGATCAGCGATATTAACCGTGCTTACCGGGTTGCATCCGATGCGCATCGGTCGCAGATGCGACGTAGCGGTGAGAGCTACATCAACCATCCGATCGCGGTTGCCCAGATCGTTGCCGATATCGGGCTTGACGAGATCTCCGTTGTTGCGGCGCTTCTTCACGACGCCGTGGAGGACACCGAAATCACCGTTGATGACGTTGCGCGAGACTTCGGCGCCCAGGTTGCGGCGATTGTTGACGGGGTCACGAAACTTGAGCGAATTCGCTTCGACAGCCGTGAAGAGCAGCAGGCAGCAACGATGCGCAAGATGCTCGTCGCAATGGCGAAGGACCTGCGGGTCCTCGTCATCAAGTTGGCTGACCGTCTGCACAACATGCGCACGATCGCAGCGATGCCGCTTGACAAGCAGCAGCGCATTGCCCAAGAGACCCTCGACATCTACGCGCCGCTTGCACACCGGCTCGGTATGCAAGAGCTCAAGCAGCAGCTCGAAGACCTCTCGTTCGCGTCGCTTCATCCGAAGCGTTTCGCCGAACTCGACCACCTCGTCCGGGTACGAACGCCCGAACGAGACGTGTATTTAGCCAAGACAGTCGCCGAGATTCGTCAGCGCCTGGGAGATCTCAATATCGAAGCCGAGGTCACCGGGCGAGGCAAACACCTTTGGAGCATCTACGAGAAGATGGTTGTGAAAGGGCTTGAGTTCGATGACATCTTCGACCTCGTCGCCGTCCGCGTCGTCGTGCCGACGATGAAGGATTGCTACGCCGCGCTCGGCTGTATCCACGGTCGATGGAGGCCGGTAGTCGGTCGGTTCAAGGACTACATCGCGATGCCGAAGTTCAACCTCTATCAAAGTCTTCATACGACGGTGGTTGGGCCGTCTGGCAAGCCGATTGAGGTACAGATTCGCACCATTGAGATGCATCAGCGCGCCGAGTGGGGAATCGCCGCCCACTGGGCATACAAGGACCGTTCTGGTGCCAAGGCCGGTGAGGTCGACTGGCTCAGCCGCATCATCGACTGGCAGGAAGAGGTGACCGATCCTGCTCAGTTTATGCAGAGTCTCAAGACCGACTTGGAACAGGATGAGGTTTACGTTTTTACGCCTAAAGGTCGCGTAATCAGTCTTCCGGTCGGCTCGACGACGATCGACTTCGCATATGCAGTTCACACTGAGGTCGGTCACTCGACGATTGGGGCCAAGGTCAACGGGCGACTTGTCGGGCTCGACCATGTGGTGCAAAGCGGTGATTCTTGCGAAATCTTCACGTCAAAAGTGGAATCTGCGGGGCCGTCGCAGGATTGGCTTGGGTTCGTTGCGTCCCCACGGACACGCAACAGAATTCGGCAATGGTTCAGTCGTGAGCGCCGCGTTGACATGATCGAGTCAGGGCGCGACGAACTGCACGCCGAATTCCGACGCGAGTCGCTGCCGGTGCAACAGATGTGGAAGTCCGACGAGCTTGCCGCTGTGGTTTCGGAGATGAGCTACGTCGACCTTGACGCGCTGCTTGCTGCGATCGGTGAGCACCACGTCTCGGGGCGCAGCGTTGCGCAGCGGGTAGCACGTGGCTTTCACTCCGGTGAACACGACGTCCAGCTCCCGGCCACCATCGACCGGCCGCGCCGCGAGAAACGCGTCGGACATCGACAAGAGGTCGGCATCCATGTTGAAGGGCTTGACGACATGCTCGTTCGTCTCGCCCAGTGCTGTACCCCGGTGCCCGGGGACGAAATCACTGGATTCGTCACCCGTGGTCGCGGGGTCAGCGTCCATCGTGTCGATTGCGCAAACGCAGGATCACTGAAGGAGGAGCAGGCGACGCGAATGATCGAAGTCGATTGGGATGGTGAGGGGCAGTTCAACAACACTTTCACGGCCGGGATCGAAGTAGTGGCGCTCGACCGATCTAAGTTGCTCGCCGATGTAGCGACGGCGCTTGTCGAACAACGGGTCAACGTCGTGTCGTGCGAGACGATTACCGGTGCTGATCGGGAGGCGAAGATGCGCTTCGAGTTTGAGTTGGCAAACGGAACACACCTCGATTCGGTGATCAACCGCATTAAGAGCATCGAATCGGTGTACGACGCCTATCGAACGGTGCCCGGCGCTGCGGCGACCAACGGCTGACTAGTTGATCTTTCACCTATCCCCACGGTCATCTGTGAGAGGGCGCAGCGATGCGTAGGGCCGCTGGGTAGCGTAGGAGGCCGTGCCCGCATTTCAGAATAGTCCCGGCATGCGGGACATCCTGCCGCCCGACAGTGCCCGGTGGCGCACGCTGAATAACGTATTCGCTGATGTAGTGGAAACGGCCGGATACGGTCAGATCATCACTCCACTGATCGAAGACGTCGGTGTGTTCACTCGTATTGGCGAGGCCACCGATGTGGTGACGAAGGAGTTGTACGCCTTTGAGGACCGCGGAGGTCGTCACGTTTCACTACGACCTGAGCTGACAGCGAGCGTGTGTCGTGCCTTTGCGCAACATCGACCGGTTGCGCCGTGGAAGGTCTGGTACTCGGGACCCAACTTCCGCCAGGAGAAGGCCCAGCGTGGCCGATACCGACAATTCGACCAGGTCGGCGTCGAGGTGCTTGGGGTCGACGATGCGAACCTTGACGTCGAAGTAATTGCGCTGGCATGGGAGTTCTACCTCCGCCTCGGCCTGAGTCAAGTTACGTTGATCTTGAACAGCCTCGGAGATCCTGAAGACCGAGCGCGTTATGTTGAGGCGCTTCGCAAGCACTTTGAGGCCTCGGAGCTCACGGATCAGAGCCGTGAGACTCTTGAGAACAATCCCTTGCGCGTGCTCGACTCAAAACGCGAGTTCGATGCTCCGGCAATTACCTCGGCTCCGCAGATCGCAGAGTTCTATTCACCCGGGGCCTCTAGGCATTTCGAGGCAGTTGTGGCCGGGCTGACCAGGCTCGGAATCCCGTTCGACGTCGAGCCCAAACTCGTGCGCGGGCTCGACTACTACCGAAGCACGATCTTCGAGTTCCAGGGCGGGACGCTCGCTTCAGCGCAGAATGCCTTAGGGGGTGGCGGAAGGTATGACGGTCTAGTCGAAGCGCTCGGTGGTCCGGCAACACCGGGTATCGGTTTCGCGCTCGGTGTCGACCGAACGCTGCTTGCATGTAACGACGAAGGCGTGTTCGCTCCAGCGCCGCGCCGGCTCGACGCCTTTGTGGTCGACGTGGCCGGCGGTTTTGAGGCGGTTTCGATCACTGGGGAGTTGCGCGCAGCGGGACTCGCAGCCGACCGCGGCTTCGAAAATCGCAGCATGAAGGCGCAGATGAAGCTCGCCAATCGTTCAGGCGCTGCGTTCGCGCTCATTGTCGGTGACGACCAGTTGGCCACCGATACCGTCGTCGCTAAGCCGATGCAGGGCGGTGGCGACCAGCAGACCATCGCCCGGTCCGACCTGATCTCCCACCTGAAAGACGAGTTGAGAAGACTGCAATGAGCTCCACATCGATGCGCACCCATCTCTGCGGCGACATTCGCTTCGGCCAAATTGGCGAGACGGTGAGCGTCTGCGGCTGGGTCGGCCGTAGACGCGAACACGGCGAACATCTCGCTTTCGTCGACCTCCGCGACCACTCGGGCATCGTCCAGTGCGTGATCAACGACGACGTTGACGTCCGGAGTGAATACGTACTGCGAATCAGCGGTGTCGTTCGCGAACGTCCGGAAGGCACGGTCAACGATTCGCTACCGACCGGCAGTATCGAAATCGGTGATTGTGAGGTCCAGGTCCTCCGCGTAGCGACACCGCCCCCGTTTCCCATCGACGCCCGGGCGGATGACGTAGACGAGAACATTCGTCTTCAATATCGCTATCTCGATCTGCGTCGAGAGCGAATGCAGAAGAACCTCCGTACGCGCTCCAAGGTCAACGCTGCGGTCCGAAGCGCGATGGATGAGCAGGGCTTCGTTGAGGTCGAGACGCCGATGCTGGTGCCGTCGACTCCTGAGGGAGCGCGCGAGTTCCTCGTGCCGTCGCGAAAAGAGCCCGGATCGTTCTACGCGCTTCCCCAGTCGCCACAACTTTTCAAGCAGTTGTTGATGGTGGGCGGTGTCGACCGCTACTACCAGATGGCCCGGTGTCTGCGCGACGAAGACCTGCGCGCCGACCGCCAGTACGAGTTCATGCAGCTCGACATGGAAATGAGCTTCGTTGACCAGGACGATGTACTCGAAGCTGTGTCAGCGTCTGTTCTTGCCGCTGCGGAAGCGGCTACGGGGGAGCGTCCGACACCGATCGAACAGATTACGTGGCACGATGCTATGGACCGGTTCGGCACCGACAAGCCCGACCTCCGATTTGGGATGGAGCTGGTCGAGCTGACCGATGTGTTTGGCGACACCGAGTTCAAGGCATTCAGCGGAGCGGATGCGATTAAGGGAATCAAGGTCGACGGAGGCGCAGCTGACTACGGGCGCAACCAACTCGACAAGATGACCGACCGAGCCAAGGGTGCTGGAGCCAAGGGCCTCGTGTGGATGAAAGTCACCGACGAGGGCTTCGACAGTCCGGTCGCGAAGTTCCTCAGCGACGTCGAGGTCGGTGCCCTGAAGTCGGCGATGGCCGCCGAAACCGGGGACCTAGTGTTAATCGTCGCCGACGAATGGTCGACCACCTGCGAGGTGCTGGGCATGCTTCGCAACGACATCGGCCGCCCACCAGTGCACGAAGGGCCGTACCGGTACGTGTGGGTCGTCGAGTTTCCGTTGTTCGTCGGACGTGACAAGGAGACCGGCGCACCCAAGTCGGGGCACCACCCGTTCACGATGCCGCATCCCGATGACATCGACAAATTTGACACCGATCCGATGGCCGTCCGGTCGATTGCCTACGACCTGGTGCTCAACGGCTGGGAGCTTGGCTCGGGTTCGATCCGAATCCATGAGCCCGAACTCCAGCGCAAGGTGTTTATGGCGCTTGGGATCAGCGATGAAGAGGCCGAACGAAAGTTTGGATTCTTCCTTAATCCATTCGAATACGGTGCGCCACCGCACGGCGGCTTCGCATTCGGACTGGACCGCTTGGTTGCGATCCTCGCCGGAGAGGAAAACATCCGCGAGGTGATCGCCTACCCGAAGACGCAATCGGGTCAGGATCCGATGACAAACAGCCCCATCCCTGGGGATCCGAAGTCGCTCCTCGAGCTCGGCCTTAAGGTGCTTCCGCAGGTCGACTGAGGTCGTTGCGATCTCAGCGCGGGCCGCGAATGAGGCGTCCGGGGAGTTCTCCAGTGAATTCGTCGTAGTCGACGGTCTGGATGCCGCCGACGAACGTCGCAACATAGCCGTTGGCTTTCTGAACGAGTCGCCGGGCGCCGCCCGGCAGGTCGTATGCCATCCGTGGAGGGCCAAAAGTCAGCCGGTCGTAGTCGATCAGGTTTAAGTCGGCGCGTCGACCCGGTTCGACGAGGCCGCGGTCACCGAGCCCGTACAGTTCAGCGGTCTGTCTGGTCTGACGCTGAACGACGAGTTCGAGGGGCAATGTAGGGCCTCGACGACGGTCGCGGGTCCAATGGGTCAGCATAAATGTCGGAGTGCCCCCGTCACAGATCACGCGGCAGTGCGCGCCTGCATCAGCGAGTCCCATCCGGGTCGATGCACGCTGGTGCGACTCAAACTGGAAGGAGAGATCGCCGTACGCGTAGTTGAAGAACGGCGTGAGGATCATGCCGTGGCCGTCGTGCGCAGAGAGTTGGTCGACGATCAGATCGATTGGATGAACCTCTGTGCGTCGAGCAACCGCAGCGATCGAATCAGCAGCTTCGGGCTCGTAGTCGATGTCACCGTCGTCGACCGCCCACCACGAGTCGATCGCTCCGAGCACCACTTTGCGGAACAGACCTCCGTCATCTGGCTCAACCCGCAAAGCCTTGCGCAGCTCCGGCTGCTGCAGTGCGAGCACCCGGTCACTAAGCGGCAGATCGGAAATTGGGCCATATGCCGGGTGAAAGTCGAGTGGATTGAAGCTGCCTTCGAGGCACATCAATAGCCCGACGGCTCGACCCGCGACTTGGGCGACGATATCGAGGCCGGCGGCGCGCGATTCGTCGATCATGTCGAGCACCTCGCGCCACAGCTCTGGCGCACTGTTCGGCTGGTTTAGGTTGACGCTTACCGTCCGACCCGTTCGGCGCGCCAGCTCGCGCATCCACGGCATCTCGCGCGTCGGAACATCGACATGCTCGGGGGCGAACTGGAACACGCCGTGGCCGACGCGGCTCATGGCGTCAGCGATACCGAATAACTCATCGGTATCGGCATGCGTTCCAGGAACGAGTTCGCCCGATAGCGACCTGTGCAGCGGTGTTCGCGAGGTTGAGAACCCGAGCGCCCCAGCGCGGAGCCCCGACTCGACGATCGCAGCCATCTTCGTAATGTCGTCGGGGCTGGCGGTTTCGTTCGCTGCACCACGGTCGCCCATCACGTAGCCACGCACCGGTCCGTGGGCAATCTGCGCTCCGAGATCGATTGCATACCGTCGGGCGTCGAGCGCATCGAGAAATCCTTCGAAACTCTCCCACTCCCAGGTGATGCCTTCCGTCATCGCCGAGCCGGGAATGTCCTCGACCCCCTCCATTAACTCGATTAGCCAGTCGTGTCGGTCGGGTGCCGCAGGCGCAAAGCCGACACCGCAGTTCCCCATCACGACCGAGGTCACGCCGTGCCAGGACGATGGTGTCAGGTACGGATCCCATGATGCCTGCGCGTCGTAATGCGTGTGCACGTCGACCCAGCCCGGTGTAAGGAGGAGGCCGTCGGCATCGATGACGTGCGAAGCGGTGCCGGCCGACCCGGCCGCAGCGACATCGACGATCAACCCGTCATCAACTTCGACGTCGGCCATGCGGGCCTGAGTGCCACTCCCATCGACCAATAGGGCATTGCGGATCACCAGGTCATTCATGGGACAAGAGTACTGCGCCCCTGCAGTGTGAAGATGTGTGCGCTGCCAGCCGTGGCTGATACGTTCGGATTTATACCGTGAAGCGAGTTCAGAGAGGCTCGCACGGAAAGGACAACATGAGCGAGAAGCGGGTGTTAGAACCCGACGACGTGCGCCGAGCGGTGACTCGGATGGCACACGAGATCATCGAACGCAATCAGGGCCTCGACGGTGTGGTCCTGATCGGGGTTCAGTCCGGCGGCGTCTGGTTGGCCTCTGCGTTGGGTGCCGAGATCGCTCGAATCGATTCCGCGATACCAGTCGGCTCGATCGACGCTTCGTTGTACCGCGACGACATCGGGCTGCGGCCCGTGCACCCGGCGGCCGTGAGTGATATCGATTTCGACGTGGACGGGGCAACCATCGTGCTCATTGACGATGTTCTTTTTACTGGACGGACAGTTCGTGCAGCGCTTGATGCGCTCGGCGAATACGGACGCCCAAAAGCGGTTCAACTCGCTGTGCTCGTCGATCGAGGCCACCGTGAGCTTCCGATCCGGCCCGATTTTATTGGTAAAAATCTGCCAACCAGTGGCGATGAGAGTGTGTCAGTCACCGCTGACGGGGTCGTCATCTCATGATCGCTGCCGCCCCTGTCAGTAGCCGGCGTAGGCGCAACGGATGAGTCGGTCGTTGTTGTCGATCGAGGAGTTGGGCGTCGATGGGGTCCAACGGGTTCTTGAGTTGGCCGACACGATGGCAGAGGTCAATCGGCGACCAAATCCAAAAGTCCCGGCGTTGCGCGGCAGGACCGTGTGCAACGTGTTCTTCGAGGACTCGACTCGCACACGGCTCAGTTTTGAGACAGCAGCAAAGCGGCTTTCTGCCGACACAATGACGTTCGCCGTCTCTCAGTCGAGCCTCAACAAGGGTGAGAGTTTTCGAGACTCGATCGAGACCATCGCTGCGATGGGCGTGGACGCATTCGTGATTCGGCATGCCTCAGCCGGCGCCCCGTGGCTTGTTGAGGATTGGACCACGGCGAGCGTCGTCAACGCAGGTGATGGTTGGCATGCCCACCCGACGCAAGCTTTGCTCGACGTATACACAGTGAGGGTAGCGCTGAACCGGACCGCTGGATTCGATGGGCTCCGTGTGGCGGTTGTCGGCGACATCAAGCACAGCCGCGTTGCCCGTTCGACCACCACAGCCTTCAAGGCGCTTGGTGCCGACGTCATTTGGGTCGCGCCCACCACTCTGCTTCCGCCGGTTGTTGGCGAGACCGCAACCGATCGTCTGGATGATGTGATCGGAGACGGTGTCGACGTGCTCTACATGCTGCGAATGCAGAACGAACGAATGACCGAAGCTCTTGTACCGAATCTACGCGAGTACACCGCGCGATTCGGTCTGACCCCTAGACGAGCGGCGTGCCTCGCCCCGTCAACGATTGTGATGCACCCCGGGCCGGTGAACCGTGGGGTGGAAATTGCAATTGACCTCGGCGAACTCCCCGGCTCAGTCGTCAAGCAGCAGGTAACAAATGGCATCTCGGTTCGCATGGCCGTTTTGTACGACCTGCTATCGGCCAATCCGAATTCCACGTCCGACATCGAGATCAACGACGACGTCGCAGCGGCGCCAAAGGAGCACCCGTGAGCACTATTTTGATTAGCGGCGGAATGGTGGTCGACCAAACCGGCGCCCGCACTGCCGACGTGCTGGTTGCTGACGGCGTTATTGTCGAATCGCACGACGGGAACCCCGACGTGACGATTGAGGCGACCGGACTCACCGTAACGCCTGGCTTCGTCGACTTGCATACACACCTGCGTGAGCCGGGCAAGGAGGAAGCAGAGACGATCGAGACTGGCTCGCGGGCTGCTGCGCTTGGCGGGTATACGGCAGTCGTAGCAATGCCCAACACCGACCCGACTCAGGATTGCGTGAGCGTTGTCGACTTCGTCCGCCGTCAAGGAAAGCTCGCCGGATTGTGCGACGTTCACCCGTCCGCTTCGATCACAGTTGGTCGAGCAGGACACCAGTTGACACCCTTCGCTGAGCTGGCGGAGGTCGGGGTCCGGCTCTTCACCGACGACGGAAACGGCGTCCAAAACCCTTTGCTCATGCGTCGAGCATTCGAGTACTCGAAGGGGCTGGGCATCACGATGGCGCAGCACTGCGAAGTAGAGCAGCTCACCGACGGAGCGGTTATGCACGAGGGTGACTGCTGCAGCCACCTCGGATTGCCCGGTTGGCCCGCAGTCGCCGAGGAGTTGATGGTACACCGGGACATTGAGCTGGTCCGCCTGACCGGAGCGCCAGCTCATTTCCTGCATCTATCGACGGCTAAGAGTGTCGAACTCGTCCGGCGAGCGAAGTCTGACGGGCTCCCGGTGACCTCTGAGGCCACCCCGCATCACATCAGCCTGACAGATGAGTTGCTGCGTTCTTACGCAGCCATTTATAAGGTCAACCCACCGTTACGAACCATGGACGACGTGGTTGCTGTGCGCGAAGGGCTTTCCGACGGCACGATCGACGCGATCGCCACCGACCACGCGCCACACGTTGCCGCAACAAAGGAACAACCGTTGGACCTTGCACCTCCAGGGATGCTCGGGCTCGAAACGGCGCTCGGCGTCTGCCTCGCGCATCTCGATATGTCGGTGTCCGACGTCGTAGCGGCGCTCTCGTGGAAGCCCGCACTAATCGCTGGGCTCGGGGGACTGCACGGCCGTCCGATCGTGCCGGGTGAACCGGCCAACCTCACGGTCTTTGACGCCGAGGAGGAATGGGAAGTGGCCCCCGCTCAACTTGCAAGTAAGAGCCGAAACACCCCGTTCGTTGGTGTGCCGCTTCGCGGCAGGGTGAAACACACGGTGTTGGGTGGCGTTGTAACTGTCGAGAACGGAGTCGCCACCCGATGATGACTGAACATTCGCTACAACGCATGGACATCCCGAACGACGAGAAAGGAATCCGATGAGAAATCCTCAAGGACGAGTCGAAGGACAGTTGGTGCTCGCCGACGGGAGTGTGTTCGAAGGCGACCTGATCGGAGCGTACGTACCGATCGCGACCGGTGAAGTCGTCTTCAATACGGTGCTTTCTGGCTATCAAGAGGTGATCACCGATCCGAGCTATGCCGGTCAAATCATCACGTTCACCTACCCCCACATCGGGAACTACGGCGTCAACGCAACCGACTTCGAGTCGGTCGGAACTTTCTGCCGAGGCATCGTCGTGCGTGACCTGGCCCGGCGGCACAGCAACTTTCGGGCGCACGCTGACCTCGGTGCGATGCTTCATCAGCATGGAGTGCCTGGAATAGCTGGGATTGACACGCGACGGCTCACTCGCCTGATTCGTGACCAAGGGGCGATTCCTGGCGCGTTCGGCTCCGCGCCGTACGACGAACTTCTTGCGGCGGCGCAGGCCGAGCCCGGCACCGACGGTGTCGACCTTGTCCGCACCGTCACCACGCCGGTCGGCTACTCGGTAGCGGCCGCTGATCCTGGCACCCGTCGCCGAATCGTTGCCCTCGACTTCGGGATGAAGCGCAACATCACGCTCAGCCTGGCGAACCATGGTCATGTCGACGTGGTTCGTGCCGACACGGGCGCGGCCGACATTTTGGCGATGGGTGCTGACGGCGTCTTTTTGTCGAATGGGCCTGGCGACCCGAAGATGGTGCCCGTCGCCGTCGAGACGATCCAGGGTTTGCTCGGCGCCATTCCGATCTTCGGCATCTGCCTCGGCCACCAGTTACTCGGCCGAGCGATCGGCGCCGACACTGTGAAGCTGCCGTTCGGCCATCACGGGGGTAACCATCCGGTGAAAAACCTTCACACCGAGCGGATCGAGATCACCAGTCAGAACCACAACTTCGCAGTTGACGCGAGCAGCCTTCCCAGTAACGCCAAGATGACTCACATCAACGTGAATGACGGGGTGTGCGAGGGGTTCGAAGTTGCTTCGGAGCAAGCGTTCAGCGTGCAGCACCACCCCGAAGCGAACCCGGGCCCGCATGATGCGAACTATCTGTTCGCGCAATTTGCCGAACTGATGGACGACCGAAAGGCGGTTGGCTGATGCCGCGACGCAACGACCTCGGCTCGATTCTGATCATCGGATCCGGTCCGATCGTCATTGGGCAGGCATGTGAGTTCGACTACTCCGGCACGCAAGCGTGCCGCGTTCTCAAGGAGGAGGGCTTTCGTGTGGTACTCGCCAACTCGAATCCGGCGACGATCATGACTGACCCTGATTTTGCCGATGCGACTTATATCGAGCCGCTTACTTGGGAAGTGGTGTCGGCGATCATCGACAAGGAGCAGCCCGATGCTGTGCTGCCAACGTTGGGTGGGCAGACCGGCTTGAACATTGCGATGGAACTCTTCGAGCGCAACCTGATTGGTGTGCCTGGCACACCGGAGATGATCGGTGCAAATGCAGAGGCGATCGCTACGGCCGAGGATCGCGAGAACTTCAAAGTCGCAATGACCGAGATCGGACTCGAGTCATGTCGTTCACGGATTGCGCACTCGATGGACGAAGCGCGGAACGCAATGGATGAGATCGGTCTACCGATCATGATTCGACCGGCATATATCCTGGGAGGACGGGGGACCGGTATCGCCTCCACCGTCGAGGAATTTGATCGAATGGCGGCGGCGGGAATCGAGGCGAGTCCAATCAGCGAGATTCTGGTCGAGGAGTCGATTGTCGGTTGGAAGGAGTACGAGCTTGAGGTCATGCGCGATCATGCAGACAACTGTGTGATCATCTGCGGCATTGAGAACGTCGATCCAATGGGGGTTCATACGGGCGACTCAATCACCGTTGCCCCGATCCAGACGCTGACTGACGTGGAGTATCAGCAGATGCGTGATGCGGCGATTGCGTGTATCCGTCGGGTCGGTGTCGAAACGGGTGGGTCGAACGTGCAGTTCGCCGTGGACCCGGCGACGGGTCGTCAGGTCGTGATCGAGATGAACCCGCGGGTATCGCGTAGTTCGGCGCTGGCATCGAAGGCGACCGGTTTCCCGATTGCGAAGATTGCGGCGAAGCTGGCGATCGGCTACACGCTTGACGAGATTCCGAACGACATTACTGCAACCCAGGATTCGTCGACGCCGGCATCGTTCGAACCGGTCATCGATTACGTCGTCACCAAGATCCCGCGATGGGCGTTCGAGAAACTGCCCGGCACGACCGGGGTGCTCGGCACACAGATGCAGTCGGTCGGTGAAGTGATGGCGATCGGACGCACTTTCCCCGAGAGCCTCCAAAAAGCTCTGCGGTCGCTTGAGCAGGGCCGCCTCGGTCTGAACTGCGATCCCGGCGAGGAGGAGTACGCACCGATGACCGATGATGAGCTACTCGCAGCTTCGATGGTGCCGACGCCAGAGCGGCTACTGCAGGTGGGTGACTTGATCCGACGCGGCGTTCCGCTCGAAGCGATCCATGGTGCGAACAGGATCGATCTGTGGTTCCTTGATCAGATGGCGTTGATCGTCGAGGAGCGAGCCGCGCTTGCGATGAGCGGTATGGCCGGCATGACAAAGCGCTCGTGGAAGCGCGCCAAGCAGCTCGGTTTCTCCGATGCTCAGCTGAGCTACCTCTGGAGCCTCGAGGAGGAGGATGTGCGTAACGAGCGCATCGCTGCCGGTGTCCTGCCGACCTACAAGACCGTGGACACGTGCGCCGCCGAGTTCGCTGCCGAGACGCCGTATCACTACTCCACTTACGAGGATGAGAATGAGGTCCGTCCGTCTGATGGTAAAAAGGTCGTGATCCTCGGATCGGGCCCGAACCGAATCGGTCAAGGCATCGAGTTCGACTACTGCTGTGTGCATGCGTCATTCGCTCTGAGAGAGGCCGGCTTTGAAACGATCATGGTCAATTGCAACCCTGAAACAGTGTCGACCGACTACGACACGTCCGACCGTCTGTATTTCGAACCGCTCACGAAGGAAGATGTCCTCAACGTGATCGAGGCCGAACATCCCGACAGTGTGATTGTTTCGCTCGGTGGTCAGACGCCGCTGAAGCTGTCCGGGGAGATCCCACTCGAGCTCGTTGCCGGCACGTCGCCAGACTCGATCGATGCCGCCGAGGACCGCAAGCGCTGGAACCAGATCTGCGACGAGCTGCTCATTCCACAGCCGCCAGGCGGAACTGCCGTCGACCTGGAGCAGGCGCAGACGGTTGCTGCTGAAGTCGGTTTCCCGGTGCTCGTTCGGCCGAGTTACGTGCTCGGCGGTCGAGCGATGCAGATCGTGCACGATGGTGAACAGCTCACTCGCGCGATGGACGAGCTGGCCGGGTTTGGATCGCTCGGCAAGGAGGGCGGCCTCTCCGCCGAGCGCCCGGTACTCGTCGACCGATTCCTCGCCGACGCCACCGAAGTCGACGTCGACGCGATCCGTGACGCCACCGGCGAGGTGCTCATCGGCGGGGTGATGGAGCATGTGGAAGAGGCCGGGGTGCACTCCGGCGACTCAGCGTGCGCCATCCCACCGCAGACGTTGCCATCGTGGGTGGTGGATGTACTGGAGTCCTATGCGGCGGCGATCGCAAAGCGACTCGACGTGCGCGGTCTGATCAATGTCCAGTTCGCAGTTGCGGGGACAACCGTCTATGTGATCGAGGCCAACCCACGCGCCAGTCGTACGGTTCCTTTTGTCGCCAAAGCAACTGGGGTGCCGCTTGCGAAGGTTGCGACGCGTGTGATGCTAGGCGCCACCCTCGCAGAACTTCGTGACGAGGGGTTACTCAAGCCTCCCGTTGGCGGTGGATACCAAGGAGTCGGCGGCGGAGCAAAGGGTGCCGTGCAGCACGTGGCGGTGAAGGAAGCAGTGCTTCCGTTCAGCCGTTTCCCCGAAGTCGACCCGGCACTTGGGCCGGAGATGCGATCGACCGGCGAGGTGATGGGCATCGACTCGACATTCGGACGGGCATTTTATAAAGCGGAGTTGGCGGCCGGAACGGTGCTGCCGACTGCGAAGTCCCACGGAATGGTGTTCCTGTCGCTCGCGGATCCCGACAAACCGGCGGGACTGGTGGTCGCGCAGCGTCTCAAGGCGCTGGGGTTAGGCATCGCAGCGACGTCGGGTACTGCCGAGTACCTGGCAAAGTTCGATCAGCCAGTCGACCAAGTTGTTGCTAAGGTCCATACCGACGGGATCCGTAGCGACGAGGATCCCGATCTGCCGACTGCACCCAGTCTTATTGCCGACGGCAAGATCGGGTTTGTTGTGAACACGCCGAGAGGGCGCGCCGGGCGAACCGACGGCGAGACGATCCGCAAGGCCGCAAGCCTTCATCAGGTGAGCTGCGTGACCACGGTGGCTGCGGCGTTGGCCGCAGCGCAGGGCCTCAGCGAGCGCACTGAGGGTGCCCCGACGGTTCGCTCGCTCCAGGAGTACCATGCTGCCGGAGCGCCAAATTGATGGTCTTAAACTTGTTCCGCTTTCGCAAATGTCTCAGCGCAAGATGATCGCGTGATGGAGACCGTCATCGGATCGGTGCGGTTGCCGGGCCCGGTGATGACCGCGTCCGGAACGGCGGGGTACGGAGACGAGCTGGCACCGTTCATGGAGCTAGCTCAGCTCGGCGCAGTCGTGACGAAGTCGCTGGCGCCGTATGAGTGGCCCGGGAACCCTGCACCGCGAGTCCATCCGACGCCACAGGGCATGATGAATGCCGTCGGACTGCAGGGCCCCGGGATCGAGTACTGGATGGCAAAGATCCTGCCCGGTCTGCTGGCCACCGGCGCGACTGTCGTGGCCTCGATTTGGGGCCGCTCGCTCGCTGATTACCGACACGCGGCCGAGATGTTGGCAGCTGCCCCGTCCGCAGTCGTGGCCGTCGAGGTCAACCTGTCGTGCCCCAACCTTGAGGGTCGTGGCTCGATTTTCGCCCATAACGTCGAGATGTCCGCCGAGGTAATCTCCTCGACGGCGGCGTGCGGGCGGCCGCGATGGGCGAAGCTGAGCGCAAACACCGACCGGATTATCGAAGTGGCAGGAGCGGTCCGAGACGCCGGCGCCGAAGCCGTTACCTGTATCAACACCCTGCTCGGGTTGAGTTACGATCCTCACACGCTTCGTCCCGTGCTTGGCGCCGGTGGCGGTGGACTTTCGGGTCGGGCAATCCACCCTGTGGCCGTTCGGGCAGTCCACGATGTCCATGCAGCATTGCCCGACCTGCCGATCATCGGCGTCGGTGGGGTGGCGTCGGGCTGGGATGCGATTGAGATGTTGCTAGCCGGCGCGAGCGCAGTACAGGTCGGTACGGCGACATTCGCCGACCCTGCTGCGCCGATTGGGGTGCAACGGGAGTTGCTGGCATGGGCGGAGAAGCGTGGGATCACTCGAACAACCGACATTGCTGCACTATCGTAACTTTATGGCAACACCACCACAGTTGACCCCGGAGCAACGGGCGGCGGCGCTCCAGAAGGCGGCAGAAGCGCGGACGGCGCGAGCTGAGATCAAGGGCCGCCTGAAGATGGGCTCAATGTCGTTCGCTGAGGCCCTCGACTCCGATGATCCAAACGTCGGTAAGCTAAAGGTCGTCTCAATGCTGGAGTCGCTCCCCGGCGTCGGCAAGGTCAAGGCGCGGCGTCTGATGGAAGAAATCGGGATTGCCGACAACCGTCGGGTCCAGGGCCTTGGTGCACAGCAGCGCAAGTCGCTGTTGGACGAACTCAGTTGAGTCGTCTCGGAGCCGCAACGCTGACCGCTGTGCGGAGCGCATGATTATCGTCGTCTCGGGGCCGGGAGGAGTCGGTAAAGGCACGATCGTCGACGCCCTCGTTAAACGTGACCCCCAGCTATGGCTCAGTCGATCTTGGACGACTCGAGAGCAACGGCCGTCTGAGTCAGCGGAAGCATACGTGTTCGCGACGTTGGAGGATTTCGAGCGTCGGATCTCTGATGGGGGATTTCTCGAATGGACCGAATTCCTCGGGAACTACTACGGCACTCCGACGCCAGATGCCAGCGATCATCGAGACGTCGTGCTCGAGATCGAGGTCGACGGTGCGCAGCAAGTGAAGCGAATGACTCCCGACGCGATGTTGATCTTCGTACTTCCGCCTTCGCGAGAGGAGCAGGAGCGCCGCCTACGTGGCCGCGGAGACCTTGACCACAAGGTGCTCGCTCGGCTGAAGAAGGCTGAGGAAGAGGAGCCGATTGGACGGGAGCTCGCCGATCACCTCGTTGTTAACGACGATCTCGACGAGACCATTGACGAGATGCTCGCGATCATTCACGCTGCACGTCGGTGATTGCTGCGCCGCGCGCACTGAGGTCCACCGCCGACGGATGGTCCTGCCGGGGAGTCATTTGGTTGCGGTAGGGTTAGATACCTATGGCGCTGGACCACGACACGATGATCAACCCGCCCATCGAGAGCTTACTCGACAGGGTCGACTCCAAATTCACGCTGGTCACGCTGGCTGCGCGGCGAGCGCGTAACATCAATTCGTACTTCAACCAGCTCGGTGATGGCCTCGGCGGCATGATCCCGCCACAGGTGTCTTCGACAGCCCGCAAGCCGCTGTCGATCAGCTTCCAAGAGATCTCGGAAGAAAAGATCGTGTGGACGGAAGCCCCGGAGCCAGAGATTGAGGTCGAAGTCGAAATCGATCTTGACGCCGAAGCGCAGGCCGCAGCCGATGCCGCCGCTGCCGAGAGCGACGACTGAGTACGCAGTGAGCCCCCTTGCGGGCAAGCGCATCGTTCTTGGCGTTACAGGCGGTATCGCCGCCTATAAAGCGATCGAGATCTCGCGTCGCCTTGTTGATGCTGGCGCCTACGTGGTGCCGATAATGACCGAGGCGGCCCAGCACTTCGTAGGGACCACGACTTTAAGCGCGCTTGCCTCAGAGCCGGTGCACACTGATCTGTGGCACAACCCGACCACGCCAATCCCGCACACTAAGGTCGGCCAGGGAGCCGACCTGATTCTGGTGGCGCCTGCCACCGCAAAGCTGCTGGCGGCGTACCGGATGGGCTACAGCCACGATCTGCTCACGAATACGCTCATCGCCACTCGTGCCCCCGTCCTCATCTGCCCGGCGATGCACACCGAAATGTGGGAACACCAGAGTGTTGTCGACAACCTTGACGTCCTTCGCAGCCGCGGTGTGAATGTTGTCGAACCCGAGTCGGGCCGTTTAGCCGGCGGGGACGACGGAGCTGGCCGCCTCGCCGCACCCGAGTCGATCGTGGCTGCAGCTGCGCGAATTCTTGCTCCGCAGGATCTCGCAGGCATTGAAGTGATCGTCTCGGCAGGGGGCACCCGCGAACCGATCGACGCCGTTCGAGTCATCGCCAACCGAAGTTCCGGAAAACAGGGTTATGAGGTCGCAGCTGAAGCCGCAGCGCGTGGAGCGAACGTGACCTTGATCTCGACCGTTTCGCTTCCGGTGCCCGCTGGCGCCACCGTCGTCGCTGTCGAGACCGCCAATGAGATGCAGGCGGCAATTGAGGAGCGTTCAGCCTCAGCCGACGTGATCGTGATGGCCGCAGCGGTTGCCGACTTCCGGCCGGTGGCTGCAGTGGCGAAAAAGATAAAGAAACATAGCGGCGTCCCCGAGATCGTCCTTGAGTCAACGCCTGACATCCTGAAGGGCCTCGGAGCTGCCAAACCGGTCGGACAAGTTCTCGTCGGGTTCGCCGCTGAGACTGATGACCTCGTCGGCAACGCTCAGGCAAAGCTCATCAGGAAGCATCTCGATCTGATCGTCGCGAACAACGTGGGACTTCCCGAGGTTGGCTTTGCTCACGACACGAATGCGGTTACGCTTCTGCGGCCTGACGCGGAGCCTGTCGAGATCGACCTCGCCGCCAAGCGAGACGTCGCCCGGGCCGTCATCAACACGATCGTCGATATCCGAGCAGCGACTCAGACAGGGAAAGACTGAACTATGGGCAATTACACCTTCACATCCGAAAGCGTCACGGAAGGCCATCCCGACAAGATGGCCGACCAGATCTCGGACTCCATCCTCGATGCGATTCTGGCTGAGGATCCAGATGCGCGCGTCGCCTGCGAAACGATGATCACGACGGGGCTGTGCGTTGTCGCCGGCGAGATCAGCACGACGGCGTACGTCGAGATTCCGAAGATTGCCCGTGACACAATTAATGGCATCGGGTACGACAACGCATTGTACGGCTTCGACGGCAACACCTGCGGTGTCATGGTCGCCCTCGATCCGCAGAGCCCCGACATTGCGCAAGGCGTTGACACCTCCGAGGAGGTGCGCAGCGGCACATCCGGCGAGGACCGTCTGAGCCTGCAGGGCGCCGGCGACCAGGGGATGATGTTCGGCTACGCATGCAACGAGACCGACGTGCTTATGCCGCTGCCGATCAACACGGCGCATCGCCTCGCCGAGCGCCTCGCCGACGTCCGCAAGTCCGGCCAGATTCCGTACTTGCGTCCCGACGGCAAGACCCAGGTCACCTTTGACTACGACCAGAAGGGTCGTCCGGTTGCCCTAAAGGCAGTGTTGATCTCGACGCAGCACCAGGACGGGATCGATCGGGACACGGTGATCCGCCCTGATCTGATCGACCAAGTCATCCGGCCCACGGTGCCCGAGCAGTTCGCCGACGATGATTACGAGATCTACATCAACCCGACCGGCAAATTTGTGCTCGGCGGCCCGTACGCCGACTGTGGCCTGACCGGCCGTAAAATCATCGTTGACACCTACGGCGGTATGGGCCGCCATGGAGGCGGAGCATTCTCAGGGAAGGATCCGTCGAAGGTTGACCGCTCGGCGGCGTACGCTGGACGCTGGGTTGCGAAGCACGTCGTGGCGTCGGGCGCAGCCGACCGCTGTGAGATTCAGCTGGCCTACGCGATTGGGATGGCCCAGCCGATGAGCATCCTCGTCGAGACCTTTGGGACGGCGAAGGAGAACCCGACAAAAATCGAGGAAGCTGTGAGATCCACCTTCGACCTCCGCCCCGGCGCAATCGTGCGGGACCTTGACCTTAAGCGTCCCATCTACAAGAAGTCGGCGGCGTACGGTCACTTCGGTCGCAACGGGTTCCCCTGGGAGCAGCTCGGGAAGCTCGACGATCTGAAGTCCGCACTCGGCGCCTGATCCGGCCGGGCCGGTGGGTACGACACTGTCGAGGTCGGATTCACCGTCCCCGGTGGCGCGGGTGCTTCCCGATGTCACCGGGCTCGACAAGTTATTCGACTATTCGATCCCTCACGAGATCAGTGAGGACATTCGGATCGGCACGATCGTGCGCGTGGATCTGCATGGTCGGCGCATCGGTGGATGGGTCGTCGATCTGCTCCACGAGTCGGCGGTCAATCATGAGGGCCTCAAGCCGATTGCGAAAGTGACCGGGTACGGCCCGTCGGAGGAACTCATCGAACTCGCGGAGTGGGCGCATGTTCGCTGGGCGGCTCGGCGTATCAGGCCGTTTCTCGTAGCGGCATCCCCGAAACGTGCCGTGAAGGCGCTGCCGCTCGCGCACCGACGCGCCCACGCGCCTGCACCGTCGTCACCAGCCACCTCGCAGATTTTGGCATCGGGCGGTGGGGTCCTACGGCTTCCTCCACGCAGCGACATCCTCCCGTCGGTGCTGTCGGCGATAGCGCTCGGGCCAACCCTGGTGGTGGTTCCGACCGCCGTCGATGCATCCCACCTCACATCGCGGCTTCGTCGAGCCGGGGCCACGGTGGCGTTCGTTCCAGATGACTGGGCGGCCGCTGCCGGGGGCGTCGACGTCGTGGTCGGCGCGCGTTCAGCGGCGTGGATGCCCTGTGCGGGGATGGCCGCAGCGATCGTGATCGACGAGCACGACGAGGCGCTCCAGGAGGAGCGCTCTCCGACCTGGCACGCACGCGATGTGATCGCTGAACGCTGCTTCCGTGCCGGCGTGCCCGTCGTGTACGTCTCCCCGATTCCGACGTTGGTTGCAATTGAGGAACTGGCAGGCTCCGATGGGCCGGTTCACCCGACTGCGGAACGCGAGCGCATGCATTGGCCGAATGTGCAGGTCGTTGACCGGACCGACGAGGACCCTTGGAAGAAGTCGCTCGTCACCTCTGCGTTGATCGAGCGGATACGCGATCCACTCCAACGGGTGTTGTGCATCAGCAACACGACCGGTCGGGCACGAGTACTCGCATGCCGCACCTGCAAGGCGCTGGTGCGCTGTGAGCACTGCGATGCCGCGGTCGGTTTGGCCGATGACGGACGGCTCGCATGCGCTCGGTGCCTCACTCGACGTCCGCCCGTATGTCAGGAGTGTGGAGGCGGCACCTTCGCAAACATCCGGCCTGGTGTGACCCGGATCGGTGAGGAGCTCGAAGCAGCGGCGAACCGGAGAGCCGTTGTGGTGACGGGCAAGGACGACACGCCGCCGTCGAGAGCCGATCTGTACGTCGGCACCGAAGCGGCGCTTTACCGGATCGAGCCGGTGGACGTAGTGGCGTTTCTCGAGTTTGATTCGGAGATGCTCGCTCCACGGTTCAGATCGTCGGAGCAGGCGATGGCGCTGCTGGTGCGGGCCGGTCGGTTGGCGCCGACGGTCATGATCCAGACCTTTAATCCCGACCATGAGGTCGTGCAAGCGGCACTCGCAGCCGATCCCGACATCGTCGTGTCCGCTGAGCGTGAACGCCGTCGGATGCTCGGCCTACCGCCGTTCGGTGCGCTCGCGGCCGTTACGGGTGGCTACAGCGACGAGATCATTGCCGAACTCGATCGCAACGTGATCCAGGTCGGCCGAGATGGTGAGGATCGATATCTCCTGCGGGCAGACGATTGGACGACACTCGGGCGGGCGATCAACGAAACCGTGCGACCGGTCGGGGCGCGAATCCGTGTCTCAGTCGACCCGCCCCGGGTGTGAACCGACGTCTCAGTCGGTTTGGCCGAGCTCGTCCAGGAAGTCGGCGACGTGTGCGGTCCATCGGTCGACGGCGGCCGCCGTCGAATCCACGTGCACTGTGGCGTGGGGGATGAGGCGACTCAGCTCCGCTGCTGTGCCGATCGGGTGCCCCGGGTCGCCGGTCCAGGCGAGGATCAGTGTCGGGCACCGGATTGAGGCGATCTGTTGTCGAGTTGGGAGCTGAGCGCGAGTCGCTCCACGCATTACGTGTGCCAGTCGAGAAGGGTTCCAGCTATAGAGTCCCTCGGCCCGTCGGGCATAAAACTCCGCATCGTCGACGAACGGGTCGGGTGGCGTGATAAGAGAGCCAACAGCAACAACCCGTTCGACGCCGACGGTTTCGATCAGGCTTGCACTTTGCTCGTAGACGCTCGTCTGTTCAGCGCGCGTCTCCCACCCGGTCGGTGGAATCACGAGGACGAGCCCGACAACTCGCTCGGGCGAGATGACCGCAGCGTGCAGAGCCGTCGCAGCCCCCATCGATGCACCGGCTGCGACGTACCGGCCGATGCCTAGTGCCGTGGCGAGTGTGAGCTGATCCTCGGCGAGTTCGTCCCAGCCGTATCCATTGAGATCAGACGTCGATTCGGAGTCGCCATGGCCTCGTGCGTCGTACCGTAAGACGCGAGCATCGAGCGACGAGAGGGTGATCAAAGGGCGCTGGTTCTCAAGGGCACGACTCTGCGTAAGGCCGTGACCCCAGATGACGTTAACGCCCGAACCGAACTCCTCGATGGCGATCTCGGCACCACGAATTTTCATGGCAGTAGCCTCGCACGTCCCGTGCGCTCCGACCCGTTCGCCGATCTCGTCGCAGAGCGAGGGCAGCTAGCAATCTCCGTACATCGCGCGACCGATTGATCGACCGGCTCGAGGCGGTGGGAGCAGCCGACGAGATCACGAAGGACTACATCGAGGTCGCAGTCGCGGAGGCGCTCGACGACTTGGCGGGCCCAGACACCGGCGAGTAGCACGAGCGACGCTCGAGATGAAGCGGTTGCATTGCGTCATCGGTGTGGTGCTCTCACCCGGGCTGAGCGTGGCCGTTGGTGGAGCGCTCGCAGGCATCGATCTGGCGGCTGTCCAGCTCACTCAAGAGTTGGACCCCGACGAAGCACCCGTCCTCGGCTCCCACGCCGTCAAGCGACTGGAGTTCGATGGCGTGATCGTTGTCAATCCCTACAAGATTCACGGCGCACGGCGCACGTTTGCTCTACGTGGCGATGACTGCGCCGTGCAGCGACTGGCGTTTATCTACGATGCATCAGCTATCGAGACCCTCATGCTCTGGCGAGCGACTCGAGTAGTGGGATGTACCGGTCGAATCGGCCGAGGTCCAAACCGCCGACCTTGCCCAGGTCGTCCCATCGTCGAACTGCGACTGCATCGTAGAATCCTGGGTGCCGCTCAAACTCGGAGGCGTCGCGCGCGCTCAGCGGACCGCCCTGGAGTCTCAGGCTGCGAACCGACGAGGGGGAAAGTGATTTGAAGTAAGAGGGCTCGGTGGCGCAGAGATAGCGCTTGGCCGCGACGTGCAAGGCGATCGGTGCCGTCACCCTCGGGGGGAAACCGACTGCGAGGAATCGGGCGCCGACGGCCTCGTGGCCGTGATCAACGGCGAGATCGTCGGCGAGTGTCACGTTGTCGTCGAGCACGAGGTGACCTACATCGTGCAGCAGCGCAGCCGCCGTCAACGCGTCGGTCGAGCCGGCCCGCGTGGCGAGCGCAGCACACTGCAACCCGTGCTCCAACTCGGTCACTGCCTCGTCGTAGAGTCGGTGGGCTGGCGGGCTGGCGTACAACGCAACGAGCTCGCTCACGATACTCATGCGTCCCCTCCGCTGACGGGTCGGCCGAGAAAGTCGTCGCTGATGCTGATGCGAACGCGTTGGCCGTCGAAATCGTTGCCAGCCGACTCAAATTCGGCGCGTTTGTCGGCGTAATAGCGTTCCCGGAAATCTCCGAGCGACGACGCGTTGTAGGTCAGGTAGGCGGCCCGGCGAGCACGTTTTGTATGGTTCGTGTCGCTGTAGTGCGGAGTGTAGGAGTCGAAGAACAACAGGTCTCCGGGAGCGAGCGGTACAGGCTCCCAGTCGAGTGTCGCTGCGTGAGCATCATCGATCCGACCTCGATCGTCGGTGGGGAGTTGACCCTCTCGGAAGCCGGGTGCGACATGGAGGCAGCCGCTCTCAGGCGTGGCGGGGTCGAGCGGCACCATGCAGGAGATGTGGTGGTCGACGAAGCGGTAGGCGGTGGCGTCCTGATGTGGCGCGAACCCGCCACCACCAGGGTGCTTGTAGTTAATCTTCTCCTTGAACAGAACGGCCGGTTCGTCGAATAGGTCGGCGATCACATCGCTGATCAGCCCATCACAGATCTCGTCGCGGAGCACCTCGTGATGGGGAATGAAGTCCTCGCTCCGGGCGAGGACGGCTCCCGCACCGGTTTGCTCGAAGTGGTGCAGTCCTGGGCTGTTACCGAACGCCCAGCCGGCGACCTGCTCGACGGCAGCATCGAAAGCCGCCAGCCGATCGATGTCGAATGCGCCCGACAGCACGAGCCAGCCGTGCTCGCGAAAGAACGCAACGTCGGTCATCGATCGTTGATCTCCAGCAGTTCACTGACGATTGGCGCCCAGTCGAGAGTGGTCGGTCGATGGCGTTCGACATGGCGCGCGAGCGCGGCGGCACGAGGGTGTCCGCCCGACACAATGGCCATCTGCGTGCGACAACGTGGGCTGCCGTGTTGGCCGAGAATAGGGATCGGGGGATCGTCGAAGGCGCGTCCGGGCTGGGTCCAGGCCATCCACACGTCATCGCTGAGCTGTTCTGAGCCGCCCACTCCGTCGATCGCATGCAGCGAGTCGAGTATGTTCTGATCGACTGGTCCGTGAATGAGGGCTCCGGTTCCTTCAGTCGCGACAGTGAGGTTTTGAAATGCAGCAAGCGCCTCAACGAGCGGTACCGGGGTACGGTCATCTACCGGTTCTTGGTCGTGGTCGGAAAGTGTTATAACGACGGTCTGGTCCCATCGGTCGCCAAGCATGTCGATGAGTTCTCCGTATGCAGCGTCGGTCGACGTGTACCTAGCGAGTGCTTGCTGGGAGTCCGGGCCGTAGAGGTGCGAGGTCGTGTCGGGTTGATTCAGGTGCAGCAGCACGAGGTCTGCATCAAGATTGATCTCTCCGGTGGCCGCAACGACGGCGGCGTCGGTTGGGTAGCCGAACTCGCAACGAGGCGTGCCGTCGGGAATCCAGCCATGGAGAGGCCAGTGGTGGTCGGCCCGCGCCCCGCCCATTTGTGCGATTAGCTTGTGGTCACCCACGACGATGACTGAACGTCCGCCTGCGTCTGCGACGAGATCGAACAAGGTGGTGGCTTGAGGGCCGGCCTTGGGGGCGCTTATCCAGCCTTCACGGTCGTTCCAGGTGTGATTGCCGTAGATGCCGGTCGTCGTCGGATCGGCGCCGGTAACGAACGCCGCATGATTCGCATAGGTGACCGACATTGGGAGCGACGTTCCGCCACCGGGAGCACGTCCGCCCGTGGTGACCTGCTCCCACAGGCGAGGCGTGCGGATCGGGTCGACGTACCGATGAGGCATCGCGTCGATGATGATCATCACGACGCGCAGGTCTGCATCGAGCATTGGCATACCCGTAGCGTACGCGTCGTCTGGCACTGCAGGTCTGCTGGCACCTCGATCGGTGAGGCTGGTGCCCGATCGAGTTCACAGTTGGCATTCGCCGCAGCACCAGCTGGAGGGTCTTTCGGAGTGCCGCCCGGCTTTCGCCGCGCAGCTGGGTCGAAGCGTGTGCGTCTAGACCTAATGCAGTGCGCCGCCCGATCCGGTTGCGCTGCTTAGGTGCGCGATTTAGCCCCAGAGCGGACCAGCAGAAGTCGAAACCCCGACTTCGCGGCGACCCGTTCGGTCGGGTAGCCCTTGGAAGTAAGCCACCGCTGCATCGAATCGGCGCCCAGATGCTTTTGGACGACGAGCGTTGCGGTTCCGTCGTCGGTAATCCGGGCCAGCCAGGTGAGGAGCAATACCCTGAGAGCGGGCTTCCCGATTCGAATCGGGGGGTTCGACCAGATCGTTGAAAATTGTACGCCCTCAGGAATGTCGTCGGGTGTCGCCACGCGGATGTTCGTCAGATTGTTCCGCTTGACATTCCGCCGACACAGGTCTCGTGCTCTCGAGTTGACATCGACTGCCCACACGGTTGATGCCGGTGAGCGTCGCGCCATCGTCATCGCCATAGCACCCGACCCCGCTCCCAGATCGAGCAGGTGCCCATCCGACGCAAGCGCTACGTTCGAGCGCAGTAGCAGTGAGGTGCCCGCATCGAGATGGCCGCGGCTAAAGACGCCGGTGTCTGTCTCCATCGTAAATGCAGTATCGGGCAGGGTGACGTCGACGATGACCGGATCAGGCGCGATCGTGGGATCCTCGAAGTAGTGGGACGGCACCGCGTCTTGCGGTCCGTCGGGCATGGGTGAAGCGGGCATCTCCCGTAGCCTGGCAGCAATGTCGTACAAGATCAGGACATATGGCGATCCAGTGCTGAAGAGTCAAGCCGCCAAAGTCGCCGATGTCGACGGCAAGGTCATTCGCCTTGTCGAGGACATGTTCGAGACGTTGATCGACTCCGGTAATGGGATTGCGCTTGCAGCGCCTCAGATCGGCGTCCAGAAGCAAGTTGTCGTGTGGGATTTCGGTGAGGATCCGTTGGCGATCATCAATCCCGAGATCGTGGAGTCCGACGGCGAGTGGGTGTTTGACGAAGGATGTCTCTCGATCCCAGGTCTTTACATCGAAATGCTCCGACCTCAGCAGGTGCTGGTCCGTGGCGTCAGTCTCGACGGCGAGGTGATCGAAATCGAGGCCGACGAACTCGAGGCTCGCATGTTCCAACACGAGATCGATCACCTCAATGGCGTGTTGATGTTTGACCGTCTCGAAGGCGACCAGCGAAAGGCCGCACTGGCGGAGTACCGCCGGATCGAGGAGCACTCGGCAGCTGAACGTGACGATGAAGCACGCGGCGGCATCATGCGTCGGCTGCGATTGAGCTGATCGCGTGAAGCTGGTCTACTTCGGTACGCCCGACATGGCGGTGCCGCCGCTAAAGGCGCTCATCGATGCCGGTCACGACGTCGTTCGGGTGATCACCCGAGTCGACAAAAAGCGCGGCAGGGGGTCCGCACTGTCACCGAGCCCGGTCAAGGCAGCAGCGTTCGAGTTGGGTCTAACAGTTTCCCATGATCCCGACGAAGTGCTCGCAGCGGTCGGTGATGGCGCAGAGCTCGGCGTCGTGGTCGCCTACGGGCGGATCATCAAGCCGCACCTCCTCAGCGCGATTCCGATGGTCAATCTCCACTACTCGCTGCTGCCGCGGTGGCGCGGTGCGGCGCCTGTCGAGCGCGCAATCCTTTCCGGTGACACCGTGACCGGTGTCGACGTGATGCGGTTGGAGGAAGGCCTTGACGTCGGGGGGATCTACGCCGAGGAGCGGGTGCCGATCGGAGCGGATATCACAGCCGATGAGCTTCGAGAGCAATTGACCGAAGTTGGTTGTCGTCTCCTGGTCAAGGTGCTCGACCGACCGCTGGTTGAGTGGATCGACACCGCTGTTGCACAGGTTGGTGACGCTATGTACGCCTCGAAGCTTGAGAAGGGTGAATCCGAAATAGACTGGTCGCGGCCTGAACTCGACGTCTATCGCTTGGTGCGAATCGGCGGCGCGTGGACTACTTTTCGCGGCAAGCGCTTGAAGATCCTCGCTGCGCATGTCGTTGAAGGTCAACTTATTCCCACTGTGGTGCAGCCCGAAGGTAAAGCCCCGATGGCATTCGATGCCTGGCGCAATGGCGCCCAACCGGCGGGCGACGAATTGTTCGGTTGCTTGTGAGTGACTTGCCGCCGCCGACTGGTCATCCGCTGAATCGAAAGCAGCGTCGCGCCGCGCTGCAGACCGGAGCCAAGACCGACGCAGGAACGACCACGCCCAACCCGTCGTCGCGTTCGGCTGCGCGCCGGAAGGCGCGCGGGGTGGCGCTTGAAGTGCTCCGGAGGATTGAGAGCGGTGGCGCCTACGCAAATCTCGTTCTCGGGCCAATGCTGGCAGAATCGACGCTGTCTGAGCAGGACCGTAAATTTGTCACCGAACTGGTCTACGGCTCGACGCGGATGCGCCGAGCATGCGACGCAATCATCGATCGCTTTGTGAGCCAGTCGCCCGACGAGCAGACCAGATCGATTCTTCGTCTCGGTACGTATCAGATCGCATACACGAACGTACCGGCGCACGCTGCGGTCAGCGCAACGGTTGACCTCGCTCCGACCAAGACCCGCGGTTTCATCAACGCAGTGCTGCGACGCGTTGCCGAGGCCGACATCGCCGATATGGCGTGGCCGTCGGAGGCGGCACGACTCAGCTATCCGGAGTGGATCGCCGACGCACTGCATACCGACCTCGGCGACGACGCAAGAGCGGCGCTGGAGCGGATGAACCGCGCTCCGACCGTCACGGAACGTCCTGATGGGTACGTGCAGGACTTCTCGTCGCTCTGGGTTGCGTATGCCGTCGAGGCAAAAGCGGGGGAACGTGTACTCGACATGTGTTCAGCGCCGGGCGGCAAGTCCACTGCCATGGCGGGATCCGGTGCGGTGGTCGTCGCTGCCGACCGTCAGGAGCATCGGGCTGCGCTTACTCGCGAGAACGTCGAGCGACTTGAGCTTGACCTCCCGGTCATCGTCGCTGACGGAAATCGACCGCCATTCGGATCCGCGATGTTTGACGCAGTGCTTCTTGATGCGCCGTGCTCAGGTCTAGGAGCACTGCGGCGACGTGTCGATGCCCGCTGGCGCATTGAACCGAACGATGTTCGTGAACTCGCGCGCCTTCAGGCTCAGCTTCTTGTTTCGTCAGCCTCGTTGGTGCGTCCAGGTGGTCGACTCGTCTACAGCGTGTGCACGCTGCTCAACGCCGAATCGGTCGATCATGCCACGCCCGAGGGGTTCGAAGTTGATGACGCGCCGCCCCCGTCGGGTCGGTGGCGGCAACATCGTCAGGGTTGGCGAATCCTGCCGCAGGATGCCGACACGGACGGAATGGTCATGATTCGGTACCGTCAGGCCCCATGAGCGACCACGTCCCCCTAGTGGCCAAGGTCCTCACGTGTTCCGACGGGGTGATCCACGGAACCCGCGAGGATACGAGCGGCGTAGCCCTTACTGATTTCCTGATCACGAACGGTTTCGATGTAGTTGAGTGCCGGGTGACGGCCGATGGCACCGACAACGTTGCGACGGTGCTGACCGAGATGTCCGAGGGCTTCGCAGGGCTAATCGCGTCGACTGGTGGAACCGGATTCGCACCTCGCGATCAAACGCCCGAGGGGACGCAGGTGGTGATTGAGCGTGAGGCGCCAGGTTTGGCTGAGGCGATGCGGCTGTGCAACCCACTTGGCCGACTATCGCGCGGCGTTGCCGGCATTCGGGGTCAGACGATCATTGTCAATACGCCCGGAAGCACCAAGGGATGTGTGGAGCAGTTGGCTGCGGTCATCGACGTGTTGCCCCACGCACTGCGGCTGCTCCACGACACCGACAACTCCCACTGACCTCTAGCCGGCTACTCATATGCGGTTTTCCTTCGCGCGATTGACCGAAGGTGGGCGACAAACGGACCAAACGTCGGCGGTAGCCTCGGGCAGGTGCTGAAGCTGGTCTTGCCGAAAGGCTCGTTGGAACGAGCGACGTTAGAGCTTTTCGAGGCCGCCGACTTGCCGGTACAGCGGTCGTCTTCAGTCGATTACCAGGCAAGCATCGACGACCCGAGGATCGAATCCGTTCGGATCCTGCGACCGCAGGAGATACCGACTTACGTGTCCGAGGGCCTCTTCGACCTTGGAATCACCGGGCGTGACTGGGTGGAGGAGACCGGCAGTGTGGTCGAAAGTCTCGGTGAGTTGAGATACTCGAAAAACACAAACAACCCAATCCAAATGGTCGTAGCGGTCGCCGGTAGTTCTCCGGCAACGTCAGTGAAGGATCTACCGAACGGTGTTCGGGTTCAGACCGAGTACCTCGAGTCGACTCGCCGATTCTTCGAGGCCAACGGCGTCGAAGCGAATATTCGCCTCTCCTATGGTGCGACCGAGGCGAAGATTCCCGACATCGCCGACTGCGTAGTCGAGATCACCGAAACCGGCCGAGCATTGCGAGCAGCCGGCCTTAAAGTGATCGACACGATCCTTACCAGCTACACCGAAGTCGTTGCCAACCCCTCGGCCTTTGCCGATCCTAAGAAGCGTAAGGCCATGGAGCAGGTGATGACGCTGCTCAACGGTGTCCTCGATGCTCGAGGACGGGTGCTGCTGAAGCTGAACGTCAGTGAAGCAGACAAGGACGCGGTACTCGCGAAGGTCCCATCGATGAAGTCGCCGACGGTCTCGCCGCTGTCGGATGGTGGGTACGCAGTTGAGTCGGTGGTCGAAAAGCGGACGATCAACCTTGTGATTCCTGACCTACGGGACGCGGGTGCCACTGATCTCGTCGAGATGCCGATCTCGAAGATTGTCCCATGATCTCGGTGCTGACGGGAGTGGTCGCCGAATTCGATGCTGACACGGGCTTAGGTGCTATCGATACTGGCGGGGTCCTGTATCCATTCCATTGCATCGAGATTGCAGACGGCACGCGGGACATTGCGCTCGGCGTCGACGTGACGTTCGAGGTGCTGTGCAAACTCGGCCGTTACGAGGCCGCGTCGATCAGTTGACGGATTGAATCGGTGGGTGACGACCGGGCGCTTCGGAAACGGCGGATCATCAACGTGCTCCTCGCGCTCGAAGAGGGCGAGGTCACGACATATGGTGACGTTGCAGAGGTCGCTGGGTATCCGAAACAGTCCCGTCTCGTCGGTCGAATCCTGCGTGACTCGGCCACTGACATTCCGTGGTGGCGGGTGGTCGGCTCCCAAGGACGGATCCGGACAGCCAACCCGGCGCTGCAGGCCGAACTCCTCGTAGAGGAGAATGTCCTCGTCGCCGGCGGACGGATTCTCGAGGCCCCGATCGGCCGCTTCCGTCGCTGAGACCTCTGATTTCGCCGTGATGCTCAAAATTCGGATGGCGCACGACGCTGGCCCTCACGAACCACCTGAACTTCGCTTTGTGTTAGTCGGACGTCTGGCCCTTGATCTGGACGAACGCCAGGCGGATATTTTGCAGAGCGCCCTCCATTGTTGATGCTTCGGAGCCAAGTCGGTCGCCCAGCCCGTCGATCAGGCACGCCAACGCATCAATCGCCAGTGCAGCCTGTGCCAGGTCCGGCTGCTCAGCTGATAGGTGAATAGCGGCCAGCTCGTATAGACCCATTACGTGGTTGGTGACGACGACTTCGGCTGGAACTGATGACAGTCGCTCGCGGGCCTCGGCCATGGCCTCCTCAGCCTCGCGAATTTGCTGCTGCTCATCGGGGTTAAGTTGCTCAAATTCGGACTGGAAGTCGTCGAGTCCGGGGATCTCGAAGGTGGTGCCTGCGTCGATATCAGAGGTTTCATCTTCCACGCGCGATAGCCTACCGGGGCACAACTGAGGCGAAGTGGGACGCAAGTCCCCACCTGTACACGAACCAGTACCTTCGGGCGACTGACAGTGACACAGGTACTGAGGCTGAGACAGCCACCAAGCCGACTTCGGTCGGTTGGGTGTCGGTCGCTCCGTGGACTTCGCGTCGAGCACCAACATTCATCATGGGGAGGCCCATTGCACAGGAGTGAAGTCTCATAGCACCGCGACGACCAGAACTGCGCGTTGAACAGCATCGCGTGAACGACCGTATCCGAAGCCGTGAAATCCGTTTGATCGGACCCAGCGGCGACCAACTCGGAATCAAGCCGGTCCCCGAGGCGCTGCGCATGGCCAGAGGTCTCGACCTCGACCTCGTCGAAGTTGCGCCACAGGCAAAACCGCCTGTATGTCGCATCATGGACTACGGCAAGTTCAAGTACGAGGAAGACCAGAAGGCTAAGGAAGCCCGCAAGAAGTCGACCAACGTCGTAGTGAAAGAAGTCAAGTATCGACCCAAGATCGGCAAGGGTGACTTCGACACTAAGACCCGCAATGTTATTCGTTTCATAGATGAAGGGCACAAGGTTAAAGTGACGCTGCAGTTCCGAGGCCGCGAAATGGCTCACCCTGAGCTCGGCGCGAAGATCCTCGACGAGGTCATTGAGGCCGTGGGGCCAGCCGCGAAGCTCGACAGCCGCTCGCGACTCGAAGGCCGAGCGATGTCGATGGTGCTGTCACCCGACAAACAGGCCCAAGAAGCGATCAAGAAGGCAGCCGTAGAAGCTGAAAGGGAGGCGGCCAACGAGGCCGCCCCTGCGGCTGAGGCTGAATCAGAAGGAGATTGAGATGCCGAAGATGAAGACATCGAAGACTGCTGCGAAGCGGTTCAAGAAGACGGGGACAGGCAAGCTCCGTCGCGAGCAGGCGAACAACCAGCATCTGTTCGAGAAAAAGTCATCACGTCACAAGCGTCGGTTGGAGCAGGACCAAGACGTCCATCCCGGCGATGCAAAGAAGATTAAGCGGCTGCTGGCCGAACGCTGATCGAGACGTTGAAGTAAGAGAAGGAGAAGATCAATGGCACGAGTCAAGCGCGGCGTCACGAAGACGAACCGTCACAAGAAGGTCCTAAAGCAGGCCAAGGGCTACTACGGGAATAAGAGCCGTTCGTTCCGGGCCGCCAACGAGCAGGTCATGCGGTCGGGCAACTATGCCTTCCGCGATCGTCGTGCTCGCAAGGGCGAGATGCGCCGTCTGTGGATTCAGCGGATCAACGCAGCTTGCCGTCAGAACGACATGAGCTACAGCCGGTTCATCGCCGGCCTGAACGCCGCGGGCATCGAGGTCGACCGAAAGATCCTGGCCGAGATCGCCGTCACCGATGCTGCGGCCTTCTCGAAGCTGGTTGGCAACGCCAAAGCCGCTCTCTGAGCGGATAATCACCGAATCTTGAAGGGGCCGTGCCGATTGCACGGCCCCTTCGCCGTTTTCAGTGGTCGCTGGCGACCGATCTGAGGTGCAATGATCGGGGTGTGAGCGCCACAGAGCACGACACCTGGCAGACCCCCTTCCTTCAAGGATTGATGGCCCCAGTCTTCGACGAACGCGACGATGAGGCGCTTGAGGTGGTCGGAGAGATTCCTCCGGAGCTCCGTGGCATGTTCGTTCGAACAGGACCGAACCCTCAGTTCGCGCCGATGGGTGCCTACCATCCGTTCGATGGCGACGGCATGCTGCATGCCGTCTACATCGCGGACGGAACGGCCAGCTACTCGAACCGTTGGATCGAGTCGAAAGGGCTCCTCGCAGAGCGGACCCGCAATCAATCGTGTTTTGGTGGCATGGCCAACTTCCAGCTGCCGGCGGCTGACGTGGTTGGCGAGGCAGGGATCCTAAAGAACACCGCCAACACGGCAACGATTCGGCACGCCGGTAAGTACTTTTCGTTAATGGAGGCCGGGCCTCCGACTGAGTTCAGCCGTGATATCATGACGATCGGAGAGCACGATTTCGGCGGAAAGCTCGTCGGGCCATGTACAGCGCACCCGAAGGTCGATCCGGTTACCGGGCACATGTTGTTTTTCGGGTACAGCGCCGAGGAGCCGTACCTCCGGTACCACGAGGTTGACGAGTCTGGCGCGTTGGTGCACAGCATCGATATCGACTTGCCGGCCGGTGTGATGATGCATGACTTCGTGATCACCGAGAACTATGCGGTTTTCCTTGATGCGCCTGCAGTGTTTGATCTCGGAGCATTGTTGTCGGGCGGTGAGGCGATTAGCTGGCGCCCTGACAATGGCACTCGCATTGGCATCGTTCCGCGTCGAGGCTCAGCAGGTGACGTGCGCTGGTTCGAGACCGACAACTGCTATGTCGTCCACTTCTTCAATGCCTGGGATAACGGTGAAACTCTGCAGATCCGGGCACCGAGAATGGCCGACATGCCTGGTGGATTCCAGTTCTCGGACGAGCCGGGAGCGGCACGGGAGCCGATGCCCTGGCAGTGGACAATCGACCTGGCATCTGGCGCTGTCTCCCACTCCCAGACCGATGATGTTGCCGGTGAGTTTCCTCGGATCAACGAAAACTTCACCGGACTTCGGAACCGCTACGGCTACGACTGCCCGCAACGGACCTGGGAGTTCAACTTCGATTTCCATGGCGTCGTCAAATA
Organism: uncultured Ilumatobacter sp.; assembly: GCA_905480335.1. Lineage (GTDB taxonomy): Bacteria > Actinomycetota > Acidimicrobiia > Acidimicrobiales > Ilumatobacteraceae > Ilumatobacter_A. The sequence continues at coordinate 14,993 of CAJQPY010000036.1, read as the reverse complement.
CGACTTCGCTACCGGCTCCTCCGCCGCCTTTTACTACGCCGACAGTGAGGTCAGCGGCGAACATGCGTTCGCCCCAGACTCGACGGGTACAGCGGAGGACGACGGTTGGCTGATGACGTTCGTCAGCGATCGGGAAACCGAACGGTCGGAATTGGTTATTCTTGATGCTCGTGACGTCGAGGCCGGTCCGATTGCCCGGGTGAAAATGGCAGCGCGGGTGCCGATTGGGTTCCATGGAGCGTGGTACGCCGACGAGTGAGTTCTGCGTTGAGTTCTCGATTCCGGTCGCCTGGACCGACCGTTCTGCCGACAGAATGACTCGATGGGCGACCTCGGTTTCACGAACAAGCAGGTACAGCGGCTCCGTCGACTCCTCGCTCGGCGGAGTGCACGCCAAGACGAAGGTCTGTTCGTCATCGAAGGGCCAGTGTTTGCAGCAGAGGCTGTGGGTGCAGGCTGGATCTGCGTCAGTCAATATCGCCCAAAGGGGAGCGAGGTCGAAATCACGGGCGCCGGACCGCTCGCAGACCTCGCTGCCGGTGTATTCGAGAAGGTTGCTACAACGCACAGCCCTCAGGCCCCGTTGGTTCTCGTCGAGCTGCCCGATCGCAACGCAGCGGAGGTGCTGGCCCATTCGAGTTTCGCCGTGGTGTTAGACCAGATCGGTGACCCTGGGAACCTTGGAACGATACTGCGGTCCGCAGAAGCTGCGGGTGCCGACGTCGTTGTCCTCACGCCGGGCAGTGCGGATGCTTTCAATCCAAAGGCGGTCCGGGCCTCTGCAGGAGCTCTGTTCCACGTGCCAGTCGTCGTTGCGAACCTTGATGACGTGGCCGATGCCGGGTTCCTGCTCGCCGGGACGAGTAGCCACACGTTTCCCGGCCGAACGGTTATTGAGCACACGGCCGCTGATCTCACGGGGCGACTTGCGATCGTGATGGGCAACGAGGCGGCCGGGTTGCCCGACGAGTGGGACGATACTCACGGTCCAATCGGGACATGGCTGACGATCCGACACCGCGGCCGCAGCGAGTCACTCAACGTCGCAATGGCCGCCACCATCTTGGTCTTCGAAGTCGCTCGTCAACGTGGCTACGAGATGTGAGACCCACACGCCGTCGCACATAGCGCTAGACCCAAACCGATTCGTAACTTCTGAGGATTGTACGTCTCACGGCTCCCCGAGCTGACTGAGGATTGCATGATTGCGTCCGTGACAACGCTCACCAGCGGCGTGGTCAAGTCGAGCGGTGCTCGGCGGGGTCTTCGAGCCGTTCAGCGATGATGTCATCTGCCTCCGGGACGAGTTCGTCGGCGAGCCAGGCGAGCAGCATTGCGTTGACGATCTCCGGCGCCTCCTGTTGTATCCAGTGGGACACGCCGGGAAGGAACCGGAGCGTGAGGTCGGCAACGTGCTGGGCCGTTCCCTCTGTTGTCTCCCTCGAGAGCGCCTTGTCCTCGAGGCCCCACAGCATCAGCGTTGGGATTGCGATGACGGGAAGCTCCTCGCGCGCCCCGGATCGGGCCCCGCGCAGCGCCGAACGGTAATAGTTAATCATCGACCGCATTGCATCGCGACGGAGTGCTGATTCTCGGTAAACGTCGGTAACCGGTGCAGGGAATCTGCTTTTGTCAACTGCCATTTTTTCGAAAGAGTTAGCGACTGCCTGTGCCCTGCGGGCGCAGAGCAACTTCTCTGGGAGCCATGGGATTTGGAAGAAGAAGATGTACCAGGACTTGCGGAGCTGCCGTAACGAACGCAGTTCTCGTCGCATGCACGTTGGGTGAGGAACATTCATAATCACCAGCCGGTGAATCGGTCGGACGCGGCGAATGGCGAACATCCACGCCTGCGCAGCACCCCAATCATGGCCCACCAGCGTGACGTCGCTGCGGCCCGATTCGTCGATGAGAGATGCGATGTCGCTCAGCAACCGGTCCATTGAATAATCGGACACCTTGGGAGGTTTCGACGATTCTCCGTACCCGCGGAGGTTAGGTGCCCATACCTCGTAACCGGCGTCAGCGAGGGCCTGGATTTGGTGGCGCCAGGAGAAGGCCAGTTCCGGGAAGCCATGTAAGAGTAAAACCAGCCCCGCAGCTCCACCTCTGTTTGTGACCGAGACCTGCAACTCGACGTCGTTGACTGCGATCATTCGGTACGTCAATGGATCCATGGGTTCATGTTGTCAGAACGCCCCATCTGATCGCGACCGGCGACCGCGCCTCGGCGGATCACCATGCGAAGTTGATCCATGATCGGCGCTCGGCCAGCCGCTACGATTCTCACAGTGAAGACGCAGTTGCAGCGATTTCCGGACCCTGACTGAAACCGGGGACCTAGAACGCTCCTGCTCACACCGTTCCTTCGAAAGGACACCTCTTGATTTCCGATATCACCACCGCCCGTGACGCGGCGCTCGCAGACATCGCTCAAGCCGACAGCCCCGACGCAGTTGCCGCCATGACCACCCGCTACGCGGGAAAGAAGGGCGAACTCGCCGGGTTGAAGAAGCAACTGGGATCACTTGAGTCGATCGACGCCAAGAAGGAGGCCGGCGCGGCCATCAATGCGGCGATGGCCGCTATTGATGCCGCACTTGAGAGACGCCGAACGGCCGTTGCTGCGGACGCCATACGTATTCAGGTCGAGGCGGAACGGATAGACCTCACCGAGTACCTCGGCAAACCGAAGCGTGGGCACGCCCACCTGGTGACTCAGGCCTGGGAGCGCCTCGAGGATGTGTTCGTCGGACTCGGTTTCCGCGTAGCAGAGGGACCCGAGGTCGAGACCGACTGGCACAACTTCGAAGCGCTTAACATGCCGATCGGCCACCCAGCGCGCGGCGAGTGGGACACGCTCTTCGTCGATCACGTACCGCCCGAAGGAGAGGCCGGCACCACGGTGCTGCGAACGCACACGTCACCTGTCCAGATCCGCACAATGCTCGACGAGGAGCCACCGATCCGGATCATCGCCCCGGGTCGTGTTTTCCGACGAGATACCCCCGACGCCACCCACATGCCGGTGTTCCATCAGATCGAGGGCCTGGTTATCGATCGCGACATTTCGATGGCCGACCTGGCCGGCACGATCGATGCATTTACCAAGGCTTTCTTTGGCAAGGGGTGGAACTCTCGACTGCGGCCGAGCTATTTCCCATTTACCGAACCGTCCGCAGAGTTCGACATTCAGCGCCCCGACGGATCATGGATCGAACTTGGGGGGAGTGGAATGGTCCACCCGAACGTGCTCCGCGCTGGTGGGGTCGACCCGGAGGAGTGGAGTGGCTTCGCCTTCGGATTCGGCATCGATCGGATGGCGATCATGCGCCACGGTGTGGCCGACATCCGTGAGATGTTCTCCGATGATCTCCGATTCGTTGAACAGTTCTGAGGGAGCGCAGTCATCATGAAAATTCTTCTTTCCTGGCTCAACGAATACGGCGACTTCGGTGACCCAACCGACGCCGACGCTGTCCAACGCGTCGCCGACGCACTGACCTCGCTCGGCCTTGAGGTCGACGCGATCGAGGCCATCGGTGAGACGGTCGACGGTGTGGTCACCGCTCGCATCCTCCGCCTCGAAGCGCATCCCGATGCGGCGAAGGTGCAGCGGGTCTACGTCGATGTGGGCGATGGCAACGAACGGCATGTTTGGTGTGGAGCGAGCAACATCTCTGCCGACGACATCGTCCCACTCGCCACGCTCGGCACCACGATGCCCAACGGCATGACGATCGAGCGTCGCGGCATCCTCGGCATCGACTCTGAGGGCATGTTGTGCTCTGCGCAGGAGCTTGGCCTCGGCGAGGACCACTCGGGAATCCGAGTTCTGCCGGCCGGAACCGCCCTTGGTCTGCCGTATGGCGATGCCCTCGGGATTGATCCCGACGTGCTGATCGACGCCGACGTCACCCGCAATCGTCCCGACTGCTGGGGGTACGTGGGTATCGCCCGCGACCTGGCAGCAAAGATGGGCGTCGAGTTCCGTCCGCCGACGCCGGGGCTCAAGGTCGACGGTGAGGAGCGCACAACGCCAGTCGAATTGGTCGACGGAGAACGCTGCTCTCGGTTCACGTCGACGGTCATCTCCGGTGTGGCGGTGGGCGAGTCGGCCGAATGGATGCAGCGCCGACTGACCGCTGCCGGAATGCGGCCGATTAGCAACGTCGTCGATGTCAGCAACTATGTGATGCTCGAACTGAACCAGCCGAACCACGCGTACGACCTCGACACCCTCGGCGGTGGCGGGTTCCGCGTTCGGCTCGCAACCGACGGTGAGCACCTGGTCACGCTCGACGGGGAAGACCGCACGTTCTCGACTAACGATCTGCTGATCTGCGACGCCAACGACGTGCCGATCGGCGTCGGCGGGATCATGGGCGGTCTCGATTCTGAGATCTCGGACGCGACTACGACGGTCGCACTAGAGATGGCATGGTTCGAGCTCGTCGGCATCGGCCGAACGGTGACCCGAACCGGCCTACGATCCGAGGCATCGCAACGGTTCGAGCGCGGTGTCGACCCGTACGGCATGCCGACGGCGGTCGCCCGGTTCGTGGAGTTGCTGGAGGAAACCTGCCCCGACCTCGTCGTGCACTCCGGCGCCGCTGACGCCCGATCCGAGGATCTGCCCGAACAATACCGTCCCGTCGAGGTCCGGATCGCCAACGTGAACCGCATCCTGGGAACCGAACTGGTCGCGGACGACTTGCCGAAGCTGCTGGACCCGATCGGCTACACCGTCAGCGGTACGGGCGGCACCCGGACCGTCGACTTACCGACGTGGCGACTCGACTCGACCGCAGAGATCGACGTCATCGAAGAAGTTGCCCGCCACTACGGCTACGACCGCCTCGGCAAGCGGGTTCCGATATCGTCCGACCACGGTGGTCTGACAGTTCGTCAGCAGCGCCGTCGAGAACTCCGAGACGTGCTGCTCGGGTTGGGGATCTCCGAGGCGATGCCCAATCCCTTCCTCGCACCGGACACGCTCGAGAAGGCTGGCCTTGAAGGCGAATCGATCACAATAACGAACCCGCTCGTGTCCGACGAGAGTGTCCTGCGTACATCTTTGCGGCCTGGGCTGCAGCAGGCGATCGCGTTCAACGAATCACACCGCCGGACCGGTGCCCGGTTCTTCGAGATCGGTCACGTCTACCCGCCAGGAGCGGGCGACCTTCCCGACGAGTACGAGGCGCTGACCGTCGTGCTCGCCGGCAGTGAGGCGCCCGAGGCGATGGCCGTGTGGCGAGAGATCACCGCAGCGCTCGGTGGGGGCGCACGGGTCGATCAGAATCGGGTGCCGTTGGGGCTTCATGCCACCCGCTCGGCAACACTGCAGGCCGGGAAGGTGCCGCTCGGTGCTGTCGGCGAGATCGCACCCGATGTGCTCGCGGCGTTTGGTGTCACCGAGCGAGTCGCCATCCTCGAAATCGACCTCGACCAGTTCCTTGCTCGTGAACCCAAGCCAGTCCAGTGGAAGGCGACGAGCCGGTACCCGTCGAGCGACCTCGACCTGTCGTTCCGTCTCAGCGATGACGTGTCAGCAGAAAAACTCGAGAAGGTGGTCCGACAGGGAGCGGGCAAGTACCTCGTCGATCTCGACCTGTTCGACAACTATCGCGACCCTGACTTGCCGGGATCCCGAGCGCTTGGTTTCCGACTTCGCTTCCAGGCGACCGATCGTAGCCTCACCGATGCCGATACAGCGGAGATTCGTCGCGGCATCGAGGCCGCAGCGACAAAACTGGGCGCCGAGCTGCGAAGCTGATCCGGTGACGGCACCGGGAGCAACCGACCTGGAGGCGATGCTCGCCTCACTCGACGTCCAGCGACGACCGGGGGTGTTCACCTTCGTGGCGGTGGAGGTGCCCACGCCCGGGCTGCTCGCGGCAGCGCACGGGATGGTCAAAGAGGGCACCTCCACGACGCTGGTGCTTCCGATCGAGTCGGCACGTCGAGCCGGTCTCCCGACCGTGGTCGAAATGGCGTGGCTGTCGCTGACGGTACAGTCGAGTCTCGAGGCGGTCGGTCTCACCGCAGCTTTCTCGAAGGTCCTCGGCGACGCCGGGATCCCGTGCAACGTGCTTGCTGGCTACCACCACGACCATTTGTTGGTGCCGATCGATCGGGTAGACGACGCGATCGCCGTATTGCGCATCAGTTCAAGCTGAGGTCGTCCGGGGCCAGCGCCAGCCAGCTCAATCGACCTGGTTGGCGGCGCAGTACGTGGTGCCACAGATCGTCAGGTCGGTGGGAGAACACATCGCCGATCTCGGCGTCGAGGAGAAGCCACGCACCTTCCTCTAGCTCAAGATCGAGTTGCCCGGCGCCCCATCCGGCATAGCCGCGAAATATCCGGACTGCGTCGACATGTGCCGCAACGATCGCCGGATCGGCCGAGAGGTCAGTTGATGCAACCAATCCGCTGATCGGTGTCAGCAGGTCGGTCGAGTCGTTCAGCAGTTCCTTGGTGGTCGCCATCGCGATCATTGCGTTCGTATCGACCGGGCCGCCAATAAAAATCGACGACGGTGTCGACTGGAGGTCGACCCAGCGATCGAGAGGCTCTGTGAGCACTTCGTCGGTCGGCCGATTCAGGATCAGCCCGATCGCGCCGTCCTCGTGGTGCTCGAGCACGTAGACAACGGTACGGTCAAAGTTCGGGTCAGACAGCGGCGGTGTGGCCAGCAGCAGGCGACCCTTCGTCTGGGGTGACGTCAAGAACACCCATTCAGTCTGGCCCGTTCCGGGGCGGAGCGTTCACCAGTTTGGGTGAAACAGCGCGCACGGCGGAAGCGGTTGCATGGTCATCCAAAGATGTGTATGGTCATTCAGGTATGACGAAAAAATCCCTGCGGGTCGGCATCATCGGTGCATCCGGATACACGGGAGCGGAGCTGCTCCGGCTAATCGCGGCGCATCCGCACTTGGAACTCGCGCTTGCCACCGGTGACTCGATGGCGAGACGTCGCGTCGCCGATCTGTATCCGTCGCTGGCCACCGCCTACCCCGACTTAACTTATAGCGAGTTTGATCTCGCCGAGGTGTCGGGGCTCGACCTCGTCGTGCTCGGCCTCCCACACGAAGCCTCGATGAAACTGGCACCGCAACTCATCGGGGAGGTGGGCTGCCTCGTCGACCTGTCAGCGGCGTTCAGAATCAAGGACGCCACCAAGTACCCGGAGTTCTACGGGTTCAAGCACACCCAGACCGACCTGTTGGCCGACGCGGTTTTCGGCCTACCCGAACTGCACCGCCATGAGTTGAAGGGAGCGCCGCTCATCGCGACCCCGGGTTGTCATGTCACCGCAGCAACCCTTGCACTCCAGCCGCTGGTTGCGGCCAGCCTGATCGAGTCGACCGGCATCGTCGTCAACAACGTCACCGGCATCACCGGGGCGGGGCGGACCCCGACGGAGACGAACGTCTTCACCAACATCGACTCCAACGTGATGGCGTACGGACTGCTGCGTCACAGGCACACGCCCGAGATGGAGCAGGAGATCGGCGCACAGGTCACGTTCACCCCGCACCTCGCCCCGATGAGCCGGGGGATTCTCGCCACCTGCTACGCCCGTCCTGCGGCGGATTGCTCCGCAGACCGTCTCATGGCGACGATGCGCGACGCCTACGAAGGTGAGCCGTTCACTACCGTAATCGACAGGCCGCCGGCAACGAAGTCGGTCCTTGGATCAAATACGGCACACGTGACGGCCCGGTTCGACGAGCGGACCCAAACCGTGATCACCATGTGTGCGATCGACAATCTCACCAAGGGTGCCTCGGGCGGCGCCATCCAGTCAGCGAACGTCGCACTCGGACTCGACGAAACAGCGGGCCTCGCAACGATTGGGCTGGCGCCGTGAGAGCGTCCGAACCGACACACCTCCCGAGTGCGGCGCTCCGCGCCGAAACGCTCGTCGAGGCGTTGCCCTACATCCGTCGCTTCGCCGGGAAGACAATTGTTGTCAAGTACGGCGGCAACGCACTGGCAGGATCATCCGAACACGATGCGCTAGCGCTGTTCGCCGAGGACATCGTGATGATGCGCCTCGTTGGAATGCGACCGGTCGTCGTTCACGGTGGCGGCCCACAGATCTCTGCGCTGATGACCCGGCTTGGCAAGAAGACAGAGTTCGTCGACGGGCTGCGGGTGACCGATGCCGAGACTGTCGACATCGCCCGAATGGTGCTCAAGGGGCAGGTGAACCCGCAAGTCGTGGCCGCTATCAACGTTCACGGAAATTATGCCGTCGGGGTGTCCGGCGTCGATGGCGGCCTGATCCGGGCACGCGCCCGCGATGAGCGGCTGGGGTTCGTGGGTGATGTCACGCAGATTAACCCTGAAGTGGTCCACGGACTCCTGGACGACGAGTTCATCCCTGTGATCGCCACGATCGGTTCCGACGAGACCGGGCAAGCGTTCAATATCAATGCCGACACGGTGGCCGGGGTGATCGCCGAGGCACTCGGCGCCGAGAAGCTGATCTACCTGACCGATATCGAAGGGCTCCGCTCCGAGGTCGCCGACCCGACGAGTTTGATTCGACAGACGACAGCTGACCACCTCGATCAACTGATCGAAGACGGGGTCATTGCCGGCGGGATGATCCCGAAGGTCGCCAGCTGTCAGCAAGCCGTTCGGAACGGCGTGCACCGCGCCCACATTCTCGACGGGCGAATCGCCCACGTTCTCTTGCTCGAATTGTTCACCGACAACGGAATCGGAACCATGGTGATGCCCTCATGAATGCCCACGCCTTCCACCACGCACCGATGGACGCGTGCCCGTTTATGCCGGTGTTCGGCCCGCCTGCGGTCATGTTTGACCGCGGTCGAGGGACCGAGCTCTGGGATTCCGACGGCAAGCGGTACCTGGACTTCCTCGCTGGGATCGCCGTCGTATCGCTCGGTCACTCGCACCCGGTCGTCGCCGAATCCATCGCCGATCAGGCCGAGCAACTGCTGCACGTATCGAACTTTTTCGCCAACCCGGTCGCGACCGAGGCGGCGGTAAAGATCAACACGTTGCTGCGCGACGCCACCGGCCACAACGGTCAACTCTTCTTCACCAACTCCGGCGCCGAATCAAACGAGTGTGCCATCAAACTCGCCCGCAAGCACGGTGGGCGTGGTCGCCACACCATCGTCAGCACTCTCGGCAGCTTCCACGGGCGCACGCTCGCCACCCTCGCAGCCACGGGCCAGCCCACGAAGCACGAACCATTCCAACCGATGCCCGCGGGCTTCCACCATGTTCCGTGGGGCGACATCGATGCGATCCGTGCCGCAGTCGACGGTTCGGTTGCCGCAGTACTAATCGAGCCGATTCAAGGTGAAGGAGGGGTGCACCCCGCCACTGCGGAGTATTTCCGCGCGGTGCGCGAAATTTGCGACGACGCCGGCGCGTTGATGATGGTCGATGAGATCCAGACCGGCTTCGCCCGCACTGGGAGGTGGTTCGGGTTTGAGCACACCGGCATCTCGCCCGACGTGGTCACGTTGGCGAAGGCGATGGGCAACGGCATGCCGGTCGGTGCCTGCTGGGCGCGTACCGACGTGGCCGCAGTATTCGAACCCGGCGATCACGGCAGCACCTACTCGGGCACGGCGATCGCCTGTTCGGCGGTCAACGCAGTGATCGATGAAATGCAGCGACTCGATGCACCTGCGCTCGCCGAGCGTAAGGGGGCTCATCTCGTCGACGGGCTCAGGGCGCTTCACGGCGTGATCGGCGTCCGCGGTGCCGGGCTGATGCTCGGTGTGGAGCTTGCCGAGGGTCTCGACGCCAAGCAGGCGTACGTCGACCTGCTCGATGCCGGACTGATCGTCAATGCGGTGAGCCCGACGACGATTCGCCTGCTCCCTCCGTTGACCGTCAGCGACGATGAACTTGACGAGGCGATTGCGATGATCGACGACGCATTGAACGTACAGCTCCACGAGGCCGACGCATGACTCGCCATCTGCTCGACATCGTCGACTTTAACACTGCCGAAGTCATGGCCATCCTCGATCTGGCCGAGCAGCCGATCGAGTCACTCGGGCGCCCGCTCGATGGCCACGGGGCATCGCTCATCTTCGAGAAGCCATCGAACAGAACTCGGCACTCGATGGAAATGGCCGTGGTTCAGCTCGGCGGACACCCAGTGTACACCCGGGGCGAAGAAATCGGCTTCGACACCCGAGAGCCGGTCGAAGACGTGGCGCGGATTATGGCCGGCTACCACTCGATCATCGCGGCCCGGGTGTTCGACCACGCCACGGTTGAACGGGCAGCGGCGGCGCTCGACGCCGACGGGACCGAAGTGCCGGTCGTCAACATGCTCTCCGATCGCTCTCATCCACTGCAGGCGTTCGCCGATGCGCTCACAATGCGCCAGCGTCTCGGTGTGCTCACCGGGCAGACGGTTGCTTACGTGGGCGACTATGCGAACGTCGCTCGGTCACTCGCGGAGATCTCGTTGCTGCTTGGCATGCACGTTCGGCTCGGTTGCCCGCGCGGCTTTGATGCCGACGACGCCGAACTCGAACGCCTGTCGACGATCGGCACCGGAACCATCGAGCAGGTGACCCGCGCCGCCGAGGCAGCCGAGGGGGCGAATGCTGTGCACACCGATACCTGGGTGTCGATGGGGCAGGAGACCGAGAAAGCCGCACGTCGCCGAGCCTTCGAGGGCTACACCGTAGACGACGACATCATGGCGCTCGCCGACCCCAACGCTGTGTTTATGCACTGTCTGCCGGCGTACCGAGGCTTCGAGGTGTCCGCCGATGTGATCGACGGACCGCAATCAGCGGTCTTCCAGCAGGGGCACAATCGCATGCACGCGGCTCGTGGTGCGCTCGCCTTCGTCTTGTCGGAAGTCACGCGATGACGACCAAGGTGCAACGCCAGTCGGTGATCGTTCGCCTCGTGGGTGAACACGAGGTCACCAGCCAGCCGGAGCTGATCGAATTACTCGCAACGAAGGGCATTGATGCCACGCAGGCGACTGTGTCTCGCGACCTCGACGACATCGGTGCGGTAAAGGTACGGGTGGCGAGCGGGAATACGGTGTACGCGATCCCAGAGTTCGAACCGGACCGGCTGGCACCGCTCGACCAACTGCGCCGCGTAATGGGGGAGTGGGTCGCCGAAGTCGCGCACTCGGGCAACCTCGTCGTTCTGCGCACCCCGCCCGGATGCGCCCACGTCGTCGCATCTGCTCTCGATCGGAGCCGTGTTGAGGGCATGATCGGAACTGTCGCAGGCGATGACACACTGATGTGCGTGGCGGCCGACGACAACGGTGCTGGCCTCGCCGACCAGCTCCGGCAACTCGCCGGAATCGACTGACTGGAACCCTATGGATCTCGACGACAAACACGAATTTGCTCGCGCCGGAAAGATTCCGGCGCAAGCCAAGACCCTCTGGCACGGCCGCTTCACCGGCGGCCCCTCAGAATCGCTGCTCGCCTACACGGTCAGTCTTCCGTACGACCAACGGATGTGGCGTGACGACATCATCGGCTCCAAGGCACACGTTCGCGGCCTGGCACGTGTCGGCCTACTCTCCGATGGCGAAAGAGACAGCATCCTCGAAGCGCTCGACGACGTCGGGATCGAGATGGAGACGGGCCTGTTTATCTTCGTCGACAGCGACGAGGACATCCACACCGCAATCGAGCGACGGGTCACCGAACTCGCACCAGCTGGGGGCAAGCTCCACACCGGTCGATCGCGCAACGACCAAGTCGCCACCGACCTCCGGTTGTGGTGCAAGCGTGAGTTGCGTGACGTGGCACTACGTCTCGTCGAGATGCAGGAGGCACTACTTGAGCAAGCACTTGAGGCCGGCGACGCCTACCTGCCCGGATACACCCACCTCCAGCGGGCGCAACCGGTACTGCTGTCGCATCACCTCATGGCCCACGGGTGGTCGCTCGGCCGGGATGTGAGCCGGCTGCTCGACACGATCGCCCGCCTTGACGTGTCGCCGCTCGGTGCGGGCGCGCTCGCCGGCTCGTCGTTACCACTCGACCCCGTCGGGAACGCCGCTGACCTCGGGTTCGCAAAGGCGTTTGACAACAGCCTCGATGCAGTAAGCGACCGAGACTTCGTGGCTGAAGCGGTGTTCGACCTCGCAATGGTCGGTATCCACCTCGCACGAATCGGCGAGGAGTGGGTGTTGTGGACGTCGGGCGAGTTCGGCTTTGCCCGCCTCGACGACGGCTACGCCACCGGATCATCGATGCTCCCGCAGAAGAAGAACCCCGACATCGCAGAGCTGGCACGTGGCAAGAGTGGTCGACTGATCGGCAATCTGAGCGGTTTGCTGGCGACGCTCAAGGGCCTCCCGATGGCGTACAACCGTGACCTCCAGGAGGATAAGGAACCGTTGTTTGATTCGGTTGAGCAGGTGACTCTCGCTGTTGCGGCGCTCACGGGCATGATCGCGACTGCAACGTTCGATACCGAACGGATGCAGGCGGCCGCCGACGAAGAGACCATGGCGGCCACCGACCTCGCTGAGTATCTTGTCCGCGGCGGTATGCCGTTCAGGGAAGCGCACGCCGTCGTCGGTGCTCATGTTCAGGCGTGCCTTGCTGGTGCGGGGTCGCTGGCAGATCTCGTTGCCGCCGATCCGCTGCTCGGTGCTGATGGTGCCGCGTTGGTCCGACCAGGCGTCGGCGTCTCGATGCGATCGAGTCGTGGTGCCGCCGGGCCGGCAGCCCGAGCGGAGCAGGTTGAGTCATATCGCGAAATGCTGCGGGTGGAGGCGCTTTCGATCAGCGAATTCCTCGTCGGCAGCTGAGTCGTGCCGAAGCGTGTCGGGTCCGATCGAGAGACGGACATCCTTGGGTCGGACCTGTTGAGCGAAGTGTCGCTGCTCGAGTACAACGATGGCGTCATCTCGGGAGGTGCTACTTGGTTGGCGGATCAGAGGGCCATGCTTGTCGCCGGAGACGGTTCGGGCGCCTCGTTACGTCCGCCTGAATTGACCTAGTTTCGCATCGTGCAGGACTTCACAGGAAAAATCGCCGTTATCACCGGTGGCGGCACCGGAATGGGACGCGAGCTCGCCGTTCAGCTGGCCGCAGCGGGTGCTCACGTCTCGATGTGCGATCTCTCGGAGGAGAACATGGCCAACACCGCCACACGAGCCCGAGCCGTCGCGCCGGCATCGGACATCCGGATCTCCACCCACACCGCCGACGTGAGTGACGAGGCGGCGATGCTCGTGTTCCGCGATGAGGTACTTGAAGCACATGACTCCGACCATGTCAATTTGCTCTTCAACAACGCCGGCCTCAGCGGTGGCGGTTCGGTCTTCACCGATAGCCGGGAAGCATGGGACCGCTGCTTCAACGTCTGCTTCTACGGCGTGCGATGGGGGACACTGGCTTTCCTCGACGCGCTTGCAAAGTCCGACGAAGGCCACATCGTCAACACGTCGAGCGTCAACGGCTTCTGGGCATCGATAGGTGCTGACCGACCGCACACAGCGTACTCGGCGGCCAAGTTCGCCGTGAAGGGCTTCACCGAGGCGTTGATCACCGACTTGGCCGTCAATGCGCCTCACGTCAGCGCTTCGGTCGTGATGCCAGGGCACATCGGAACCAATATTGTCGCCAGCTCGATGAACTACGGATCGCGTGATCTCACCGACGAAGAACGCGAACTAGGCAAGCTTGCCGACCAAATGTTCCATGACATGGCGCCAATGACTGCATCTGAAGCGGCCACGGTGATCCTGACCGGCGTCCGCGAAAACCGCTGGCGGATCCTCGTCGGCGACGATGCACATAAGCTTGACAACGCCGTTAGGGCAAACCCCGAGGCGGCCTATGAACCGGGTTTCGGCGACATGCTGTTCGGCGAGCTGCGTGGCGCTGCTGATACGATGAACGGCGATTGACCGGTCAGAGGCTGCTCCACTCGGGCGGACGTTTTTCGGCAAATGCCCTCCGGGCTTCGGTGATGTCGCCATTCGCACTGCACATGATCTGGGTTCGGTTCTCGATGTCGAGCGCATGACGCAGCGAGGGCGCATCCACTGTCTGCCACATCGTTTCCTTGGTCATCCAGGTTCCGAACGGAGGGTTCGCGCGGATAAGGCGCGCAGTCGTGAGCGCCTCGGCGACCGGGTCGTCATCGAGCGAGGTCAAAAGACCAATGTTGGCGGCCTCGTCGGCATCGAAGGTCCGAGCCGTGAGGAGCAGTTCGGCCGAGCGCGACGCCCCGACAAGACGCGGAAGGAAGTAGCTTGTGCCCATATCGCAGTTCGACACCCCGATCTTCAAGAACACGGCACCGAACGTTGCTGCTCGCGAAGCCGTCCGGATGTCACAAGCGAGTGCTAGCGCGAATCCGCCACCGACACATGCACCGTTGACCGCAGCAATCCATGGTTTGCGTGATCGATGGATGCGTTCATGGAGCGTGGCGAGGTGGTCCTGCCACATTAAGCCGGCCACAGTTGGGCGCACGTCTTCTGCGCCGGGAGCGACACCCTGAGATTGGAGGTCGAGACCTGCGCAGAATCCGCGGCCAGCGCCCGTGATAACGACCGCACGGAGTGCAGGGTCTGCATCGACCGCTGCGACGATCTGTTCGAGTTCGCTGATCATCGTCGACGTGATCGCGTTTAGACGATCGGGCCGGTGCAGGGTGATGAGTGCAATGCCATCATCAGGTTCGGCGGCCTCGATGGTGGTCAGTTCGGGTAGTTCGTCGAGCCAGGTCATGAAGTGCTCACCGGTGTGGGATCGGCCTCGGCCAGATGCAGCCCCGGCATTGAGCCATCGGCGCGCCAGTCGGCGAGAATCTGGAAGTACTCGATGGAGCCGCCGCCGTACGTGGAGTTCTGCGCTGCTCGCTTCTCCGGTTGACCTTCGTTGTTGTAGTAGCCGGGCGTGCAGGATTCCAGAAAGGGCAGAGAGATACGGGACTTGTCGATCACTGTCTGAACCCACTCCTGTTCGGCACCTGACGTCACCTC
>CAJQPY010000035.1 GCA_905480335.1 uncultured Ilumatobacter sp. | reverse complement strand
ACCAAGAACAACCCGGTGCTGATCGGCGAGCCGGGCGTCGGGAAGACGGCCATCGTCGAGGGCCTCGCCCGCCGGATCGCCGACGGCGACGTTCCCGAGGGCCTCAAGCACAAGCGCCTCATCGCGCTCGACGTCGGCTCGATGCTCGCCGGCGCGAAGTACCGAGGCGAGTTCGAAGAGCGCCTCAAGGCGGTGCTCAAGGAGATCACCGACGCCGACGGTGAAGTGATCACGTTCGTCGACGAGCTGCACACGATCGTCGGCGCCGGCGGTGCCGAGGGTGCGATGGATGCCGGCAACATGATCAAGCCGATGCTCGCCCGAGGCGAGCTGCGAATGATCGGTGCCACCACGCTCGACGAGTATCGCAAGTACGTCGAGAAGGACCCTGCGCTGGAGCGCCGCTTTCAGCAGGTCTACGTCGGCGAGCCGTCGGTCGAGGACACCGTCGGCATCCTGCGAGGTCTCAAGGAGAAGTATGAGGTTCACCACGGGGTCCGGATTCAGGATTCGGCGCTCATCAGCGCGGCCGTGCTGTCCGACCGGTACATCACCTCACGGTTTCTACCCGACAAGGCGATCGACCTGGTTGACGAGGCCGCCTCGAAGCTGCGCATCGAGATCGACTCGCTTCCGACCGAGATCGATGTTGTCCAGCGCCGTATCCTCCAGCTCGAAATCGAGCAGGTGGCACTCGAAAAGGAAAGTGACGCTGTGTCGAAGGAACGCCTCGACGCGCTTCACGATGAGCTGGCGACCCTGAACGTCCAGGTGGCGGAAATGAAGGGGCACTGGGAGCAGGAGAAGCAAGCGATCGATGCGATCCGTGCTCTCAAAGAGGAACTCGAGATGCTGCGCACCCAGGTCGAGCGTGAGACCGACCTAGCGACGGCCGCCGAGATCCGGTACGGCCGCATCCCTGAACTCGAGCAGCGCATCGAAGACGCCACTGCGCACCTCGACGAACTGCAGGCGACCGACGCGATGCTCAAGGAGGAAGTCGACGCCGAGGACATCGCCGAAGTTGTCGCCAAGGCCACGGGCGTGCCGGTGACCCGACTGATGGAGTCGGAGACCTCGAAGCTTGTACACCTCGAGGAGCTACTGCATCAGCGGGTGATCGGCCAGGATGCTGCTGTCACCTCGGTGGCAAATGCGATTCGCCGCAGCCGGGCTGGTCTGTCTGATCCCGATCGGCCGATCGGTTCGTTCATGTTCCTCGGCCCGACCGGAGTCGGCAAAACCGAACTTGCGCGGGCCCTCGCCGAGTTTATGTTCGACGACGAAAGGGCGATGGTGCGCATCGATATGGGCGAATACATGGAGAAGTTCTCCGTGTCGCGGCTCATTGGTGCCCCTCCCGGCTATGTCGGTTACGACGAGGGCGGCCAGCTCACCGAAGCCGTGCGCCGCCGCCCGTACTCTGTGGTGCTGCTCGACGAGATCGAGAAGGCCCACCCCGATGTGTTCAACACGTTGCTGCAGTTGCTCGACGACGGTCGCCTCACCGACGGCCAGGGACGGACCGTCGATTTCACCAACGTCGTACTGATCATGACATCGAATCTGCCTGGTGATCCGGGCGAGTTCTTCAAGCCTGAGTTCATCAACCGCGTCGATGACATCATCCGTTTCCGGTCGCTGACCGAAGCAGATCTTGAGCACATTGTCGGGATTCAACTCGAACGCCTTCGAAGCCGGTTGGCAGCCCGTCGGATCACGCTCGACGTCGACGAATCAGCGATGGCGCAACTTGCCCATGAGGGCTACGACCCGGCGTTCGGTGCCCGGCCGCTTAAGCGGATCATCCAACGCGAGATCGGTGATCCGGCATCGGTGTTGATCCTCGACGGTTCGGTGGTCGATGGCGACACGATTTCCGTCACGTCCGGCGTGGATGGGCTCGACGTAGCGGCGGGTCCGGCATCGCCTTGAGCGAAGAACGGATTTCTTGACCGTCAAACCGTCTGGCGCCTGTCGAGGTGGGTCTCCTTTCCGCTGGAGCCCGGGTCGTCCCGAGGTTCTTGCATTTTGCGGGCGTTTACCATCTACTGCACCAATCCCGACGCGGCTGCCACGTTCTCGTCCTCCGAGATGAGAACGAGATTCGCCGCAACGCCTAGTGGCGTGAACGAATTTGCGGCCCGGCTGAATATGGCACCGACTTGGCATTCGACCGACGCAGCGATGATGCCCTCGACCTGCCCACCCGACAACAGCGTCTTGTCGACGACCAGCACGCGGCCGGTGGCTTCGGTCGCGGCGATCATCTCATCGACCGGTGTTAGCGCGATTCGGTGCAGGTCGACCACGAAGCAGAGAACCTTATGATCGTTCCCCAGTTGCCCTGGCCTCTGCGTCAAATGTGCTGTTCAGCCCTGCCGCATGCGCATAGCAGCGGCATGAGCGGGAAACCCTTCGTGCTCAGCGAGAGCGATCACCGAGGGGGCCATCCGAGCAGCTGCTCGGGCATCGGCATGAGCGACGGCGGTTCGCTTGAGGAACGTGTCGGTGGTAATCCCCGAGGACACGTGGGCGAATCCGCTCGTCGGGAGCGAGGCCGGACAGCCGATCACAAAGTTCCCAGCACTGAACGGCGTGTGTTGTCCAACGAGGATCTCGCCTGCGTTGACAAGACCGTTGAGGACGTCGTCAAGCTCCAGTTTGGTAACGACCACTTGGAGGTGCTCAGCGGCGAACTCGTTGGCCACTGAAACCGCAATGTTGAGATCATCAACGAGCACGCACCCTCCGTTGGGTCCGAGTGATGCACGCGCCGCTTCGGCGCGCGCTCTGGGCAGCAACTCCAGTTGACGATCGACCTCAAGGTCGACGGCGTCGGCCAGTGCCGATGACGGCGTCAGCAGAACGACCGATGAGTCAACTCCATGCTCGGCTTCGATCAATAGGTCGGCAGCGAGAAGCGTCGGGTCGGCGGAATCGTCGGCGATCACGAGACTCTCTGTCGGGCCGAGCAACATCATTGTCGCCATTCCGTAGCGCTGCATCTCGACCTGCGCAATCGTGACCGCCGGCGAGCCTGGTCCAACGACTTTGCGAACCCTCGGGATCGACTCGGTGCCAAAACCGAGTGCTGCGACACCTGCCGGTCCATTGACTCGGAACACGTTGCGAACGCCAAGCTTGCGGCACACGACCAGGACCGCTGCGTCGACCTCACCGGAACCGCCAGGCACCGGAGGCACCACGAGAGCCAGTTCAGGGACGCCTGCAACTATGGCGGGTACTGCGAGTTGATAGGCCACGCTTGGGTAGCTGGCCTTTCCCGACGGTGTGAACAGGCCTGCCGATGAAATCGGTGTGACTCTCTCGCCGACGGTGAGGCCCGGTTCGGACTCGATGCTCCAGTTGGTGGAGCGTTCCATCTGTGCTTCGTTGAAGGCGCGGAGGTGAGCAACCGCATCGTCGATTGACCGGTCAACGTCTTCCGAAACGACAGCTGAGTCCAATTCGTCGTCGGTCACCCGGAGGCCTTCCGGGTCGACGTCTATCCGGTCAAAGATTGCCAACGCGTCGCAGATTGCGGCATCACCGCGAGCCCGGACATCCTCGATCAGCTCACCAATCGACGCGCGCAAGCCGGGCTCGAAGATGTCGTTGAGGCCGCGATTCATCAGCATGGACCGCGCGTCGGAGTCCATCGAAGCCCACACCTGTCGACGCATCACACTCACCGGGTCGACGCTATCCGTGGCTCGTGGCGGCCCCGCCGGCTTCCTCGGGCTTGTGGGATTCCTCGAAGCGCGTCGGGGTCGACCGCGAGCCGACGACTGCGGCAGCGAGCGCAGTGCTGATGGGTACGGAGGCCACTAGGCCGATCGAACCAACGAGAGCGCGGACAATCTCGACGGCAACGACTTCCCGAGTGGCCACCGACGAGATCGATTCGCCTGCTTCCTGGAACAGTAGGAGCAGTGGTAGCGCAGCACCGGCATAGGCGAGGAACAAGGTGTTGACCGTGGACGAGATGTGGTCTCTGCCGATTCGAACTGCGCGCCGGTACAAGTCGGCCATGTCGGCATCGGGCCGCGCCCGCTTCAGCTCCCAGACGGCGGAGACTTGGGTGACTGTCACATCGTCAAGCACGCCGAGCGAGCCGATCACCACGCCGGCAAGGAGGAGACCCTCAGGGTTGATGTCGGTGCCGAGTGCGCCGAGAAATCCGATCGATTCGTTGGCGAGTCCGGTGAGGTTGGAGAGCTGGACGAAGAGCCATGCCAACACTGCGGTCACGGCGAGACTGGCGATTGATGACAGCAACGCAGCGGCGGTGGCGAGGTTCACGCCGTGTGCTAAGAATAGTGCGAGAAAGGCGATGGCGCCGGCAGCTACCAACGCAACCAGCACGGCATGCGAACCCTCGAGTACTGCGGGCAGCACGAATGCGATGATCACCATCAGGCTGGCTGCGAGCCCAGCCAATGCCCCAACGCCTTTCCATCGCCCGAGCACCACGATCGCCGCAGCGAAAAGCAGAGTCAGCAGCAGGAGCGGGGTGGATCGCTGGAAGTCGTAAAAGAAAATCATGAGCGATCCGTCGTCGGCGACACCGACGTCGACGAGGATCGAGTCACCGTTGCGTATCGGGCTGTCGAGGCCCTGTTCGAACGTCAAGCGCTCTCCAGCCTCGGGTCCCTCCGACGGTACGATCTCAATCGTCCGGCAGCCGAGCAGGACGTCGTAACTGCAGGGAGCGACTTCGACTGAGACCACCTCGGCACGCACCGGCTCACCGTCGAGACCGAGTGGGTCGACTGAGCTCGTGGACGATCCTGGCCACAGCGTAATGAGCCCGATTACGACCAGAGCGGCGCAGCACCCAACGGCGATCCACATCGAACGAGCAACGCCCGAGTCGACCTTGAGATCTCTGAGAGCGGCATGGTCGTGGGAGTGCGCGTGGTTCACGAGTCTGGGTTCCGGCGGTGCGAACCGGCCCCGTGATCGTAACGATGCCAGGAGAGCCACACGGAGATACCGGCGATTTTTGTTGCGTCAATGCGCGCTGTCATTAGATGACCGCCGAGCAGCCACTTGTCGCACCTGTGCCGGTACCCGACAAAACCTTTGCGTGGCACAAGGTGCTCGAGCTCGACGGATTGTCAGACGGTTGCGCCACAACCGTCACTGTCCGTCGACGTTCGCTTGCCTCCTAGCGGCTGAGCGTTCACAATCCATCGCGTAGCAAGTTCGATCAACTGTGCGAAGAGGGGTGCCCGCACCGGTTAGCTCGACGCTGCGCTGATCCACGACGGCCCTGCGATCGCAAGGTCACGACCGACTTTCCTCTCGTCTGAGCCTGACTGGGCTGCATTGGCACCGCCGGTTGATCCTCCGTTTTGTGCTGCGGATTGGGCTGTCAGGGCAGCCGCCTCCGCGTCATGAACGTGGTGATAACAGGGCAGGTCATCGCAGCACCTTGGTGCTGGCCGCATCGGTCGTGTTCAGAAGCAGCGGTCGATGGGGTCCATCGGTCGTTCTCGGAGCAATCGAGCGAGCTCTGCTGAATCGGTAGCAAAGGCAACCCCCGGACGTGTTCGTGAGCGGGCGTAGATTATGCCCACGACGTCCGCGTCGGAGTTGATCACGGCGCCGCCCGAGTCGCCAGATGAGATCTCGCCGCGCAACTCCATTCCGGTTCGCCGGACCTCATCTTCCACGTAGATGTCTTCGATTGTAATGTTCAACTTTTTGTTGATCTCGATCGGGACGGCACGCACCCCTTCGTTGCGTGACCAGACGACGGCGTTGGCCAAGCCCAGCTCAAGCGTCCCAACGGCGAGCGGATCCGCATCTAGGCCGTTTACATGAAGAACCGCAAGGTCGCTGTCTTTGTCGAACGCCTCGATCGTGGCATCAAGTTCAGTTCCGGAATCGTCCACGACGGTGATCTTCGATGCTCCAGCGACCGCGTGTGCCACGGTGACCACCTGATGGCGTTCAGCAAGAACGACGCCACTTCCGGTTTGCGCAGCAAGCCCGCACCCTTCGGCGATGATGCCGACCCCTGATTTGCTCAACCGATCAGGGTCGTCCTTACGGTCGTCTCCATCGGAGACGGCGCAGCCAGCGACGAGGATGAACGCAACTACCAAAAGCACCGCTCGAAGGTGGGGCACAGCGCCACGGGTGTCAGGCCCTGGCATCGAGCAGTCGACCGTCGGTGGTGGCACTTTGCGCTGCGAGTTCGAGCAGATGTTGAACGCGTGCCCCCTCGGCCAAGTCCGGCGTTGCTGGAGCACCCGTAAGCACGGCATCGATCCAGTCGCCGACCATGGCCCCACCGGAACGAAAGACGTCGCGGTACGTGTCGTGGACGCGTCCGCGCCGGGCGCCACCCCAGATGTCATCCGGGATTTCGATCAGCGCAGCAGGTCCGGCGTCGCCGGCCCGCAGCCCACGAACTTGCTGCACCGTCGACCAATCGTTGTAGGCGTAGAGCGTCCCGTCAGCTCCGTGTAGGTCGAGGTGGTGGGTCTGGTTGAAGTCGGTTCCTTCCCAACAGACTGCACTCACCTGGAGTGTCCCGTAGGCACCACTCTCGAACCGCAGGGTCATTTGCGCCGAGTCTTCTCCGCGAACGTATGCCGAGGCGTCAGGTCGATCGGCGCGTTTGATGAAGCGTTCGCTGATGCATCCGATCGCCGTTACTTCGCCCATGAGCCAGCGGGCGATATGCAACCAGTGACTGCCGAGATCCCCGAGTACTCCGGATCCGGCGAGTTCGGTGTCGAAACGCCAGCTGTACTCACCATCGCGTGCGAAGCCGGTGAAGTACCGCATGTTGAGGTGATACGGGCGGCCGATAAACCCGTCGTCGATCAGACGCTTCAAGAGTTGGTTGCTCGGCATGTAGCGATAGGTAAAAGGAACGAGGGTGGTCGCTCCGGTCTGGCTCGCCCGCGCTGCCATTAGTCGGGCGGCGCCTGCCGACGTGGCGATCGGCTTCTCGCACAGCACATGAAGACCCCGGTCGAGCGCCGTCAGCGTGAGCGGTTCGTGACTGTCGTTCGAAGTTGCGACGACGACTGCGTCGAGCCGATCTGGGTCGATGAAGGCGTCGCTGTCGACCGATACCCATGGCACACCCCATTCGTCGGCAAGGGCGTTTGCCGTGGCCGCATTTCGGCCGCACAAGCCGACGACGTCGACGTTCGGGTGAGCCGACAATGCCGGGAGATACATCGAGTCTGTCCACCAGCTCGTGCCGAGCACTCCGACGCGCACTCGCTTGGCATTCGGGGTGGTCATCGCGCCTGCTCCCTGCTGTGGACCGGGCCGCTGGTACGTCGCTTGACGAGTGACGGGGCAACGACTCGATGAACGGCTGCGGTCCTTCCCGATTTAAGCCGTTCAAGCAACGACTGGAAGGCCAACCGGCCGAGTTCCTCGCGCGGCTGGTTGATCGTCGTGAGCGATAGGTGATGCGTAGCAGCAAGTGATGTGTTGTCATATCCGACGATCGACATGTCGGTCGGCACGCAGAATCCGGCCTCCTCGGCGCGGTCGAGCGCGCCAACGGCACTGAGGTCGTTTGCAACGAAGATCGCCGTGGGAACCTGTCGACGGGAGAGCAACTCGCGCGCAGCCTTGTATCCACCGATCTCGCTGAAGTCGCCCCGGGCAACCGAGATGTGGTCAGCCATACCGACCGTAGTCATGCTTGCGGCGTATCCCTCGCGACGAGCACGAGCACCGGCACCCGAGCCACCGTCGATGTGTGCGATTCGCGAGTGGCCGAGTGCCAGCAGATGCTCAACGGCGAGGCGTGCGCCGAGTTTGTCATCGGTGTTCACCGTGTCGAACTTCTTGCTGCGCGTCGTGCGACCGACGGCGACCAGCGGCGTGATTTGGGCAGCGGCTTCGATTGTCGAGAGCGACGCCGTCGAACCGACCAGCACCAGCCCGTCAACGCGAAATTGGAGAAACGTCTCGAGCATTTCGGATTCGCCGGCTTTCGAGTGCCGCCCGTTTCCGATTAGCACTTGGTGGCCGGCTGCATCGGCCGCGTTTTGGAGCCCGTCGATGATCTCCGCAAAGAATGGGTTGTGCAGGTCGTTGAGGACCACGCCGATTGTGTTTGTGCGGCGACTGGCGAGATTGCGAGCCAGGACGTTGGGCCGGTAGCCCAACTCAGCCGCGGCGTCGACGACGAGTTGCCGTCGGTAGTCGGAGACATTTGGCGCCTCTCGCATCACGAGTGAAACGAGTGCGATCGAAACGCCAGCTCGCTCGGCCACCTGTCGCATCGTCGGTTGTGTCACCGTCGGCCTCCACTTGGACTTGACACGGCGTGTGCCGAGAGTCATAGTAGTAGATATTAGAGCGCTCTAATCTCGCCGTCGCAATTGGTGCGATGGCAACGGTTGCGGTGATGACGTGGGGGAACAGTGAAGGGCATGATCGATCGTCTTGCGGGCGCCCCGATTTCCTGGGGCGTTTGCGAGGTGCCCGGATGGGGAATCGAGCTCCCGCCCTCGCGGGTATTGGCTGAGATGCAACAGATTGGGCTAGCAGCGACCGAACTCGGTTCCGACGGGTACTTGCCAACCGATCCCGCCGAACTGAAGGACTTGTGCGCACAGTTCGGGTTGCAGATGATCGGTGGCTTCGTCCCTCTTGTCGTGCATCGCGCCGATCAGGTCGATGCAACACACGAGGCCGCTCACCGCGCCGCCTCGCTCATGTCGGCTGCCGGTGCGAGCGTTTTTGTCACCTCGGCAGTGACGGACTGGAACTGGGGTCCGCGTTCAGAGCTCACTACCGATGATTGGCAGTTCGCCGCCAAGACGCTTGCGCAACTCGATGATGTGGTTGGCGGCTACGGCATGACCCAGGCGATTCATCCTCATCTGAGGACTGTCGTCGAGACCCGCGCTGACATTGAAGCGTTGCTGGACGTCTCCGATGTTGGCTGGACGTTCGACATGGGTCATATGCAGATCGGTGGAATGGATCCGATGGAGTTCATCGACGTCGCATTCGATCGCATCCGTCACGTGCATCTGAAGGATGTCGTCATGGATCTTGCTCAGCCGGTGTTTGCCGGCGAACAGTCGATCATGGAAGGCGTGCAGGCCGGAATGTTCTGTAACCTGGGCAGGGGAGACGTCCCGATCGGAGACATCGTGACGACGCTTGAAAATCGCGGGTATGACCAGTGGTACGTACTCGAACAAGACGCCGCCATCACCGCAGGCGAACCTGCGGTCGGTGACGGTCCACTTCTTGATGTTCTTGCGAGCATCGAGTACCTCAAGGGTGTCGGTGCGTTCGCATCGATCTAAGAGGCAACATCCAACAAATTAAAAGGGGAGAACATGAAGATGTCCAAGAGAATGCTGGCACTTTTGCCGGCGATCGCGCTCGTCGCGGCCGCTTGCGGGAGCTCCGACAGCTCCGACAGCGCCGACACCGTTGCGGAGTCAACTGATACCGCTGCGCCAGCCGGAACTGATGCACCCGAAGAAGTCGACCAGACCCAGTCAGGCGATCTGACGTTCGCAATGATCACCCACTCTGATGACGGTCCCTTCTGGTCAGTCGTCAAGAAGGGCGCTGACGCCGCCGCAGAGGACCTTGGGGTAACTCTGGTATGGAAGCCAGGCGTCAACGATGCTCAAGTTATGGTCCAGGACATTGAGTCAGCGGTTGCGGAAGGCGTTGATGGCATTGCGGCCTCACTGCCAGACCCTGATGCATTGGTATCTCCGTTGCAGGCTGCCGTGACCGCTGGCATCCCAGTAATCACGTTGAACTCCGGAGCAAATGACTACGGCGATATTGGTGCGCTGACTCACGTCGGTCAGTCGGAAGACGTCGCTGGTAACGGTGCTGGGCTCCGCTTCAACGAGGCCGGAGCAACCAAGGTTCTCTGCGCCTACCAGGAGCAGGGCAATGTTGGTCTCGAGGAGCGGTGTAACGGTCTGGCTGAAACCTTTGAGGGTGACACTGAGATCGAGTTCATGGGCCTCGACGCCGATACAACGGAGCAACAGAACACGATTAACGCGTACCTCGCCGCTGATCCCGATATCGACGGTGTTCTCGGCGTCGGCCCAGTGATCACGATGTCGGCTCTGCGAGCGGCGCAAGATCTCGGCCGTGAGCTCACTATCGGCGGCTTCGACCTTACCCCCGAACTCCTCTCTGCTATCGAAGCGGGCGACGTTGCATTCACTGTTGACCAGCAACAGTACCTCCAGGGCTACATGCCGGTACTTCTTCTGTACTTGAACGCCACGAATGCCAACACTCTTGGTGGCGGCTTGCCGATCCTCACAGGTCCCGGCTTTGTCACTCCAGAGAATGCGTCTGACGTGATTGCGTTGAGCGCGCAGGGCACCCGCTGATCTGATCAGCGCTATTTGCTCGGTACAGCGTTGATGTGCCGAGCGTGTCGTGAACGACGGTGGGGTCGGCCGAGTCCGACCCCACCGTCGGCATGATCCCTGGGCCGGTTATGTCGCCGATCGTCTCGGTCGCAACCGCCAATCTCTGGGAACTTCGCGGTCTCGGTCGCACACGACGCAATGGTGGGACCGGGTTGGACAGACTTTTTACTTCCGCCTCGCATACCGGCGTTCCCTGCGGACGCCCGACAAGTTCTTGGAAGGGATCCTGTGAACGAGTACGACTCACCCGATGTTGACAACGACTACTACGAAACTTCGGCTTTTGCCCAAGACGGATCGGCCCACGCCGGTGTTGTGGTTGTCGCATCGGCGGAAGAAAGCGACGAACGCCTCGCCTATCGATCGATATTTCAAAGGCTCTTCGTCCGACCCGAAGTCGGCGGCCTCATTGGCGCCGCCGGGATCTGGATCTTCTTCTGGGCGGCCTCAGGAACGTTCGGTACCGTAGGAC
>CAJQPY010000034.1 GCA_905480335.1 uncultured Ilumatobacter sp. | reverse complement strand
TTACGACGCCCAGGGCTTCGAACAGGATTATCTAGTGGATGCTGTGGTCCTTAACGTGACTGTGCCAGGCGGATCGGCAAATATGAGCGGCTACGTGTCCGTGACACCGTCTCTGTGCGACCTGGGTGGCGTAAGTGATCCAGCTTTCAGTTGCTTGCAAAATATCTATGTCAACGAAGCAGCTGCAGAAGCGGGCGGACCGACCCGTATTTCCTCTGTGAACTGGGGATACGGCGGTCCGTCTACAGCAAACATGGTCACAGTCGGCCTCGGCGAATGGGGCACTGACGCGTCGAGCATGATCGATTTCGTGATGATCGGCCGGGGTGACGGGCCTGCGGGCACGAGGGAAGATGCAGTCGCGAATGTCGTCGTCGACATTGTTGGGTTCTACTCGACTGGCTGTCTGATCGACGTCGACCCAGGCTGTACTTACGGCTGAGTTAGCTTCGAACACCAACTAAACCTGTAGCGAGCGCCCCACCGGCCTGACCCGTGGGGCGCTCGTCGCGTTTTCGCTACCAGACCAGAGTTTTTTGAGTTGCCAGTCACGTCCGAAGCCCCGTATCTAAGCCAAATGACTCCGCTGATTCCGGGGTTCGCACGCATCGATTTCACCATCTCGACCATCGGACAGAGTCCCTCCGTCATCCAAATCTTCAGGGACCTCGCGACATCCGCTACGTGTTACTGCGACCAGAACCACTCAATGCCCTTCGATCTCAGCACGTTCTACAGGACCGTTTGTCGAGATGCATTCAATATCGGGACAGACGTGGGACAAGACCACCGTTCCCGTCATCGTGCGCGTGCCAGAGAACAGGCGTGAAGAACGGACTCATTCGACCGTCGCCGAGCGCCTGAACTCAGCGCACACACAGCGCTGCAATTAGCCAGATTGCCTCCGCCGCTGTTTCCACCGCGACTCAGGTCTCGCCGTCACCAGAAACCTCAAGAGCACAACGATAAATCAAAACCGGTATCGCACCGTTGACCAACGTCGCCGACACGTCATTGCCGTCAACAGTGATTCCTGCGTGGCAAGGACCAAAGACGCGCAAGTCGTGGGACGTCCATCTGTGGGTGCTGCCATCTCATCTGACGCTGGGATCTGATCAATCGAAACGACTCGCTCAAGTAGCAGTACCGCGAACACATGTGAGCGGTAAAACAGCTGGCCGCCGGCTGCCCTCCAGCGGACGACGACAGATCTGCCGTTCCTTCGACGACCAAGCACTGCTGGCATCGGGACCGCAGATTCAATCAATCAGCGCGTAACAAGGCGCTCACCCTTCGTTCGAACAGCTGCTCGAGGCGTTCAGGGTCACTCAGCGTGTCGCACTGCCCCCGAATCGAGCAGCTCAGTAACACGGTCCTTCCCGACACCCCACGCCTCGAGAACTTCGCGGGTGTGCTGACCCGGCCATGCCGGCGTCAACACGACTTCGTTCTCGGTACGACTAAAACGCGGTGCCGGCGCTGGTTGCGTGACGCCACCGACCTCAATGAAGGTTTCTCGTTCGACGTTGTGCGGATGCTGGGCTGCCTCCGACATTGTCAGCACTGGGGCGAAACACACGTCGGTGTGTTCCATGATCTCGCACCATTCATCACGCGTTTTTGTGGCGAACAGTTCGGTGAGACGCTCCTTGAGCGGACCCCATTCGGCTTGGTCCATTTGCTTCGCAAATTGTTCGTCGTCAGCGAGTTCGGTGAGCCGCATCAGTTCGGCATAGAACTGTGGCTCGATCGAACCAAGCGAGATGTATTCCCCGTCGCTGCAGCGGTAGACGTCGTAGAAGTGGGCCCCGGTGTCGAGCAGGTTCGTCCCGCGTTCGTTCTCGTTGAACATACCCATCGACTTGAACGCCCAAAACATGCTCATCAGGACGGCAGAACCATCGACCATTGCTGTGTCGACAACTTGTCCTCGGCCGCTTTGCTGGGCCTCAAGGAGTGCTGCAACGACGCCGAGTGCAAGGAACATGCCGCCGCCGCCGAAATCGCCGACCATGTTGAGCGGCGGAGTCGGACCCTCACCCTCACGGCCGAAGTGTGCGAGCGCGCCTGCCAGGGAGATGTAGTTGATGTCGTGGCCAGCAGCCTGACTGTAGGGACCGGTCTGGCCCCACCCCGTCATACGGCCGAACACCAGCTTCGGGTTGCGGGCCAGACATTCATCCGGGCCGATGCCCAGACGCTCCATCACACCGGGGCGGAACCCCTCAAGTAATCCATCTGCCTGCTCAACGAGGTCTAGCAGCGTGGCAACACCATCGGGATTCTTGAGGTCGATCGCGATGTTGCGCCGGCCACGCAGCAAGATGTCGCCGTGAGGTTGCTCAGGAGCAGGGCCGCGCACGGCACCGGCGCGTTCGACACGAATCACCTCGGCTCCCAAGTCGGCGAGCAGCATCGCGGCGAACGGCCCGGGGCCAATTCCAGCAATCTCAATAATGCGGTGTCCGGCAAGTGGTCCGGCCATGGTGGTTCTCCCTAATATTTGATGAGTTGAATGGGTAACGGATCGATCGAAAACGCGGTCGGTCAGGCGGCCTCAGCGATACGGATGTGTCCGCCGATTGCTTCGACGAAAACCGGCCACAGCGGGACTGGAAGGTCATGACCCATGTCGGCGAGAAGAAGATACTTTGACCCCGTAATCAGCTGTGCTGTGTCAGCACCGCCCGACGGCGTAATCAATGTGTCGTCGCGGCCGTGGATCACGAGCGTCGGAACATCGAGCGCTCGCAGCCGACCGGATCGATCACCCGTCGCGTAGATCGCCGCTAGTTGGCGCGGTGCTCCCTCGGGAAAGAACGCCCGATCGTAGTTGGCCGCAGCCCTTGCCCGCATAGCGTCATGATCGACATACCGCTTGGAGGCCCAGACCGCAGCGCTAACTGAATCTTCGATATAGGCAGCACGATCAGTCGGTGCTGGCGCCAAAATTACCGCTCGCGCCTCACGCGTTGGTGCACCGACTGCAGCGTTGCCCGTGTTCGACATAATCGATGTCAAACTTGCGACCCTGCTCGGATGCTCGATAGCCATCATCTGCACGATCATTCCACCCATCGACATTCCGGCAACGTGTGCTCGCTCCACGCCTAAGTGGTCAAGCAGGCCGACACCGTCGGCCGCCATATGGGACAGCGTGTATGGGACGGGTGGGACCGGGTCGTTAGCGAGAACCGCAGCGAGTACCTCGGCAGGCTGCACCACTCCGGTCAGTTTGCTTGAGAGTCCCACGTCGCGGTTGTCGTAGCGCACGACGTGGAGTCCCTGGTCGACGAAAAGCGCGCACAATCCCTCGTCCCAGCCGGTGAGCTGTGACGTGTAACCATTGACCAACAGCAGTGTCGGATCGTCAGAATTGCCGAACGTCTCGTACTGAAGCTCAATTCCGGACGGCAGTTCGGCACGGGGCATCGATCGATCATGGCAGACAACATCGACTAACCCCGAAGTCGCTCGCTTCGACAATCCGAGACCCCAGACGATGCTGGCAGTACGTTTTCCCCGGTGACCAGCGATGTCGAGACCACGTTCCGGGTACATGCCCCTGGGCGCGTGAATCTGATCGGTGAGCACACCGACTACACCGGCGGACTCGCGTTTCCAATGGCAATCGATCGAGGCATCACGCTCACGGCGACTACTACGCAAGGATCTATCGAGCTGACCTCTGCTGACGGGCCGGGCCAGGTACACCTGCGGCTTCCGTTCCATGACGACCCGTCGACCGTCGAGCCGCAATGGGGATCGTTCATTGCCGGGATGGCCAAAGAACTCGAAGCAACTAACGGCTTCCGCGGCCATCTGGTCTCCGACATCCCGGCCGGTGCCGGGCTGTCGTCAAGCGCAGCGCTGGAATGCGCTGTTGGAAAAGCGCTCGGTTTCGCCGGCACTGCGCTCGAACTCGCACAAACAGCACGGCGCGCAGAACACTCTGCGACCGGCGTTCCAACTGGGATAATGGATCAGCTCTGCATCGCTACCGCAAGCGCAGGGCACGCAGCATTGATCGACTGCCGCGGACTGACCGTCGAGCAGGTACCTGTGCCCGACGACGTCGACATTGTCATTCGCTTCGTCGCCCATCGCACCTTGCGAGGCTCGGCGTATGCCGAACGTGTCGCGCAGTGCGCCGCCGCCGAAGCCGAAATTGGATCGTTGCGCACGGCCACGCTCAGTCAGGTAGCCACGATCGGCGACGAAACCATCCGCCGCCGGGCGCGCCATGTCGTCAACGAGAACGACCGGGTTCGACACTTCGCTGACGCCCTACGGCGAGCCGATTACGTGCATCTCGGCCGATTGATGACTGCCGGCCATGCGAGCCTGCGTGATGACTATGAGACGTCTACACCGAAGATGAATGCAGCTGTAGACCAACTGAATGCAACCCCCGGAGTGTTCGGGGCGCGCATGACAGGTGGTGGCTTCGGCGGGTGCCTAGTTGCGATCTGCGAACCGGGGACGATCCGTCACGGCTGGATCGTCAAGGCATCGGCCGGAGCGCGAGTGCTTCCGCCAAACGGTTGACGGCACCTGGCGTACGCGAACCCCACCAGAACAGATCCTGACCGTCAACCTCGACGAGGTGGGCCTCGGGAAGCGCCTGGGTCAACTCGGCCCGATGACGCGCTGCGAACTCATACGGCTCGGTCGGCACGACGACCAGGTCTGGTCGCGCGTCTGCGATCTCATCGAGCTCGACCGTTGGATATGGACTTGGGTCAGCAGCGCGGACCAGATCGATTCCGATGTGTGCAAGCAGATCGGCGCCGTACGTGCGCTGCGAAATTGTCATCCAGGGGCGACGCCAAATCGGCACGAATGCCGATCGCCGGGGAGCAGTCTCGGCCACCGCTGGAAGCTCTGTGGCTGCGTCAGGTATCGACACCCCGGTCTTTGCCGCCAATTCACGCACCACGGTAAGCGCACCGGGCAGGTCAGTGACGTCGGAGACGAACACCGCCACACCGGCGGCGACCAACGCGTCATGGTCCTCGACGCGGTTCTCCTCACGGTCGAGCACGACGAGGTCGGGCTCCAGCGCGACAATTCGTTCGATGTCAGGGTTCTTGGTCCCACCGACGTGGATGATCTCGGGCTGTTCACAGAACTTCGAGCAGGCCACCACCTCGGCCCCGAGTGCGAGCAACGTTTCGGTAGACGACGGCACCAGGCTCACGACTCGCTTTATGGGGTACTCGCTCATCGATTCAACAGCCGGTCTTTCTGTTGCTGGAATTCGTCGACGGTGATGCTTCCGCGGTGTAGCAAGCCCTCGAGCTTCTCTAGCTGTGAAGCGACGTCGCCGCTTGTCGAACCGGCGAAAGCTAAGCCCTGGCGTCGATCGTCCTCCATCTGTGCGTAGATCATCCGCTGAACTTGGACAGGGCGGCGCATCGCGGTGAAGCGTTGCTGCCCGTCTTCCCCACCACACTCGACGATCAGGTCGCCGGTTCTGAGCATTCGTTCAATGATCCCTTGACTGAAGTGCACGGTATTCACCCGATCAAGCGGAATTTCGACACCACGTTTAGCGATGATTCCCGTCCGAAAGATCAGCCGGTCGGTCGTGATCACGAAGTGCGTCGTCGCCCACTTCATGTATCGCACGACGAGCCACGTCGTGGAGCCGACTAGCAGCACCAAAGTCATCCCTGCCGCCGTGGTCCGCTGAGTAGTTCCGATCTCGGTCGCGGTGAGTGTGATGATGCCGGACACGATCCCTATGACGAGCACAACAATTGGCTTCGAGTAGTACGACCAGTGAGGGTGCAGGTCGACGGCGATCTGTTCGTGCCCGTTCAGCAGTCTCTGCGGATACGGCATGCGCTCACGGTAGTGCGACCTACGATGCCGACGTGGATGCAGACGCGCTGATCGCCGATCTAGATCCGGACCAACGCGCAGCAGTGACGGCCACTTCTCAACTCGTCGCAGTGGTGGCCGGTGCTGGTTCAGGTAAGACCCGCGTACTGACACGAAGGATTGCTCACCGGATCGCGATGGGAGACGCCGACGCAGGCCACACGTTGGCCTTGACTTTCACCCGTGAAGCGGCCGGAGAGCTCCGTCGACGCCTTCAGCGCCTTGGGCTCCGCGAGCACGTCGAGGCCGGGACATTTCATGCGGTGATGTTGCGGGTGCTTCGTCAACGGTGGGCCGACACCAACCAGCGCCCAAGAACTGTGTCAGGCGACCGGCGACGACTCTTGCGCGACGCCCAGAATGAGTACGGCTTCGACAGTGGCGGCAAAGTCTTGGACGGGGCAGACAGCGAAATTTCGTGGGCGATGGCGCGTGGAATTGGGCCAGACCGATACGCGAGCGCTGCGCGCCGGGCAGGTCGTCGCCCGCACGGTGGAGTCGACACTATGGAGCGCATTTTCGAGGGGTACGCAGCCGTCAAACGAAAGCGCGGCGTGGTCGACTTCGATGACGTGCTGCTCGAAGTACTCCGCAATGCAGCGAACGATGCTGATTTTGCCGACGTCCTCCGGTGGCGTTTCCGACACCTACTGGTCGACGAAGCGCAGGATCTCAATCCCGTACAACACCGCATCGTCGACCTGCTTCGCACCGGCCGTGATGATCTGTTCCTCGTCGGCGACCCAGCGCAGGCGGTATACGGGTTCAACGGTGCGGATCCGTCGCTCCTGATTGATGTCGAGACCCGCTTTCCCGGTGTCGAAGTCGTGCGCCTTCCCGTCAACCATCGCTGCACTCCACAAGTTGTCGCAGCTGGCGCCCACGTGTTGCATGCCGGCGGCCAGCCAGCCAACATTCAATCCGCTCGTGACGACGGGCCGGTAGTGACCGTCTCGGCGGCCGCTGACGAAACTGCCGAAGCCGAACTCGTGGCCCAGCGCATCACGCGAAGCGACCCGAATTTGATTCGCTCGGGGGGCATTGCTGTTCTCGCTCGAACGAACGCCCAGCTCACCGCGTTCGAAACGGGCCTCGGATCCCGTGGCATCGCTGTGCGTCGGTCAGCGACGGCGAGCGGATCACCGCTCGCAGCAGCGATTCGGGATGCGTCGGCGAACACGTCGGCCTCGGGACTTCGCGGTTGGGCACACGACACCCTTGACAACATCGATGCGCTCGATGCGGCGAGCGCGGCTGTCGACGAGTTCCGCGACACCCCGTCCGAGATCGGTCGACCACCGACACGTCCACATGCTCCCCAAATATCGCAGTTGCGTGAAGCCACTGCAGCTTTACGCCTCGTCGAGGCCGAGCGCCGCGTGGCGACAGCACTCCTCGAGTTTCTTCGCGATCAGCCGCGGGGTGACGGGGCCGAATTTCGGGCGTGGATAGCGACGACGAATCCGTTCAACGACCGTTCAACGGATGGAGTTGAACTGCTCACATTTCATGGCGCGAAGGGTCGGGAGTGGCACACCGTGTTCGTGACGGGGTTGGAGGCGAGCCTGATGCCGCACAAAACTGCGACGACGGCGAACGAAAAGGCCGAGGAAGCGCGACTGTTGTACGTCGCGACAACTCGGGCAACCGACGAACTCCACCTCGTGCGAGCCGAGCGACGTGCCGGGTATGCCCGGAAGCCGAGCCCGTTCATTGCCGAACTGGAACCTTGCGAGCCCGCATCAATTCCCGTTCCAGCGGCATTGCGACGGCTGCGTCCTGTCGACTCGACACTAGAGCGTTTGACCGTCTGGCGAGCCGAGTCGGCTTTGCGCGCGCGGGTCGTCCCGACACAACTGCTCACGGACCGTGACCTCTCCGCCATTGCGGCAGCTAAACCCACGACCGCTGAGGAGCTCGATGCTGTGACATCGATCGGACTTATTACTGCCCGACGACTCGCTCCCGAGATTCTCCCGATCCTTGAATGATTTACTTGGGCCGAGACCGGGCAAATCAGGGCATACCAGTTGCTGGGTTGAGCACTCGTCACGCGGCGCCTCCGAGTGCCGAATTTTCAAGCACGTGTAAGCAGAAAGAGATTTAGTACCACCCTTGAGCGCTTACAGTGCGACCCTCAAAGTTCTCAAAGAATCTCGGTAATTAAGTCGATTGGCGAGACATCTAGTCCCAAAAATGTTGCGCTCTGTTGCAAGCCATGCAACCCGTTGCAAGCGAACTTCTGACTGCGGCAGCTTGAGATCGATCCGACTCCGTGGTTCGTTCCAGAACTTCCTGCTACCACTGTCGTCCACGCTTTAGCTCTGCCAGAGCTGTCGTCCGTCGTGGATGGACTCCGATGGTGAGCCTGTGTAACGCTACGACAAAGAACTGAGGCAAAAGCAGGCCGTCCGAACAAGCAATCTGGGTGAAATAAGCGGGGCTGCTAGCCAATGGTCCGATTTGAGTGCCGAATGAATGTCGGGCCGACCTGTTGCGACAAAAAAAGGGCAAGCGCACCGTTGGAACATTTGTGTCGGGGCTTTTGAGCGTTTGGTACCTCTGCTTATTGATCCGTGGGCCTTATGCCACGGATCAACAAGCAGACGAGACCGACTCTTACCGCCGTTACGGCTGCTGCAGATGTGACGGCGACTCTGATCGGATCAATTGCTCCGGCGAGCCAGTACTGACGACATGAATCCTGGATCGATGAGACCGTTAGCTTTCTGCTGCAGGTCCGCATATCCGGCGTCCATCAGGAGCTTTGGGCCGCCCTCGTCGATCTGAGCAGCGTCATCCCAGTAAGTGAAAAACGTGATGGCGTTAGCTGGCGTGGACATGTTTGACGATCCGTAGGTGGTACCGCCGACGACGACTGGCCTCCCGATGACGCTGCTGGCATAGTCTGCGATCTCAGTCGCCCATCCGAGTGCGCCGGGGTCCATGGACCTGAGCGTTATCTGATGAACGATCGTCGATGGCTCTGAGGGCATTTCACCTGCAGCGTGCATGAGTTGCCACATAACTGGCTCCGACGGCGTTGACAGACAAGCGTTCACTTCGTTTGAAAGCCTCTGGAACTCGGCATCAGCCATCATTGGCCAAAGCGCCTCGGAGAATGCCGCCATCGAATCTGCTCGCATCGAGATTGCGACAGTACCTTGGGGCATTCCGAGCGTCACCATGTATGTAAACCCAGGTACGCCTGACTTTTCATTCCAGTAAGAACTCATGTCCGCGAAAGCTGCAGTTCCTCGGGCAATGCTTTCGGGCTTCATTGAAAAGGCCTGCTGAACAATTCTCATTTTTCCTCCGATGATTTTGCTGGTAAAGGGAACCATTGTGGCTGCGCGAGTCGCTGTCAATAGGCCTTCAGATCATCGACCGAACTGAACCAACCCGCCCCAATGGCGATGATGCTCGCAGCTGCAGGACCTGCTCAAGTTGAAAAGCGCGAGGGGACCACACCCACCGTCTCATATGCCTGAATGGCAGCGTTCCGAGTGAGCGTGTCGATGTTCGAGAGCGCATACAGGCCTCCTCATAAGGGTCCGACGTTAGGACGACACCCTCAGTGCATTGCGATTGAGTCGCGCCGCTCTCGCTCTGCTTGCATCGAAGTATGACGCAGTTCGACACCGGCCCGATTCTTCCACCGCCGCCCAACGGGGCCGTCGAGATTCTTCACGACCGCGAGTACCGCGTCGAAGCATTCCGACTTGCCGCTGATCGCCTGCTCTTACAGGGCGCCGTGCGCGATCAGAAGCCTCCCGGGCTGTATCTCCGTGAGGATCCGGATCCGCTGACTGTTCACCACATGCAGTTGGCGATAGAGCTCGCTTTTCCGCAACTCGAGATCGTTAAGGCGACTGCGCTGTTCGAGTCACATCCGCAAGATCGGTGTCCATCGATCACACCGCACTATCAACAGCTGGTCGGTCTGTCGATTGGACGCGGATTCACTAAACACATCGCCGAGTTGTTCGGAGGACCGCGCGGGTGCACCCATATCACGGCGTTGATTAACGCTATGGCACCAGTGGCGATGCAGTGCTTCTGGTCGATGCGCGCCGCCGAGGCAAAGCTTGCCGGTGAGCAGCAAAACATGTTCGACCGGTCGCAGAGCGACGACGGTATGTGGAAGAGCATTGTCAATACATGTCATATTTGGGACGAAAATGGCCCAGAAGTTGCTGATCGCCTGGCCGGAGCTCCTGTGACGATTCCGGTCTTTCTTCGCGGCCGTCTCGAACAACTCGGGTTCACCTCTACGGAGTAGTAGCTCGCTACGGCCAAGCGGCCGCGCCTCTGCGTTCTCCAACAGTGACCATCGAGTCGCCAAGGTCATGCGGTCCGACGACTGCAATGCCGACCCGAACGCGCACCCGCCCTTGCGTGAGGCCAGAGGGCCCCTGGCTCAGATCAGTGAAGTGCGGCGACCTCCATGCGCCCGTGGGACGTCAATCTTGGACTCAACGCTTGGGTTTCGCGCACCGACCGACGATTTCAAGCCCTAGCCCGCAACGAGAGGAACAGCTCATGGTTTTGATCCGGTCGTCAGGCTCCAATTCTGATGTTCTCGATCCCGACGCCTACGCTCGACCGAGCCGGGCGGGGACTCCCTCGGCAGGCGACGAACGGGGAAATACATGAAATTCGGGCTGGCATTCGCGAGCAGCATCGCACAGGAACACGAAGATTCACTCGAGGTCTGCCGTCGGGCCGACGCGGCAGGCTTCGAGTCGTTATGGGGCGGCGAACACGTCATCATGCCGACATCAATTGAGTCGCCGTACCCGTACACCCCAGACGGCAAGATTCCCGCCGAACCCGAGACACCGATCCCCGACCCGCTGATCTGGCTGGCGTTCGCTGCCGCTGCGGCACCTGGACTGCGTCTTGGTACGTGCATTCTCATCGTTCCTCAGCGCAATCCCCTGATTCTCGCGAAGGAACTTGCCACGCTCGATCGATTGTCTGGAGGACGCGTCGAGCTCGGTCTCGGCGTCGGCTGGATGAAAGAAGAGTTCGATGCTCTCGGTGTGCCGTGGGCACGACGTGGTGCGCGCAATGACGAGTACGTCGAAGCAATGCGTGCGCTCTGGGCCGGACCTCACGCCGAGTTCCACGGCGATTTTGTCGATTTCGCTCCGGCTACATGCAGCCCGCGGCCGATCCAGAAGAGAATCCCCGTTCTCGTGGGTGGCGACTCCGAGGCTGCGATCTCACGAGCCGTCCGAATGGCCGACGGCTACTTTCCCGGAGAGGGTGACATCGACCGACTCACCGGGCTGATCGAGCGGCTTCGCGTTGCGTCCGAGAAAGCCGGACGAGACCCCGCAGAAATCGAGGTCAATGCGATGTTCGGCGCACAGATGGCTGACCCGGTGGCGGGTGTCGAGCAACTCCGCGACGCGGGCGTCGGCCGAGTCATGGTGCCTGCATTCTTCTTCGCGGGTCCTGACGGCTTGGACCGCCTGAGTGCGTTCGGTGACGACGTGATCGCCACAGCTGATTGACCGAAAAATCGGATCGGCTACACCGATTTGCAATCCGTGAAAGACCGTCAACGACGGTCTTTCGACAAACTGAGGAGACATCAATGAACAGCTTCGACCTGAGCGGCAGATCCGCAGTTGTGACCGGCGGCGGCCAGGGCATCGGGGAGGGTATCGCTAAGAACCTTGCTGCAGCTGGGGCATCGGTGATCGTCGCTGCCCGCCACGTCGATCGCATCGAGCGTGTCGCACGCGAGATCAACGTTGCCGGCGGCACTGCGATCGCCATGGCAACTGACGTCACCGACACCGCCGCCGTCGAGGCCCTCGCCGATGCTGCGCTCGACGAATTCGGCGGCCTGCATGTGTGGGTGAACAATGCCGGCGGGTCGCCGGTTCGCACATCGCTTAGCGAGATCGGGGATAACGAATGGGAGACGTGCCTTCAGTTGAACTTGACCGCAGTCTGGAAAGGCGCAGTGGTCGCTTTCGAGCGGATGAAGTCGGGCGCGATCATCAACATCACCTCGCCGGCCGGTGAAGTCGCTGTACCGGGGAGCGGCCACTACGGCGCCGCCAAGGCAGGGGTGAATTCGCTGACCAAAACTCTGTCGCTCGAGTTCGCACCGAACGTCCGAGTCAACGGCATCGCCCCCGGCTACGTTCCGACCGAAGTGATGATGACCGCGCTCGAAACCGACGAAGACCAACTCGAAAACATGGCGCAGAAGCGGATCCCACTCAAGCGTCTCGGTACCCCCGATGACATGGGCTCAACCGCAGTTTATCTGGCAAGCGACGCTGGCAGCTGGGTCACCGGTCAGACCATTAAGGTCGCAGGCGGAATGTAATCAACAGCCGGGACCACAACGCAAAGTAAGGTCTCTGCCGTGACGCAAGAGATGGAGACCCAGCCCGGCCCGACCAGCCTGCTACTCGCACGCGAGTGGTCAGCCATTTTGGTGATCGGCATCCTCACGGTCGCTCTAGGCGCCATTATCCTCGCCTGGCCGAGCCAAACTCTCACCGTGTTGTCGGTGTTGCTAGGGATACAGCTCCTGGTGTTCGGTGTGTTCCGCCTAATCGGCGCCTTCGCCGACAACGTCGTCTCACCGGGATTCGTCGGATTCATTGGCATCCTCGGGATGATCGGCGGCGTCGTAGTCCTGCGCCACCCGTTTGAGACCGTGACAGTGCTCGCGACCATCCTCGGCGCAGTGTGGATCGTGACGGGCGTCATCGAGATCATCGACGCAATCGCCAACAAGTACGTCGACGGTCGCGGATGGCTAGCACTCGCTGGACTTCTCTCCATCGCAGCCGGGTCCGTGATCGTGGCCTGGCCGGAGCCCACCGTGACGGTCGTGGCGTGGATCGCCGGTTTCTACCTGATTGTCTTTGGGCTCTTCATCAGCGCTAGCGCATTTTCGATTCGCAGCCTGACTCAGGCCTGAAAGCACACCGAGCCTTCATCGGTGGTGGCAACACCAAGTGTCGGGTGCCGCAGCGCAATAGGACGGCTAACGCGTCAAAACCCCACCGGGCCGTCTTGCGTGGTCCTCCCGCCCGGCCTCGCCCAACCCATCCGGAGAGGCGTCCGGTCGGGTTGGGGACTGTGATGGTTCGAAGCAAGCATCCGCTCAATGCTGACCGACGTCGCAGATCGAGAACGAGTGAGCCGGAAACGTGGCAGCTCGCAGTTCGACAACGCGACAATCGGGGGCCCGGTGACCGTGGACTACGATTTGACTCATGGCTGCGTCACAACTCCAACTGATGCCGGGAGAAAACATGGTTCTCTCCGGCAACCCACACTGGTGGTACTTCTGGAAGCAGGCCGCTGCTGGCCTCGGCGTGCTTGCACTCCTGTTCTTGCTGTGGAGCGTTGACGCCGACTGGGTGTCCACGGCCATTGGCTGGATCGCACTAGTTGCCTTCGTGGTCTGGCTGGCGAACACAATCTACGAGTTCGTGCAATGGCGTACTACTCGGTTCGCAGTGACTGACCA
Source organism: uncultured Ilumatobacter sp. (assembly GCA_905480335.1). GTDB lineage: Bacteria > Actinomycetota > Acidimicrobiia > Acidimicrobiales > Ilumatobacteraceae > Ilumatobacter_A. The sequence continues at coordinate 11,790 of CAJQPY010000034.1, read as the reverse complement.
GCGCGTGGCATATCAGAGCGGTGTCATTCGCCGCAGCGGAGTTTCGATCCCGCTGAACCGGATCAACAACGTCAACTTCCAGCAATCAATGATCGCCCGAATGCTGAACAATGGAGTGGTCACCATCGAGTCCGCCGGAGAAACGGGTGACTCAATCTTCGAGAACATTCCAGATCCCGAACATGTCCGAACGGTGATCTTCGCCCAGATGCAGGCAGACGAGCAGGCCGACTCGCAACGCGATGCCGCCGCCATTCGTGACGCTCTCCAAGGCCAGAACTTGGCCCCACCGACCAGTCCGACGGCGCAATCACGCCTCGACGAACTGGAGAACCTCCACCAGCGCGGGCTCGTGTCAGACGAGGAGTTTGAGGTCAAGCGCAACCAAATCCTCGAAGAACTCTGATCTCAACAACGCCTCTCAGCCGTGGCGATGTTTGACCACGTTCTTGCGATGTTCCCGCCGGATCTGTGTCGCAAGCTTGTAGCCAGTTTTGTCGACGGCCGCCAAAGCGATCCGATCTGTTTCGGATGCTTCGAATCGATGGCCTGACCCCCAAAGTTGGACGTGGATCTCGGTCTGTTCGTTCTGGCTGCCCTCCCACGAGACGGTGACGTGGCCGCTCTGGAGTCCATCCATATGCCCTTCGAGCGAGCCAATCTTCGCGCGGATTTCGTCTCTGAGTTCGTCATCGAGCACGTAGCCCCGGCCGTCGATTTTCAATTCGATCATTTCGTTCTCTCATTTCAATGGGTCGCGGGTCTCCAGTTAAGACACCCGTTTCGACTTGAACCGAACGGAGCAGACGAGCTGTTCCCATGAGGCTTTTCACTCTGTTTCACGCGTTGGCAAGAGCGCTGTCTTTCCAGTCGACGGCGCGCACATAGTCCGTCATCAGATTCAACGGGCTGCATCCTCGTAGCCAGCGCGTGCGCCGGCCACAAGCAGTGCCGACGGCACGACCTCGAAACGCATTGGTAGAGAACCGAGCTGCTCGCCGTCAGCCCAAACGTCAACGCCAACCCCGTCGATCATCACGTTCTCACCTCCGTCGACAGTCACCTCGGGGCGATTGATGTGCCGACCCGAGAACACGGTCGGAAAGACCCGCAAGAACGTACGGCGCGGAACATCGCCGATACTCACGACATGGAGGCGGCCGTCGTCGGCTCGCGCCGCCGGACAGATCCTCATTCCGCCGCCGAAATACCCGGTGTTGCCGATGGCAAGCAACGTGGTCGCCCCTGCGACCCGACGCCCGTCGATCTCGACTGTCACGAGTAGCGTGCGAAGACGCGGGAGCTGAAACATGGTTGCCAGCGTGTAGCGAGACTGTCCGCGCGGCCAGGAAAGCCTGTTCGCTCGTGCCGTGACGTCGCCACTAAACCCAAGCGTCGCCACACTGGCCACCCACCCGCCATCGGTTCGGATCGCATCGACCGGTGTCGGTTCGGCGAGAGTCCGGCCGACCTGTTCGTCGATATCACCGTCGAGGAGTCCGAGTGCCCGGGCGAAGTCGTTGCCGGTGCCCAACGGGACGACACCGAGCACGGTCTCAGATTCGGCGACTGCGTTGACCGCAAGATGAACCATCCCGTCTCCGCCGACGGCGATGAGCCGAGAGGCACCGTCCGAGACGGCTCGTTGCGCTGCTGCACGTGCGTCGGCTGCTGTCGTCACCGCCAAGACCGTCGGGTGTACATCGAAACGAGCAAACGCTGCAACGACTGCATCAAGCTGCGTCGGCCCACCCCGAGCTGTCGGATTGCTAAGTATGTAAACCGACCTCATCGCCGCACGGTAGGCGGCGAAGCTGTGCCCACAGGTGATTGTTCGACTGCACTATCCATCTGCACAGCCGCAAATCTGGGGATGGCCACCACCGACCACGCCCAAGCCAACGTGATCAGTGCCGTGATCGAAACACGACGGTCACGCTTCAAGGCGGCGGACACGTGGATGACCAGTGAGCAAACGGTCGACGTGCTGCGCGTTGGCCGCCGGCATCGAATGCCACACCTGACCGGTCTCGAGGGACGAGCAGAACGATGTTTCAGTCGTCCCGTGCGACCCAGGCATCCCACGTCAGCTGCCATGATCCGCTATCGGCCGGCCGGAACCTGGTTAGTGGTTGCGTGCAACGGCAACCGCCGCAGCGATCAATGAGGGTGCCCGGTCCAATTCGCGGAAGTCTCCAAAGAGTGAGTTGGCCATTCCGACAGCGATCGCGCCGGCTGCGTAGAAGTCCGCCATATTTTCGACCGTGACGCCACCGGTTGCCATGAACGGACGCTTTGAGTAAGCGGGTACGACCTGAGCCAACCACGCTGCTCCAGGCGGTTCTGCCGGGAAAAACTTCAGCACATCTGCGCCAGCTCGTAGCGCAGTCTGGATCTCGGCAGGCGTTTGCACGCCCGGCAAGGTCAACATGCCCAGCTCGGCGCTGCGCTGCGACGTCGCGATATCAACTCCAGGGATCACGCAGAACTCGGCGCCAGCGGCAGCTGCTGACTCGGCTTGTTCGACTGACCACGTTGTTCCAACTCCAACCGACGCATCCAAGCCGAACCGTTTGCTGAGCATCGCAACATCATCGGTCGTTCGCTCATAGTCGTGGGTGATCTCCAACGACCGCACACCTCCCTCGACTAAGAGATCGGCAAGCGGTACGAGGTACTCCTCCGGGATCTGGCGAAGAACCGCCATGATCCGATCCTGTTCAAGAATTTCTCTGGCGTGGTGTCGTCTGTCAATGGTCACAGACGAAGTCTGACACTTCGGAGACGTTCGGCCCTTCCTCGTGGGAGACTCTCAACCCAACTATCGACGCAGAATGGCACGGCCGCTACGTCCTTTCCCTACCTTTCGGTCCTCTTCTTCAGAAACATGACGGACATCGCTGTGATGCGTAACGACATGAGTGAGGATCTCAACGGGTGGGTCTTTGGAACACAACTTCTAAAAGCGCCCTTCCCGATACACATCGCTTTGATGCCACTCTTCATACTTCAGCGCGCCTACGACATTGATACGTGCGCTGAAGGCTTGCAGGTATCGGTTGTCCCTATCTCGAACAACGCTAAACGTGAAGGTGAGTGGCGTCTCGATCGTCGCAGCCGGTGCTAGCCGGCCGCATTGGCCAGTACCAGCTAGATGAACGTCCACACTCTTTTCTTGTTTGATGGGTTTTGAGTCAAGAAGGAGCTCCACGGTCAACAGCCAGGCCACCAACACCGACTCCTCGACGATGGCTCACTTCAACCTCACCTGAGCACTTTGACGACGTCAGTATTTCTGTGAGACTCTTCAACATCCAACACCTAAGGGAGGCTCCATGTCGTACGTTTACACTGTCCTAGCTTCAATTGCCGATCCAGATGCTTTCGGCAAGGCTGGCCAGGAGTGGGCCGGAGAGCGACTTGGAACGCTCGGTGCCACCTCATCGAATGCAAGCCAAATCGTTATGGGCGGCGAGATGTCGGGGCTGTGCATCGTGGCATTCGAGTTCGACACTGTGGACGCGGCCATGGCCGCACAGTCGAAGATCTACCAAGACGCCGACTTGGTCGCACTGATGCGAGATACGCAAGTGAACGTGCAGCGGCGCAACCTGTTTCGCGTGCAGGCCGAGCGAGGCAGTCGCGATGGTAAGTTCGGATCAGTTCTTTACATGTCGGGGATGCCGCAAGACGATGCAACAATGGACCGGAATATCGACATGAATTGGAAACATATTTCGAATGGTGCGAACGGCCTGACATGGATGACGTCGGTGGCGTCAGGCCCAGCTCCGTTTAATGCAACTGTTGCGACGTGGACCGACTCGCTTGACAGCCTCATGTCGGCTTCGGCAGCGAACTTCGCCGACCCTGAGGTACTTAAGGTCATGGCAGACACTAACGCTACGGTGCTTGGCCGACTCCTCACCCGACGTCTCTTCTGATCCATAAAGCCGGCTCTACCCAGCATCGTCCACGTTTCGTGTTGACATAAAACGTCTGCGGATAAATGCAGGTCGCCGACAACAACTAAGCCAGACATGTCGGCGGAACCCACAAAGAGGCCGCCCAGGAAGCCGACTATCCACGCTCAGCGATGAGGGTTGAGTGGACTGGGGTTCCCACTGTCCGTCCCTACGCCACCTCAACATCCATCTGGTCACGTACCGCTGCAAAGTCGACGGGCAGCGGTACCGGGTAGGCGCCGCAGGTCGAGTCGCTCGCTTTGCGCTTTCGGTGCATGTCTGCGGTCTCTTTGCGGGCATATGAACATCAGCCACCAAAAGTTTCGTTGAACCGCCCGACGTTTCAGACTTCAAACCCGGAGATCTCAGCGGGATTTCACTGAGATCTCCGGGTAAGTCAAGTGACACCGTTTAGGCCGACTGGTCGGCGGTTTCGACGTATCGTGCTTTTGCTTCGTGAATCGTTCCATTGAAAGCGAATGGGGCAAGTTTAAAGTAGTCAAGCGAGACCGGCGATCCGAGAGCCTGACCAAAGTCAAGGCAGTCGTTCGCAGTGAAGAACAGTGGGGCGCTCACCGGCACCACACCCTCTGCGACCTGCTCGCCATTGACCTCAAGGACGATCTGGAGCGGTCCCGCTGCAGCCTTCTCAGTGGGCATCGTCGTGACGCTGATCGTTGCGGGACCAACCGGCAAGGTGCTGCTTGAGCGGACCTGTGTTCGCTGAATGATGAACAGGTTGTACTCGAAGATGAGGACTCCGTCCTGAATGAACAGAGTCAAACCACCGGAGTTAGCACCCAGCTTGTACAAGACGCCGCTCGGCTGTTCGGGGAGGTCAACGTCGAGCGTCACAACATTCGCCCGGGTCCCGAGTTGAGGTGCGGTGACCTCGGGAATACGGGTCATGTCACCGGGGAATACCCATTCCGTCTGTGACGGCGTCAGTCTCATCTCGGGGTGGAATACAGGGATCCATAGTCCGCCGCCAATCGGGAGCGCCTGGTTTTTTGTTGCTTCCACGAGGAAGAGGTTCTTGAGTTGAGCTACCTTCTCGGGCATCTGATCAGCTAGATCGTTGGCTTGCGACCAGTCCTCATCAAGGTTGTACAACTCCCAGCGGTCGTTGTCTGGCGTCCATTGCAAAATTTTCGGATCGACGCCCTTCGTCCAGGGCAGGCGTGGCCCGACAGCGGACGCCATCCATCCCTCATGGTAGATCGAACGGCTCCCCATGATCTCGAAGTACTGCGTCTTCAGGCGGCCATCTGCCTCTGCGTCGTTAAAGGTGTATGCGAAGCTTGTCCCGTCGATCGGGTCCTGCTCAATCCCGTTAACCGTCTCCGGAGGCGTGATGCCGATGGCCTCGTAAATGGTTGGGACAAGGTCATTGACGTGATGGAACTGGGTGCGAACCTGACCGTTCTGGTCAATGCCGGCCGGCCATCGAACAGCCATCGGGTTACGGGTGCCGCCCAAGTACGACGCCATCAGTTTCATACCCAAGTACGGGGATGATCCTGCCCACGCCCAACCGGCGTGATACATGTTGTCAACAAGCGGTGTTCCGAGAACCTCAAGGCCGCCAAGAGACTCGAGGGTGTCGATGTGCTGGTCGATAGTTGTCGGGATTCCGTTCTGGGCCAGCAGCTCGCTGATGGTACCGTCCTGGCCTTCGCCAGACGACCCGTTGTCTCCCCAGACATAGAACACGAGCGTGTTGTCGGCAATCCCGAGCCGATCGAGTTCGTCGAGAATCTTCCCGGCTTGAACGTCAGCATGCTCGGCAAATCCAGCGCACACCTCCATAAGGCGCGCTTGGAACGGTTTTTGCTCCTCAGGGATGTCATCCCATGCAGCCATCTGGGGGTGTCGCGGAGTGAGTTCAGCGTCTTCAGGTATCCATCCAAGCTGCTTCGCCCGCTCGTGGTGCCGTTCACGGTAGGCGTCCCAGCCGTCATCGAACTTCCCGGCGTACTTATCTGCCCATTCGCTATGCACGTGGTGGGGGCCGTGGATCGCACCGCTTGCCCAGTACATGTAAAACGGTTTGTCTGCCTGCATCGCCTGATGCTTGCGGAGCCAGTTCACGGCATCCTCCGCAAGGTCTTCGCTTAGGTGGTACCCCTCTTCAGGAGTCGCAGGTGGTGCCACCACGGTGGTGTTGCGGACCAAGTTCGGTTCGTACTGCGAGGCCTCTCCAGACAGGAAGCCGTAGAAGTACTCAAACCCCAGCGATGTCGGCCAGTTGTGGAACGGTCCGGTTTCTGACGTCTCCGCCGCAGGAGTGTTGTGCCACTTTCCGAACGCTGAGGTGGAGTACCCGTATTCGCGCAGGACATCTGCTTGCAGGGCGCTACTTCGGGGAATTCGGCCTGAGTAGCCATCCCAGTCATTGGCAAGCTCAGCGATCTGACCGTTGCCAACTCGGTGATGGTTACGCCCAGTCAGCATTGACGCTCGGGTGGGCGAGCACATTGCTGTGGTGTGGAACCGGTTGTACCCGAGGCCTTCATCGAGCACCCGCTGCAGTGTCGGCGTGTGGACTTCCCCGCCGAGAGCGTCCGGCAGGGCGGGGCCAGCATCGTCAATTAAAATCACGACCACGTTCGGCGCGTCGTCACTCAGGACTTTTGGGCGTGGCGTTGGTGAATATACCGATTGGTCGATGGTTGGGGCTGCAACACTACCCGAGGGTGGGTATCGAAACGGGAGCTTTGAACTTCCTACCGGGGTTGTTGGAATTTGGTCCATATGTGGACACCATAATCGTTATTGAGACCGATTACCAGTAGATGCTGTGGTCGTCGTCGTGCCGCTGAGTGGCCTCAATCTACTGACCAACTACGCACGCTGAGGATTTGGCCGGGTTGGTTCCCTGTCGCGCGCACCCTTTTGACCGATGTGCGCTTCAACGAACAACGGACCGCTCCCTTGCGGGACGCAATCGCTACGCCGCCTAGATGTCGGGCACCCCGCCCTGCTGGGCGAGTGGACCGAAGAGGGCACTCATGGTTCGATCCGGCCGGACTCGTCTCTCCTCCCGCTCGGCGGCACAGCACGAACGGTATTGCTCTAGATATTGACAGAGAGGACCTGGGATCACCGCCAGCACCCTGCGCACGGGACTGGCTTGCCGAAGCCACATCGGCGGAGCAGCCTCTTACCAATAAAGATCAAGTCCCGGGGGCACGATAGGCGGGGGTTTTACTCGCCGCTGCGTCGACTTCTTTGACCGTAAGGAGCGGCGCAAGTGAAACACTCACCGCCCCCGTGCTGTTGATCATCATCGAGACCGCAGCTGCACTGGCCGCGTCGGGAAAGTCACAAATTCCAATCACATCGTCCTCGCCGAACGAGTAGTAGAACGCGTCAACTGAACCACCGACCGATTCGATGGCCGCTGTGGCCGCATCAAGGCGCTTTGTGCCGCCCTCTTGCATCAGACCCTGGACGCCTGCGGCGGCGTATCGACCCGTAATGAAGTACTTAGACATCGTGTTCCCCTTAGTTCGATTTACCGTGCGTCGAGACTCGGCGCACGATCGTCACGCTAGACCAAGCTGACAGCAGCCTTGAGCAACTCACGCGGAGGCCAACAAGCCCGTGAGCAACAGCACAACTGCTCCGCCCGATGTCCGGCCAGAACCGCAGCCACGCTGATCCCTCCCGGATCAAGTGATTCTGATCCGGCCGCCCGAACGACCTGATGCGACGTCAACGCCGGGGAGGATTCAAACCGTCGTCATCACTCAACAAGGCCATCTGCGCTGTTCGATTTCTGGCCGAAACGTGGCAGGATCATGCAATGGTACGGATCCTGGACTTCGGCGGCAGAGAAGCCGACCGAACGGTCACCGTGGCATCGTTGCGAGCGTTGAAAAACTCCGGTACGCGACTCGTGCAGGTCACAGCTGGCACGGCCGAGGAGGCCGCTGCGGCCGAGGCGGCCGATATCGACATGGTCGCCTGTCTCGCCAACGCAGTTCCCGAAGTTCGAGCAGGCTCGTCTCGGGTGTTCGTGAGCGCCGCGATCGACTTCGACGGGGCCGTCACCGAAGACGACCTCCTAGCCGCTGCGTTCAATGCACTCAATGCGGGTGCCGATGCCGTGATCACGGCGCGAGCGATGAGCTGCGTGCGCCGCCTCACCGCCGAGGACCTCCCCGTCATAGGCCACCTCGGATTTGTGCCTAAGAAGTCAACGCTTTACGGCGGGGTTCGATCGATCGGCACAACCGCCGACGAGGCGATGACGCTCCTTGAGCAATTCCGCGAACTGGAAGAGGCCGGCGCGTTCGCTGTCGAGTGCGAGCTGATCCCCGCAAGAGTGATGGCTGAGATCAACCGGCGCACCAAATTGATGACCGTATCGCTCGGCTCCGGCCCCGATGCCGACGCGATTTTCTTGTTCATGTCTGATATCTGCGGCGAAGGTCCGCGCGTACCCCGACATGCCCGCACCTACGCGGACATCGCAGGTCTCCGACAACAAATCGTTGACGAGCGAATCCGAGCACTCGCTGCGTTTCGCTCCGACGTCCACGCCGCAACGTTCCCGAACTATGCCGAGACTGTCGCCATGGATGACAACGAATTCACCCAATTCGCTACCCAAATCGGCGAATCGGGACGTCGGTGACGGCGGCGCAGCGACAGAGCCGCCAGAAACACCGAGAGCCCGACGAGCCGACTTGAACAACTGTCCAGCCCGCCGTTTGGCTTTCTCCGCAGCCATCGCGACTTACTTTGCATGTTTGAGCCCGACTTGAACCTGAACACCGCCTCGTCTTTTTCGGAGGCTTTCACCTCGGCCTCCTCAGTGCTCTCAACGCCCTCCCCAGTTCGAATCCTCTCTGAACGGTGACATCGTTGTTCGGTGGCGTCGCTCCGCGACGTAAACAGGCGGGCAAAGCGTCGGAGTCTCGGTCCGAGAATTAAGCCACGGCGCAGGACATATCGGCGCCACAGCACATCGGCGACTTGATCTTTCCATCGCCATTCGGGCACTTCGAGATCTGCACGGACGATCCGTCATCGCGTCTGATGGTGTCGTTGACGAGCGGAGCATTACATGCGCCGCATGTGGCATTGACGGACATTCCGCAGGCTGAGCATTCGTAGGTAGGCATACCGAAACGGTAGCTGACCCTCGGTTAAGTGATCGCCTTAGAGCGCCGACCAGCACAGTTGCCAACCCGTCGAGACCGTGCGGGACGGAACACCGTCCGAGTGGCTGAATGCCGTCGCAGCCGCGACGCCGCTAAGAAATCGAATCACTGTTCCTTTAGTCTCTCAGCGTGCCTCATGCCCACGTCAACAAACTCACGATCGAGTACGACATCAGAGGAACAGGTGAGCCGCTGCTTCTCGTGCATGGTTTAAACACGCAACTGATCGAATGGCCCGAGGACCTCATTAATCTCTTCGTCGCCGAGGGCTTCCGGGTCATTCGGTTCGACAACCGAGACATCGGCTTGTCGACACAGGGAACATGGACGCCTCCGAGAACAGCGAAGACGTTGGCAGCGATTCTAGCGAGACGGCCGCTGAAGGGTGTCGGCTACACCCTTGTCGACATGGCGGACGACGCAGCTGGGCTGCTCGACGCGCTCAATATCGAGTCAGCTCACATCGTTGGCGTCTCGATGGGTGGAATGATTGCACAGGAGTTGGCGATCAACCATCCGACCCGGGTGCGCAGCATGTGTTCGATCATGTCAAACGTGGGTGACCGCAAGAGTGGCGGCGTCAAGCTGTCACTTGCGCGCAAGGTCGCTCGGCGCCCGACGCCGACAAAAGAGAACGCAGTCGACGAAGACGTGAAGCTGAATGAACTGATCTCTGGACCACATTTTGATGCTGGCGAGCGCCGGACGCTGGCAGCAGCATTGGTCGAGCGGAGTTTCACCCCCGGAGGTACCGAACGGCAGTTGGCTGCGATTTCTGCGAGCCGCGACCGCACCGAACTGCTCGCAACGGTGACAGCACCGACACTTGTCATTCACGGACTTCTTGATCCACTCGTCAAGTTCAGCGGTGGAGTCGCAACAGCGATGGCCGTTCCTGGGTCGCGTTTGCTTGCGCTCCCCGACATGGGCCACGATCTGCCTCGACCGCGATTTATGGAGATTCGTGACGCAATTCTCGACAACATCGGTCGCGCGTCCTTGGCGTACCGGCGCGAGTAACCAGAGTCGGAAGACACCTGCTGAGCGCCGGGCCTGCGAGTACAGACCCGAGGCCCATCGTCAGCTGCTCCATCGCAGGGCCCGCCGTTGTCGACCTGTGCGGTGCAGTGAGCGGCTGCAGATCACGACGGTTCGATTCGCTGGCGATCCGGGTGCCGTGCGTTGTGTTGGCAGGCTTTCAGGTGTCGGCTGTCGCGATGATGGCCGGGCGCTCAAACCCAAAGCTTGTGCTCGCGGTGGGCGTAGATGATCAGTTCGTCACCGGCAACCAGATTTACGTCGACCGGCGGCGCACCGAGGTATGTCGCTCCTCGGCGAACCCCCAAGACCGTGACATCGGGAAACGCATGGGCGAGCCCTCGAAGGCTTCGAACCGATTCCAGAGGTGTCGACTCGAGCTTGATTGCCTGGACCGCGAATTCGCTGGACAGCGTCAACAAATCCAACCGGTCCGAGGCCAGCGCTGGCGCCAGGCGACGATGGACGTATCGCTGTCCGATCCGGTCCAGTCGCCGCTGGACCGGTCGATTGAGAACAATCATTAGGATGAAGAGAACTCCCGAGACCGTGACCAGTGCCCGTTCGGTGGTCGATCCGGGCCCCGGGGCAATAAATCCGACAAGCACGGTGAGCACGAGAGTCGGAGTGCCCAGGCTGCCAACAAACATGGTTGTACCGATGATTCGTCTGCGAACCCGATGGTTCACGACGTTCTCGGCTTCGCTGGTCGTGAAACCAGCGCCGCTAAACGCAGACCGGGCCTGGAACGATGCGCTTTCGGGTGGAACGCCAGTGGCTATCAGCGCTCCGGCCGCGAGCTTAGTGAAAGCCACCGAGATGACTGCCACGACGAAGAAGGTAGCAACTGCGTACATCGACCGATCTTCCCAGACAGCGGGCACGACCGGCACTGTCTTGTCGTCCCAATGAACGGTTCAGACAAGATCAGGTTCGATCGCTTCCTCGCTGCGCGTTCGCTCAAGGCGCACTGCAGTAGGCGCGCACGGCCATTCTTCGGGGCGAGGTCCGGTACCGAAACCGTGGATCGCTTTGTGAAGATGTGGCGACTCGAGGGGTGCGAGCTGATGAATCTCGCTGAACTATCCAATCTTTTCTCGCGAAAATGAGCGCAAACAAGCCGAACCAGATGCTCGACGTGCTTGCCCACGACGGTGTACTGCGCGTTGAGAGATGGCAGCCAAATCCGGTCGTGCCCTAATAAATGTCACCTACAACGCCGTCAGTCAACCCGCCCTCCCCACCACCCAGTGGTGAAGGCAAAACCGTATGACGCCACTCCCCTTATGACACCTGAAATCGACTACCTCGACGGCCCTGAGATGCTGCCGTCGATCGGACGTATGCGCTCCCGCCCGCAACCGCTGGCTGCCAATAACCAGGCCAGCGCTCCCATTCTTGAACCTTTTGCCACGCAACTTAAAAAGGATCCAAAATTTTCCAAATCATACTTGACGCTTGTTGTTAGGTTCGCTTAACTCTTTCTATGACCCGTACACGGAGCTGCCATCCAATTGTCTCCACCGCCCGCCCAGTCGTAGCGTTTTCGGCGATCGCATTGATCGACTCCGCCTGCGGCACCAACATGGCTTCCGTTAACCCCACCCCCGACATGG
>CAJQPY010000033.1 GCA_905480335.1 uncultured Ilumatobacter sp. | reverse complement strand
CCACTCCAGAGCGTCACCCCATCTCCTTCGGCGAAAGTCCCTGCCGAAATCTCATTTCCGTCGGTGAGCACCACACGGCCTTCGTAGAAGAGACCACCGGCTCGCCGCGGCAGAGTGACCGCATTGATGTCGATCTGCGTGCCGGCGTCCCGCCCGGTCACGGTTATTTCACCACCCTCAACATCCACCAAAACACCTGTCGGAGTCAACTCGACAGTAAAGTCCGGCCGCTCGGGGCTCCCGCTTGCGGCACTGAGTCCAACAATCGCAACGAACAGCACACCGACGGCGCCGGCGAGTCCGAGCAGCACCGGCCGAAGCCCACGGGCCAACCGCGACGGGCCGGGCGGCCGCGGCTCGCTGTCAACGTCCGCCGACTCCGCCTTGCCGACAACTGCATCGACTACCCGCTCCACGAACCTGGCATCGACGCTTCCCCAAACATCTGGATCCGCGAGCACGGCCACGACCTCCTTGGGCTCGCCGACGTGAGAAAGTCGCCGCTGGAGTCGGAGCTCGTATCGAGCGAGCTCGTCATCGATCTCGACCGTTCCGGTCACGTGGTACTCGCGCAGCGCAGCGTGAGCTGCCGGATCGATCGCTGCGATCGCCATGGCGACCTCCCACAGCTTTTCGTCGACGGCTCCTGCACATTCGGCCACAATCTCCGTCAACCACGGAGCGAAGTCGTCACCTGGACGAATCGGACGCTGCACCGCCACCACGAAAACGCCGACCGCTACATCCAATGCCGCCGCTCGACCCACGGCGGGAATGGCTGAGGCCACGACAGCGGCGCCGTAGCGATCCACCAACGTGCGGACCGCTGTTAAATCATGAGACCGGATCCGCTGTGCGAGCTCGGTGTCGGCCGCTATCACGGACGCTGGTCGAAACTCCTGCACGCCTTAATCGTAGGGGCGCCCTCGGCAGGAATCGAACCTGCGACCGTGTCATTAGAAGTGACGTGCTCTATCCAACTGAGCTACGAGGGCAAGAGCGAAATAGTACCTACTCGGCGTCGACGTTGGCAGCCATCTGGGCCCCGTCGTCACCGCGAGAGGACCCAGCCCCGCCGGGCCCCGCGTTTCCTTCGATGAACGAGGCGTCGTCGAACGTCTGGCCGGCACCATCGACGTCGAACCATCCGTAGGATGCCCCACCCGAAGCTCCAGCACCCTGCCCAGCCGCATCTCCAGCACCGGGCGATCCGCCATCACCACCACTGCGGCCCGAGCCGTCGTTGCCATCGGTCCCCGCAAATCCGCCGAGCCCGCCCTCGGCGCCACCCCCACCGACGCCACCGCGAACGGTGCTGGCGCGCACCTCGACATCGTCGACGCGCGACGTGAGTAACCCATACGATGGCCCACCAGCGCCGCCACCGCCCTGGCCACCGGCACCTCCTGCGCCGCCACCGCCTGCCCCGCCGCCGCCACCAGCACCGCCCGCGAGGCTGTCGTTGAAACCGGCTGCGCCATCGCCACCGAGACCCCCGGCTTCACCGGGATTTGCCGCCGCACCGCTTCCCCCCGCACCGCCACGCCCGGCGGCCACCAGCGATTCATCGATCACAACGCGATCCACATCGGCCGCCCACACACCGATGGATCCAGCACCTCCGCCACCGGATGCCCCGCCAGATCCGCCGGCAGCACCCGCGCCGCCACCGCCACCGCCGCCACCGCGAACCACGAGCGGTCCGAATCCCCCGCCCCCTCCGGCACCACCTGCGCCAGGTTCTCCCGACGCACCGACCGATCCCGGGGCCCCGATGGGCACATCGTTATTACCATCAACGAGACCCTGCCCCCCGTCGCCACCAACACCTCCGGCGCCCCCTAGGCCTCCGCGCCCGGGCCCTCCATCGCGGTCGTCGGTAGTTCCGCCGGCACCCCCTCCGGGCCCTGAAGCGGCCTCACCGACGCTTGCAAAGCCGCCACCACCTCCGCGACCGCCGACAAGAGGCCCATCACCTGGGGCTCCATCACCGGCATCTCCACCGACCGCATCGTCGCCCGCCGCACCAACGAGCGCGTCGGGGTCCGGCGGCGCGCCAGCGGCGCCGCGCCCACCATCAGACGCGCTTACTGTGGAGCGTTCGATTCGGACTTCACCCGTTTGCACTGCGAGGACTCCCACGCTGACGGCAGCGGCGGTCTCGGCGGTCCCCGCTCCACCTGCTCCTGTGAGCACTCGACTGTCGGCGACCGTGACGGTTTCGCCGTCGGCGATGCGAATGCCAATCGAGGGTCGACCGGGATCAGCATCGGCTGCAGTCAATTCAAACGATCCGAGGGTCCGGTCAGCGTCACCCTCGACAACGATTGCAACGGCGGCGCCATCAAGTCGGACGCGTTGCAATCGGTCACGCTTCCAGTCGGTATCAAATCCGCCGTAAAGACTAGTTCCCGGACCAAGCCGGACCGTTGCCGCCTCACTGTAGGTCCCAACGCTGCGGACATAGATGTCACGGCCATCAGCCATTAGCGCGGCAGCGCCGATTGATCGGAGCGGAAAATCCATCGAGCCAATTGCCGCATCATCGCCTCTCTCACCGTCAACGAACAATGACCGGTCGGCATCCTCGAACACTCGTACTGCCACGGAATCAACGGCTTTGGGCGCTGTGGCGGCGCGGCCAGCGCTGCTGACGACCAACTCGAACTCAAGCGTGACCACATCTACAGGCGCTCCGAACGACACCACCCGTCCACCGAGCGCACCGATACCAGATGTCACGTCGGGGCCGACCGTCTGACGCCACACGATCGACTCATCATCGACCCCGTCGGTGACATCAAGCGCGGACAGGGTTACCACCTCGCCGGAGGTCACGACAAGGTCCGGACCGGCGTCGGCGACCGCCGTAACTGGCACGGGGAGCGTTGTCGACGTCGCCATCGTCGTGGTTGTAAGTGCAGTGGTCGACGGCGGCAGGGTCGAGGTGGTCGAGGCCACCGTCGAGAACGTCGCAGGCACCGTTGCGGCACCCGGATTACGGGTAAGGACCGTAGCGGCGACCCCAATCAGCAGGACGATCCCCGAGCCGATACCCAGACCGATGAGAGCACTGCGCTGAAGCCGGCGCGCCCGTGCGGACGGCGAGGTCAGCGGAGTCGATGACGGGTGGTTGTTCATCTCGGATCAGTCCTGACCAAGGACGATACTTACGGTTCAATCGCTGGAGGGGTCAGGTGTCGATAAGCAACTGGCGCAGCATCCCGAGCGCAGTAATCACAGCGAGCTGACGCATCTGTTCGCGTTGGCCCGGGAGTCGAACCTCGTGGACGGCATCGAACCCTGGTCCACAGAGACCAACGAACAGCGTGCCAACCAGTTGACCGTCCTGCTCCGTCGGTCCCGCAACTCCCGTAAGAGACAGCCCGATGTCTGCCCCCAGGCGCTCCCGGGCTCCCGCAGCCATTTCGCGCGCGGCGGTTTCGCTGACGACCGGCCCCTGCGACACATCGAGCAGCTTCTGCTTAACCTCCGTCGTGTAGCTGACAATCGCGCCGCGAAGAACCTCGCTCGCGCCGGGGACACTGGTCAGGCGAGCGCCGACTAGCCCTCCCGTTACTGACTCCGCCAGCCCCAACGTCAGACCGCGCTTCCGACACAATTCAAGTACTACCGACTCCATCGTGTCCTCGCCAACACCGAAGACAAGGTCCCCAAGTTCGCCCCGAACACGGGCGTCCCACACATCAAGCTGGGCGGCACATTCGGTCGCCGAGCTCGCTTTCGCTGTGAGTCGGACTTTCAGCCCCTCCCACCCTGACGCAAGGAACGCAAGAGTCGGCGTCCCGACCGATTCGAGTTGAGCGATCACGCCATCGAGTCGCTCGTTGAGGCCACTCTCAGACTCGCCCCACGTGCGCAACACTCGGCTCACGATCGTGTCCGTCGATTCACTCCGGTGCACTAGATCAGGGATAATCACCCGCTGCATCATGTCGCGCATCTCGTGGGGCACCCCGGGCACGGCGTAGACGACTTTTTTCTCGCTGTCACCGACCGGGCAGATGAGACCCGGGGCAGTCCCCCGAGTCTGCGGGATCACGATCGCTCCCGTCGGTACCGTCGCCTGGCGCAGGTTGTTCTCGGGCATCCTCCGACCACGCGACTCGAACATATTGCGGATGACCTGACCAATGTGCTCATCGAAAACCAGCGGGACGCCCATGAACTCAGCAATCGCTTGACGCGTCAAATCGTCATGCGTCGGGCCGAGCCCGCCACAGATGATTACTGCGTCAGCGTCGTCGAGGAGTCGGCGCAGCTGCCCCTTAATGCGACCAACGTTGTCACCCACCTTGACCTGCACGAGCGAGTCGATGCCATGGGCAGCGAGTTCCTCGCCCATCCACGCAGAGTTCGAATCGATGATCTGACCGAGTAACAGCTCCGTGCCGACGGCGAGGACCGAAACGTTCACGACACCGACGAAGCCATGTCGATGGGCTGCGGCTTCATCGCATGCCACAGGTATTGTGCGCCGCTGACGACGGTCAGAATCACAGCAATCCAAAGCAGCACCTGCCATGACCAAGTCGCATCGAGCGCAGTGAGTGGGAACAGCGCGAATGCGACGGCGAACTGCTGGACGACGGTCTTGTACTTGCCGAGCCTGCTTGCTGGGACGCTGACGCCTCGCCCACTCTTAATGATCCGATACGCACTGATCGTGACCTCGCGACCAGCGATAATCGCGACGGGGACCCACCAGAAGATGTCGTGTGCGACAAGGGTGAACATTGCCCCGAGAACCAACACTTTGTCAGCGAGCGGATCGAGAAACGCGCCTACTGCCGTGGGGCCGCGTCGGCGCGCGATGTACCCGTCGACCCCATCGCTCGAACACAACACAAACCACAAGAGAAACGCCCACCATGAACCTGTTCCGTCCTCGGGAATCGCGAGGAATACGAGGGGCGCCAGCAGGATCCGCATGGCGGTGACGCCGTTGGCCCAACTATTGAGCGACTCAACCATCAGTCGCTGCCATCGCTGGCATCAAGAGCTGCAACGTCGACCCCTACGGCCACAAGATCGGGGCCTAGTGCGTCGGCGATGCGAACCGTTGTCAACTCGCCCACCGGCACGTCGTCACAGACATGGATAATGCCATCGATCTCTGGGGCCTCGCGATGACTGCGTGCGACTCCTGGTGCATCGACAAGCACGTGGACGTCGGTTCCGATGAGCGCATCACGGCGTACTGCGGTGATCTCGTCTTGCAGATCGCGAAGCTCGGCTAGGCGCTCGTGCATCAGCCGGGGGTCGACGTGCTTATCGAGACCTGCGGCATAGGTTCCCTCCTCGTTGCTGTAGGCGAAGAAACCACACCAGTCGAGCTGCGCCTGCGCAACAAAGTCCAAGAGCTGATCGTGGTCTTCTTCGGTTTCACCCGGATAACCAACGATAAAGTTGCTGCGAAACGCAGCGTCTGGTTCCCTCTCGCGGATGTCAGCGATTCGGTCAAAGAATCGCTGCCCGTCGCCCCATCGCCGCATGCGGCGTAGCAGCGACTTCGAGACGTGCTGCAGCGACAGGTCGAAGTAAGGAACACCACTTGAGCAGATCGAGTCAATGAGCAAATCCGACAAGTCGCTGGGGTATAGGTACAGCAGCCGCACGCGGTCGACCGTCGACGCCACCGCGTCGACTAGCGGCACGATCGACCCGGCGCCCAGTTTGTTTGGGCGGTCCTTACCGTACGACGCCAAGTCCTGGGCGACCAGGACAATCTCGCGCGCTTCGGTCTGGCGGACCTCGGCCATGATCGACTCGATGTCCCTGCTGCGCTGCGGGCCCCGAAAGCTGGGAATCGCGCAGAAGCCACACGAACGATCGCACCCTTCTGCGATCTTCACATAGGCCCACGGCGCCATCGTCTTCGGCCGTGGCAGGTTAAGCAGGTCAAAGTCGGGCACTGCTGTCGACGAAACCGGTATCAGCCTTCGGGTCGATGCTGCTCCGATGGAAACATCGGTGCCATCGCGCTCTGCGGGGGCGAGGTTGAACGCCTGCCCGAATCCTGCGATCTGATCAACTTCCGGAAGCGCCTCAGCAAGTTCAGAGCCGTACCGCTCGGCCATACAGCCCGTGACGATCAGTCGACTGTCGGAAGCTCGCTGTTCGTCAAGTGTAAGGATGGTGTCGATCGACTCCTGCCGGGCCTCGCCGATGAACGCGCAGGTGTTGACAACGACAAGATCGGCGGCGGCAGCGTTACCGGTCATCTCCATGCCGTCGGCCACGAGCGTGCCGACGAGCTTGTCGGAGTCGACGTCGTTCTTTGGACAGCCGAGCGTTTCGATGTAGAAGCGCTTCACAAGAGCACGCTATCGCTCCCGCACGTCACCAAACCGCGACTCGAATTCCAACAACCTCGGACTGCTGACCCAGAAATCCAACCAATGGACCGGCCAGACCGATCAACTCGTACGCGCAGTAGCGCCAGAACCGGCTCTGGTCAGTGCACGCCAGATATCACGGCGAGAGCGGGGTGACCGTGGATCGGAACTTTTCCATCAGGTAGGCGCCAGCCAACACCGGCTGATGGCGGGATCTTTCGCCGTCGGCAACGATGCACTCAACGCGGGCGTCCCAGTTTGCATTGTGAAAAAACGGCATGGTCAGCCGCCGCTGAGCGAAGCGCCCCTCGGGAACCACGACCCGATGCATCGTTGAGCGCCAGCGATCATTACTCCAACGCTGCATCAGATCACCGAGGTTGATCACCAACGCGCCATCCGGTGCCTCAACATCAATCCATAATCCGTCAGATGATCGCACTTGGAGACCAGGCTCGGCGTCGAGCCGCAGGATCGTGAGCGTGCCATAGTCGGTGTGGGCACCGGCGCGCAGTTCACCCGTTTGCGGCGCTGCCGCAAGCGGCGGGTAGTGCGCGATCCGGAGCGCAGAGCCGTGCACGTCGATGAATGGTTCGAACCAGTCGCAGTCGAGATGAAGTGCAATCGCGAAGCCACTCATGACCGTCGCCGCGAGATCGGCCATCGCAAGGTAGTAGCCCTCAAGTGCGGGACGCAGCTCGGGCATCGCTAACGGCCATACTGTTGGAGCCCACACATCACGCTCGTCAGGGTCCATCATCTCCGCCAGAGGCCGTGGGGGCAAACCGACAGGACCGACGTTGTAAGTCTCCTTGAGATCGGGCGGTCCAACGCCTCCGATCGAGCGGTTGAGTGTTTCCGCAGAGAAAGGGACGTACCCGTACGGAGCGTTCGGCGATGGCTTTGCGGCACTGAGCCGAGCCTCGACCGGGAGATCGAAGAACGCAAGGGCCGAACGGTGGGCGAGATCGATCACTGCGCTGTCGACACCGTGGCCAGTTACCGCGAAGAACCCGACCGATCGACATGCGTCATCGATGGCCGAACCTATCTCGTCGGCTGAGGCGACGCCCTCAACAAATCCGCTGAGATCGATGACCGGAACCCTCACGTCGACAGACTACGAGCTGAAAACAATTGGTGCCGGGAGAAATTCTCTGACGCACGAGTCGGCCGCGACCGACCGCAAAACCTGCCAAAAGCGTCGCGCCCGTGGACAGTACTTTGCTCAGAGCTGGCCATTCTGCTGGAGCAATTCGAACTCCTCGACGGTCATCAACACCGAGCGGGCCTTCGAACCTTCACTCGGACCAACCACACCTCGCTGCTCGAGAAGATCCATGATTCGTCCGGCGCGGGAGAACCCGACCTTAAGTTTGCGTTGCAGCATCGATGTCGACCCGAGCTGGCTCCGTACGACCAGCTCCATCGCCTGTTTCATCATCGCAGTGTCTTCGTCCTCCTCGCCGGCAGAGAACGAATTCGAATCCGACGTGACGTCGAGATTAATCCCACCCGGTGCCAACGCAGGAGGAGTCAACGCCGGTGAACTCGTAGCAATCGGCGCAGCATCATCGCCACCGGCCTCAATCTCAGCGGACGAGACGACTTCGGGTGCCTGCGCCTTCCAATGCGCCACGACCTCGCGCACTTCCTCCTCGGTGATGAACGCACCTTGGATGCGGTTCGCGATCGATGAGTTGCCGGGCAGCAACAACATGTCGCCCTTGCCGACCAGCTTGTCGGCGCCGGGCTGATCGAGGATGACACGGGAGTCGGTAAGGCTCGAAACGGCAAACGCCATCCGCGCCGGGATGTTGGCCTTGATCACGCCGGTGATCACGTTGACCGATGGTCGCTGCGTGGCGACGATCAAGTGGATGCCGACAGCGCGCGCCTTCTGCGCGATGCGGGTTATCGATTCCTCGACGTCGCGGGCTGCGACCATCATCAAGTCGTTCAGCTCATCGACAACAACAACAATGTACGGCATGTGCTCGTAGGCGGGGGGGCCGTCTGGATCGGTGCCGGGGGGTTCCCCAATCTTGCCGGCACCGAACGCCTTGTTGTACCCGCTGATGTCCCGGTAGCCGACCTCGGAGAGGACGTCGTATCGCCGTTCCATCTCTTTGACTGCCCATCCAAGCGCGTTGGCTGCTTTCTTCGGATCGGTCACCGGCTGAGTCAGCAGGTGCGGGAGTCGGGCGTACTGGCCCATCTCGACCTGCTTCGGGTCGATCAGGATCAGGCGCACGTCGTCGGGCGTGGTGCGCATCAGCAGCGATGTGATGATGCAGTTGATCCCGCTCGACTTGCCGGCGCCGGTTGCACCGGCGATGAGCATGTGTGGCGTCGCCGCGAGATCAAGCATCACGGTCTTTCCGGCAATGTCCTTACCGACGGCCACTTCGAGGGAGTTTGTTGCGGATACTGCCTCGGTCGAGACCAGAAGGTCACCGAGTGCAACGAGTTGGCGCTGGTGATTCGGCACCTCCACACCGATCGCAGAGCGCCCGGGGATCGGCGCCAAGATGCGCACATCGGTTGCTGCCATCGCATACGCAATGTCCTTCTGCAAACTAGTGAGTTTCGCGACTTTTACGCCGGGGCCAAGTTCGAGTTCGTACCGGGTAACGGTGGGACCGACGGTCATGCCGATCAGTTCGGTCTCGACATTGTGCGACGCCAGCGACTCCTGCAGCGTGTGCCCGCGCTGCTCGATCGCCTTCACGTCGACCTTCTTCTCCCCCGGTTGCAGCAGGAACTGCATCGGCGGCAGAACCCACTCGCCAACTTGGGTACCAGCAGGGCTCACCGCCCTAGACATCGAACCGGTGCTCGCCTTCGACCTCGTCGCCCGCTTGCGCTTCGGCTTCGCCACACCGGGCAGCGCCTCGCCGTCGGATTCGAAGTCGTAGATCTGAGGCCCGCCGGGCAACGCCTCGCCGGCTACTCCGTAGGCATCGGGCTCCAGCCGCTCCTGGTCGAAGACAGTCGTGGCATCAAGTTCGGCGCTGTCATCGCGATCGCTAGACAGCGTGGTGATGTTGCCGATTCCGGACTTTGCTGCTCGTCCGACCGGAATCAGAAACGCATTCAGAATGCCGCCGGTTTGTTGGGCCATCGTGCGCAGCGACGTCCGGGTGATCAGCATTAGGGCTCCGACGATCACGGCCACCAACACCACGACGGCGCCTGGTGTAGCGATTCCGGCGGCCAGCGGCTCGGCGAGCGCTGCGCCAATCCAACCGCCCCAGTCGCCAAAGCGATCGAAGCCCTCAGAGGTTTCGTCGCGACGGATCACGTGGATCATTCCGAGCCCAGCAACGACCACGACGGTCCACGCGATTGCGAGGCGGACCGGGCCCGAGGAGCGTCCTTTGCGCACGAAGGCGATTCCGACTGCGCCCAGAACCAGCGGCACGGCGAAGCGCCCCAACCCGAAGAACCACCCGAACAGGGTCTCGACGCCGCGACCGATGGGGCCGGCAAGATCGAGGTAGATCGCCAGGCCAAGCAATACCGCCGTACCGATCAGACCGAGCCCGATCAATTCGTCACTGTGACGCCCCGCATCGTCGTCACCCTCATCTTCTCCCGTTGCGCGATCGACCTGCTGCGGAGTCGCGTCGCGCACGGACGCGCTACTCGGCGCCCGGACGCTTCGCGAGGTCTTCGACGTCTTAGCTGTCGGATCGACGCGCGTTGATCTCTTGCCGGATGATCTCTTCGACGACTTCTTTCCCGACGGGCCCCAGGTAGTCATGGCATAACCACCGTACCAATCGGACGCGACACAGATGCGGAGGCCCGTACACCGTCAGACCGGATCAACCGAGAACACCTGCCCCTGGGGACCGACGACGATGTCGAGGAAACCACCAGCCCCGGAGGTCACGGCGAGCACATAGGTGACACCAACGCCGTTTCCGTACACGCTCATTGCGTCGACTGACGACATCGGCAGGTCAGCGCTTACCTCGGTCGCGATGAGATTAGGGTCAAAGTCCACATCGTCGCGACTAAACGTGCTCCCTGCGGCCCCACTTTGCTTGGGTGCGGGCGACTCAAGTGCTCCGTCGACATAGGCGTAGGCAACCGCTGCCGTTGCGTCGTCAACCGCGACGAAAACGTTCGTGAATCGGGCGTTTGCGGTGACCTCGAAGAACTGCTGCCCAGCCCCGAGTTCGGCCTCAACTGCGTCGATCGCCGCAACAACATCATCGACGAAAGCCGGGCGTTGCCCTGTCGATCGGCTATCTGGTACCGAATCGATCACAGCCGTTACCTCGTCGCCCCCTGAATCAGATCCCCCGCAGCCGCCGACAGCAAATGCGAACACGATGCCGACAAACGCAACGGACGCCGTTGAAACCCGGACAGTCGAGCGTTGGATCATCGGGTACCAAGCTATTGGAGTCGACCGTGACGACCCGATCTGTTCGGCGGGACAAAGCCCGCGTCGGCAAGCCCGGTAAATTGTCACAATGGTAAATTCCCGGCCTGGTCCGAGCAGGCGGACACTCATCGCTGCAGGCGCCCTAGTGCTCTGGGTGACTGCTCTGGTCTTTGGCTGGGCGCTTCGCCCCATCAGCGACACCGTGCCGGTTGTGGTCAACCCGACGAGCGAGCTGGCGGTCGAACTCGCAGAGAATCCTTCGGCGACTCCCGAAGACGCCCCGCGGGCGCAACTCGTCATGTGCAACTCGCCCGTCGATGGATCCCCCCGCGACGTCTCCGAACCGCTTCCGGAGCTCCGCTCCGACTACGTATACGACCGCAAGCCGTGCGACGGACCGCACACAGGTGCTCGCCTCGCTGGCGTCGTGAATGTCCTGGCGATGCTGGCGCTAATAGGTGGCTGGATCTGGATCTCGCGCCGCACCCGAACAGAGGCCGTCGAGCAGCTCACGGTGCCCGAAGCCGTCACCCGATGATTCCGTTTCGTACCGGTCAGGCCTCCATCACCACTGGCACAATCATTGGCCGGCGCTTCGTGCGATCACTAACGAACTTTCCGGCCGCCCGACGCGCATCGCGTTCCAGTTGGTCGACGTCACGAACACCCTCGGCGAGTGCCCTTTCGAGCGCCTTTGCGACAGTGTCGCAGGCTTCGTCAAGCAGATCTTCGGCTTCGGGTGCGTAAACCCAGCCACGTGTGATGATCTCCGGATCGACAAGAACCTTGCCGGTCTGCATATCGACGGTCGATACGACAACGACCACGCCTTCTTCGGCTAGCTTGCGTCGGTCCCGCAGGACTCCGCTGCCGACATCGCCGACTATACCGTCGACGTAGAGGTACCCGGAAGGGACCCGACCGACCGGTGCAAGGCCCTCAGCGTCGAGCTCGAGTACGTCGCCGTCCTCGCACTGGATGACCCGGTCACCGCGGACGCCCATCAGCTCACCGAGCTTGGCGTTGGCCACCATGTGGCGATATTCACCGTGGATCGGTACGAACCACTCCGGATTTACGATCGACAGGTAGGTCTTGATGTCGTCGGCCTGTGCGTGGCCAGTGGCGTGCACGTCCATGATTCCCGAATGCACGACCTGCGCGCCAAGACGAAGAAGTCCATCGATGACCTTGTTGACGCTGCCTTCGTTTCCGGGGATGGCGTGGCTCGACAGCACGACGGTGTCGTTGTCCGTAAGTTTCATCCATCGGTTCTCACCGCGGGCCATCAACCCGAGTGCCGACATCGGCTCGCCCTGTGAACCGGTGGAGATGATGCAGATCTCACCGTCGGGGTACTTGTGGGCTTCCTCGATGTCGATGAGACAAGACTCGGGGATCTTGAACACACCGAGGTCGAGACCGAGACGAATATTCTTCTTCATGCTCAGCCCCAGCGTTGCAACCTTGCGACCCTCCCCGATCGCAGCATCGGCAATTTGCTGGATTCGATGCAGATGGCTGGCGAAGCTAGCGGTGATGATCCGGCGTCCTCGTTGCTGAGCGAACAAGCCTCGCAGGACGCCGCCGACGTTGATCTCGCTCGAGGCGTAGCCGGGTTCTTCGGCGTTGGTGGAGTCCGACATCAAAAGCCGGATTCCCTCATTCTTTGAGAGTTGGCCGATCCGAGCAAGGTCGGCGCGACGCTCGTCTACCGGGGTGAGGTCGATCTTGAAGTCGCCCGAATGGAGCACAACGCCTTGAGCGGTATGCACCGCAATCGCGTGAGCGTGAGGCACCGAGTGCGTTACCGGGATGAACTCGACGAGAAGTGTGCCGATTTCGATCTGTTGGCCGTCCTTCACCGAACGCATGTCGATTTTCGGCATCAGACCGGCTTCTTCGATGCGGTTCTTGGCCAGGCCAAGCGCCAGAGCCGAGCCGTAGACCGGTAGCTTTTCTGTCCGCAGGTCACCGATGCCGTCACCTTCGCGCATCAGGTACTGGATTGCGCCGATGTGGTCCTCGTGACCATGGGTCAAGACGATTGCCTTGATCCGCTTTGCATTGTCCTTCAGATACGTAAAGTCGGGCAGGATTAGGTCGATGCCGTGATGATTGGCGTCAGGGAACATGAGCCCGCAGTCAATGAGCATCATCGTGCGATCGGGATCATCGGCTGCACCCTGCTCGATTACCATGCAATTTCGGCCGATCTCACCGAGTCCACCGAGAAAGATGATTCGGACCGGAACTTTCGGATCGGGCTGGGCGGTTATCGGCTGGATAGTCCGCTCAGCCACGTGAGGCCGCCAATCGGTCGTAGACGGAGCGGGCCTGGTCAAAAAGACCTGCCGGTGCGGGCCCCATAGGAAGCCGGGCTTCGCCCACGTCATGTCCGAGCGCCCGCAGCATCGCTTTCGCCGGGATTGGATTCGGAATCGCATCGCTCGTCTCGAAGGCGTAGCTCTCAAACTGTCGGGCGTTATGCGCTCGGGCGGCGACAGCATCGCCGGCCGTCCAGGCATCGAACATTTCGACGTGATCAGGAGCGCACCAGTGGGTCGCCACGCCGATAGCACCGACGGCACCCACGGCGAGCAACGGTAACGTCATCGGGTCGTCTCCCGAGTACACCTCAAAGGCGGCAGGTGTCGCTTCAATGACGACCGCAGTTTCGCCGGGATCCCTGGCCGCATCCTTCACGCCCACGATGTTGGGGACTTCGTGACCAAGCGAAATCAAAGTGGAAGTCTCGATCTTGCGACCAGTTCGCTTCGGGATGTCGTACAGCAGAACCGGAAGGGCAGTCGTGGCAGCAATGGCCCGGAAATGCGCATCGATGCCGGCTTGTGACGGCCTGCTGTAGTACGGGCAAACAGCGAGAATCCCAGCAAGCCCGAGCTTCTCAGCTTCCAACGTAAGGTTGATGTCCTGGCGAGTGTTCGTTCCGGTCGTGCCACCAATCACCGGCACCGTGACGGCGCCAGCTACGGACTCAAAAAGTGTGAGCTTCTCGTCGATCGACAGTGTCGGGGACTCACCAGTGGTGCCTGCCACGACCAGTCCCTCGTTGCCCTGCCCGACCAGCCACTTGGCTAAGGCGACCGCTGCGTCGACGTCGAGCGACTCGTCGTCAGCAAACGGCGTCACCATCGCCGTAAGAACCCGTCCGAATCTGGCCATCAGTAGCGCTTTCCATCAAGAGCGTTCACGTCTCTGAAGCTACGTGATGATTGCGACGTTCCCGCGTTTGAATCAGAAGGAGCCTTCGGCAGCGCGGTCGATGCCCTGCGTGAGAATCAGGTCTTCATGCAGTTCCATCCACGCATCGTGATAGCTCCCGCACATCACCCCTGTGAACATATTGGTCTCACCCTGCATAAGCCGTCCAAGAACGACCGAGAGTCGGCTCGAGTACGGCGACAACCGCTGGATCACACCGCCCATGTCGGTCACCACGGGCTCTGCCTCGGAGTGCATGCTGTTGAGCCGGTCGATCACCTCGGAGTCGTAATCAGCATCCGAGTGGTCGTTCGGAGCACCATCGCGGAGCTGCCAGTCGCCGCACAACTCCTTAAAACGGCCATTCAGGTCGATGAACACGGAGTAATGGTCAGCAAGCGCAGACACCGGGTCGAGCCCATCGAGGTCGGCCGCAAGGTAATCAAGATGCACTTCACGACCGTCGGGCGTGAGTTGCCACAGACTGCGCTTCTCGCGAAACTGAGCGTGGCCACCGTCTGAAAGGGCGACCAGATGCGACTCCACGTCGGCTTTCTCGACCGCGGTCATCTCGGCCAGGGTGTCAGTGGTGGCGAACCCCTTGATGCGAAGCGCATGGAATGTCCTGAATTGCGGTGTCGAGGGGTGTGCCATGGCTCTTCAGTGTTGCCGATGCAACCCGGGCGGTACGAACCCGCCACAGCACATAGAGCAGGGCGCCGAACAGAATCGGGACAACGTAGGTTAAGAAGCGGTAGATAATCACCGCCGCAAGCGCAGTAGTCGTTTCGACTCCTGCCGTCATGAGCGCACCGGTCATGCCGGCTTCCACCACCCCGACTCCACCTGGAGTCGGAGCGAACGTGCCGGCAAGGTGCGCGAGGAAGAACACGCGGAAGAACTCGGTGGCACCGAGTTCAGAACCGACGCCGAGCGCCCGGAGCGCGACGAGCAGGATGACGGCGCCGCACGCCTGGGCCAGCATCGCCCGAACGAGCAGGCTCCATGGTCGTCGGCCGGTGCGTCGAAGATCGCGCCGAACGTCACCGACCCCGGCGGCAGGGTCCTGTTTATCAAGCATCGGCAACCGGCGGGCGAGCGACTGCCAAACTCTTCTAGTCCGGCCGATCGTCCACGTCTCCAGACGATCTGATCGAAGCACCACAGACCAGAACAGCACCGACCCGGCCAAGACAGCAGCGATCACGCCAAGCAGCAGCATGTCGGTCGTGGTGGCAGGCCGTTGGGTGAGGTCGAGCAATAGGGCGAACATTGGGAGCAACCAAGTCGCAAAGGTGGTAGCGATGCCGTAGGCGATCAACATCGCCGCAAATGTCGGCGGGCGCACGCCACTGTTGCGGCTGATCGACCACCGCATCGCAGTACCAAGCGCGCCGCCGAGCGGAACGCCCTTGCTGACCGCTGTGCCGACGTCATGTATTGTCACAGCACGACCAATTCGCACAGGGTCTCCGAGCAACCGTCGGACGATGTCACCTCGCGACCATCGCTCGTAGACTGTCAATGCCAGCAATCCCACGACTGCAAGGACCGACAGGCCGCGGATCTCGGCAAGCGCAGATCCAACCGTTTCGCGTTGGAGCCAAACAGCGAGCACAAGCGTCGCGCCGACCGCTGCCGCCGCAAAACCCCGAATCAAAGACGAAGGCACAAACGAGACACCTACCTTGTCGTCATTGACGGCCTCAGCCATGCTCGCCACAATAGGACTGCTCGCCGAGCCCTGCGTCGCGGTGCTCGCTAACGTCAGCGAAACGTCAAGACAGGCGGCTGACGCCGTCCGTGATGGCGGCAGCTGCGACTGCCGCAGCGACACGCATCGACACCGACCGGTCGAAAACCGACGGCATGATGTTCGTCACGGTCAACTCCTCATCCGACACCGATTGGGCGATGGCATCCGCCGCAGCAAGCTTCATTCCCTCGGTGATGTCGCTTGCACGAGCATCCAGCGCCCCACGGAAAATCCCGGGGAATGCGAGGACGTTGTTGATCTGGTTCGGATAGTCGCTCCGCCCGGTCCCCATCACCCGAACGAGGTCACCGACGAGCTCCGGATGAATTTCCGGGTCGGGATTCGCCATCGCAAACACGATCGGGTCGGCATTCATCGACTTGATGTCATCGACGGTCAACACGTCAGGAGCGCTAACACCGATGAACACGTCGGTCCCTGCCATCACGTCGCTCAACTCACCCTGCTTGCCGTGCTGGTTCGTGTTTTCGGCGAACCACTGCTTCCAAGCGTTCAAGCCGTCGCGTCCGTCGTAGACCGCACCCTTGCTGTCTACTCCGACGATCTCACCGGCACCGGCACCGAGCAAAATTTTACCAATTGCGACGCCTGCGGCACCGACACCCGAGATCACGATCGAAAGATCTTCCATCTTCTTCCCAGTGATGCGGAGGGCGTTCTCGACAGCGGCAAGCGTTACCACTGCAGTGCCGTGCTGATCATCATGGAAAATCGGGATGTCAAGCGCCTCCTTCAGGGCTTCTTCGACCTGGAACGCGCCAGGCGCGGCGATGTCTTCGAGGTTGACACCACCGAATGTAGGAGCCAAACGGATCACCGTTTCGATTATCTCCTCGGGAGTCGAGACGTCAAGGCAGACCGGGAAGGCGTCGACACCAGCGAACTCCTTGAACAGCAACGCCTTGCCCTCCATCACTGGCATCGCCCCCTTCGGCCCAATGTCGCCGAGGCCGAGGACTGCCGTCCCGTCCGAGACGATTGCGACGGTGTTCTTGCGAATCGTGTACTCGTCGGCCAGGGACTCATCGGCGGCGATCGCGTTACACACGCGGGCCACGCCGGGGGTGTACGCCATCGAAAGGTCGTCTTGGTCGGCAACCGGGAGTAGCGGCAGCACTTCGATCTTGCCCCCCTCGTGCATTCGGAACGTGCGGTCATGCCATTCCTCGAGCGTGACGCCGTCGACGGCCTCGACTGCGGCGACAACAGCCTGCTGATGGTCGACGTCGCTGCAGTTGACCACGATGTCGCGCTCAAGTTCGCGTCCCTTGGCTACGAACCCTTCGATCGCAAAGATATTGCCACCGGCTTCACCGATTGCCGAGCACAGACGGCCGAGCACGCCGGGAACGTTGTCCAGCGTCACATCAAGTGTAATCGAGTATTGCGTTGCAGGGGGCTTCGACATGGTGCGGCACGCTACCCCGCGACTGCTTCATCTCACTCGCCGCGAGCTGGGACTGCGCAAGCAAAATTTTGGGCGCACCAACAACCACCAAAATGGAGACCTAAGCAATCTCAGCCAACTGCGATAGCCTCCCCCCGGTGCGGAGTCGCATGATAAAAATGCTCGTTTTTGCACTACTTGCGACAACTGGGTTTGTCTTCAGTGCCACCAGCAAGCCGTCGGACTCAGCCATCGTCTCAGCTGCTGGCCCGACCAGTCGATACGAGCCGGTCCAGCCGTGTCGGCTTGCCGATGAACGATTCGGAGTCGGCTTCATAGATGTCACTCCAAACACGGCGCGAGTCAGCGCCTCCGCATGCGACATCCCACTCGATGCGACGGCAATCGTGATCTCAGCCACCATTGTACAACCGCAGCAGAAGGGTTGGCTGGTCGCCTATCCGTTCGGCGCGGGCCGTCCCACGGCAGCCACGTTGAATTGGAACGCCGGCGTCACCCGAGCAAACACCGCCACCGTCCGCATCGGTGACGACAATATGATTGAGGTTTATCGCCACAATGGCTTCGGAAACGGAGGCGTTGTCATCGACGTGGTCGGTGCCTTCGTGCCGACCGTATCTGCCACGAGCGGACGCTTAGTCGTCTCAGACACAGCTCAGCGCCTCCTTGACACTCGCAATAACTCCGGGAGCCCACTCGGTCCGGACTCGACCGTTCGAATCCCGCTTCCGGACGGCGTCCCTTCTGACGCCGTCGCGCTCGCCGTCAACCTCACAGCAGTCCAGACTCTCGGGCGCGGCTTCTTTACCGTGTTCCCTGCAGGGTCGTCGCGACCGACAGCGTCAGTGCTCAACGCCGACGACCGCGGCCAAGTCCGCGCCGCAGCGACAGTCGTGCCAGTTACACCTGACGGCTTCGATGTCTATACCAACACCGGTGCACACATCATCGTCGACATGACCGGCTGGTTCACCGGCGAATCCGCCGTGGAGTCAGGTGACGGACTCTTTGTCCCTGCGGTCCCCTTGAGGTTGCGCGATACCCGGTACGAGACGGCACCGGTCTATCCGGGTGGCACCATCTCCGTCCCACTTCCAGTGCAAGCAGCTCGGGCAGCTGGTGTGGTGATTTCGATGACGATGGTCGCGCCCGAACGTCGTGGCTTCGTCACGGCACACGCAGCCCGGACGCCACGTGGCACAACGTCATCCGGCAATGGCATGCCGTTCGAGGTCACCGCCCAATTCGGCATCACTGCCGCATCAAGCACCGGCATCGAGATCTACTCAAGCGGCGGGACCGAACTCACCGTCGACCTACTCGGCTGGTTCACAGGCCCTCAGGTTTCGATGTCTGAAACGGCACCCGCTGGCAATGGCGTTCCGAGGCAGCGCGTGATCGCGCTCGGGGACTCGACGATGGCAGGGGTCGACCGCAACCGCGCGTGGGCGCAGCTGCGCGGTGCCGACTTCGATTTTCGCGCTCGCTCGTGTGCACGCCTAGTCCGCACATCGTGCCGAGGACGTGAGGGCCCAATTCCTCCGCCGACTGCACTCGACACGCTGCGTTCGCTCCCTTACGGGCACTACGACGTTGCGGTCATCATGAGTGGCTACAACGAGGGTGCATCCGCGGTGGCGGCAGCACTCCCGATCATTGTTCGGGAGGCTCGAGCTAAGGGAATCCGGAGAATCATTTGGATGACGCACGCCCGCGAGTTCGGCTTTGACAAGGGGGCCAACATCAAGGGCAAGCAAACGTACGCGGCACACAACTCCTTCATTCGGTCCTACGCAAACGATAACCACGACGTGTATGCGATGGAGTGGTCTCGCATAGTCCGACAAGTTCAATTCTGGCTGTATTACGACGGAATTCACCTTGACTGGTACGGCGGACATGGTGCGGCCGATTTCATCTCGCGTGCCGTTGCCCATGTCACGGGCCAGTCATGCCCGATGCCCCAAGTCCCCGGCGGGACGACGGATGGTATGTGCCCAGACCCGGGATTCATGCCGCCCGTCGACATTGCGCGCCTCTACGGCGTCTGAATTGAGGCACCCCCACCCGGGCCATTTGTGATTCGACGCGACCGGGAACCGCTCAATTACAATGAGAGGATGCGACGTACCACCATTCTCCTGGTCTCACTTGCCATTGCTGCTGCAGCATGCGGCAGCGACGACGACTCGACGTCCGGAGCCACGTCGACCGAACCGGCAGTGACCGGGGACACCACTGCGCCCGACACGACTGCCGCACCCGAAACGTCTGCCGCACCCGAAACCTCTGCCGCTCCCGAAACCTCTGCTGCGCCCGAACCGCCCCCGATCGACGAGACCACGCTGCAAGAGGCGCTCCTCGACGCGCAACCAGGCGATGTCATCGAAATCCCCGCCGGGACATTCTCATTCGAACGATCATTGTCGCTCGACGTCGACGGCGTCACCATCCGTGGTGCCGGAATGAACGAAACCATTCTCACCTTCGCCAACCAAGTGGCCGGTGCTGAAGGGCTGCTCGTCTCGGCATCGAACTTCACGATCGAAGACCTTGCAATCGAGGACACCGTCGGCGATGCCCTCAAGATCAACGAAGGTGAAAACATCACAATTCGCCGTATCCGTACTGAGTGGACCGGTGACTACTCCGTCGACAACGGCGCCTACGGCATCTATCCGGTCCAAACCTCAAACGTCCTCATCGAAGAATCCGTTGCCGTCGGCGCATCCGATGCCGGGATCTACGTCGGCCAGTCAAACAACGTCATCGTCCGCAACAACCTGGCCGAATTCAACGTGGCCGGCATTGAGATCGAGAACACGATAAGCGCCGACGTCTACGGCAACGTAGCCACGAATAACACCGGCGGCATCCTCGTATTCAACCTTCCGGGTCTCAGCCAGATCGGCGAGCAGACGCGGATCTACGACAACGAAGTCACAGCCAACAACACCGAGAACTTCAGCGAACCTGGCAGCGTCGTGTCGGTGGTACCCGCCGGCTCAGGCGTGATCATTCTTGCCAACGACAAGGTCGAGATCTTCAACAACACACTCACCGACAACCGATCTTCTAATCTCATCATCGCAGCGGGCGGAACCGTCGACATCACCGGCGAGGACGACCCAAACTTCGACAGCTACCCTGAGGGCATCGCCATCTACGACAACGTGATTACCGGCGGCGGCGACGGGCCCGATTCGATCATCGCCGCACTACAGCCAATAGTACTGCCCGACGGCGGCGACATCCCCGGCATCGTGTGGGATGGCGCGATCGACGAGGCCAAACTGGTCGACGGAATGGTTGTACCCGAGAACCGAATCTGCATTCAGCAGCCCGGCGTCGAGGTGATGAACGCTGATGCCGCTAACGGTTTTGCTGCGCCACGCATCGAGCCGACCGAGGCGTACGACTGCACACTCGAACCACTGCCCGCAACCGAGATCCCAGGGGCCTGATGTCAGACAGGTCACTCACCCGAGCCTCCTGGATCACATTCGGTGCGTTCGCCGGGGTTCTATACCTCATCTCAAGTTGCGGTAGCGACGCCGGAAATAGCCAACAGGCCGATCCGGTTCCGGCGAAGAAAGCCACTGAGGTCGCTGCCGAGACGACCACATCAAATGCACCAACAGCGACCGATCCGACCCCGATTGCGTTCTCCGCGCCAGAAGGCAACCCCGAGTTCCTTAGCGAATGGAACCAACTGGCAATTCGCGACGGGCAGCTCGTGACCCTCGACGGTGTGACCCCGTACACGCTCAACTCTGCGCTCTTCACCGACTATGCCCACAAGCTGCGAACGGTCTGGCTTCCGGATGGGTCAGCGGCCGCGATGGGCAACCCAGACGAGACTTTCGACTTTCCGGTTGGGACGGTCATCACCAAAACCTTCTACTATCCCATCGGTGACGGCACTGCTGATGTCTCGCTGACGGAGGCCGACGACGCCAGTCCCGCTACCCCGCTCGAACTCGGTGACGTGCAACTGATCGAGACGCGAGTCCTCGTGCGCCGCGACGACGGGTGGCACGCATTCCCGTACGTATGGAACGACGCCGAAAACGAGGCCAGTCTCGAACGAACCGGGGACGTGCAGGCCCTCGCTGCGGTCAGCGACAACGGCACCGAGACATCACTAATCTACGAGGTCCCCAACGTTAATCAGTGCGCCAACTGCCATGCCACTGACCACGGCACCGGGCAGATTCAGCCGATCGGGCCGAAGGCCCGACACCTCAACGGTGCGGTCGACTACGGCGCCGGGCTCGAGCCACAGCTTGAGTACTGGCAGGAGGCGGGGCTTCTCACCGACGCTCCTGCAGCCACCGACATGCCGAGCGCCGTGATGTGGCAAGACGAAACCGCTCCGCTCGAGCAACGCGCCCGCACCTACCTCGACATCAACTGCGCCCACTGCCACAGCCCGGTCGGCGCAGCCGACACCTCGGGATTATTCCTCGACGTCAACACCCCAGTAGGCCCCGAGTACGGAATCTGCAAGTCACCGGTCGCTGCAGGCTCAGGTTCCGGTGGCCTGCTTGTTGACATCCATCCCGGCCAGCCCGAGGACTCAATCCTGGTGTATCGAATGGGGTCGACCGACCCAGCGTCGATGATGCCCGAACTCGGGCGGTCCCTTTCTCACAGCGAGGGTGCCGACCTCATCGCCGAGTGGATAAAGACCCTCGACGGCGATTGCTGACGTTGGCAACCTCGGCCACCCTGACAGACAACCCCTCATGACTCGCAGGGGATGTCGTTGCCAATGTCACACAGCGCCTTTTTGGAGAACTCGTCGGCACTGACCTCAAAGACCTCGGTCCTAGCCCAACTCGGGTAGGACACCGATTACACCGGCCACGGTGGCGTGTCTGCAATGAGCAAGTCATTAACAGCAACGTTGACGTTGTGGGTGAGTTACTTACTGAACTCCGTAATGCTTTGCATGCGCCGTACCCGGCCACAGCAGAGTGCGGCGAAGTTCGCTCCGGGTTGGCGGGCGGCGCTCGAGGCAAGCATCGCCCCTCGCACGTCGGCCGAAACGCCGGGTCTCCTGGGGAACTGAGAAGTCAGCAGATGCATCGCTCTCACCCAAACAAGCTCAGACCCCGAAACCATCGCCGCGACGACTTTCTCATACCTAAACTACCGCCCAGCACGACCGGACAGATGTGAGGGCCATTCGTCGAGGGTCGTGCATCAAACCTTGCGTGAGTGCCGAACACAGCGCGATGCAGCTACCGTCGACTGCTCGTGAGTAACGCCGGCAACGACCTTCCCAGCCCGACAGGCCCTGCTGCGCCGTTGACGGCTCCCGACAAAGCACACCAACCACCCCGGTGGGCTCCACTCACCCTCATTGCATTCGTTGCGTTGGTGGTTCTCACGAACATCGCCAACGCAACCTGGGCGAAGCTCGTTAACGTCAACGACCCGAATGCCGAGCTTCTCCTGCTGCTCTCATCGCGTAACCGATATCTCGCCTTTGCCCTCGGCGTCGACATCTCGGTGGTCGCCTATGCCGTCATAGGCTTTCTGCGGATTGCGGTCGCGTTCGCCGTCTGCCACATGATCGGCCGGGCCTACTCGTATCAAGCAACCGGATGGTTCAAGCGCTACCTTGGCTTCACCGATGAGGCCGAAGCGGCATTCGACCGCGGCTTCGAGCGAGCCGAATGGGCGCTGATCCCGATCTTCTCGGGCTCCAACATCGTCGCCGTGCTCACCGGCGTCCGGCGTACGCCGGCCAGCAAGCTGATAATGCTGCTCACTATCGGCATCGCCGGACGGCTCACGCTGATGTGGTGGCTCGCACGCTTCTTCGAGGACGAGCTCCAAAGCTTTCTGCGCTTCACCACTCGCTATCAGTGGTGGGTGCTCGGCATTTCGATCGGGGCTGTTGTGCTCGTCAATCTCCGCAACGTTCGACGACGCTGACGGCTCATCGACATACCCGCCAAGATTGACGCGTGATTAACCGAGGAATGGGTCGAGAGACAGCGTCAGGCCAGGATGATCGGCAATACGCTTGCAGGCCAGCACGACGCCCGGCATGAAGCTCGAACGGTCGTAGCTGTCCTGACGAATGCTGATCGTCTGCCCCTCGGCCCCAAGAATCACTTCCTGATGGGCGACCATGCCCTGCATTCGCACGGCATGGGCCCGGATATTGCGGGGACCCGCTCCGCCTCGCGCACCGGGGTACACCTCATGCTCGGTCGAGTCCGATGCAAAGTCGGTGTCTCGCACGGCGGCCATCCGCTCAATGGTCTTCACGGCCGTGCCGGACGGGGCGTCGATTTTACGGGCGTGATGCAACTCGATCACCTCGGCGGTGTCGAACCATGGGGCGGCGATCTCGGCAAAGCGCATCATCAGCACGGCCGAGATAGCGAAGTTCGGCGCAATCAGACAGTTTGAGCTCGGCTCGGACCCGAACGACGCTTCGAACAATGCGAGGTCTTCATCGGAGAACCCGGTCGTGCCGACAACCGCGTGAATGCCTTGAGTCGCGAGCCACGGCAGCGTCCCTCGAGCAGCCGCAGCAACCGTGAAATCGACAACGACGTCACAGTCTGCGTCGACGAACGCCTGAACCTCAGCCGAGAGTGCGACGTTTTTGCCCGGTGCGGCCCCGCTCGCGATCCGATCGACTGCGGCCGCAAGGATCAGATCCGAATCGGCCTCGACAGCAGCGCACACCGTACGCCCCATCTGACCTGCTGCACCATTGAC
Source organism: uncultured Ilumatobacter sp. (assembly GCA_905480335.1). Lineage (GTDB taxonomy): Bacteria > Actinomycetota > Acidimicrobiia > Acidimicrobiales > Ilumatobacteraceae > Ilumatobacter_A. Next base: position 3,814 of record CAJQPY010000033.1, on the reverse strand, counting down.
GCCGACTCGCATGATCCAGAGCGTACCGGCTGGGAAAACTACGAACGGGGTCGCCCGGGTCGCCGAGGCGGACCGCGCGACCCCGCACGAGGGTTCAGGTGATTAGTGGCTGATCAGCGATGGCGGCGGCGACGGTTTCCGTTGTCACGGTCAGTCTTCGGGCGTTCGCTTTTTGGGCCGAGATCGCCGAGCTCATTAGCGAGTTCGGCGTCGAAGCTGTCTTCGAAGCTGACCTGCTCGACATCGGACGAACTCGCTTTGGAGGAATCGTCGCGATTTTCGCGCTCGCGGCGGGGCGGACGCTCACGGCGTGGCTCCGGGTCGGAGCTGCCGCTCGACGCTGACGGCGACTCACCGTCGCCACCGAGCGGGCTGGTCGGCGTGAGGCTAACTTTGCCCTTGTCGTCGATTTCGTCAACCTTGACCTCAAGCTCTTGGCCGAGTTCAAGGACGTCTTCGACGGCGTTGATCCTGCGGCCGCCGCCCATCTTCGAGATGTGTACGAGACCGTCGCGACCCGGGAGGATGTTTACGAATGCTCCGAACTTGGTGATGTTCACGACGCGGCCCAAGTAAACCTTGTCGAGTTCCGCCTTTGGTGGGTCAACGATATTCAGAATCGCCATCTTGGCTTCCTCCATCCGCCACGCCTCAACCGCCCCAATGGTGACGATGCCGCGGGCGCCATCGTCGTCGACGCCGATGTCGGCACCAGTCTCCTGCTGGATCGTGTTGATGACCTTGCCCTTCGGGCCGATCACTTCGCCGACCTTGTCGAGCGGGATGTGGATAGTGGTGATCTTCGGAGCCGTTTCGGCAATCTCCTCGCGAGTTGCTGGGAGACACGCGTTCATCACGTCAAGGATCTCAAGGCGAGCGACGCGGGCCTGAGCAAGTGCCTCGGACAAGACGTCAGCGGGAATGCCGTCGATCTTGGTATCAAGCTGCAGCGCCGTGATTGCATCCTCGGTGCCAGCAACCTTAAAGTCCATGTCGCCCATTGCGTCTTCCGCGCCGAGGATGTCGGTGAGCGTCACATACTGACCGTCCTCGTGGATAAGACCCATCGCGATGCCGGACACATGACTCTTGACCGGCACGCCGGCATCCATCAGCGAGAGACTGGAGGAGCAAACCGAACCCATTGAGGTGGACCCGTTGGAAGCCATGACCTCAGAGACAAGGCGAAGCGTGTATGCAAAGTCTTCCTGATTCGGGATGACCGGCAGTACCGCACGAGCAGCGAGCGCTCCATGGCCGATCTCGCGACGCTTCGGTGAGCCGACGCGTCCAGTCTCGCCATTCGCCCATGGCGGCATGTTGTAGTGATGTAAGTAGCGCTTCTCGTTGTTCGGGTTCAGCGAGTCGATCATCTGGTTCATCCGAGGCATCGCCAGCGTCAGGACGTTCATGACTTGCGTCTCGCCGCGCTGGAACAGGCCAGAGCCATGAGCGGTCGGTAGCACACCAACTTCGGCGCTGACTTCGCGGAGGTCGGCCGGAGCGCGACCGTCGATGCGAATGCCGTCGTCCAGAACACGACGACGCATGACCTTCTTCATGAGCGAGCGAACCGCCTCCTTGACCATCTTGCTCTGGCCGGGGAACTCGCCCTCATCGCCACAGAATTGGGCGATCGCGGCTGCACTTACTTCGTCGACCGCTGCGTTGCGCTCAGCCTTGGCCGAGATGGTCACGGCTGGTTTCATGGCCTCGGTCGAGAACTTCTCGACTGCATCCATGATCTCGGGGGTGTAATCGAGGACGGGCGTCCACTTCATCTCTTCGATCGGCCCGTTGGTGGCAATGACCGAAGCAACGAGTTGACGCTGCAGGGCGATGGACTCTTTGATCCACACCTTGCAGGCCTGCAGAGCATCCCCGAGGACTTCTTCGGTGACCTTCTTTGCGCCTTCCGCATAGAAGTAGAACGCGTTCTCAGAGCCGCCCGCTTCGACCATCATCACAGCGACATCGCCGTCTTCAAGTTCGCGGCCAGCGATCACAATCTCGAAGGTGCCGCTCTCGGCTTCTTCGAAAGTGGGGTGTGGGATCCATTGACCTTCTTGGCTGTACGCCATGCGGACGGTACCGATCGGACCGTCGAACGGGATACCTGAAATCATCAATGCAGCAGATGCTGCGTTGATCGATAGGACGTCATGCGGGTTGACCTGGTCGGCGCCGAGCACCGTGGTGACGACCTGTGTCTCGTTGCGAAATCCGTCGGGGAACGAGGGGCGCAGCGGACGATCGGTGAGACGGCAGGTGAGGATCGCATCCTCGGTCGGGCGGCCCTCACGACGGAAGAACGACCCAGGGATCTTACCTGCGGCGTAGGCGCGCTCTTCAACGTCAACCGTCAGCGGGAAGAAGTCCATACCCTCGCGGACGGACTTCGCCGAGTTGGCGGTGGTGAGGACCCTCGTTCCGGCGATTGATGCCACGACGGCACCCATCGATTGCGGAGCGAACTTGCCCGTTTCGAAGGTGAGTGTCTTATCGGTTCCCGAGATAGGTCCGGACACAGAAATGGCTTCAGCCATGTTGATTCCTTTCAATCACGCAGCACCCTGCCGCGTGGCTTCTGCGAGGAGATTCAGTGGCCGGTTCCCAGTTGGTCACTCCGAGATCTACAGCCAAACAAAGAGCACTCCGCACAGCATCTCGGAATCAGCAACCGGCAACCAGCGCCTAGAACTCCGTCGACCGGACGTTCCGGCCACGGTGAGTGTACCCACCATGGCCGCAACAATGCGTCATGTGACAAAAACTCATATCGGAGGCATCCCAACGGGGTGCGACCGGTTCAAAACGTTCAGCGGCGAGGCCGCCAAGAAATCAGCGACGAAGACCGAGGTTGGCGACGATAGAGCGGTACCGCTCGACATCGATTGACTTGACGTAGTCAAGCATGCGGCGACGACGACCAACGAGCATCAGCAGTCCGCGACGACTGTGATGATCCTTCTTGTGGGTCTTGAGGTGCTCGGTCAGGTGGGTGATCCGCTCCGTGAGGAGCGCTATTTGGACCTCGGGCGACCCCGTATCGGAGTCGTGGGTCTTGTATTGGTCGATGGTGACAGCCTTATTGGGCATCGGGTGCTTCGCCTTCCGGTGATCGTTGCTGGAGGTCGCAGTCGGATGAATCCCGATCTGCATCACGCCTGCGCAGCGATCAACGGCGACCCGGCGATCAGCCCAAACGGACCTTTTGATGATAGCGGTGGCGAAGCCACAATGCGCCGAACGCGCAGCGACGAGGCCAGTGATGGCTTTGAGCTGCGCCGCGTCGGCAACGATAAGAGCCTCACGCCCCTCGGCACTTCGAGACGCAAGCACCATCGTGTCAGTGGACGAACCTCATGCAGCTTCGACGAGTTCACACGCACCGAGATGCAACACCTGGTTACGCGCCTGCACAGTCACGTTCGGCGCTGCGGTGGTGTTCGCAGCACGCTCGACCCTCGCACCGCTAACCGGGATCGTTGCGCCGCTGTGGACGGGGTGTCAACTGTCGGGATTCTCGACGTCAGACGTTTCGTGCTGCCGGAGCGAAACGCTGGGGAGTGAACGCCAATCGGTCGCCGGTTTTAAACTTCGGCGATCGCACTCGTCGTTGGGCCGCCCATGGACGCATCAGACGTCGCAAAAAGGCGCGCTGGTCGTAATGTCGCATGCCGCACGAATCCTCTGTCAGCCGTACGCCTCGCAGCACATCTGACCTCGACTGGCAGCCGACTGCCAGATCACAAATCGATGACGGTTAAGCGGTCCGGCCGTCACAAGCAGGCCGGCTTGCCTACCCTTCAAT
>CAJQPY010000032.1 GCA_905480335.1 uncultured Ilumatobacter sp. | reverse complement strand
CGTGAAGTTCTGCGTATTGACCCAGGGCGCATGATCGCCCTGCTTGGGAAAGAGATGCATGACCCGTTGCATGTAGCCGGCGGTGAAGTCGGTGATCCAGGGGCGCTTCTCCATCCCCTGGTCTTCGCTGCGGAGCTTTGGGGTGCATTGCCGCATGCCGAGTTCGTCCAGTCGGTTGATCAGTCGGCAGGTGTACTCTGCGGTGAGATCGGCTCGCAGGGTCCAGGACGCGTTGATGTAGCCGAACGTCGTTCCGAGGTTCGGGACGCCGGAGTACATGAAGCTCTTGTAGGTGAACGTGTCGGCCAGATTGACTTCCTCACCGTCGACGATTGGCGTGACCCCGCCGAGGGCGAGGAGCTCGAGGCCGGTGGCGGTGACGACGATGTCGGCGTCGAGCCGCTCGCCGCTCTGCAACACGATGCCGTCAGCGTCGAAGGTCGTGATGTGGTCGGTCACGACAGCCGCCCGGCCTTCACGAATTGCGACGAAGATGTCGGCGTCGGGCGACAGGCAGAGTCGCTGGTCCCACGGGTCGTAGCTCGGTGTGAAATGCGGGTCGATCAGTGCAGCGTCGTCGCCGAGCGCCTTCGTGATCTGCTTGTTGATCATCTTGCGGAGCCGGTCCGGGTTCTTCCGCGAGGTCGTGTACGCGAGCTCGGTCCGCCAGGCATTCAGCTTGCGGATCGTCCGGTACGCCGTCTTCTCGGGTAACACCTTGCGCAGTCCGATCGTCACCGGGTTCCGGTTCGGCGCCGGGAAGATCCACGTGGGCGAGCGTTGCAGCATCGTGACGTGGGCACCGGCATCGGCCAGCGCCGGAATGAGTGTGACCGCGGTGGCACCCGAGCCGATCACGACGATCTTTTTCCCCGCGAGGTGATCGCTGGTCTGGAGGTCGTCGGGCCACTCATGGGGATGCACGATCTGGCCGGCGAAGTCGGCTTGGCCCGGGAATTCCGGGCGGTGTGGGTTGGAGTACGAGTAATACCCGCTGCACATCTGCAGCCAGTTGCAGGTGGTGGTTTCGGTCTCGCCGGTCGGGTTGCCGGCGTTGTCGGCGTGATCGAGCGTGACGGTCCAGCGTGACGTGTCGGAGTCCCAGGATGCGCCGACGACACGTCGGCCGAAGGTGACGTGGCGGAGCACGTCGTATTCCTCGGCCGCCTCCTGGATGTAGTCCTTGATCATCGCGCCCGGGGCGATGGCGATGTCGCTGGTCCACGGCTTGAAGTCGTAGCCGAGGGTGTACATGTCACTGTCGGAGCGGATGCCGGGGTAGCGGAACAGATCCCAGGTGCCGCCGAGATCTCGGCGGGCTTCGACGATCGCATACGTCTTCGTCGGGCATTCGCGAGTCAGGTGGCACGCCATTCCGATCCCCGACAGCCCGGCACCGACGATCAGGACGTCGATGTGTTGTAACGATGTTCCATTCGCCATGAATCGAACATATCGCGATGTGGGTGTGCGATCCTGACGGGACCGTCAGGTGGGGCGGAGGACGCGGTCGGCGAGAAACGCTCGCCGTTCGGACTCGCAGTTGGCATGGACGAAACAGCTGTGGTCATGGTCGTTCGTCAGCCCTTCGGACTGCATGAACGCATACGCCGTGGTGGGCCCGACGAATCTCCACCCGCGGCGCTTGAGCTCCTTCGACAGGGCGGTCGAACGTTCGGTGACCGCTGGGACCCCTCCGTCCTCGGATCGGGTCGGTTCATCGACAGCCCAGCTCCAGATCCAGTTGACCAACGACCCCTCGGCCTCGATGAGCTCGATCGCCCGCTGCGCGTTATTAATCGTGGCCTCGATCTTGCCGCGGTGTCTGATGATCCCGGCATTGCCCAGCAGACGCTCGATGTCCCGCTTATCGAACCGTGCCACGCGTTCCAGGTCGAAGCCCGCGAATGCCGCTCGGAAGTTCTCACGCTTGCGCAGAATCGTGATCCAGCTCAATCCTGACTGGAAGCCTTCGAGGCAGATCTTCTCGAACAACCGCATCTGGTCGGTCGTCGGTCGGCCCCATTCCGTGTCGTGATACCCGAGGTACAGTGGGTCGTCGGTCGGCCAGTCGCAGCGGAGGGAATCGGACAGGCCGGTCATGGTCGCTTAGCTGTTCCGGTTCCGGCGTAGCAGGATCTGCTGGGCGATGGTCGCGACGTGCACCCCGTCGCTGCGAAGCACGTCGCCGGTCGCGAGCCCGCGTCCGCCGGCCAGTCCGTGGGATCGAGTGTCGAACCAGTGCCACTCGTCGGCGCGCGACGGCCGATGGAACCATACCGAATGGTCGAGGCTTGCGCCGACGAACCGGGTCCGGTCGGATTCGTCGTTCGCGAAGTCGGGGTGTGCGGATCGTCCCGCCCTGAATGGTGCGGCATCGGACATGAATGTCAACCCGCAGATGTGATTGATCGGGTCGTCGCCGAGGTCGGCGGTGAGCCGGATCCAATAGCCGACCCGGCCATCGGGCAGGTTGACAGCGCGACGGTCGAGGAGCGCGCCCCACGAGTCATTGCGTAGCGTCGGGTCCTCGGGCGAGGACAGCGCAGGATCAAGCCCAGCGATCTGTGCGTCGGCCTCGTCCTCGGTGATCTGGAACGACACCGATGCGTTGAGGATCGCTCCGCCCGACTGGCGAGCAACGACCTGGCGTGTGGTGAACGAGCGACCATCGCGAAGCCGTTCGACTTCGAAGCGGATCGGCTCGTCCGGCGAACCCGGTCGGATGAAATACGAGTGAAATGAGTGCGCCGCACGTACCGGATCGACCGTGTGGATCGCAGCACGGAGCGCCTGCGCCACCACCTGGCCGCCGAATAGTCGACCGCCCCATGGATACCGGGCGACGATACCGACGTAGGTGTCGGGACCATGCGGTTCGAGCGCGAACAGGTCGGTGAAGTTGATTTTCTGGATCTTTGGGGCGCGCTCGTCGTGATCCATTGGTGCAGGTCTAGCGGATCGTTCCCTGCGCGCCCATTTGCTGTGTGCCGGCGGGCCGTCGTCGGTGGCCTAGCGTTTGAAGAATGGATGACCTCCTTGAATTGTCGGCGTCGATCATCGAGGGTGGAGATGTCGACAAACCGTTCAATCGGATTACCAACGAACTGACCGAGGTGGCCGACGGACTTGCGGTGGTGGAGTCGTTCAGCCATAGCGTCGTCGTCGACTCCGGGGATGGCCTAGTCGCGTTTGACGCCTCGCACGCCAACACCGGCAGTGCCGTCGTCGAGGCGATCCAGGGCTGGACGTCGACACCGGTCTCGCACATCGTCTACACCCACGGTCATGCCGACCATGTCGGCGGCTCGGTCGCTTTCGACGCAGCGTTCGACGACATCGAAGTGCTCGGTCACGAGAACGTCCAGCGGCGTTTCGATCGTTACAGATATACCAACGACTGGAACGTTCTGATCAACGCCCGCCAGTTTGGTGGAGTTCGTGGCGATTTCCAGATGGGTGATGGCGCGCCGGAGTTCATCCCGGCCGACACCATGGAGCCGACCCACGTGATCGGGAATCACGAGTCGGTCACAATCGGGTCGAAGACGATCGAACTTCACCATGCCCGTGGCGAGACCGACGATCATCTGTGGGGGTGGATGCCGGAGCAGAAATGGTTGTTCGCAGGTGATTTCGTAATCTGGAACTTCCCCAACGCCGGCAACCCGCAAAAGGTCCAGCGCTATCCGATTGAGTGGGCCGCAGCGCTGCGCGACATGGCATCGCGGCGGCCGGAGATCCTGCTCCCGGCACATGGGCTTCCCGTGGGGGGCGCTGACCGAATCGAGGAAATGCTGAGCGACATCGCTGGGGCGCTCGAGGGCCTCGTCAGTGATGTAGTGGAGATGATGAATGGCGGTGAGGTGCTCGACTCGATCATCCATTCGGTCCGCGTCGACCCGAATCTTCTTGCCAAGCCGTATCTTCGGCCGCTTTACGATGAGCCTGAGTTTGTTGTGCGCGGAATTTGGCGCCAATTCGGCGGGTGGTGGGATGGTGTTCCGAGTCGGCTCAAGCCGGCACCCGAGGCACAGCTGGCCGTTGAGTTAGCGACGCTCGCAGGCGGCGCCGATCGACTTGCCGCTCGCGCGTGCGAAGCCGCCGATAACGGCGAGTTCCGGATTGCCTCGCATCTGGTTGACCTCGCTGCATGGGCTGCGCCCGATGATCGGGAAATTCATGGTGTTCGTGCCGAGGTGTACCGTGCTCGTCGTGCGAGCGAGACCTCGCTAATGGCGAAGGGAATTTTCGCTGGAGCCGTGCGCGAGTCGAAAGCCATCGCCGAAGGGGATGTTTGAGTCGGTGCATCCCCTGACGCCGTGGTCACCTGGGTGGGCTTATTTATTTCTCTGGGTTCAAGTGCAAGACTCGCCGTGCAATCAGATTGATATTCGCCGCAACATGGCGCGGAGCTGATAGTGCTCACGAGTACGTCGTCCCTGCAGTACAACAACTTGAGCTGCCCGAAGTGTGCGAACGGGCGGTGCTCGTGATCAACACAACGACCGGGACTGGTTCGGTCGACGAGAATGTTGTCGATTCCAGCGAGTTCCCTCCTGGAGATAACATTGCGTAAGTCGCGTTTCAACTCTCGTACCGGATGAGCAACGGATAACAGCCGTGAGTGACCTGGCATAGCAGATGGGACTCGAAGACCGACCAACATTTCTGGAGTTCGGTGAGAGTTGTGGCTCGGCCTGATTGCCGGGTGAGCCGGGTCCCGACTTCAGCGACGACCTGGTCTGGATGCCGGTCGTCTCGTGTCTCCCCTTGGCCGTCGGCGTGGCCTGCTCGATGCGCATCCCTGCTCGACACGGCCATAGGTGTGGATTCAACCTCGTCAAGGTAGGGGCACATTTGGCCACCCCCGCAGACAGGGTTGGTGAGGACACCGCAGAGTTGCGTGAATTGATGAAGCGCGCTGCACACCGCAAAGAGCGCAAGGACGCTGCCGGCTGGCGTTACGTCAACGAGTGGCTGAGCGCCACAACGCCCGGTAGGTCGGGTACGTGATCTCGGGTGTGATCCACCCGGCGTCGACGAGACCGTTGTGGAGCCGGGGGAGATGGCGCCATGGCACCCCCATGTCGACATGATGGGCCAGGTGCCAGCCCGTGTGATACGGCACCATCAGATACCGGGCGATGAGCGTCTGGCGGACCACGTGGGTGGTCTCACGGCGGTCGCGTGATCGGATCATCCCACCGTGCTCGGCGATCGCCCGCAACCGATTGGAGAACTGCCAGAGCGTCATCCACGACGCCAGCCAGACCACGTACACAAGCGGCCGATCGACGGCGATCGACATGCCGAACATCACGACCTGCACGCCCAAGATCTCCCAGGCCTCAACACCGCCACGCAAGAGAGCACGGGCCAACTGCTTCATTCGCTTGTAGCCGGTGATGCCGAGCAGATCACGCCGGAGCTTGCGATGCCATGAACCCCTCGGAATCGGATACCCGGAATACATTGCGAGGTCAGGCTCGTCGCGGCCCATCTCGTCGCGATGGTGTGCGAAGTGGGAGCGGCGATATGCCAGTGTTGGCTGGAACGAGGGATAGCCGAGCAGCCACCGGCCGCAAAGGTCGTTTGCCCGCCGCTTCGAGAACAGCAGCCGGTGAGCTGACTCGTGAGCGAGGATGTTGAGACAAACATGGCCCCGCGCCAAGAGCAAAAACGCAAGCAGATACGACCACCAGGTGTTGATGACACCGGCGATAACCATGACCCCGAACGTCTGGGCCAGGGTGCTGAACACAGCGAGCACATTGCGGGCATTCGAAATTCGATGGAGTTCGTCGCGCCACGGCTGTGTTGGAGCCCCCCGTTCGTTGAAACGATCGTTAGGGAGCACGGTCGGCAGCATTGACGCAGGTGGCACGAGCGTCACGGTGGCGTTGTCGGCGCGTCGAGCGTTTGCCATGTCGATCACGGTAGCCGTGGTCCCGCACGACACAGGCTCCCCTGGCGCTTCCTGCGTGCCATGCACGCCCAGTGAGTCGGTCCTGGTTGATGTAGGTCAGAACGATGCGCCAGCGGGTCCGCCGCTGCGGCGGCGGGCCCCGCGTCGCTCGCGGGGCTTAACCACCTGTCGCTTGATGGCAACCTCGTATTCGACTTCGGGAACTGGGATGTTGCCGTCGAGCACCTGACGCATCATTGCTAGGTGGGCGGGCGAGCTGCCGCAGCATGCGCCGATCATCTGAATTCCGGCGGTGCGTTGGCGATCGGCATGTGCCGCCATCACCTCGGGCGATCCGCTGTAGTGCAAATCGGCACCATGCCACTCGGGCATGCCTGCGTTTGCCTTGCTGATCAGGAGGATGTCGGAATTCGTTGCTCGCATCTCCGCGAGGGCAGCTTCGGTGTCGGCGAGGTTATTCCCGCAGTTCGCGCCGACGGCATCGATGCCGAGCTGAGCAAGGCGGTTCACCGCATCAACTCCAGTGACCCCCATCATCGTTCGTCCAGCCGTGTCGTAGCTCAGCGTCGCGCAGATTGGCAGATCGCTGACCGAACGGGCACCTGTGACCGCTCCAGCGATCTCGTCGAGGTGACTCATCGTCTCGATCCAGAGTACGTCTGCTCCACCAGCGTCGAGTCCTTTGGCTTGTTCGGCGAACGCTGCAGCACACGTTTTCATTGTCAGCGAGCCCATCGGCTCAAGCAATTCGCCCGTTGGACCCATCGACCCAGCGACGATGACCCGACGATCACTGGCGTCGACGGCGGCGCGCGCCACTCGAGCCGCAGCCTCGTTGAGTTCGATGACTCGATCGTCGAGTTGGTGCAGTTTTAGGCGAAATCCGGTGCCGCCAAACGAGTTAGTGAGAACGATGTCGGAGCCGGCCCCCACGTAGTCTGCGTGAACGGCGGTGACCCGATCGGGATGCTCGACATTCCACAGTTCCGGAGCACCACCGGACTCGAGTCCGCGGGCGAACAACTCGGTGCCCATTGCCCCGTCGATGAGTAGCACACTGCGTTCGTTGAGTAGATCGTGCAGGATCGTCATTGAAACAGTGTGCCCTGTCGGTTGCTTTCCTACGCGCGACGGTAGGGGCGGTCGATTCCAGCGTAGGTTTCCAGCGGTGAAGAGACGGATTGGCTGGTCGTTTTTAGCGCTGTCGGTGGCCGTGTCTTGCTCGGGCTCGCCCGGGGTCGACGTTGAGGAGTCGACCCGCCTGAACCCGGCGGCACCATCGACAGATGTAGACGCCATCACGCCGACTGCCACTGCGACAGTCCCACCGACTTCGGAACCGTCTGACCTCGTCGAGTCATCGAATCCGGTCGACCCCGCTTCCGCGGACCTCGCAGGTGTCGGTGACTCGCTGTACCCAACACTCGGAAACGGCGGTTACGACGTCGACCATTACTCGCTCGCGATCGATGTGGATGTCGATGCGAACGTTCTCGATGCAGCGGTAACCATCGAAGCTGTCGCTGTCGATGAACTTGATGTCTTTCACCTCGACCTGCAGGGCCTCGAGGTCCAAGAAGTCACTGTCGATGGCGTTGAGGCGAGCGCCAATCGCACGGGCCACGAACTGGTGGTCACCCCTGACCGGCCCATTGCTGATGCGGCACCCTTTACCGTTGTTGTTCACTACCGGGGGATGCCGGAGCCGATCGACGATCCAGCGGTCCCATTCGACACGATTGGGTGGCATCAGCGAGAGACCACCGTGTATGTCGTGTCTGAACCATCTGGTGCAATGTCGTGGTTTCCGAACAACAACCACCCGGCCGACAAAGCGACCTTTGACTTTGAAATTACAACCGATAGCGAACTCACGGTTGTAGCTAATGGGGTGCTCGAAGGCATCAAGGAGGTAGGCGGCGGGCAGTCCACTACTACGTGGCGGATGGACGACCCGATGACCACTTATCTCGCAGCGGTGTACATCGGCGACTTTGAGTTGCAGGAATCGTTCACCGCTGACGGCTTGCGAATCCGCAACTACTTTCCGCCGGCATTTGCCGATGATCTCGACGATGACTTCGAGCTGACGGCTGACGTGATCGACTTCTTCGAGACGCTGCTCGGCGCGGACTACCCATTCGACGAGTACGGCTCGATCGTCCTGCCATTCGGCATCGGATTCGCACTCGAGAATCAGACGATCTCCGTACACGGGCTGGATTCGACCGACCCGTACACGATCGCCCACGAGATCATGCACCAATGGGCTGGCAACTCGATCACGCTTGGCGACTGGCAGGACATATGGTTAAACGAGGGCTTCGCAACGTACCTCGCCTACCTGTATTTCGAGGATCGTGGTCTGCCGAGCGACATCGCACCGATCGGGATGTATGCGGCGCTGCGTGGTGGCTCGATCGGCCCCGCCGAGGTGCCGGTCGACGAGTTGTTCAGCCCTTCGGTGTATTTCCGAGGTGGGATGGCATTGCATGCGCTCAGAGTGGAAGTCGGTGATGAGATCTTCCGCAAGATCCTCGTCGCCTACTACGCGCGCTTCGCCGGCTCTGCCATCACCACGGGCGAGTTCCTCGCAGTGGTCGATGAGGTCGCTGGGCCGGATGCTGTTGCCGTGCTCGATGACTGGTTATACGGCCCTGATCTCCCCGCCTTCCCGGAGTAGGTGTCTTGGGACCTGCTCAGCGTTGACGCTCGTTGACCGGTGATGCGTGTGCTCAGGCCGTCCGCGTGTAGCGAAGGTCGGTCGGTGGCCGGCCTTCATTGAGACCTCGTTGCTCAAATCTTGTGAGCGGCCGGTCGGGTGGCCGGTCGACGATGCCACCCGTGAGTCGCGGATCGGCGTCGCATACTCGCTGCATGAGCGCTGCGTAGTCCTTGATGTCGGTCGCAAGGTGGAGCTCGCCTCCGAGTACAAGGCGGTCGACGAGCGCGGCCGTCACATCCTCATGAACGAGCCGTCGGTGGTGCTGGCGGGTCTTCTTCCACGGGTCGGGAAAGAAGATTCGAACCGCGGTGAGTGACAGGGGTCCGACTCGTCGGAGAAAGGCGACGAGGTCCCCGTGGACGACGCGAACGTGGGGAAGGGGGACGTTCTCGATTGCGTCGAGTACGGTCACCACGCCCGGATCGTGGACTTCGACGCCGATGACGTCAAGGTGTGGCTGCGACTGCGCCATCTGGATAGTCGACTCGCCGTGGCCGAATCCGATGTCGAGCACAACACCTCGATTCGGCTCGCGATTTGGGCCGAAGACTTCATTCCAATCAAGCACCGGCCCGTTGCGGTCGATACCCCACTTGGTGATCCACTCGTCGAACTCGCGTTGTCGCTTTGGTGAGAGACCTCGGCGACGAACCTTAAACGTGAATGCGGGACGCGTGACTTCGCGTGCGCCCGGTGTGACTGAGTGCGTCGCATCATCCACGACGCCCGAACCTACCGGTGTGTGTCCGCTGGTTCGTCAATCTCAAAATTCGTGTTGAACCACAGCATGAACAACAGGACGGCCATTGTCGGCAGTGCAATTCTGCCGGTGGTGTTGACGTCTACCCACCCCTGAACGGCGGCGGTTAAAAGCGTCACCATGATCACCACGTCGAACCACTTATGAATTCGGCGACCGATCAAGGGGAAGGCACCGGCTGCGCCGTCGGCGAAGGCGGCATTGACGACGATGAGCCCACCGAATACGGCCTGAACTAGTGGTTCGGGGCTGTACCAAGCGCTAGCGATGAGCACCGCTGCGATCAGATACTCGGCGAGCTGGTGCAACCAGAACGGAGCTCGGCTTCGCTGTTCGTCAGACACGACGCCAAGGTACTCGGCCGGCCGCCGTGTCGCCGCCGCCACACGCGTGGATGACGATGGAGGACACCGCCGTCATTGCGACGGCCGCTGGGTGGGCGGGGCATTCCGTCGGCATGACCATGTTGCTAAAGGTGGTGACGGGCCGGTTGTTCATCGCAGACCATTGTGAATCGTTTAGTCCGCACAGTGTCGGGCACGGACCGAGTTGGGGGCCGAGCATCTCACTATCCATGACTGGTGGTGACGTGTCTCCATCACTACATCGGGAATGACAAACGCCACAAGTCGTCGTTGGGTAGCCAGACTGGGCTGATGTCTGTATCCGCAAGCGACTCGGTGGACGACGCAGGCATACGCCGCCGACTGCGGCGCCAGGCAGCGTCCATCACTGTGGCGGTGGCACCGTTTGGAATCGTTTTCGGTGCATCAGCGGCGACCGCTGGACTTCGACTGTTTGAGGCGGTCGGCTACTCAGTTTTCGTCTTTGCAGGAAGCGCACAGTTCGCAGCTGTCGAGATCCTTGGCGACGGCGGTTCGGCCGCGTCGGCAGCAATCGCTGGACTCCTGCTCAACGTCCGATCACTTGCCTTTGGCGTGATCATGGCACCCGCGCTTACCGGCGCGTTTTGGCAACGCGCCTTGATGTCGCAACTAATGATTGACGAGGCCACCGCAGTTGGCGTTGCTGCTGTCGAGAAAAGGCATCGCCGATATGGCTATCTCGTGGGGGGTCTCGGCGTATTTGTTGTCTGGAATCTCACCACTGTGCTCGGGTTCGTTGTGTTCAGCAATGCGGGTGACTTGATCGTCGACCTCGGCCTTGACGTCGCCGGACCGGCTGCGTTTCTGGCGCTGTTGTGGCCACGCCTTGCGGACCGACGCCAACTTGCAACCGCCGCCGCAGGAGCTGCGATTGCGGTTGCTTTGGTCCCTTTCACCCCGGCGGGGGTTCCAATTCTTGCGTCGATGCTCGGCGTCGGCGCGGCCGGCCTGGTTGCGACGTCATCGGTGAATGAGGATTCGAGTGAATCCGAGAGCGCCGCATGAGCGACGCGCTGATCGTTCTAGTCGTGCTTGCTGCGGGGACCTATGTGTTAAAAGCAGCGGGCCCTCTCGCGCTTGGTAACCGTCGGCTCCCGGTGCGACTCCAGTCGCTCGTCGACCTGCTTCCAGCTGCGTTGCTTGCCTCGCTGGCCATCGTCTCGACAGTCGGGGACGGTCCCGCTGTCACGCTTGACGCGCGGCTCGTGGGGCTGGTCTTTGCGGGTGTTGCGTTGTGGCGGCGTGCACCGTTCGTGATCGTTATCGTCGTGGCGTCAGCCGCAACCGCTGCTGTGCGCGTGTTTAACTGATGACTAATAGCTACACGCGCTGAACCTCCTAGAGGTCGTGACGTTTCTACACAGGCCATTAAAACTGTGCTGATTGTGTCGAAGTATTCACATGAGTGTGTTGCCGTCGGGTTGCACTGTTCGTGCTCGGTCGGATCAGTCGCGACTCATCGGACGCTGTTTGGTGTGTCGGTGTAGATCAGTGGGCACTTCACGATCGAGGCCCGTCGTCCCACTCTGCCACTTGGTGTGGTCAGGGGAAGGCCGGGCCGTGCGGCAGAGCGGGAGCTGCGGACACCTGGTTCAGGCGGCGGCCGGTTTCGAAATGTTGGCTGAGTCGACGAGCTCGCGAGCTGCGAGGAGTGCACGCTCGGGCTCGATGTTGAGTTGGTCGGCGGCGATCACTTCGACGTTGGTTAGGCCGAGGAAGCCGAGGAATGTGGTGAGCCAGGTCGACGACAGGTCCATCGGCGAGCCGACAGGGACACCGCCGGAGGCGACAATCACGTAGACCGGCTTGTCGTTGATCAGGCCCTCGGGACCGGTTTCGGTATAGCGGAAGGTCGTGCCGGCTCGCGCAACGAGGTCGGCCCAGGCCTTCAATGCAGCCGGCGGCCCAAAGTTGTAGATCGGGAGCCCGATTATGACAGCGTCGGCGGCGACCAATTCGTCGATAAATTCGTCGGCAATAATGAGCGCGTCGATCTGTGCCGGCGTGCGTTGATCAGCCGGAGTCGACATCGCAAGGAGCGTCTCCTCGTCGAGCAGTGGGACCCCGTGCGAAAGGTCGCGAATACGCACGGTGGTTTCGTCGGGGAAGCGTTCGATCAGCCGGGAGGCGAGGTCACGGCTCACCGAGTCGGCGGTTCGGGCGGAGGAATCGATACGGAGGATGTTGGTCACAACACGGAGACTAGCTAAAATAGTTGTGATCGCAACAAAAATTAGAAGCGATGCGCCGAACATGGGCCCGAATAGCCGCGAGCCCGTACGCTTTGCACGTGTTCCTCGGCGATGACCTGCTGCCGTTCCTTGTGC
The DNA here is from genome assembly GCA_905480335.1 of uncultured Ilumatobacter sp. Taxonomy (GTDB): domain Bacteria; phylum Actinomycetota; class Acidimicrobiia; order Acidimicrobiales; family Ilumatobacteraceae; genus Ilumatobacter_A. The sequence goes on along the minus strand of CAJQPY010000032.1, from coordinate 8,538 downwards.
TCGCCTTCGGCGGGGCGCTGTTCGTCGGTAATCTGTTAGCAGTTGTCAGACCGCCACAGAGACAACTTGACGACACTCATCTCGAGCGGGCCCCGGTTGCTCGGTCACTGATGTTTGCGCTTGTCGGCCTGCTGGCCGCTGTCTGGGCGGTCGCCTCGCTTGTTTCTGGTTGACCGCTTGATCGTGTTCAATCAGGTCGGCTGACGATAGCGATCACGTCAGGTGAGCTGTTCTCTAACTGCGTCACCACGTTTACCGTAGATGTCGTTTGACGATGATGCTGCCGAAGAACTTGTCGCCCTGATCAAAGTCTGTCTCCTTAATTAATTCAGTATCAGAACGACGGCCGGCGTAGCTCTCGGACACATCCTTGTCGTCGGTTACGGCGGTACCGTTCACGACCACGATCAAGTCTGGGTCGTTTGAGATGCAGATCCCAGACACCTCGTTGACCCCCTGGGGCTCGGAAACATCGCACGGCTGTTGCGAGGGGTTTCCCTCTTCGGATGTGAAGGTTGCGTGGCCGTCTTCGCTTGAGCCCTCGGCAGTTGTGACCTTACCGTTGGCATTTGTCGCAGTGGACGTGCCGTCTTCGCTTTTGGCATTGATTCTCTCGTCCTCGTCCGTGTCGACCTCGACAGCTAATTCCACAGCACGCTCAGTGGGTCGCTCAGTCGCTCATCCCACGATGTCGCTGCAACCATTGACGACAACCGCAAGCTGTGTCGTGGCGAGATCGGCAAAGGTGATGGTGTGTCCGATGTTGATCACCTTGTTTGTGCGGGAGACGTTCGGCAGCGTCTTCGACTTCACCTACGGGAGGTCGGCAGCAGACGTCGCCGATGTTGATTCTCGTCATGCTCGGCATTGACGTCGCTCGCAATCTCGTATCGGTTATGCACTTTTTCGCCGAGAAAGCTGGATGATGTGCAGATGAGCAGTCCGCTGCAACTGACTTTCGTCGAATCCGCAACACGCGCGCAGACCCTTCCGGAGTCGCCGGTTGAAGTTGCCTTCGTCGGAAGATCGAACGTCGGCAAGTCTGCGCTGATCAATGCTCTGGCCAACCGCAAACAGCTAGCGCGCGTGTCAAACACACCGGGGCGAACTCAGCTGATTAATCTTTTCCGACTCGACGAGGCCGTGTCGAGCCATCGGGGACGGCGTCTCGCCGAGGAGCCGATTGGGACAGTTGTCGACCTGCCCGGCTACGGCTTCGCAAAGGCAGCCAAATCGGTCAAAAGTGACTGGCCAGCGATGATCGAGGGCTACCTACTTGAACGCAACGAATTAGTCATGGTCTTTGTGCTCGTCGATGGTGCCATTGGCCCGACGAAACTCGACGTCCAGATGTTTGACTGGTTGCGGTTCAACGGCGTTCCCCACACGGTGATCGCTACAAAGCTCGACAAGGTGAAGTCATCGAAGCGGGCGACGCGTCGGAAGGATTTGGCAGCGGGGTGCATGCTCGATGCAGGAGACGTGGTGTGGTCAAGTTCCACAAAGGGCGATGGAATTGATCAGATCCGCTCCCTCGTCCGGATGCATCTCGCGAACTGACCTCCCGTAGCGTCGGGGCATGCCTTCAGCACCGTCTGTCAGTGTGTCGATCACCGGTTCCGGACTCTTCACGCCACCAGCGTCGATTACGAATGCAGAGCTTGCTGCGTCGCTGACCGTATCGGTCGAGAAGTGGAATGCTGATCATGCTGTCGACATCGCCGCCGGAACCGTCGGCGCTCGTGAGCTCCCTGATGAGACGTTCATCGAGAAAGCGTCAGGCATCGCATCACGGTACGTCATGGAGAAGTCGGGGGTCCTTGACCCGGATCGGATGCGGCCGATTCTGCCGTTGCGAAGCGAAGATGAACTTGGCGTGCAGGCCGAGATGTCGATGCCGGCGATTCTCGACGCCCTTGTGCAGGCTGGTCGTCGGTCGTCCGACGTCGACGCCGTCATCGTCGGGTGCTCAAATCTGCAGCGGGCATACCCGGCAGTTGCTATTGAAGTGCAGAACGCTCTGGGTGCCGGTGGGTGGGCATTTGACATGAACGTGGCGTGCTCGTCGGCTACGTTCTCGATCCAAAACGCTGTCGATGCGCTCCGCAACGGCACCGCCAGTTGTGTCGTAGTCGTCAATCCCGAGATCACGTCGGGCCACAACAACTTTGAGCTGCGTGATCACCACTTCATCTTCGGTGACGCTTGTACCGCCCTCGTCCTTGAGCGTACCGACGACGCTCTGAACGACGGGAGCGGCAACAATGGACGTTGGGAAATCCTCGGCACGAAGCTCGCGACGCAGTTTTCAAACAACATCCGTAACGACTTCGGGTTTCTGAACGAATCCGAAGACGGCGAGCGTGATCCGCACGACGTTGTCTTCCGGCAGAACGGGCAATCGGTGTTTAAGGAGGTTTGCCCACTTGTGGTCAAGCACATCACTGCGCACTTGACCGAGGTGGGGGTCGATGCCGCCGACGTTCGTCGGTTCTGGCTGCACCAGGCGAATCTGAAGATGAATCAACTGATCGCAAAGGGAGTACTCGGCCGGATCCCCGACGGGGACGAGGCGCCGGTGATCCTCGACGAATACGCCAACACCTCCTCGGCCGGTTCGGTCATTGCCTTTCACAAACACCGGTCTGACCTCCGGAGTGGCGACCGCGGTGTGATCTGCTCATTCGGCGCGGGTTACTCGGTCGGCAGCATCGTGGTGCAGCGTGCCAGCGGGTAGGCACCCGCAAGTTATGTGTGCGCGGGCGGTGGCCTGCGACGTCCAGACCGTGGTGAGCGCCCGTGCCGGCAGTGGTCTTTCTCGGTTCGTCGCGCAAGAACCGAAACTCGTCGCGGATGACATCTTGCAACTCGCAACAGCAGACTCTCAGATGCTGCGCGCCGTGTTCTCCCCGAACACGATCAAGCCTGAATGCAAGTTGCTGATTACTGAGGGACCCGATTCCAGAAGTCTCGGTCTCAGGGTGTGGAAGGGCATCTCGCGACCACCGACTCCGTGTCGGTCTGCATCTGGGAACCCGGGTGAACGCCGACCGTCAAGGCCACTCGGGAGGCGCACGCACTGAACTCGAACGGCCGTTGCCCATCGAGCAATTCGGCACGGCGTCTCGCCCGACCTGCGGCCGACGGATCAACAAAACGCGACTTCACTCTCTGCTCGCTGAGTGCACCGTTGAGGTCGAGATGTTTCGTGGGACCCTTCACGGGTTGCCGCTTGTTGAGTTCGAACTTCACTCCAACCACGCGTCGGTGATGCTCCGTCCTTTCCCCCGGCCGGTCCCAAGTCACCGACGACAATTTATATTTGAACGAGTGACTAGCTGTGGACTCAGCGCCACCCGTCGCTGCGAACGAGCGGGCGAGGCAGCGGTCAGTCGGTGGGAACGTTTGGATCGCCGCCGAAACCCATTGCACCGGTCGCACCGCGCAATGCGTGGAGGGGATCGCGCACATCGTCGACGTAACCAAGCGCGTAGGCACCGATCTGATAGCCCATCAGCTTCAGCAAGCCGTCGTCCAGGGTCTCGGCCACCACTGCCGGGCATGAAAGGTACTGGTTCTCTTCCTGGCGAAGCCAGGCAACGCAGTAGGTCAGGTTCAGCCCGGTCCGCACTGTGTTGGATCTGTTGGCACCACCGCCGTGGTACACCTTGCCCGTGTAGAGCAGGCACGAGCCCTTGGACATCTCGGCGGGCACGGTCTCGCGCACGTCGTGGTCGCGTGCGACGGGCCACTCCTGGCTCCCCGGAATCACGCGTGTCGCACCGTTCTCCGCGGTGAAATCGGTCATCGCCCAGATCGTGTTGCACTGCGGGTGCACGTCGGACGGGAACGGGAAGAAGTCGAATGCCCACTCGTCACGATGGATCGACTGACCTGGCGAATCAGGGCCGATCGAGATGATCTGGGTGAGGTGGACCTGGAACTTCGATGCTTGATGCATCAGTCGCTCGGCGACGTCCAGCACGAGCGGATGTTGCACCAGTTCGCGAGCTGTCTCGGATCGCGCGATTAAACCGCCGGTGCGTCTCGTGAAGCGACCCGAGAAGTCGTCGGAGCCGAATGGCGTCGCCTCGACGTGGTCGGCCATCTCGGCCGTGATCCGGTCGATCAACTCCACCGAGGCGAGGTCGTCGATCACGAGCGCGCCCTCGGCAGCGAGCACTCGATGGATCTCTTCGGTGGTGGCGTCGGCGGACAGGTGCGTGACTTCCATGTGGCGACGGTAGTGCGTCGTGCGGTCCGCCCCGAGGTGGAGAAGAAAGAGCCAGATGGTTGATCCATCGAGCGACGTTCCGTGCGACGCTGTTCAAATGTCAGCGATCATCGAGACCTCCGACCTGGTGATGGAGTTCCCCTCCACCCGGGCGCTTGACGGTCTCGACGTGCGCGTGCCGTCAGGGGTCACCGGTCTCGTCGGGGCGAACGGTGCCGGGAAGACGACGCTGATTTCGCTCGTGCTCGGCCTGCTCCAGCCGACGTCGGGCACGGTCAGGGTGCTGGGCCTCGACCCATCGATCGATGGCCCCCGGCTGCGCGCCATGATCGGCTACGGACCCGAACGCAACGTCCTCCCCGACGACATGCAGGCCTACGACTTCGTTCGACACTTCGCCCAGGTTCGTGGCCTGCCTCACGATGAAGCCCGGTCACGCGCCAGCGACTCGCTGTACCTGGTCGGTCTCGGCGAAGAACGTTTTCGGGCCCTCGGCACCATGTCCACCGGTCAGCGCCAGCGGGTCAAGCTCGCCCAGGCGATCGCCGCCGACCCGAGTCTGATCGTGCTCGATGAGCCGACCGATGGGCTCGATCCCGTGCAGCGCGACGAGATGCTGGGCATCATCGTCGACGTCAATCGCAAGTTCGGGATCGACGTGATGCTCTCGTCGCATGTGCTCGAGGAGGTCGAACGAATCTGCGACCACGTGGTGGCGCTCGATGCCGGTCGCCTCGTCGCGCAAGGTTCGATGACCGAGCTCGCCGGTGCACTGGGTGGCGTCGAAGTTGAACTGGTCGACCTCGCCGACCTGCCGGGATCGATCGACGCAGTCGAACGCCAACTCCTCGACCGCGGCGTGGTCGTTCGGCGGCTCGACTTCTCCCTCTCGGTCTCGGGCGCCACCGACGACGAACTCTTCAACGCCGTGGTCGGCGCGGTGGCGTCAGCGGGGGCACGCGTCAAAACGCTCGGCCGTCGGCGTCGCACACTCGACGACGTGTTCACGAGCGACATCGTGGCCTCCGGTCAACCGGAAGGGGCGTCATGAACCAGCCGCCGCCGCCGTCCTCTCCCCCCCCACCGTCCCCTGCAGCGGCCTCTGGTGCCCAGATCGTCGACCGTGGATTCCAGCGCTACGACGGGCCCCGCGCCGGGGTCGGTCAGGCGATCCGCAGCGTCTCCTGGCAGAGCATCCGCTCGACCCTTGGCCTCGGCCGGCCGGCTCGGCATAAAATCTTTCCCGTCCTGGCTATCGCCATCGCCTACGTTCCTGCGATTACGTTCGTCGGGCTGTCGGTCATCGTCGGCGACATCCTCGACCCCAACGAGATCGCCGACTATGCGGGCTACTACGGCTTCATCACCGCAGCGATCCTGCTCTTCGCTGGGCTCGTCGCGCCCGAGGTCCTCGTCGGCGACCGGCGCAACGGCATGCTCGCGATGTACCTCTCCACGCCGTTGAAACGCAGTACGTATCTCGTTGCGAAGGTGGTCGCCGTGCTGCTCACGCTTGCGCTGGTGACCCTTGGTCCACCTCTGCTCTTGTTGATCGGCTACACGTTCGAGAACGCCGGTCCGGACGGTCCCGGTGATTGGTTGGTCGTGCTGCTGAGGATCTTCATGTCCGCGTTCGCGGTCTGCGGTGCACTCACCGCGGTCTCGATGGCGGCGGCCAGCCTCACCGACCGTCGAGCCTTCGCGTCGATCGGCGTCGTGCTTCTCGCCCTCGCTTCGCCCGCCGTCGCATCCGCTCTCGTCGAGGGTGCCGAACTGTCGCCGAACTGGCGGCTGATCGACGTGTTCTCGATGCCCTTCGAACTCGTGTTCCGGATCTTCGGCGAGCCGGGCAACTTCCCCGAGTTGTCGACGCTCAGCGTCGTGGCGGTCAACCTTGGCTGGACACTCGGCGGGATCGTCGTGGTCGTCTGGCGCTACTCCCGGCTGGTGGTGGCACGATGAGCGACGACACGCCAGCGCCCGAGCAGCGAGCACCGCGGCCATCCGCGGCGCAGCCGCCACCGCCACCACCACCGGGAGCGATTCCCTCATCGCCGCCAGCATCAGCACCCCCACCTCCTCCTCCGCCGGTTCCGACGGGCGGTGGTCCGTTCGTGTCGCCGCCACTGTTGACCGGGATGATTGCGGTCAATAGTGTGTCGAAGTTCTACGGGTCGGTGGTTGCGGTCAGCGAGGTGAGCTTTGCGATCGACCAAGGCGTCACGGCGCTCCTGGGTCCGAACGGTGCCGGCAAATCCACGCTGTTCCGCATGCTGTGCGGTCTCACACCGGCATCCCGCGGCACACTGCGCGTGCTCGGGGAAGACCCCCGCCGCGACCGAGACGTCCGCGGATCGATCGGCCTCGTTCCGCAACAGGACGCACTCTTCGACCATCTCACGGCGACCGAGTTCGTGGCGGTCGCAGCTCGTACCCAGGGCGTCGACGCGGTCGATATCGACCGTGTCGTCCGCTGGGCGCTCGAACAGGTGGATCTCCACGACGTCGGCTTCAAGCCGGTCGGTCAGTTCTCCAAGGGCATGCGGCAGCGGGTCAAAGTCGCTGCAGCGCTCGTCAACGACCCGCAGATCCTGGTCCTCGACGAGCCGCTCACCGGGCTCGACCCGGTGCAACGCCGCCGCATGATCGCACTGTTCCACCGCCTCGGCGATGAGGGACGGTGTGTGCTCGTGTCGAGCCATGTGCTCGACGAGGTCGCCCGACTCGGGTCCAACGTCCTCGTTGTCGCACAGGGCCGCCTGATCGCCCGCGGCGACTACCGCGACTTACGCGAGTTGATGGACGACCGTCCGCATCGCATTCGCCTCGGATCCTCCGACCCGCGCCGCCTCGCAACAGCGCTCGTCGGGCACGGTCTGGTGAGCTCGCTCACCTTGCACGACTCGCACGTCGTCGTCGAGACGCTCGACGTCGACGCGCTCGGACGACAGTTGGCGCCGATCGCGGTCGATCTCGGAGTGCGTCTCGACGAGGTCCATTCGCTCGACGACGACCTCGAGTCCGTGTTCCGCTACCTCGTGGAGGGACGATGATCGACGAGACCGCCAGCGCGTCGCTGTCCGCATATCCGGCGGGAGTCGACCGTTCGCCCGTCGGCGCGTTCGATGGGCTCGCCGTGTCGTACCGACTGGTGTTGGGGCAGATGCGCAGCACCGGCCGCATCGTCGCACTGCTGCTGCTGTCGATGACCGCCACCATTGCCGGGTTTGCCGTCGGCTCCTCCGAGTCCGCCACCGTTGACCAGGCGGCGGCGGTCATCGCCAACCTCGGCTTTGCAGTCGTCCTGCCGGTGGTTTGCCTCGTGTTTGCCGGGGGTGCGATCGGAGACCTTCGCGACGACAAGACGCTCGTCTACCTCTGGCTGCGACCGATGAATCGTTGGCCGATCGTCGTCGGTGCGGCCCTTGCGTCGCTCACGATGGCGACGCCGATCGTCCTGCCCGCCATCGTGGCGGCAGCGGCGCTGACCGGCGTCGGCAATGGGCTCACCATTGCAACCTTGGTCGCCGGCATCGTCGGTCTGGTCGCCTACACGTCGATCTTCACAATGCTGGGTCTTTGGCTCAAGCGCCACATCGTGTGGGGCCTCGCATACATCCTGATCTGGGAAGGGTTCATTGCGCTGGGTGGGCGCGGCGTCGCCCAATTCGCGATCCGCACCTACACCCGCTCGATCCTGGACGATCGCACCGGCGCCGACCTCGCAGAAGCCGACTTCTCGACCGCGACAGCGATCATCGTTCCCTTGGTCGTCGGTCTGGCCGCACTGACGTTGGCCAGCTGGCGGCTCAGCCACCAAGACGTCGACTGATTAGGCGGCCGCGCGTGTCTTGCGGAGCACCGGGTCGGCGATGCCGAGCCCCTTGTCAGCCAGCCACATCACCTTGCCGGCAGCGCCCGGGGTCTCGTTGTCGACGAGGTTCCCCATCACCGCGAGCGTGATGTTCGCGATTGACTCGGTGCTGACCGAGAACCGCAGCCCGGTCTTGAGGATCCACGGGTGCCCGATGAGAAACGAAAAGCGTCGTCCGGTGCGCAGGAACGCATCGAAACGCTCGCCGACCTCGGTGTCGTACCGCTCGGACACCGATGCTGGGTCCTCGACGAAGAGCTCGGCGGCGAGCATGCCCGACTCCAAGCCGTAGTCGATTCCCTCGCCATTCATCGGATTCACGAGACCCGCAGCGTCGCCGATCGCAACCCAACCCGGCCCGACCCGCTTCTGTGTCGACATCGGGAGGCGCCAGGCACGCGGGCGTTCGAGATCCGGGCCCAATTCCCAG
>CAJQPY010000031.1 GCA_905480335.1 uncultured Ilumatobacter sp. | reverse complement strand
GTCGCAGAGGTGCGATCCGAGAAACCCTGCTCCTCCGGCGACGACAATTCGCATCAGCGACGACCGACGCCGTCGTAGCGGAGACCTGCGTTTTTCACCTGATCGGGGTCAAGCAGGTTTCGGGTGTCAACGATCGTCGTGCCCTTCCCAACGCGTTTCGCGAGCGAATCTAGATCGATCTGCGCGAATTCGGGCCACTCAGTGAACACGCATACGACGTCGACACCGTCGCCGATTTCCATCGGCTCCGAGACCAACTCCACACCGGCAAGGAGGGTTTCCTGGTGCGGCGAGAGTTCACCTGAAGTGGTCGGGTCGAACGCTCTAACCCCGGCACCGAGCTCGAGTAGCTCGGTGATAATGGCTATCGCCGGTGATTCGCGGAGGTCGTCGGTCCCGGCTTTGAACGTCAACCCCAGCGCTCCCACCGTCACACCCGACAGATCCGACTGATGTCGGCCCACCGCCTTTGCGATCTTTTCGACCATCCGGCGACGTTGCTCGTCGTTGACCGTGATCGCCCCACGCATCATCGAAAAATCGTAGCCATAATCGTCGGCAATCTTGACTAGCGCCCGACTGTCCTTGGGGAAGCACGAGCCGCCCCATCCGGGACCTGGGTTGAGGAATCGCATTCCGATCCGGGTGTCGGAGCCGATTCCGTCGACGACCGCTCCAACATCGGCACCGACATGCTCGCACATAGCCGCTACGGCATTGACAAAGCTGATTTTCATCGCAAGGAAACCGTTGGCGGCGTACTTAATCGTCTCGGCCGATACCGGGTCGGTGACGATGATCGCTGTGTCAATGCTCGCATAAAGGGCCGCAACCTGCTCAGCCGCAGCACGATTCGCTGCGCCGACCACCACCCGATCCGGCTTGAGAAAGTCGCTTACGGCGGTGCCTTCACGCAGGAACTCGGGGTTCGACACGACAAATACGTCATTGCGCTGGAGAACATTCTCAACAGCAATAGTCGAGCCGACCGGCACCGTGGACTTGTTGACCACGACCGCACCTGGCTTCAGTACCGGCGCAATTTCACGGGCCGCCTGCTGGAGATACGACAGATCGGCACTCCCGTCTTCATCCTGCGGCGTCGGAACGCACAGAAACACGATGTCGGCCTCAACTGCAGCTGCCGCCGAGCCAAGGACGAACTCGATACGGCCCAATGCGCGGTTTTCGTTGACGAGCCGTTCGAGGCCTTTCTCGACGATCGGAATTCGCCCACCGTTGAGCATATTGACCTTACGCTGGTCGATGTCGCCACACACTACGTGGTGACCGAGATGGGCGAAGCACGCACCGGTGGTCAGGCCGACATAACCGGCACCAACTACCCCCAACCGAATATGGGTTGCCTCCACTGGTTTGAATCCTTCGGTGCTCTCGGTGGACATTGACCATCATTTCGTCGTGGGGGGAGTTTCGGCGGCCTTATCTGCGATCGGTTGGATCACAAGCTACCGGTGGACAGTTCGCCGGTTCTAAGCATGAACCGCTCGGTCACCGACAGGGTTACCTGTCCACCGCAGCAACGAACTTGATCGGTACTGTCGAGAGGTGAATAAATTCGCCAACTTGTTCTCCATCGGGCGGGTGTTTGATTCGGTCGACCCGGACGATGTCGCCCTGACGGACGCTTGTGGCGACGACCCAAGCTTCGTCTGCCGGCAAGTGTTCGAGGCGACAAACAACAGCACGCTCGCCAGCATCGCTGATTGGCTGATTGACCGACCGCTGACAATTTTGCTCGTCTTCACAATCACATGGATCCTCGTCCGCGTGGCGCGCCGCGGCATCGACCGGACGGTGAAACGGGTCGTCATCACGCACGGACGCTCGACCCGCCGAATTCTGGTCCCCGGGCTGGACACTGTTGTAAGTCTCGACACCGCCGAGGACCGGGAGCGTGAAGAACGTCTGCACCTTCGTCGAGAGGCGCGAGCCGCATCGATCAGCGAGGTCCTGCGCAGCACTACAACTGTGCTGATCTGGTCGGTTGCAGTCATGCTAATTCTGGGCGAACTTGGCGTCGACCTGGCGCCGCTGATCGCTGGCGCAGGGATCGCAGGCGTCGCACTCGGTTTCGGTGCCCAGGCGTTGGTGAAGGACTGCATCAGCGGACTTTTCATGCTGCTAGAAGATCAGTACGGCATCGGCGATATCGTCGATCTCGGGGAGGCGACCGGCATCGTTGAAGAGGTTGGCTTACGGACCACGGTGCTACGCGGCATCGACGGAACCGTCTGGCACGTCCCCAATGGCCAGGTGGAGCGAGTTGGCAACCAGTCCCAGCACTGGTCGACAGCACTCATCGACATCGACGTCGCATATGACGCCGACCTCTCGGCGGTCCGTGACGTCATGCAGCAGACCGCCGACGAGGTCTGCGCTCGCGACTACCTGCGCGACGATATTCTTGATGCGCCCCAGGTACTTGGCGTCGAGACGCTCGCAGCCGACGGGATCACACTCCGAATGACCGTCACTACGGCCCCCGGGACGCAATGGGGCCTACAACGCGAGTTGCGCGAGGCCATGAAGTTGGCGTTCGACGCCGCTGGCATCGAAATTCCGTTCCCCCAGCGGACGGTCTGGCTGCGGAGCCAGGACACCTGATGCCATGATGTCTCCCGTGACGGAACCAGCCCGATGTTCGATTTGGACATGCACGTGACCGACTTCTTTGCACCCACGCCGGGTGGAGTGCTACTTGGCTTCGCTGTGCTGCTCGTAAGCGCAGGGCACGTCGCTCTCTCATGGGCCGAGCGGCACGCCGCCCCGCAACGCATCGAGTCGATCGGAAGTTCGGGCGCATTGCGCAAGGATTCGCCGGCTGTCGTCAACGTTCTCACAAACGACGCGACGCTGACTGCAGCCGGAATGCGTGCCACTGTCATCGATCTGGCTACACGCGGATGGCTCCGGATTCTTCCACCCCTGACTGATGATGAGACCAGCCGAATCCGGCCATCGTCAGAGGCGTACGACGGTGATGCTCTGCTCCCCCACGAGCGGCTCGTTCTTCAGCACATCCTCGCTCGCTTCACCACCGATCACGCGATTCCAGCTCGACATCTGGCGGTTGACATTCGTGGAGCGTGGTGGCGACGATTTCGAAACCTGGTCTACGCCGAGGCCCGCCGAAGTGGCCTCGTGAAGCGCCGATGGACGCCACTCCTCCTTGCTGCACCGGCTATCGCTGCGTTCCTTGGTCTCCTCGCGTGGTTTGCTTCACGTGACGACGGAACGTCGGTGGCTGTTATCGACTCGGTTGAGCGTCGCTTGGTTGCGATTGCGACGTTGGCTGCATTGATACTTTTGTTGTTTCGCATAGTGCGTCACGCGACCAGCAACGACATCACCCACACCGAATCCGGTGTTGCTGCGGCCGGACGGTGGCTTTCAGTTCGCCGACGTCTCGTGGCGGGTGGCTTTGCACCGATGGCACCGAGTTCACTTGAGGTCGGCGACCGCCGTTTGGCCTATGCCACGGCGATGTGTCTCGCCGATGGCGCCCGAATCGAACTTCCGCTCGCCCGCGAAGATCATTTCCGCGCTTGGAGTGCTGTCGGCGGTGCGGGCCGACTCGTACGCGTCAAGTACCCGTGGCGTCCGATTTACGGCGTCAACCCGCTGTTCGCGTTGATCGGCGGACTGGTCGCAACTTTCATCGGCCTACGGGCGAAACGCTTCTTCTCCGACGCCGCCCGCGGTGATGCCTGGGGGTCGATTTACGACCGCTTTGAGCAGCAGGACTGGCTGATCAGCGCCATTGCGACTGGGACCGTCTTCTTATCGTTCATTCCAATTTTAGTCGGGCTCTGGGCTGCACTTGCGGGCGCAGCAGACATGTTCAACGCTGTCGAACGGACAGGCGTGATCGTTCGTGCCCGTCGCCCCGCCGAGGTCACGCCACTTCCACGCGCACTGGTCAAACGCGTCGAAGGCGACCGGTACAGCCTTTTCGTCGCTGTCGATGATGGGTCTTCGGACACGATCACCGCATGGCGTGCGAACGAGCGCACCGCCACCCCGCAGGGCGTCGACGCCGTTGTTCGCGCCACCCCAATCCTCGGGTACGTTCGGCGTTCTTCCCCAATTGGACACGTTCTCCCCGACTAATCCTGCGTCTGTTTGGAGGACCGACAACGTCGCTACTCCCCGCCGAATTACGAGGTCTGCCCCGCAGCCTCCGCGCGGGATGCGTTTTGCTGGATCGCCTCAACCATCTCAACCCATCGTGACTCGGGAAGGTCGTGCCCCATGTCCGGGAACATCAAAAGCCGAGCCCCCGGTACCGCAGCGGCCGTGGCGATCCCTCCGCTCGGCTTGACGAGCGTGTCGACCATCCCGTGAATCACAAGCGTGGAGACCTGCACGGCGCCAAGTCCGGCGGTTCGATCGGGACTCGCCATGATCGCCGTGGTCTGGCGTGCCGTGCCGACTGGCCGGAAGCTCCGCAGGATGCTGCGCTCCGATCGAGCACGGTGTTTCTCCGGGTCGAAGTGGGGACTGCTCCAGAGTTGGAAACTTGCGACCGACCGATCGACGGCATTCTCGAGGGTCGGCTCGGGCATCCGCGCCATCTTCACCATCACTTTTGCGGCGATGCGACCCGACTTTCCATCGCCCGGATTCGACATGACCGACGTCAGGGAACGAACCCTTGACGGGTGGTCGATTGCGAGTTGCTGAGCGATCATTCCGCCCATCGACATCCCGACAACGTGCGCCGACTCGATACCGAGTGCTTCGAGTAGCCCGTCAGCATCGGCGGCCATATCAGGAATCGTGTAGCCGGCATTCAGCGGCCGTTTAATGAGCGATCCGAGCACCGCTCGTACTTGCTTCGGCGGCTCCCAGTCGAATTCGGTGCTGAGACCGACGTCGCGATTGTCGTAGACCGTGACCTGGAAGCCGACACTTACGAGCTCGTCGACGAAACCCTCGGGCCAATCCGTGAGCTGTCCACCGAGTCCCATAATTAGCAGTAGCGGTTCGCCGTGTCCGTGCTGCTCGTACTCGATCGTGATGCCATTCGCGATTGCCTGAGCCATGGGTGATGATTTTAGACGGTTCTGCGGTTGAGGCCGTCAGCGCTTTCTCCGTTGATGGACGCCTCGCTCAACCCGCCAGAACCCCGCCTTCAAGTACTCACCTTCGTCAAAGTTGACCGGATGGTCAACGTCGTGGCCGGTGCGACGCAGCTCGGTGAACGTCGCACCATGCTCTTCAGCAGCCTCGGTGACCGTGTCGAAAAAATCCGCTGGCGTGACTCTGCTTGAGCACGAAGCCTGGACCAGGATCCCGCCATCCTCGACCAGCCCGATCGCAAGCTTGGTCAACTTGGCATATGCGGCACGAGCGCGCCCGATCGTCGCCGCCTTTTGGGCAAACGACGGCGGGTCAACCACGACGAGATCAAATCTTCGACCCGCCCGCCCGAGAGCGCCCATAGCGTCGAAGGCGTCGCCGACCTCCGTGGTCACCGTGCACGCAGCCACCGCCGGAGCGTCGACATTGTGATCGAGGTTGCGCCGCAACACATCTAGCGTGGGCTCGGACGCGTCGACGGCGTGGACCGATGTCGCTCCCCCAGCCGCAGCGTGGACCGTGAACCCACCTGTCGATGCGAACACGTCAAGCATTTGTTTTCCGCCGGCGAGCTTGCCAACTGCAAGCCGGTTTAGTCGTTGATCGAGAAAGTGTCCGGTCTTCTGGCCGGTCCGAACATCGGCCTCGAAGGTGAGGTTGCCTTCACTGAACAGAACGGATCCCTCGGGGATCACGCCGAAGATCACGTCTCCGTCGTCAAGGCCGTGACTGTCGATGTTCTGCAAATTGCGTGCAAGCCGCAGGACGATTGTGTCGACTCCGGTTGCCGCCAACACACCGTCGACCACCGCACGTAGATGGGGATACCAAATCTCGCTGTAGAGCTTGATCACGCCGACATGGTCGTAACAGTCCACTACCAACGCCGGGAGGCCGTCGTTTTCGCCGTTTACGGCGCGATAGCCGGGGCCGTGCGCCGCTCGGCCGCTACCCACGTGTCGATCGAAGATCACCTGTCGTCGGGCCACTGAGGCCGCGATCCGGTCAGCAAACCACGCTGCGTCAACGGTGGTGGGATCTCCGACGTGGATCATTCGCAGTCGGATCGGCGAATTCGGATCCCAGAGCCCGATCGCAGCAAACTTACGATTGCGGTCAAAAACGATACCCAAATCGCCCGGAGCACCGTCTTCATGGTTGACCGACTCGATGGAGCGGTCATAGACCCAGGGGTGGCGGCCGCGAATACGACGGAGCGCGTCGGGCGTCACCCGAATGGCGAGGCGGCGTGCGGACGCAACGGGAAGCTCGTCGAGCAGGCTGTGTGCGGCACTCATGACGAAACCGGCATCGCGTCGACAACTGCGATCGTCCCGAGGCTCGGATCGATCACGCCTGCGTGCATGTCGACCCATGCCGCTTTTACAGCGTCGGCGCCGATGCGGTGTTCGACGCTCATCCAGGAGCGGCTACCGTCGACAAATTCGCGGATGGCCGCAGCGCAGCGATGCGTGTAGTCGGCACGTCCCCACTCCTCCTGACGACGTCTGACTTCGCTCGGCGCGAAGAACATCTGCGGAGTAGGGCCTAGAAGCGCTGTATCGGTCGATGGCGCCGCATCGTGGTGACTTTGACCGACCGTCATCGAATACGCAAGGTCGTCCCCGAATCGCTTGTGCACAGCATGCAGTGGCCCCGGGGCACCCGCCATATCGATCGACACCGCACCTCCGGCTGTTGGAACCGTATCGATCGCGTTATAGGTAACGACTCGGTCGTAGCAGCCAAGCTTCTCGACCATCTCGACGTTGCCCGGTGACGTCACACCGACGACTTCGATACCGCCGCGGAAATGGGCGCTCTGAGCGAAACCAATCGCAGTCTTCGACGACGCACACAGCACGATCACGCGAGCGGCGCCGAAGTATCTCGATCCCGAGCCGCCCCCGTCGGCAAAGAACTCTTCAGCGAGGTACCCAGTCAAGAACAGACCTCGGAGCAACGCGTGACGGTCCTCTCCGTCGGCAAGATCGTGTGTCCCATAGTTGGCCTTGGGGTACATCGGGTCAGCGTCGGTAGCGACATAGGCACGGTAAACGGAGGCGTGAGCCTGCCGGTGGGTTCCGCCGTCGCGAAATCCGTCCTTTGTGCAGATCGGGGTGAAGACAACGTGCGACGACATCGGATACCACCCGTAGTAGCGGCGGCCTAGCGAGATCGCATCGGCGCGGGACTCGATCACCGTTGCCCACCCCATCGCTGGGACTCGGCCAAACGACGGGTCACCGGTCGGAAAAAAGTCCCAGTATCCGAGCGTGTCGCCAAACACGGCGTACGTGATGTTGTTTGCGGTGAGCGCGAAACGGTCGATGCGGAGACGCACCTGTCCTGGTTCGAGGCCGCCAGGGACGGACGGCTCGACGGTGACTCGCGCTTCACCGATTGCATCACGTCGCACCTCGAGCGTTGTCGTGGCGCGATCGCCGTCATCAAGATGCCGTTCCATTTGACAAGCATGCCCGATTCGCCCACGATTCGGGGACGCGCCCGCCGAGCGGGTACACACCTCGGGATGACCGATGAATTGCATTCACCCATCTACCGCTCGACCGGGACATCAGATCTTCACGTCAGCAGCCTGTTCGGGCTGTCCGGCAAGGTAGCTGTCGTGACTGGTGGGTCACGCGGCATCGGATTCATGATCGCTGCAGGCCTGATCACAAACGATGTGACGACCTACATCACCGCTCGCAAGGCGGCTGCCTGTGATGCCGCCGCCGCAGAACTTGACGCCCTCTCCGACTCTGCGTCGTGCGTGTCGATTCCTGCCGATCTCTCGGACGATGCAGGTGTCGAGGCATTTGTGACGTCGCTACGGGAGCACACCAATCACGTTGACATTCTCATCAACAATGCCGGAGCCGCCTGGGGTGCTCCGCTCGGCGAATTCCCCGGTGCCGGCTTCGACAAGGTGATGGACATCAACATTAAGGCTCCGTTCATGCTGACCCAGGCGCTGCTTCCTGAACTTGAGGCGGAGGCGACGGCTGACGACCCAGCGCGAGTCGTCATGATCGGATCGATCGACGGAATTCGAGTCCCGACCGGCGACAACTACAGCTATTCGGCGGCGAAGGCGGGTATCCATATGCTCGCCCGCCACCTCGGCGCGCACGTCGCAGGGCGCCACATTACGGTGAATACAATCGCCCCCGGGCCGTTCGAGTCGAAGATGATGGAGTACATGCTTGAAGCCGACGACAGGCGGGCCATGGTCATCAACCAGGTCCCGCGCCAGCGGATCGGCACGACCGAGGACATTGCCGGCACCGTGATCTTCCTTGCTAGCCGAGCCGGAGCGTTCACGACAGGTGCAACCATCCCGGTTGACGGGGGAATCTCGACGACTCGGATGGGATGACGCGGATGAGGCCATCAGCGACTCTCGTGGCTGCACACCGGATGTCACATTCGGTCGACAAAAGCAAGAAAGGTACAACTGCCTGTGATCGGCGAAGTAGGGCAGGAGCCGTCGGAGTGGCTCGTCGAGCCAGCCGGGCTCGGACAAGCGACGAACCCTGAATGATGCTGCTAATCGAGCGATCAGTCTCAGCCCACAATGAACTCGTCTTCGGCGCTGCTAATCCTCATGAATCGGTGCGAACGATCACCTCGGCACCCGCCGCCTCGGCTTCGTCATCGACAAGAACGGACGGGAACCCTGAGGCACGCACCGAGACACCGGTTGCGTCCTCTAACCGACGGATCACATTCGGTGACCATTCACGGAGGCCGTATCGCTTTGCGGCGTCACGAAAGATGTCGATCATCACCGGGTTCATCTCTAGCGGGACGCCGACGCGATCGGCGATCGACTGAAAGAGCCCGATGTCTTTCAACACCAGATCCATCGTGAAGCTGATGTCGCGCGACCCGTTAAGAATCACCTGACTTTCAGTCTCGTGGACAAAAGAATTTCCGCTTGAAATCCGGAAAGCCTCGTAGGTCGTGCCCAAGTCAACGCCGGCGGCGGCCATCGTAGTGAGTGCCTCGGCGAGCGTGATCAGGTTCGCAGTTGCGAGATAGTTGGTTGCCACCTTCAGCACCGATGCTGTGCCCAGCGGGCCCGTATGGAGCACCCGACGTCCGAGCACAGACAAGAGCGGCAGCACGCGTTCGAATGTCGAACGCTCACAGCCGGCAAAGATCGAGATATTTCCAGTGGCGGCGCGATGGCACCCTCCCGACACTGGGCAGTCGACCGGCTCGCCACCGGCTGCGACAACGAGCTCGCCCAACCGGGTTATCTCCGTTTCGTCGGTGGTTGACATTTCCAGCCAGATCTTCCCCTCGCCCCAACCGGCGAGGAGGCCATCAGGACCCTCGACGACCGCCGATGACGCGGCTGGGCTGGGAAGACAGGTGATGACCACGTCACACCGTCCGGCCAGATTACGCGGCGTGCCAGCCGCACCAGCGCCCGCAGCTACGAACCCATCGACAAGCGTCCCGTCGAGGTCGTGGACAACGAGGTCGAACCCATTGCGGACAACGGAACCTGCCAGCTTTCCACCGACGTTGCCCAACCCGACGAATCCAATGGAAGCAACGCCGGGAGTGATCGTCGACTCAACCAAATCGGTGCTCATGGCCCGGGCAGTGCAGTCACAACCGCAGTGAATCGAGGGTTACGAGCCCGACGGAACAACGCGTCGCCAACCTCGTCCGCAAATGTAGCGGAGGGGGCGATCGGGTAATCCGGGTCAAGTGCCAAATGCTCCCAGCAGAGGCGAAAACCAACACACAAAGGGCCCTGCGGTTGCTTAGCGTGCGCCTCGCTACGCTTCCGAGCAGCCCTGAGATAGCGGGCTAGGAATATGTCTACGCTTTTTTGACGCGTCCTCGACCCGCCATCGAAAAACGTTTGCGGTTCTGCTGCTGGATCTGAACGTGCGGCGACTTTGATGCGATCACTAACATCGCACCTTGCAACATAGTCGTTCTTACTAATTAGGCGGCCACTCTCAGACCCACAGCGCTTGAAACTTCTCAGTTGGCGTCGGAGGCGCTCACATCTAGGTGATGGATCTGATGGTCGCAGACGCCGGACTCGTACCACCAATGAGGTGCTGCGCTGAATAATCGCTGTCGATCGTTTCGTGCTTGCCATGGTTGGGTCCCTTCCAGATTTCGTCGCAAGGATCGTCGTCCTTTCTGCGAGATAGAATGTCGCTGAGAAACAAGGGTAGGTGCTACAAGCACGAAGAATGAGATGCGCAATTGGTTTAAGGAGCGGGGCCTAATTGATCTGACTGAGGCTTCGGGTGCAACCGAAATCAAAACGGCCGTGCTCGTGATGCACACGATCGGAAGGTGCTGGAGCTGGAAAGCGAACGTGACAAAATGACTGCAACTTTTTTAGAAATGCGGATGCACCACGTCTAGCCGTTACTTGCTGTCAGGTACCCAAATGCCGTGTAGCCCCTGCGGCACGCGTTGCGGCATTCGGATGAGAGCTACAGGATCGGCCTCAATGTCTGCCGCATCTAGGAGAGCCAGATCTGTGGTTCCGGCTTCCTGGTCGTCAAGGAAGGTCGCGAGATATCCCTCATCTTCGCCGCTTTCGCGCCCGATGAACACAGCCTCACCAGCAAACCGATTCCCGAAGTCGTGACGCAGATGTGTCCCCGTTTCGGTGTCAACTCGTATTAGACAGTTGAAACTGGCGGAAGGAGGCGTCTCTGCCAACAACGTATCGGTGAGGGTCGGAACGTAAATAAACCGATTTTCCCGACCAACAAAATGGTCGTTAATCCGCGGAAATTCGACCGCATCGTCGACTAGCCTTTCCCGAGCAACGGTGCGAGCCTGGGGATCTATCATCATCCGCTGTAAGTGCGGTGGCTGATGTGGTTCCAGCGCCGTGCCTACGTTGAGTCTTTCATGCTCAACGAAGTCGACAATTATCTTGCTACCGCGCTCGAAGCCGTTGGCAAAATGGAACACAAAGAATGGATCGGCTTCGATCCACGTCTCCGGTCCCCCGTCGAGCGGGACAACACCGATATGCGTTCCCAACTCAGGACGCCACTGGAGCATCTCTCCGCCTTGCATCGCAGCCTGGAAATCCCACACTGCCGGGCCGATTACAAGGACTAGGTATTGATTCGTGAGAACAAAATCGTGGATCATCGATGGAGCCGGGAGAGTGACCTGGAAAGTTCGCTTGAGGTTTGCGTTTGCATCGATGCAATGAACTGAGACCTGCGGAGAAACAAGGTCATAGGCGAGGGCAAACAACTCCTGTGACCCAGGGTGTAAACGTGTATGCGCGCCAACTTGAACGGGCTCCGTTGTGCCTGCGGTCCATTTCCCAACGGTCTCCAGTTCCATCGTCATCTCGTACGCCGGCTCCACCTCACCAAGGGCAAAGAGGCGCTGGTCGTGGTGAACGAGACCGATGAAAGCGCCCTCTTTGAAGAGGTTCTCGGGGTCGTCAGACGGGCTTAATAGCTTCGGATCGATTGGGACCGGCGACATGATTCCGCCGAAAACGGCACGCCCCGCTGCACGCTCAATTTCAAAAGCTCGCGTGCGGACGTACCGATTCTTGTAGCGCGCTCGTCCTTCGCTGAAGTACACCGCATGAACCATTCCGTCACCTTCCAATGGATAGGTGTAAGAAATCGGCGCGAATTGGGGATTCGGCCCATTTCGCATGTACGCGCCGCAGAGTTCAGGCGGGATTTGGCCGGCAATCACCTCAAGGTCGGCTTCTTCAACTTCCTCCGAAACTGGTGCGAAAGCCCCCCTCAGATGTGGGTTGTCGGACTGCCAACTAGCCATGTTCGATGTACTCCATTCGTGACGGGAAAGACTGGCCGAGATGCGCAGGCCTCGACTTAGAGTAGACGATCGAGAGATCGGTGGTTCGTGCGATTTGGCGGTGACGTCTGCGCCACCTGACTACAGGTGACTTTGAGCCGCTGATGAAATAACTGCGCTCGAACGTGCACCAGCATGGACGCCCCCTTCCAGTTGACGAGCTTGTCGAGCGAGTAACCGGTGCATTTCTCTCCAGCACCACTTTCCTTGCCTACCTACGCACCATGGCCCACGAGTTCTTTGGCGCCTAAAGCCACGCAACGACTCGACGCGTTCTGCCCCGGGCGACCCGTCGCTAGGGTGCTCATATGAGTGAACGCGATCGGATTCGCCTCACACAGTTCAGCCACGGAGCCGGTTGAGGCTGCAAGCTCGCCCCGGGCGAGCTGGCGCACGTCGTGCGCCATTTGCAGACCGACCACCACCCTGAGCTTGTGGTGGGCACCGACACTGGCGACGACGCCGCTGTGTGGCAACTTGACGCGCATCGGGCGCTGGTCTCGACAGCCGACTTCGTCACGCCGGTCGTCGATGACGCCCGAATGTGGGGTCGTGTTGCTGCAGCAAACAGCGTGTCCGACGTCTATGCGATGGGCGGACGTCCTTTGTTCGCCCTTAATCTCGTCTGCTGGAACACCGACGAACTCCCGACCACGCTGCTCGGCGATGTCTTGGCCGGCGGCCAGGACATCGCAAGTGCTGCCGGGTTCGCGATCGTCGGTGGACATACGATCGACGATCCCGAGCCAAAATATGGCTTGTCGGTAACTGGCGAAGTCGACCCGAATCGGATCCTCACGAATGCTGGGCTACGGATCGGTCAGGACTTAATCCTCACCAAGCCTCTCGGTATCGGGGTGTTGACCACGGCCATCAAAGCCGGTGTTGCAAGCGAATCCGAAACCGATGCTGCAGTCACTTCGATGACCCGCCTCAACGACACCGCTGCTCGACTCGCTGTCGATTCTGGGGTGACCGGTTGCACTGACGTGACGGGGTTCGGACTGCTTGGCCATCTCGGGCGCATGGCGGTCGAGTCAGGCGTGCGGTGCGAACTCGACTTCGGGTCGATTCCATTCCTCGATGGGACCATCACTCATGCTGCGGCCGGGATCATGCCCGGGGGGAGTCGGCGGAACCTTGCGTGGGGCGCCGACATTCTCGATGCGGGCAACCACGACGAGCTGAACCAACTGCTGGTCGCCGATGCACAGACTTCGGGCGGGTTGATCTTCGGTGTCGACTCGGACGCGACCGACGCCGTCCTGAGCGAGTTGCATGCGACCGGACACTCGGCGTCGAGGATTGGGGTTACCTCCGCCGGCTCCCCACAAATCATTCTGCGCTGATCCTCAGTCGACCGCTGGTGTCCAACGCCCCACCGCTCGCACTAGCCCACAGTCGACCAGCCAAGCCGTAGTAGTGCCGTTGTCGACGTGGGTGACAAGTTCCAGGCTGGTGTCATCGTGTTCGACGGATTGGAGGTACTCCATTTCTGCGCAGCCAATGCGTTCGGAGGCATCGATTTCTCCGGCCTCTTCGAGAAACGCCCACGTCGCCGCGTTGTTGACATGCCCGAAGGGGTCAAGGTCGGTGCGACGGACCGCCCACGGCGTTGTTGCGTCACCGATGTCGGCGCCGGGAAGCGACAGGCGGGCCGACACCGTACGACCGGCGGCAGTTGTCGAATAGGCATCAAGAAAGTCGGCAGCCACCCTGGCGGGCCGCCCAGTTCGTACGTCGACCTGCACCCAGAGACTGACCGCATCGATCGAGGCTCCGCCCTCACCGACAATACGGGTGCGGCGCTCGGCCCAAGAGCGGCCGATTCCTGTGCACCACGTCGACACTTCGATCTCCTCTCCCAACCGCGCCGGCTGAACCACCTCAATCAGCGTGCGCCGAACCAACCATCCGTACGCACGGTCCAAGCCGACGGCAGAGGCGTCATCGGTCGCAACATCCTGCATGAAGCGAGCGACTGCATCCAAGCGCATCCGGCCATTGCGGTCGACATTTCCAAGCCGGACGGTGCCGTTGATCGAGTACATTCGACCATTCGCCGGGCACGGCAGGAGTTGGGTGGCAGGCGCTGCGCTCAGCACTGCAGCATCATGCCAGTCCGGGGACGACACCGACCCGTATCGGACTCAGCGAAAAACCAGGCCATCGAAGGTGCCTGCGGCACGCCAACGGTCGATGTGTTCGAAGTATGCGACGGGACCCTCTGGGTAGCCGAGCGAGTTTCGGGTTGCCTTCTCGTCTGCTCCCTTACCCTCGTTGTTGTAATAGCCAGGCGTGCAGGTCGGGTCACCGCCGAACGTGCGCCCGCCGGACTCAAGTTTCGCCACCCACGCCGCTTCCGCCGTTGCGGTTACTTCGATCTGTTCTGCGCCGACGTCATTGGCGTGAGCAATCACCGTTGCAATCGTCTCACCTGCCTCGGTCAGATTGTGCGGGACGTTGGAAATAAGATTCGCTCCCTGGGTGGGGCTGACGATGAACATGTTGGGAAAGCCGTGGACGTGAATTCCGTGCAGGCTCGTCATGCCGTCGTCCCAATGCTCCGACAACATCTCGCCGTTGCGCCCGCACACGTCGTATCCCCATCGACGGGAGAACTCGGTGCCGACCTCGAAACCAGAGGCGTAGATGATGCAATCGAGTTCATATTCGATGCCGTCGACGATCACGCCTGACTCTGTGATCTCCTCAACTCCGCGACCGTCGGTGTGAACGAGGTGCGTGTTTGTCTCGTTGAACGCATCAAGATACTGATCGTGGAAGCATGGTCGCTTACAGAGCTGGCGGTACCACGGCTTGAGCGCCTCGGCGGTCTCCGGATCCGAGATTGTGGCGTCGACTCGGGCGCGGATTTCACTCATTTTCTCGTCGTCGCTGTCGTGGTACGCCCTCAACATCCCCTCGGGCGACAGGTCCGGTTTGGGTGCCGACAGCAGCTTGTCGCGGATCCGTAGAGAGATATCGGTCCAGCCGTCCATCACGAGGTCCTCGTCGGTAAAACCACCAGTCTGCAGCGTGGTGAAGTTCTCCATCCATCGCTTCTGCCAGCCCGGCTCAAGCGTAGCGAACCACTCTGGGTCGATCGGACGGTTGTTGCGGACATCGATCGATGAGGGCGTGCGTTGGAAGACGTACAGCTCTCCTGCAGCACGGGCGAGGTGCGGCACACACTGCACAGCCGTCGCACCGGTGCCGATGATCCCGACCCGCTTGTCGCCCAGCGCAGTCATCGGCGATCCCGACGGATCACCGCCGGTGTAGTCGTAGTCCCAACGGCTGGTGTGGAAGCTGTGTCCCTCAAAGCGTTCGAGTCCCGGGATGCCGGGCAGCTTCGGTCGATGGAGTGGACCGGTGCCCATTGCGAGATACTTCGCACGCATCGCGTCACCACGATTGGTGTGGATCGTCCAGCGACATGCATCGTCGTTCCACTCGACGCCCGTGACCTCAGTCGAAAAGACCGCATTGTCGTAGAGGTCGAAGTGCTCCCCGATCCGCCGGCAGTGCTCGGCGATCTCCGGCGCGTGGGTGTACTTCTCGCTCGGCATGTGACCGGTCTCTTCGAGCAACGGGAGGTAGATGAACGCCGCCGTGTCGCACTGTGCACCGGGGTACCGGTTCCAGTACCACGTCCCACCGAAGTCCCCACCCTTTTCGATGATGCGGACATTGGTGATCCCGGCCTGCTTCAGCTTGGCCCCGGTGACCAAACCGGCGAAGCCGCCGCCGATGAACGCAACGTCGACTTCGTCGGTCAGGGGTTCGCGAGCCTCGGGTTCGGCGTATGGGTCGTCGAGGAAGTGTGCGAACTTGCCGACCGGTTCGACGTACTGGTCGTTCCCGTCGTCCCGGATGCGCTTGTCGCGTTCCGCGGCGTACCTGCGAAGCAGTTCGTCCCGGTCAAGGTCGGTGGCAGGCCCTCGAAACGTCATCCTGACAGTCTTGCCGACATGTCCTTGCACTCTGCAACCAAGCGCTGTGTGCTGCAAGTCACCAACGCACGTGTTGGCGGCAACTCCTTGCTCATCGGGGAGCCCGGTCGCCGACCGAGCCGTCAGCGATCAGCGCATTGATCTCGTCCAGCGCCAATCCGGCATCGGCAAGCACCGAGCGGCTGTGCTCGCCGAGCGACGGTGCCGGGGCCCTCGGGGCGGTATCGACGCCACGCAACCGGATCGGCGAGCGCACCGTGCGATACTCACCCGCTTCGGGATGGGTGATCGCCGGAAACAGGCCCATCGCTTCTGCCTGAGGATCAGCGACGACTTCGTGCAGCCCGCGCACCGGGCCCCAGATGAGCCCGTGCTCGTCGAAGATGGAGCCCCACTCATCGCGTGGTTTAACGCTCAGGGCCGCGTCGATCAATTCGACCAACTCGACCATGTTCTGGAATCGGGTGCGAACACTGTCGAACCGCGGGTCGTCGACAAGGTGGTCGAGCCCGACAGCGCCGCAGAAACGGGCGAACGCCGGCGCTTCAGGCATGTTAAACACCACCCATCGGTCGTCACCGCAAGGATATCGATTAGTGAGTGGTGTGATCTGTTGGGAGCGCGACCGCTGACGGACCGGCGCACCGTCGGCCGCCGTCACGCCGAGGTCGCTCGCCAACGTCCAAGCCGCGGTCTCGAACAGGGACGCCTCGACCACCTGTCCGTTGCCGGTCTGATCCACGAGACGCAACGCCGCGAGAATGCTCGCCACGAGCGCCAGGCCCGTGGTGTGGTCGCCCTGCGCCGGCCGCGCTTG
The DNA here is from genome assembly GCA_905480335.1 of uncultured Ilumatobacter sp. Classification (GTDB taxonomy): domain Bacteria; phylum Actinomycetota; class Acidimicrobiia; order Acidimicrobiales; family Ilumatobacteraceae; genus Ilumatobacter_A. The sequence goes on along the minus strand of CAJQPY010000031.1, from coordinate 53,214 downwards.
CGGCACGAGACCTTCGCTCGTCTCACGCATCGAGTCGTAGAGCCCTGACCGTCCGAAGAATGCGGTGACGTCGTATCCGGGGCGCCAGGCTTCGGGCCCGTGGGTGCCGTATCCGGTGAGCGTCGCATGAACGAGCTTGGGCTGCTGCGCGTGCAGACTGGTCGGGTCGAGACCGAAACGCTCTTGCCGGTGCGGAAGTAGGTTGCACAGGAAGATGTCGGTGGTCACACAGAGGCGCTGCACGATCAACGAACCTCCATCCGATGCGAGGTCGATGGCAATCGATCGTTTGCCGCGGTTGTCGACGTCGAACACGAAGTCGTAGCCCTTTAGGGTCCCGTCGACCTTCGCCGGGCGCCCGGTGCCGCGCATTGCATCGCCACCGAGCGGCTCGACTTTCACGACATCGGCCCCGAGGTCGGCGAGGATCGCTCCAGCACTCGGCGCTGCCATCCAACTGTCGACTTCGATCACCCGGATGCCGTCGAGCGGCTTCACGCCTCCACTCACCCGGTGCCCTTCGCCGAGCAGCGACTCATGCGGGTACGCCCGCGGCGGAGAAGCGTCGCAGCGCTCGGGCCATCTCGGCACGCGTGCCGGCACCAGAGAGCATTACGCCGACCGCCGGGATCGAGGTGTGGATTTGTCCGCGAGCCCTGGTGTACTGCACCTCGACACCTGCGGCGGCCAGCGCCTCTGCGTACGCCTCTCCTTCGTCACGCAGCGGGTCGAACTCGCAGGTGACGATCATGGCGGGCGGGAGGTCGGCAAGATTGCTCATCCGCAGCGGCGACGCCCGGGGATCGGTGCGGTCGGCGGAGTCCGCATAGTGGTCCCAGAACCACGCCATCAACGCGCTCGTCAGGATGTAGCCGTCCGCATTCTCTGTGTAGGACGGTCGGGTCAGATCGCAGTCCGTGACGGGGTTGAGCAGCAGCTGTCCGGCGATCTCCGGCCCGCCTTCGTCCCGCGCCAGCTGGGCGACCACCGCAGCAATGTTCGCTCCCGCGCTCCAGCCCGCGACCGCGAGGCCACCGGGTTCACCACCGAGCTGCTCGACGTGGTCGGCGATCCACTTCGTCGCGGCGAAGCCGTCATTGGGAGCTGCGGGGAACTGCGCTTCGGGCGCGTGCCGGTAGTCGACCGAGATGATGATCGAACCCGATTGGTTGCACAGATCGCGACACAGCGGATCGTCGGATGTCGCGTTTCCGATCACCCAACCTCCTCCGTGGAAGTAGACGACGACCGGGTGGGGCCCGGGCGTCGCCGGCCGGTACAGGCGGTAGGCCAGATCGCCGTCGGCACCGGGAAGCGTGCCGTCGAGTACCTCTCCGACCTCCGGACCAGGATGGCTGGCAGCGGACATCGCCTCGGAGAAGGCTCGTGCGTCGACCGGCGTCATCGAGTCCATCGGCGGGAGTGCCATCTCGTCCATCATCTCGAGCATCATCGCGACGTCGGGTTGGAGACGACGGATCACGCCATCGTTCACCTCGACCCCATTCTCACCGGCGATTTCGAAGCCGAGATAGTCGTGTTCGACTACTTCGTCGCAGATCTGTCGGTAGCGGTCGACGCCGCCGAGATAGGGCAGCACGACGCGCGCCTTGCCCGGCACGTTTGCTCCCATGTACCACGAATTCGCCTCGGGGAAGAGAGTGATCTGGGCAAGGTCGCTGGAATGCTGCACCCAGCCGTCTTCGGCAGTCGATGTCGGCTCGATCACCGTCTGGCCCTTCGCACGAAGGTGCTCGATCGTGTCGCAGATCCAGTTGACGTGCTGCTCGATCGAGACCGCCATGTTGGAGAGCACCGAGGGGCTCTGGGGTCCGGTCACCATGAACATGTTCGGGAATCCGGTCGACATCACGCCGAGGTATGTGCGCGGGCCCAGGGCCCAACGCTCGCGCAGATCGACCCCATCGCGACCTTCGATGTCGACGGCGACCATGGCACCCGTCATTGCATCGAAACCGGTTGCCATCACGATCGCGTCGAACTCGTGCGACGTGACACCGTCGGCAGACACCACGTCGATGCCCCCCGACGTGATCGAGCTGATCGGATTGGCGTGCAAGTCGACGAGATGCACATGCGGCTCGTTGAACGTGGCGTAATAGTTGGTGTCGAGGCACAGCCGTTTCGTCCCGAGCGGGTAAGTCGTCGGGCAGAGCAGTTCCGCGGTGGCCGGATCATCGACTGCCGAACGGATCTTGTCCCGGACGAATTCGGCCGCAGTCGCGTTGGCCTCGGCGTTGATCATGATGTCGTTGAACGAACCCATCATCGAGAAGATCGTGCCTTCCTGCCACGCCCTCTCGTATCGGGCTCGACGAACCTCGTCGGAGACGGCCAATGCGCTGTCGACCGGGATCTCACGTGGCACGCCACCCGACGACCAACGCGCCGCCTCCCGGTAGCTCACACGATCGGCGTTGATCCGCGCGGCGTCGTCCGGACGGACGGGTCCGTTGTATGCGGGGAGCGAGAAGTTCGGTGTGCGTTGGAACACTGTGACCTCTGCGGCCTGCGACGCGATGATCGGAATCGATTGGATCGCGGACGAACCGGTTCCGATCACCCCGACCCGCTTGCCCGCAAAGTCGACGCGGTCATGTGGCCACCGGCCGGTGTAGTAGAGGTCACCGCCGAAGTCGGCGACGCCGGCGAGGTCGGGATCCTTCATCACCGAGAGGCATCCGGTCGCCATCACGTAGTAGCGACACGTGGTCGTCGCTCCATCGTCGGTTCGGATCTCCCACAGCGACGTGTCGTCGTTCCATGCGGCCCCGTCGACACCGGTCGAGAACCGCACGTCACACCGCAGGTCGTACTTGTCGGCGACGAAGCCGAGGTAGCGAAGAATCTCGGGCTGGGTGGCGTATCGCTCCGACCACTCCCACTGCTCGTCGAGTTCTGCATCCCAGCTGTACGAGTAATCAATGCTCTGCACGTCGCACCGCGCACCGGGATACCGATTCCAGTACCACGTCCCGCCGACGTCGCCACCACGTTCGAAAGCCAACGCCGCGAGGCCCATCTCGCGGAACCGGTGCAGGAGATACAGCCCAGCGAAGCCGGCGCCGACAACAACCACGTCGACATCGGGAGTTCGGTTCACATCATTCACAGCGACCTCCATACAGACGAAGCACCCCTTGCCCCGTCGCACTCATCATCACACGCTGCATCGACGCCCATCGACACGGCGCGCCGACCTGAGTGCAACACCGGCGCCGGCCGAAGCGGCTCAGCGGTAGCGGACAGCAAGCTCCGCGAGCAGCTCACGGCATTCGCTCGCGCAGCGCGTGATGATGTCGGCAACCGGTTCAACGGCGTCGATGCGCCCGGCGACCTGGCCGGTCAGCGCGAGGCTGGCGTTCATGTCACCACCGAAGTAGAGATCGATCGTGGACCCGACGAGCGCCATCATCGCGTTGGTTTCCGAGTCGAACTCGAGCGCCTCGGAACGTTCCGTGCGCAATGCTCGCAACGACGGCGACGTGTGTCGATTGAGGAAGACCGTGTCGGTTTCGGCGGCGTCGATAATCGACTGCTTCCAGTTGTCGTGCACCGGCGACTCAGCGGCTGACACCATCCGCGTCCCCATCTGGATGCCTTCGGCGCCGAGCGCCAAGGCAGCCGCCATCGACGCCCCGTCGACCATGCCACCAGCAGCGATGATCGGGACGTCGACCTTCGAGGCAATGAGTGGCAGCAGGACCATCAGAGCGACATCTCGCGGGTTCTTGAACCCGCCGCCCTCTCCCCCTTCGACTACGAGCCCGTCGACACCAGCCTCCACCGCCTTTAGCGCTCCATACAAGGTCGGCACGACGTGGAACACCGTGAGACCTGCCGCCTTGAGCTGGCCGGTGTACTTCGTCGGATTGCCTGCCGACGTCGTGACGAACTGCACGCCCTGGTCGACCACGAACTGGACGATGTCGGGATCACGGACGAAGGCCTGCGCGATGTTCACCCCGAACGGCTTGTCGGTCAGGTCGGCCATCTTCTCGATCTCGGCGCGCACGGCGTCGAGCTCGCCCGACGACGTCTCGATGATGCCCATCCCTCCGGCATTGGAGACCGCCGAGGCAAGCGGAGCGCGGGCAATCCACCCCATCGGTGCCTGAACGATCGGGTACTCCACGCCGAGCATGTCGGTCACACGGTTTGGGAAAGTCGACGAAGCCATCACCATTTCGTAGCGGGTTCACGCCGATGGGCACGAACCCGCTCACCACTGATCGAGCACCCGGCGCCGCCACTTACGGGAGGTAGTCGATGCTCGACACCGCTTCGAGGCCCGGCACGGTCAGCACGCCGCCACCCTCCTGGTACTCAGCGAATGGGAACGTGTAGGCGCAGATCGAGGGATAGTCGGTCGCCAGGCCGCATTCGACCAGGGATCCATCGGGCCAGCGCGTGAGCTCTGGGGTGACGGCGAGATACTCGTAGAGCGACGATCCCGTCACCTCGGTACCAGCCTCCACCATCGCCCCGCCATACTCGGCGAGCGACATCATCATCACCGCGCCGAGACCACCGAGCCCGAGCGCCGCGGGGTCGACTTCCTCCGGAGAGACGCCGAGCGCCGGCGAAAGCATCTCCTGAAGCATCAGCTTCTCCGGCGTGTCCTCGTTGGTCTGGATCCCGACGAACGACCAACCGAGGGCATCGTCGCCCACGATGTCGATGACCGCCTGGTCGGCGCAAATACTCGTCGCCACCACCGGGATCTCGATACTGAGCGAGGCCCGGCCGCGGATCGTTCCGACGCATCCGGCGTCGGCGTAGAGCGAGACGATCAGATCCGGATCACCGTCGGCCGCTTGACGCATCAGACCCTGATACCCAGCGTCGGTTTCGTTGTCACCGCCCTTGATCGTGCTGTGGGCAATGCCGGCCAAGTCGAGCGATGCGGTGAGCGACGCCTCACTCGCGTTGGCACCTTGGTTGTCGGCACTCACGATCGCAATCGTCTCGGCGCCATAGTGCTCCTTGGCCGCAGCAGCCACGGCGCCCATTGTCGTGGCGTTTCCGCCCGTCAGAAAGAGTGCGTTTGCCGTGTAGTCGGCGGGCAGGATCGGGAGCATCCCGATCACGGGAAGGCCGGCGGCGGTGTAGGTGGCGTAGTCGGGGAACAGATCGAGACCCAACAGCACGAGGTCCACGTTCTTTCCGGCCACCTCTTGGGCACACGCCTGTGACGTCTCGGGCGAGCCCTTGGCAGTGCAGTTCACCAATTCGACCGGACGGTCGCCGACGCCGCCGTGTTCGTTCAGGTAGTCGATGGTTGCGCCGACGTTCTCACGCACGTCGGGGAAGTCGAGTCCGGGTGTCCCCTCGGTATTGACGAGCGCAACGGTCAACGTTTCACCAGTCGGCGGAGACAGCTCGGGCCACGGCGTGTACCCCTCGCTCGAACCGGCGGACGATGCGTCGGTATCCGTCGGTTCCTCCTCGGCGGGTTCGGTGTCGGCGGGCTCGGTGACGGCCGGCTCACTGTCATCGCCTGCTCCCTCGGCAGGTTGCGAGGCGGCGGGCTCGGCGTCTGCCTCAGCGGGCTCGGTCGCGGGCGAGCTGCTGTCGCTCGAGTCACTCCCACTGCTGCAGGCAGCTGCAACGAGTGCGCTGGCAACGAGCAAAGCACCCAGCGGTCGTCGGCGACGCACTCGAGCAGTGGCCGGTGTAGCTGATCCGGACATGATTTCTCCCTTTTCCGTCCGTGCCGATGGCGGCGCGGACACGGATTCTTGAATCGATCCTTCAGTTGTGTTGCTTCACGTCGCCGACCGCCCCATGGGGCCGACGAAATGTCTTCAGTCAGCAGTCGAGCTTGGCACCCAGTTTCCGTGGAAGCCGAACGGCACCCGCGGTAGTGAGACCGTGGCAACGGGTTCGTTGCTCATCGAACCTGCGTCGTAGATCACGTACTCGCTCGTATCGGTATTGGCATCGAAGACGTAGGTCATCAGATAGCCGTCGTCCTCGCTCGTTGCGTCGGCTTTCGGCACGAACGACGACTCACCTGGCAGCCGGCCACTGCCGACGTCGATCTGATCTCGTGCTCCAGAATCGAGGTCGTACTTGAGGATGGCTCCATCGGCCGACAGCGGCTCTTCGAATGCCGATGCCGCCGCATTGGCCATCATGTAGCCGAACTGGTGCTTGCGGCCCACGACGGCTTCGGGGACCCGCGGGAACTCGGCAGGGAGGTCGTCGATCTGCTCATCGGTGACCTTGCCTGAGGCGGTGTCAATCGTCCACCGGTGCAACGCCGGCTCGGGGAAGTCCATCGGACCGTCGCGCCAGATGTGGTCGAGGCGTGCGACGTCGATGATGATCTTGTCCTCGTTCTCGTACGAGTTCATCGGGTGGAAGACGTAGCAAGGATCGATGTCGTACCAGACGACGTCGGAGTCGGTGCCGGTTCTCGGCATGACCCCGAGACGAGCGGCGTAGTCGTCGCTCCAGCGGATCGGCATCTCGCCACGCATCGCCAGCTCCAGATCGAAGACCGCGGGGAGATCCATGAAGACCGCGTTGTTCTCGGTGACGTTGAAGTCGTGCATCATCGTCGGGCCGCCGACCGTGATGTTCTCGACCTGCACGAGTTCGCCGCCGGCAGACACGCGCAGGTAGGTGAGATACGGCTCCATCATCGAATAACCGAAGGCAATCATCTCTCCCGTTGTCGGACATACCTTCGGGTGCGCGGTGAACGGCCCGGACAGCTTTCCCTGATAGTCGGTTGGGCCGACGGTCTCGAGGTTGCCGTCGAGCACGTACGGGAAGTGGCCCTCTTCAAGCGCCAAGATCTGCCCGGCATGACCGACCACGTTCGTGTTCGCCTTCGATGAGGCCATGTCGGTGAGGCTCTCCGCCATGTCGATGATTGGCTTATCCGGATTGGACACGAACGGCGTCTGCACGTAACGGTTGCGGTACCACTCGGCGTTGCCGTCGCGCAGTCGGATGCCGTGGATCATTCCGTCGCCGAGGAACGGATGGTCGCTGAATCCGGTGACCGGATTTGCGCCGTTGCGAACGTAACGGCCATCGAGTTCTGCGGGGATCGTGCCCCGGACCTCCAGGTCGGTGATCGTCCGCTGCTCCTGAACCGGGGTCCAGTTTCCCCTCAGGTGGAGCGGCAGTTCTTCGGTGTTCGACATGATCTCATCCCCTTGTGTGAGCGCGATTTTTGATTTCCTGACGGCTCGATCGACGATCTGCGTCGCGAACCGCGTTCATTCCCCGTCTCGGACACTAGGCGGCTTGCGAGAGGCCTCGGGACACAGCAGGATCCCGGCCGATGGTGTCGCAAGCCCAAAGAGTCGAGACGCTTGCCTCATCCGTCGGTGTCGAAGCCGAGTGCGAGGCCCGCATCGAGGTCCTCGACTGCCGCAAAGGTCCTCCGTACCAGCGTCTCGAACAGCGCCCCCCCACGCGGGTTGGCCGGGTCGATCGTGAGCAGGCTTGCACCGAACGACACCGCATAGAAGACCAACCCTTCGAGGTAGCCCTGTCGCACCGAGTCGACCGTGACCGCATCGCTCGGCACACCATGGGCATGCAGTCCTGCCACGTAACGGGCAAGTAAGTCGTCCTCGTGCGCCCGACGCATGTCGACGGTGAGGTTGTTCGCGCAGAAGTAGACGAAGTCGGCTTGCCCGGGCGCACGCATGCTCAGTTGCCAGTCGATCACGGCGACGGATCCGTCGTCAGCGAAGAACAAGTTGTCCAGTCGGAAGTCTCCATGGGTGAGCGTGACCGGCTCGTCGTAGTGGCTCTCGATCCATGCCGGGATCGACTCGACGAACCGCTCGCACCAACGCAGGCACCGCTCGGGGAGCTCGTCGGCGAAGCGCTCGAGGAAGAGCGGCCAGCCCATCGCGAACGTGTCGCGCAGCGTCAGGATCGACGGATCATCGAGCCCGGGCATCCAGTCGAGCGTCGGGAGGAGCGGGTGTTCGAACCAGGTGGCGTGGTGGAGCGCCAAGGCATCCATCGAGCGCTCGGCCTGGGACAGCGTGGCTCCGGCGACGTGGTCACCGACGACGGCCGGAGCCAGATCCTCGAGGACCAAGCATGGCGGGTCGGCCAGGTTGACGAGCGCCGCTGGAATCCGGATCTCCATGTGCGGTGCAACATCGCGATAAAAGCAGTGCTCGCGTTCCCAGACCCGCATCATCTCGCCGATGAAGAGACCGCCCGGATCGGATGTCGGTAGCTTCACGATCACAGACGCAGGAGCGCCGGCGTCGAGCGACTCGAGTCGGACTCGGGCCAGCTGCCCCATGAAGCCCTCACCGACCCCGATCTCATCGACCTCGACAGCGGTGATCGACAACTCGAGCTGGTCGCTCAGCCAGACGGCATTGATTTCGGCGAGTGTTCGCGGCACAGCTCCCATGGCCGGACCGTACACGTCGCTCGTCGAGCCATGTGGCGGCATCGCTGATACCCGGATCATGCCCACTCGTCTCCATGGGCGGCGTTCAGTCCCACCCCCAGCGGGTGATTTCGGCGATTCCGCATGACATGAAAAAGCAAACAACCAGGGCTCTCGCCCTGGTTGTCGCTGTGTCGAAGATGGGACTTGAACCCACACGCCCATTAATAGGGCACTAGCACCTCAAGCTAGCGCGTCTGCCAATTCCGCCACTTCGACGTGGTGTTGGGCGGCAGATGATAGCCGCCCGGCCCGGCGCTCGCACGCGGACCCGACAAGTGCCAGCCTCAGACGAGAAAGAACGAAACGGCGAGCAGTGAGTAGATCCAGATCAGCGAAAGGACGAACGTGATTCGGTTCAAGTTCCGCTCGGCAGCCGTCGACCCCAAAGCTGCGCCACCGCCGCCACCGAACATATCTGAGAGGCCACCGCCACGCCCACTGTGAAGCAGGATGCCAGCGACCAGCCCGAACAACGAGACGACGTTGATCACAAGGCTCACATAGGTCAAAACGTCACGCACAGCCCTCAACCTTATCGCGCTCGGACCATTGAAGGGCCACATCGGTCATCCGCAAACCTTGTCTACGATGACCGACGCTGCGGCAAAGATTAACATTCGAGGCTGCATCGACAGTGCGGTGCCGGACTGCACGAAAGACCTGGACCGCCCCCTATAGAAAACTGCTGAGGACAGCAGCGGTTGTTGCCGGTCGGTAGTGATACCGCCAATAGCGTTCGAACTGTCAAGCCCGACTTGGCACGTTCCCAATTCGTTCCGGACGGTCCGAGGACCGAAATTCAGCCGTTGAACTGGATGATGCGCGAGAATTCGTCAGGGTCGAGGCTTGCACCGCCGACGAGTGCGCCGTCGATGTCGGGCTGGCTCATCAACTCGGGAGCATTCCCGCCCTTGACGGAGCCCCCGTACTGGATCCGGACCGCATCGGCAGTGGCGTCGTCGGTCAGCTTACGCACCTGCATCCGGATGGCGGCGCACACCGTCTGGGCATCATCGGCGGTTGCCGTCTTGCCGGTGCCGATCGCCCAGATCGGTTCGTACGCGATCACGAGCGCTGCGATCTGCTCGTTGGTCACACCGGCGAGACCGGCATCGATCTGGCCGAGCACTTTCGACTCGGTCTTCCCCGCTTCGCGTTCAGTGAGCGTCTCGCCGCAGCACAGGATCGGCGTCATCGCGTACTTCATGATGGCCAGCACCTTGGCGTTGACCATCTCATCGGTCTCGCCGAACACCTCGCGGCGTTCGCTGTGCCCGCAGATCACATACTGCGTGTTGAGCTTGGCCAGGAACGCCGGGCTCACCTCGCCGGTGAAGGCGCCCGAGTCTTCGAAGTGGCAGTGCTGCGCTCCCAATGCGAAGTCGAGATCCTCGCTCTCGATCAGCGTCTGGACCGAGCGAATGTCGGTGAACGGCGGGTGGATTGACACCTCGACGTTGTCGAGCACGCCCTTCGGGATCAGATAGTGCAGCTTCTGCACCGTCTGGATGGCTTCAAAGTGGTTGAGGTTCATCTTCCAGTTGCCGGAGATGAGTGGAGTGCGGGTCATGTCAGCTTCCTTGTGGTCAGTCGTACATCATCGGGTGTCAGGCACTGGATGATGCGCGGAGGGCTTCGAGTCCGGGCATGTCGCCGTTCTCGAGCAGTTCGAGGCTTGCGCCACCACCGGTGGACACGTGGTCGACTTCGTCGTCGAGGCGGAACTGGGCGAGCGCGGCAGCGGAGTCGCCGCCGCCGACCACCGTGAACGCCTTGGTGTCGGCCATTGCCTGAGCAACGGTGCGCGTCCCGGACTCGAACCGTTCATCCTCGAACATGCCCATCGGGCCGTTCCAGAACACCATCCGGGCGTCCATGATCACGTCGGTGAACGCTGCAGCCGAGCCAGGGCCGATGTCGTAGCCGATCGAGCCGTCACCCAGCCGCGATCCGAACTGCGCGAAGTTGCCATCGGCGTCGGTGCCGGTGATGTCGTCGGGCAGGTGGATCGTCTTCCCCGTGGCGTCCGCCTTGGCCAGCAGGTCACGGCAGGTGTCGACCATGTCCAGCTCGAACAGCGACTTGCCGATCGGCTTGCCCTGGGCCGCGAAGAACGTGAAGCACATCGCGCCACCGATGATGATCGCGTCGACTGTCTCCAGCAACGCTTCGATCACGCCCAACTTGTCGGAGATCTTCGCGCCGCCGAGCACCGCAACGAACGGGTGCTTCGGCTTTTGCCTCAATCCGAGCAGGACGTCGACTTCCTTCTGCAACAGCCGCCCCATCGCCGATGGCACCCGTTGCGGTGGCCCGACGATCGATGCGTGCGATCGGTGGGATGCGCCGAACGCATCGTTGACGTAGGCATCGATGCCTTCGACCAGCTGATCGACGAACGCCGCGTCGTTGGAGGTCTCGCCCGGATCGAACCGGAGGTTTTCGAGCAGCTCGACGCCCGGGGCCAACTCGGCGAGTCGGGTCCGAACCGGCGCCATCGAATACTTCGGAGTCGGCTCGCCTTCGGGCCGACCGAGATGACTCGCTGTGACGACCCACGCGCCGCGTCCGGTGAGCCACTCGATGGTTGGAAGCGCGGCGCGGATCCGGAAGTCGTCGAGGATTTCAACCGATCCGTCGTCGCGATGGTCGAGCGGAACGTTGAAGTCGGTGCGTACCAGGACACGCTTGCCCGACAGGTCACCGACCCGCGCCTCCAGATCCTCCAGGGTGGGGATCACAGACATGGTGAGATCCGGTCAGCGCTTGACTTTAGAGCCGGCGAACATCGTCATGTCGACGAGACGGTTCGAGTAGCCCCATTCGTTGTCGTACCAGCCGTTGACCTTGACCATTTTGCCCAACGCCTGGGTCATCCCGGCGTCGTACGTGCAGCTCGAAGGGTCGGTGACGATGTCGCTCGACACGATCGGGTCCTCGGTGTAGGTGAGCACGTCCCTCAGGGCACCAGTCTTGGCAGCCTTCTTGAAGGCCGCGTTGATTTCCTCGACGGTGGCCTTCTTCTTGAGGTTGGCGGTGAAGTCAGTGAGCGAGCCGGTCGGCACCGGCACGCGCAGTGCGCCGCCGTCGAGTTTGCCCTTCATCGACTCCATGACGAGTGCTGTCGCCCGGGCTGCTCCGGTGGATGTCGGGATGATGTTGACTGCGGCGGCACGGGCACGGCGCAGATCCTTGTGCGGGCCGTCGACGATGTTCTGGTCGCCGGTGTAGGCGTGAATCGTGGTCATCAGGCCTTCGACAACGCCGAAGTTGTCGTCGAGCACCTTGACGAGCGGCACGATGCAGTTGGTCGTGCAACTGGCGTTCGAGATCACCTTGTGCTGGCTGATCCGGAAATCCTTGTGGTTGACGCCGTAAACGAAGGTCGCGTCCGCTTCGGAGCAGGGCGCCGAGACGATCACGAGCGGCGCGCCGGCATCGAGGTGGGCACTTGCGGCGTCACGCGAGTTAAAGAAGCCGGTCGACTCGATCACGACATCGACGCCGAGTTCGCCCCAGGGCAGGTCGGCCGGGTTGCGTTCGCTGAGCACCGTAAGCGTGTCGTCACCCACCTTGAGCCCGCCCTTGACGACTTTGACGTCATCGGGCAGGACCCCAAGCACGGAGTCGTAAGTGAGCAGGTGCGCCATCTCGTCGAGCGAACCAAGGTCGTTCACAGCGACGAAATCGATGTCGGCGCCCTGCTGCTTTGCTGCACGGAAGAAGTTTCGACCGATCCGGCCGAAGCCATTGATGCCGACGCTAACTGTCATGGTGGGGGGCTCCTTTGGTGTGGTGCTTGCTGGGGGATCACATGCGCCGCCCACAGAGGGGACGTCGCTGACGACTTCGACTGTAGCGGTCTGAATCGGCGCGGCTGTCGATCAACGCGAGACGTCGCGATGGATCACCCGCACGGCCACGCCGCGGTCCCGAATGCGACCCGCAAGCTCCTCGGCGATCGCCACCGAACGATGGCGCCCGCCGGTACAACCGATCGCCACCGTCAAGTATGCGCGTCCTTCGTTCTCGTACTGCGGAAGCAGCGACGACAACAGATCGTCGAAGCGATCGACGAAGTCCGAGCCGGTCGCTGTCTCGAGGACGTAGTCGCGAACTTTCGGGTCGTGGCCGGTCAACGGCCGCAAGTCGGGTTGCCAGTGCGGGTTCGGGAGGAATCGCACGTCCATCACCAGGTCGGCATCGAGCGGCAAGCCGTGCTTGAACCCGAAGCTCTCGACCGACACCTGCAGCCGGGAGTCGGACGACTCCGCGAACGCGGACACGAGCCGCTCCTTCAGCTGATGCACATTGAGGTCGGTGGTGTCGATCACCAGGTCGGCTGCGGCTCGTGCGGGGTCGAGCTGTTCACGCTCGAGTTGAATCGACTCGACCAAACCGTCGGCCTGATCCGCCAGCGGGTGGCGGCGACGCGTGGCGTCGTACCGGCGCACGAGTTCGGCAGTCGACGCATCGAGAAACACGACGGTGGCCTGGTGCCCGCTGGCGCGCACTTCACCGACATGTCGGAGGAGTTCGTCGTGACGACGTCCGGCGACAAGGGCCAACCGGCCGATGTCACTTCCCGGTTTCGCAGCGAGGTCGATGATCGTGTTGATCAGCGTCGTCGGGAGATTGTCGACCACGTACCAACCGAGGTCCTCGAGTACGTCGGCGGCCGCCGACCGGCCCGCTCCCGACAACCCGGTGATGAGCACGCTCTCAGCCATGATGCCAGCGTAGTGCTCAGACGGATTTCGTCAGCCGGACGTACAACAGCCGAGGGAACGCCGCACTGGCCGCGTACCCGGGCCCCTGGCCGAGGAACCCCGGAGGCGGCGCCGGTTCGAGCATCCTCGTGATCGTGAGCCGGCTCGCTGCCAGCACATTCACGTAGCGCGACATCGGCCGGTGGATGAACCGGATCCACACGCCGAGCTCGACTTCTTCGATGGTCTCGGTCTCGTCGAGGTAGGGCCCGAGACGCCAGTACTGCTCGGGCGGATCGACCATGTGGTCGTCGACCCACACACTGCCGGGCGCCTGGAGGATCGGGTGATTGAGGAAGAAGCAGAACGTGCCGCCGGGTGAGAGCACCCTGGCCACCTCGGCGATCGCTTCGTCGACGTCGTCGATGTGTTCGAACACGAGACACGCAACCGCGGTGTCGAACGAGCCGTCGGCAAAGGGCAACGCAGCAGCTCCGGCACGAGCATACCCCGCTCCTCCGCCACGGTCAGCGGCGACGCGCACACAGTTCCAGGTCGGGTCGATCCCGACCACGTCGGCTCCCTGACTCGCAGCGAGGCGGCTGATCTGGCCGTCACCACACCCAATGTCAAGCACGCGCCTGGCCCCGTCGAGTTCCGCCGCCGCAAGCGGCATGATCTGCTCGACATACTCCGCGTCGGCACCGTCGGTGAAACCTGCGATCCACCAGTCGGCATGCGTCTCCCACAACTCCTCGGTCATGCGTGCAGCGTATGGTCGCACCGTGAGGTTCTCCGTCTGGCCCAACCCGTCCCGTACTCCCGATGAAGTGCTCGACCTCGCCCACTAGGCAGACGATTCCGGTTGGCATTGTCTCTGGTACGCCGACCACTACATGCCGAACACCGGTGACGAGTCGCTTGCGCCCGGTGACGTCCACGAGTGCTGGTCGATCCTGCCCGCGGTTGCAGCGGTCACGAGCCGCCTGCGACTCGGCCCGCTCGTCGCTCCCACGTCGATCCATCACCCAGCGCTGCTGGCCAATCGCGCGGCGACGCTCGACCGGCTCTCGAAAGGCCGCTTAATACTCGGCTTGGGTGCCGGCTGGCAGATCAACGAACACGCGGCCTACGGCATCCCCCTCAAGACCCCCGGCATGCGCGTCAGCCGGTTCGAGGAATCGATTCAGATCGTTCGCTCGCTACTCGACAGCGACCGGACCACATTCCACGGCGACTTCTACGACATCACCGATGCGCCGTCCGACCCGAAACCGGTCCAGGAAACGCTCCCGATCCTCGTCGGCACCGGCAGCCCGCGGATGCTCCGCATCACTGCGCAGCATGCTCAGGACTGGAACACGTGGGGTGTACCCGAGCTTGCCGCCGATCGCCGCAGCGTTTTCGCCGAGTCATGTTGCGCCGCCGACACCGACCCCGATTCGATGCACTCCTGCGTGCAGGCATTGATCTTCATGGTCGATGATCAACGCGCGATCGACGGGATAATCGCCGGAGAGATGGGGAACCGATCGATCGCCGGCTCCGACGATCATCTCATCAAGCAGCTGGGGCGGTACGCTGACGACGGATTCGACGAGACCATCGTGCCCGACTTCGCGCTCGGCGACACCGCTGAAGCGCGACTCGACGCGTACCGGCGATTCAACGACGACATCGCCTCCCAGCTCTGAACCCGACCCGACATCGTCGACGCGTCACGAAGTGGTCGGTGGCTGGAATTTCGCGTGGATCGCTTCGGCGACGGCATCCGGAAGGAAGGTGTTCGCCTTCAGTTCGTCGAGACTTGCCCGCTTGATGGCGTTGACGCCACCCATCGCCTGCGTGAGTTTCTTCTTGCGAACCTCACCCAGGCCGACGATACCGTCAAGCGCACTGACAGTCATTCGCTTGCTGCGCCTTTCACGGTGGAAGGAGTTTGCGAAGCGGTGCGCCTCGTCACGAATCCGCTGCAGCATGAACAACGCCTCAGACCCGCGAGGGATCTCGACCGCCTGCGAGCGGCCGGGAACGTAGATCTCCTCGAAGCGTTTGGCCAGCCCGGCAACCGGAATCTCGTCGGCGAGACCCAACTCCTCGACGACCTGTTGCGTCGCGCTGACCTGCCCCTTGCCCCCGTCGACCAGCAACAGCTGCGGTGGGTACGCGAACTTGCCGGGCTTGCGCTCCTTGCCCTCGCCTCCGTCAGCACCATCTTGTTCGTCGATTGGCCGGTTCTTCTCGGCGAGGTAGGCCGTGAGCCGACGACGCACCACTTCGGCCATCGCCGCATAGTCGTCGCTGCCGCTGCCGACCTCGTTCCCCCCGACACCGTTCACCTTGAATCGTCGATACTCCCGTTTGGCAGGCAGCCCGTCTTCGAGGACGACCATCGAACCGACGTAGTCGGTTCCCTGCAGGTGCGCCATGTCGTAGCACTCGATCCGCAATGGTGCTTCGGGCAGGCCGAGATGGGCCTGCAACTCCGTGAGCGCCCGGCTTCGCGTGTTGTGGTCGCTCGCTCGCTTCATCCGGTGGCGCGTAAACTCCTCGTGTGCGTTGCGCGTAACCGTCTCGAGCAATGCCCTCTTGTCCCCGCGCTGGGGCACCCGGACCTGGACCTTCGAACCACGGATGAGTTGCAGCCACTCCTCGTACGTCCCCACGTCGTCAGCCGCGTACGGGACCAGCACCTGCTTGGGCACGCCGACAACCGGCTCTTCGCCGTACATCGATTCGAGAACCCGATCGATCAGGAGGCCCGGCGTAAGCTCCTCCACCTTGTCGAGCACGAAGCCCTTCCGCCCCATGACGCGACCCTTACGGACGTAGAACACCTGTACCGATGCTTCGAGTTCGTCCTCGGCGATACCGATCACGTCGAGGTCCTCGTCCTTGTCGGCGACCATCTGCTGCTTGGCGACCGCCTTGCGGACTGCGTCGAGCCGGTCCCGCAGACGGGCCGCCCGCTCAAACTCCAGATCCGTGGCCGCCGTGCGCATCTCGGTCTCCAGACGCGTGACGATCGCGTCGGTGTCACCATCGAGGAACTGGCACAGTTCGGTAACAAGCTGGCGGTACTCCATCTCCTCAATCTCGCCGACACATGGCCCCGAACACTTCTCGATATGAAAGAGCAGACATGGCCGGCCCAGTCGCTCGTGCTCGTTGAACTTGTTCTGACTACACGTCCGAATCGGGAAACTCCGCAGCAACAGGTCAAGCGTGTCACGGATCGCGTACGCATGTGCATACGGCCCGAAGTAGCGAGTGCCCTTCTTCTTCGTTCCCCGCATCACCATCGCGCGCGGCCAGACATCGTCGTTGGTGACAGCAAGGAACGGGTAACTCTTGTCGTCGCGCAGCCGAACGTTAAAGCGGGGGTCGTGCTCCTTGATCAGGGAGTACTCCAGCATCAAGGCTTCAACCTCGTTGCGCACGATCGTCCAGTCGACCGACTCCGCCATCTGCACCATCTGGGCGGTGCGCGGATGAAGGTTGCGCGGATTCTGGAAGTAGCTGGAGAGTCGCTGCCGCAGACTCGACGCCTTACCGACGTAAATCACCCGGCCGCGCTTGTCCTTAAATTGATACGAACCGGGTTCGTCGGGGATGGTGCCGGCTGGCGGACGCGTGACCATGACGTGCTCAGGATACGGACGTGGCGATACCGTGGGGGCTCAATGTCGCAGTACTTCGCCGCCTTATTTCGCCGCCGCCCGAACGACGGATGGTTTCGAGTTGCTCGTTACGACGTCACGACCGTCGACATCATCACCTCGCTCGCCGTTTTCTCGATGTTCATCTGGGCGGCGAGCCCACCGCTGTTTGAGCGTCTGGTCTTTAATGGCGCCAAAGTGCGCAACGGGGAAATCTGGCGTGTCGTCACATGGCCGATCGCCGAGATCCCGGGGTTCTTCGCGCTGATCAGCGTCGCCTTTTTCTGGTCCTTCGGGCAGCAGTTGGAGGGTCTGTTTGGGCGCGGAAAATTTCTCACCTGGATCTCTGCGGTCACGATGGTCCCGGCGATTATTTTGTCTATCCTCGGGGCCTTCAACAACCAGTTTGACTTCGACAGCGTGGCATTCGGGCTGGGGCCGCTCTTCCTCGCGGGTATCTGGGTGTACGCCGCTACGTATCCGAACGTTCGCTGGTTCGAGATCGTCCCGATCTGGGCAATCGCCGCCGTCTTCACGATGTTGCAGCTCCTCCAGTTCACCGGCGAACGAGCAGCAGGCGGCATCCTGTTCCTCCTAACGTCGGTAGCTACAGCACTCAGCGCCGGGCGAAGTCTCGGACTCGCCACGGCGTGGCCGATTCCGCACATTCCACTCGGGCCCGGTTCCTCCGGAGGCGGGTCGAGCCGCTCTTCGAAAAGCCGTCGGTCGAAGCCGACTAAGCCAAAACGGCCCAAACGAGGTGGTGCCAGTCAGCGAGTCGTGGAAGGTCCGTGGCGTAAGGACAAAGACGCATCGATTCCCGTGCCCCCTACACCCACCGGCCAATTACCGGCAGATCAGGCCGAACTCGACGGCTTGCTCGACAAGATCAGCGATCAGGGCATGGACGCTCTTTCGAGCACCGAAAAGGAACGCCTCAACGAACTCAGCAAGCGCCTCCGCAACCGCTGACGTCGACCGCCCCAACCGCAGCGATTTGGCTCAACTGTCGCCAGCGGTTGGAAGAAGTGGACGCAGGTAGTGCCCGGTATACGATTTTTTGACTGCAGCAATTTGCTCGGGCGGACCTTCGGCGACGATTGTCCCACCACCCGATCCACCGTTCGGACCAAGGTCGACGATCCAGTCGGCGGTCTTAATCACGTCGAGGCTGTGCTCGATCACGAGCACTGTGTTGCCCTGGTCGACGAGACGCTGGAGCACAGTAAGGAGACGACGAACGTCATCGAAGTGCAGACCGGTCGTCGGCTCATCGAGCAGGTAAATCGTGTGGCCTGTCGAACGCTTCGCAAGTTCGGTTGCCAGCTTCACCCGCTGCGCCTCGCCACCAGAAAGTGTCGGCGCCGACTGACCTAACCGCACGTATCCGAGACCCACGTCCATAAGCGTCTGCATGTAGCGCGCGATTCCCGGCTGGTTCGCGAAGAAATCAACGGCTTCAGCAACCGGCATGTCGAGGACCTCGGCGATGTTCTTGCCCTTGAATTCAATATCGAGAGTGTCGCGATTAAATCGCGCTCCCTTACACACCTCACACGGCACGTACACGTCGGGGAGAAAGTGCATTTCGATCTTAATCGTGCCGTCGCCCGAGCAAGCTTCGCAGCGACCACCCTTGACGTTGAAGCTGAACCGCCCGGGCAGGTACCCACGGACTTTGGCCTCGTTGGTCGACGAGTAAAGCTTGCGGATCTTGTCGAACACGCCGGTGTAGGTCGCTGGGTTCGAGCGCGGCGTTCGCCCGATCGGGGACTGGTCCATGTCGATCACCTTGTCGAGGTTTTCGACGCCGTTGATCCGCTTGTGCTTACCGGCTGGCGTCTTCGACTTATAGATCTTTTGCATCAGGACGGGCAGCAGGATGTCGCGGATCAGCGTCGACTTCCCCGACCCTGACACGCCAGTAATGCAGACGAAGTTGCCTAGCGGTATTTCAACGGTGAGGTCCTGCAAGTTGTGCTCACGCGCACCGACGATCTGTAACCGGTCGAAGCTCTGGGACCGACGCTCGGCCGGAACGGGGATCGACTTCTTGCCCGTCAAGTACTGCCCAGTAATCGACTCCTTGGCCTTGGTGATGCCCTTGACAGGGCCCGCGTACACGACTTCACCACCGTGTTCACCGGCGCCCGGGCCGATGTCGACGATCCAGTCTGAGGTACGGATCGTTTCCTCGTCATGCTCCACGACGATCACCGTATTGCCGAGGTCACGTAGGCGCGTCAGGGTGTCGATCAGCCGCTGGTTGTCACGCTGATGAAGACCGATCGATGGCTCATCAAGCACGTACAGCGTTCCGACGAGGCCCGAACCGATCTGTGAGGCAAGGCGGATGCGCTGCGCTTCACCGCCGGCGAGCGTGCCTGCCGAACGAGACATCGTGAGGTAGTCGAGTCCGACATCGAGCAGGAAGCCCAGTCGCGCATTGATCTCTTTTGTCACGCGTTCGGCAATCATCCGGTCACGTTCGGAGAGTTTGAGCGCAGCGAGGAATTTCGCCGACTCGCCGATCGACATGTCGCTCACTTCGGAGATGTTCTTGTTGTTGATCGTGATCGCCAAGGTGGCAGGTTTGAGACGAGCACCGCCGCATGTCGAACACGCAACTAGGCGCATGTATCCCTCATATTGTTCCCGCGCCCACTCGCTGTCGCTGCCCTCGTGGCGCCGCTTGAGCCACGGGATGACACCCTCGTATTCGGTGGAGTACGAACGCTGACGCCCGTAGCGGTTCTTGTACTTGACTGTCATTTTGCCCGTGACGCCGTGGAGCACAACCCGCTGCTGTCTGGCGGTGAGGTCCTCCCACGGAGTTGCGAGGTCAATGTCATTAATGTTGGCGACGGACTCAAGCATCCGTTTGAAGTACTGGGTGTTCGCGCTGCGCCAAGGAGCGATCGCTCCGTCGACCAAGGCGATCTCGCCGTCGGGAATCACCAACTCTGGATCGACTTCGAACGTTGTGCCGAGGCCGTCGCAGACCGCACATGCGCCGTACGGCGAGTTGAACGAGAAGTTACGGGGCGCCGGCTCGTCGAAACTGTTGTCGCAGACCGGGCAAGCCAGGTGCTGGCTGAAGGTGATCAGCTCGTTCTCCGAGTCGCCGCCCTTCGCATCACGGTCAACGATTTCGATTTCAGCCACGCCGTCGGCCAGCGTGAGCGCACCCTCAAGCGAGTCGGTCAGCCGACGCTCGATTCCCGCTTTCAGCACGAGCCGGTCGACGACGATTGCGATCTTGTGATTTTCGTACTTCGCGAGACGCTCATCCCGCTTCAGGAACTCATCAATATCGACCGTTTCGCCGTCGATCACTGCACGCACGTACCCCTGGCCCGAGAGGTCCTGAAGCAGGGTGTCGTACTCGCCCTTGCGACCACGCACAACCGGGGCGAGCACCTGAAACCGAACCCCGTTTTCCATCTCCAGAATTCGGTCAACGATCTGCTGCGGGGTCTGCCGCTCAAGCAGAGTCCCGTCTTTCGGGCAGTGCTGCACCCCGATACGTGCGTACAGCAGACGGAGATAATCGTAGACCTCCGTGATTGTGCCAACCGTAGATCGCGGATTTCTTGAGCCCGACTTCTGATCAATCGAGATCGCTGGCGACAACCCATCGATCACGTCGACGTCGGGCTTGTCCATCTGGCCGAGAAACTGGCGAGCGTAGGAGCTCAGCGACTCCACATAGCGTCGCTGCCCCTCGGCATAGATCGTATCGAACGCCAGGCTCGACTTGCCCGAGCCGGACAGCCCCGTGAACACAACCAGCTTGTCACGCGGGAGTTCGACGTTGATGTTCTTCAGATTGTGCTCGCGCGCTCCGCGAACGACAATTTGAGGCTGATCCGCGGTAGCGCGGGCGCTGCGTTTTTTCTTGGCGGGGGTGGCAGAGGCGGTCGTGCTTGGGGCCATGAGCGACTGATACTACCCGGCGAACATGTGTTCCAGAATGTCTCAATGTCGTCCTCCGCCCAGCTGCCTGAGCTCGGCTCGGGGCCTTTGAGATCTGAACGGGCTGATGCGCGCAGCGAGACGACAAAACGAGTACCAAGGCGGGCTCGATTGGCTGCTCTCAGCCAGCGTCGACGACCTGCCGACGGAGATCATTGATCTCGTCACGAAGTTTCGCAGCATACTCGAACTTGAGGTCGGCAGATGCCGCGTGCATCTCCTCTTCGAGCGTCTGAATAAGCCGAGCCAGTTCCTGCTGCGGGAGGTTCTTCAACTCGGTATTCACCTTGTCCCGCTCACGCTGTCGGCGGCGGTCCTTGCCTGGTACCACAGCGCGATCCTCCGGTCCGCGCAGCATTGACAGAATGTCACCGACGGCCTTGCGAATCGTCTGAGGGTCGATCCCGTGCTCTTCGTTGTAGGCCAGCTGGATCTTGCGGCGCTCCTGCGTGGTCTCGATCGCGCTAGTCATCGAGTCGGTGATCTTGTCGGCGTACATCACGACCTGACCGTCAACATTGCGGGCGGCACGACCTATCATCTGAATGAGGGACGTCTCAGAGCGAAGAAAGCCTTCCTTGTCAGCATCAAGGATGCAAACGAGCGACACCTCGGGCAGATCAAGGCCCTCGCGGAGCAGGTTGATGCCGACGAGTACGTCGAACTCGCCGAGCCGCAACGCTCTGAGAATCTCGATTCGCTGGATCGTGTCGATGTTTGAGTGCAGGTACCGCACGCGCAGACCTTGCTCAAGGAGGTAGTCCGTGAGATCCTCCGCCATCTTTTTGGTAAGAGTCGTAACCAGCGCGCGGTCGCCCATCGCAATGCGACCATTGACGAGCTCCATGAGGTCATCGATCTGACCCTTCGTCGGCTTAACGATGACCTCCGGATCGACCAGTCCTGTCGGACGGATGACCTGCTCGACGAGGTTGGTCGATACGCGCGTCTCATACTCCGAGGGCGTCGCTGACACGAAGATGCCCTGGTTGACCCGGCCGAGCACCTCTTCGAAGGTGAGCGGACGATTGTCACGCGCCGACGGCAAACGGAATCCATGATCGACGAGCATGTTCTTGCGACTGCGGTCGCCAGCGTACTGGCCGTGCAGTTGTGGGACTGCGACGTGACTCTCGTCGATCACGAGCAGATAATCTTCAGGGAAGTAGTCGAGCAGCGTAAACGGCGGCTCGCCGTAGTTGCGGCCATCCATGTGCATCGAGTAGTTCTCGATACCGTTGCAGTAGCCAACTTCGCTCATCATCTCAAGGTCATATGACGTGCGCATCCTCAGCCGCTGCGCCTCAAGCAACTTCCCTTGTTCCTCAAACTCGGCGAGCCGCACTTGGAGTTCGGCTTCGATCTTGCCCATCGCCGTCTGCAGACGTTCGGCGGACGTGGCGTAATGCGTGGCGGGAAACACGTATGCGCGATCAAGGTCGCGCAGGTTCTCTCCCGTCACCGGATCAATCGTGGTGATTCGCTCGATGGTGTCACCGAACATCTCGACTCGAAGCACGTTCTCCTCGTAGGCGGGGTGGATCTCGATGGTGTCTCCACGCACCCGGAAATTGCCACGCCCGAGAGTCATGTCGTTCCGGTCGTACTGCATATCGACGAGACGGCGCAGGATCGAGCGCATGTCGTAGTCAACGCCAACATTCATGTCGAGCAGATGACCCCGGTACTCGTCAGGGTTTCCCATCCCGTAGATGCACGAGACTGAGGCAACAACGATGGTGTCACGCCGGGTGAGCAACGCAGCGGTCGCCGAGTGCCGCAGACGGTCGATTTCGTCGTTGACCGACGAGTCCTTCTCGATGAACGTGTCGCTCGACGGTATGTATGCCTCAGGCTGGTAATAGTCGTAATAGGAGACGAAGTACTCGACACGGTTGTTTGGAAAAAATTCACGCATTTCTTGTGCGAGTTGAGCTGCGAGTGATTTATTCGGAGCAAGGATCAGCGTTGGACGCTGGACCTGCTCGATTGTCCAGGCAATGGTGGCTGACTTTCCCGAACCAGTGATGCCAAGCAAGGTCTGAAACCGCTGCCCTTCCTCGACCCCATCTGCGAGTGCGGAGATAGCCGCCGGTTGCGCCCCAGAAGGCTGGAACTCTGACTCGACCATGAACCGCCGGTCGTCATCGACCCCGTAGTTCTCCGACTGAACGTCGCCGCCTAGCAATGCCAAGTCCTGTTCGACTCTGATCTTCTTGGCGACACTGTCAACGGCGGCGCTTTCAACGACGTCGGTCATTTGCCTACCCTACCGAGAACGAACGTGCGTTCTCTCGATCACCTTAACCCCAAGGCTGAGCAGCATCCGCGCCACCATCAATCGGTGACCTCTAGATCTTTTTTTGGCCGCACCCAGATTCACCCCAGCCGCAGCTTGGATCAGCGGCCTCACTCCCGCTCGCACACGCAGGGCCGGATCGCATGGTTCACGATCACCGGTGAGTATGACGAAACGGCCGATGCGTACGTCTTCGGGCACAGCCCGCGCCCCGCATACTTCGACCAGATCGCTTCCGCCCCAGCTGGACCATGGGCTGCAGCAGTCGAGTTCGCAATTCTGAGCTGCATCGAGACCGTCGCCCGCAAGACGACGGCATTCCCAGCGATTCAGCCGGCCAGGCATCTCGGCTACTTCGAGTAGCACGTCACCGACAGCGCTACCTCCGAATAGTAGGACCAATCCGCACAATTCATGGTCGCCGGTTCTCACGTTTCGTCATGAGCGAGCCACCTCAACTGCCGCTGACCGTGAGGCTGACACGCAGAGAGTCAATCGCATACGCATCCATCGACAACACCTCGAACTGTCCGACTTCGGTCTCGACTCGGTCGCCGACCGCAGGGATCTCGTCGAAAGCAGCGATTACATATCCGGCAACGGTCTGCCACTCACCATCCGGGAGTGCAATGCCGGTGAACTCCTCAAACTCGTCGTAACGAAGCGTTCCGTTAACCCGAAACGAGCCGTCGTCGAGTCGCGCGCACTCTCCATGACGCAAGTCGGATTCGTCGTTGAAATCGCCAATCAGTTCCTCGATAACGTCTTCGAGGGTCACGAGCCCGACAACAGTGCCGTGCTCGTCGATTACCAATGCAATGTGCTGCCGCTCGGTCTGCATCTCAAGCAGCAAGTCCTCGAGTCGGTGGTACTCGGGGGTGACCATCACCCGCCGCGTGATTTTGCCGACCACGGTCGATTCCCAACTCCCTGTCGGCAGGCGGAGCAGGTCCTTTGCGTGGACGAATCCTTTGACGTGGTCAAGGTCGCCCTCGAATACGATGATCCGGCTTCTCCCTGTTCGATGCGCCTCGGATGCCGCCACTTGCGCAGATGAGTCGGCTGAGACAGCGACAATGTCGCGGCGGACCGTCATCGCTGCGGAAGCCGTCAACCCCGAAAGCTCCAGTGAACGGGTGAGCAGTTCGTGCTCGGGTGCTGCAAGCCCGCCCTGACCCGCCGATTCGTCGAGCAATAGGAGAAGGTCGCTTGGCGAGTGCGCCATCGCTCGCTCGTCTTGTGGCTCGACCCCCACCGCCTTCACCACGAGATTGGCAAGGCCGTTCATCAACCAGATCACAGGGCGGAACACCGTGACGAATGCTCGGAACGGACGGGACAGCTTCATCGCCGAATTCTCTGGGTGCGAAATAGCCCACGACTTGGGCGCCATCTCACCCACCACCATGTGCAGAAACACCACAATCGACAGCGCCAACGTGAAACCGATGAGATGCGTCCACGTGTCGGAAAGGCTGAACCACTCCCCTAGCACGCCCTCAAAGATCGCGGCGACTGCCGGTTCGGCGACGAGCCCGAGCCCGAGAGAACACATTGTGATGCCTAATTGGGCGCCAGCAAGCATCAGCGTCAACTCTCTAATCCCGGCGAGCGCCGACTTCGCGCTGCGGTTGCCGTCAGCAGCGAGCTGCTCTATGCGCGACCGCCTCGAGGCGAGCAGGGCGAACTCGGCAGCTACAAAAAACCCGTTCAACGCAAGCAGAACGATGGCAAGCCCGAGAGCGCCCCATGCAACACGAATACCCTCCTCGGCCGCTATCAGGCTCGGGTTCACGAACAAGCTTCTTCAGCATCAGGCGGCACTATCTCCGGGCCGGCCACATAGACCTCGGATTCATCCCCGCCAATGAGGACTTGGAGGCGAACCTCTTCGATTGCGTAACCGTCGACGTCGGTGACCTCGATCAGCACGCCGTCAACGACGACCGAGTCGCCCACCTCGACCAGCCGCTCAAGTCTGTCCAAGACGAGTCCGGCGACGGTGTCGTACTCACCGGCGGGGAGTTCAAGACCGGACGCCCGCTCGATCTCGTCGGGCCGAGTGGTGCCTGACACCACCCACACTCCGGGCGCGGTCTGTGTCTGCTCCGAGCTTTCAGCCGGGTCGTACTCGTCCTCAATCTCACCGACCAGTTCCTCGACGATGTCTTCGAGCGTCACGATGCCGGCGGGTGCGCCGTACTCGTCGATCACGAGCGCCATCTCTGTCGAATGTGCTCGCAGCTGGGTGAGAACAATCGTCAAGCGCGCTGCCTCGGGCACGGCAATTACTTCATGCATTAGTGATTGGACCAAAACTTTGTCGTACTCAGATCGATCGACGCCAAGCAGGTCCTTGGCATGGACGATGCCCTGCACCTTGCCGTTGGGGTCGACCACTGGAAAGCGCGACCGGAACGAAGCCATTGCATCGCGCAGGTCAGCGGCGGTCGCTGACCCGGCGATCGTCACGACCTTGTTCCAGGCGACCATCGCGTCAGAAGCTTCGAGCTCGCCGAAATCGATTGCCCGCTCCAACAAGCCGGCCTGCGAGATAGTCAAGTGTCCCGACTCTGCAGCCGAGTCGACGATTAAGTCGAGTTCTTCGGTCGAGACGGCTGCGTGTAGTTCCTCCACTGGCTCGACGCCGAACACCTTCAACAACCGGTTAGCCGAACCGTCAAACAGACGGATCATCGGACCGGCAACCTTCATAAAAAGCAGCGTCGAGCCGGCAACTGCCCGCCCCACTGCCTCCGGCTTTGCGATTGCGAGATTCTTCGGCGCCAACTCACCGAAAACCATCTGTGCAATTGTCGCCAGCACGAAAGCGATTACGAGCGAAACCCCGAACGAGGCGCTTTCACTGATGCCCACCCCGTCAAGCACCGGTTCGATCGCTCCGGCGATTGCCGGGCGGGCAATGAACCCGAGCACGAGAGATGTAACCGTAATCCCCAGCTGCGCTCCAGAGAGCATGAAGCTGAGCCGCTTATGGACAGCCAGCGCACGGATCGACTGCTTATCGCCATCGGACGCACCCTCTACAAACTTCGATCGCCGGGACGCGACAAAGGCGAATTCTGCTGCCACAAAATACCCATTCGCAGCAATCAGCAGGACAACGGCGAGGAGTCCGAGCGCAGTCAGCAATCCGTCCGACATCAAGTCAGCAACTGGGAGGATGATGTACCGCTCGGAGCCAACGGTTCATCAAAGGTTGGTGGTCTTCAGACATGCGATGAGCAGATTATATCCAGTCAAAAGCGCCCCCGTGCGACTGTTCGCCCAGCCAAGGGGGTACGGTCCGTGATTGTGAAATTCCATGACATCACGATGACGTCTATCACCGGTGAACAAGTGGCGTTCGACGACTACAAGGGCAAGCTCGCCCTCGTCGTCAACGTCGCTAGTAATTGAGGCCTCACGCCCCAGTACGCAGGTCTGTGTACGCTCTACAACGATAACGATGACCTGGTTGTGCTTGGTATTCCCTGCAACCAGTTCGGCGCCCAGGAGCCTGGCTCCGACGCAGAGATTCTCGAGTTCGCGACGTCGAAGTTCGAGGTCGAGTTCCCGATGTTCTCAAAGATTGATGTCAATGGCGACAACGAGGCGCCGCTGTACTCATTCCTCAAGAGTGCTCAGCCCGGCGAGGGCGACAGCGCAGACATCGTCTGGAACTTCGAGAAGTTCCTCGTCGACGCCGGTGGCAACGCCGTCAAGCGGTATTCGCCGCAGACCACCCCTGAAGAGATCGCCACCGATCTCGACCACTTCCGCTGATGCTCCACTCATCCTGAAAAACCGCCTTGCCTGTCTGTCGTACGGCAACGTCGATACTGGGAGGCGCGCCGCCAACAGCGGCGACTTAGCCCAAAATGCACAGCCGACGGTCGGGTCGGAATGGATGCCCCTTACGGTCCCGCAGTGATCGGTGGTTGGTGGTGACTGGCAATGAACTCCTTGACGGATTCGGAGCGGGCTTGTCTGCGGCGAGTATTCGAAGTGCGATACGTCTGACTGGTGAAAGCGCCGTTGAAATCTTCGCCTGTCCCCCTGTCACGCCTAGGTAACTCCGCGATGACCTACAAGCCACCATTACCTAGCTCCACAGCTCTCTAAAGCTGTGCTACGCGTCGCTGATAGGCAGCGCAACGCATCCCTTCCCAATCGCTGAACACCCCTTCATCAAACATCAATTTGTGGCATCACGAACTCGTTGAGACAGTGCAGTTGCTGCGCAACGGCTCCTCCTCTGCGGCACGAACACTCACTTAGGTGCGCCCGACGGGGCAGGACGAGACCTTGGTGATCAAGGAGCTGTAGCGCCACCTGCCGGTTTTCGTAGCGCGTTCGACGTTGAGCCCGTCATGCGAAGAGAACTCGGGCTGTTGTCGACATGGTCGCCTAAATTCAAATCGAGTATGACGGCGGGACCTGCCCCACAAATGGGGAGTTGGCTGACTTCGAGGACGGCAGGAACGCTCCAACTGCTGCGGGCTGCATGAACCTTGTCCTTGAGGTCTGCTGAGATACTCGGACCGCATTTCGGCTTCGGCACCGTCAAGCCACGGATATGCGACGCGACGCCGACCGCCCACCGAGCGGCTTGGATCCGACGGCTCACTCAATAACGTAACTGCAAACAGTGAACACGGGTGTAGAACCGAGTCAACGAGCGGTCATCGCAGGCTGCAGTATCCTGCGGAACGTGGTGGCTAACCCGATCGACCAATTCGCAAGCGAAACTCCCAATAGCCGATGACCATGCCGAGCTGTTTCAGGTCGACGAACGCGCCATCGCCGTCACAGCTGGACTCCTGACTAACATGGATCTGGCGTGAATTCGACGAACATGACGTGGATCTTCGGTTACGGATCACTCGTGTCACCTACGTCACTCGCTTCCACCATCGGTCGAACGCTCTCAATCGGCAGCGGAATGCACATCGCTGAACTCGCTGACTACCGACGGGCGTGGAACTACGGATCCGAGGTCCTTCGCGGGGACTGGGTCGATGAGGCCGGGAGGCGGACGACCGGTGGACTTGTGGTGTCACTCGGCATTGTGGCAGCCCCCGGCGACTCGATCAACGGCGTGGTGTTTGCGGTCAACGACGACGAACTCGCCGACCTCGACTGGCGCGAACGCGCCTACGAGCGCGTCGACATCACCGACCGCGTTACGTTGGACGACCAAAGCGCATGCGTCGAACTCGCTGATTCGGTTGCGGTGTACCTCCCGCAACCGGCTGCAATCGCCCGGTACGAACACCATCGGGACAAAGGCACCGCTGGGATTCGCCGCACCTACTGGGAAATTGTCGACGCGGCATTCGCTGATCTGGGTGCGCGCCACGCCGAGTGGTACCGCCGCACGCCGGCACCGGACGTTCCAGTGGTCGACATCACGCTAAATCCCCTGCCGGCGCGTCGCCGGCGATCTCGCTGATCTCTGCCCAGGTAGCGTCCACCTGCGCCTTAAGCGACGCCAGATCACCGCTGTTATCGATGACGTGCGTCGCCGCCTCCAGCCGCTTCTCTCGCGTGATCTGACTTTTGATCCGATTTCGTACATCCGTTTCGTCCATCCCGCGAGCTACAGCACGTTCGACCGAAACCTCGTACGGGACGTCGACCACGATCGTGGCCGCCAGCCCTTTGCGCGGGTTCTCACCGAGCAGAGGAAAGTCAAGGACGACAATGCGGTCGGTGCCAGCGTGGACGTTGATCTGGGACTGGATCTCGGCCTGCATCGCGGGGTGCACGATGCCGTTGAGATCCTCAAGCGCCTGCTCATCACTGAACACGATCGCGGCCACAGCTGCACGATCAAGCGCACCGTGCTCATCTATGACCCGGACGCCGAACCGATCGGCCATTGCATCAAGTAACGGCGCCCCAGGCGCCTGCAGATCGCGCGCAATCTGATCGGCGTCGACGATTACCGCACTCCGCTCGGCGAGCATCGTCGACACTGTCGACTTCCCCGCTCCGATTCCTCCGGTCAATCCCACGACGATCACGAACGTAATACTGCCCGACTCCTCAGAGCCGGGCAGTATCCAATTCGTCAAACAATCAGTCGGTGTCAGGTACCGAATGAACGGGTGTCATTCGGATGCAGCTGGCTCCTCGGCTACATCGGCGACAGCGTTGTCGGCGGCCGGCGCAGCGACGACCTCAGCCGGGCCTTCGCTCGCTGCTGCGTCATCGCCGTAGTACTCGCTCCAGGCAGCCTCGGCTTCCGCCGATGCTTCACCCTGCACGTAGTTGCCAGCTTCGTCGATGTCGAAGTGCTCACGGTACTCGGCAGCGAGCTCGCCACCTTCAGCAGCCTGCTTGATCGACAGCGAGATGCGGCGGCGGGCGAGGTCAAGATCAATGATCTTGACCCACAGCTCTTCGCCCGGCGTGACGACCTGCTCAGGACTGTCGACGTGATGCGCTGACATCTCCGAGATATGCACAAGACCCTCGATGCCATCGCCGACCTGGACGAATGCACCGAACTGAACGAGCTTGGTAACCCGGCCGTAGACGAGCTGGCCGACTTGATGTCCCTCGGCGAACTCCTGCCACGGGTCCTGCTGAGTGGCCTTTAAGGAGAGGCTAATGCGCTCCCGGCTGAAATCGACATCAAGCACCTGGACCTTGACCGGGTCACCGACGGTAACAACCGAACCTGGATGATCGACATGCTTCCACGACAACTCGCTGACGTGGATGAGTCCGTCCATTCCACCGAGATCGACAAAGGCGCCGAACGATACGACGCTCGATACCGTACCCTCGCGGACTTCGCCAACCTTGAGATTGTTGAGGAACTGGTCGCGAGTTTCCTTCTGGTTTTCTTCCAGGTAGGCGCGACGGGACAGAACCACATTGTTACGGTTCTTATCGAGTTCAATGATCTTGGCGTGAACCTGGGTCCCGATGTACGGAGCCAAGTCACGAACACGACGGAGTTCCACAAGTGACGCGGGCAGGAAGCCACGCAGGCCGATATCGACGATCAAGCCACCCTTGACGACTTCGATGACCGGGCCCGAGACGACCTCGTCGGCTTCCTTCTTGGCCTCGATGTCGCCCCACGCCCGCTCGTACTGCGCCCGCTTCTTGGAGAGAACGAGGCGACCTTCTTTGTCCTCCTTCGTGAGGACCAGCGCTTCGATTACTTCACCGATGCCGACCACTTCGCCGGGATCGACGTCATTGCGGATGCTGAGCTCACGACTCGGGATAACGCCTTCGCTTTTGTAACCGATATCAAGGAGAACTTCGTCCTTGTCGATCTTGACGACGGTGCCATTGACCATCTGGCCGTCTTCGACTTCGACCATCGTGCCGGCGATGGCCTCTTCGAAAGACATGCCGAGGTCATCAGAGATGACCTCGCGGGGCGTGTAATTACCCTCTTCATCGAACGTCCCGAATTCGGAAGCGATTGAGGAGGAGGAGGTAGAGGTGTCGGACAAGAGAATCGGCTTTCGGAACGGATGCGAAATCGGTGAACGCCCGCACAGCGGACGTGCGTGCTCAGGCGAGAACGCAACATGGGATGGTAACAGCGGCGGGCCTCAGCCACACTCGGGCGGGAAGCGGATGGTCCGGAGCACCCGACAACGGTTCGCCTTCGTCGCGTCGCTCAGAAACCTCGACTGTTGTCCCGCTTCTTCGGTGGGGCCTTAAACGGCGCCTCAATCAACATCTCGAACCGTGCGTCGTCGGGCTGGTTCGGCTCATTCAGGTTCTGGAGGTACTTCATTAGTGCCTTGCGGGCTCCGGCGACGTGGTCGCCCTTCATCCCGACCGAACGCGTGAGTGCATCTTTCGCCTTGACCACCCGCTCCTTGCGAGTGGCTTTCTGTTCGTCAGTGAACGCACGCGGCACCTTGTTCGCCTTCGCCTCCGCAGCGGCACGACGTTGTGCTTCGACTTCTTGGAGCGGGGTGAGCTTCTGATTTGCCATGGATGTCCGACCGTACAGGCACTCGGGCCGTCAGCGACGGACCGCTATGACGAGGAATTCGGGCGACTCGGTTGACGGTGCTTCTGAACCGTACGCACCCGGCTCGACGCTGCTGATGGAGCCGACATCGAAGCTCTGAGAGCTCAGCAGGAGGCGCAGCTCCCGCGGGGTGTAGCAACCAGTCCAGAGGTCGACTGTCTTTGGGTCACCCGCTTTGGACCGAATCTCAGTGCGCTCGTGGCTCACCCCCGTGTCGGCATCGAAGTTCGCCTCGTCGTGGTACTTAACGACGAAGTAGGAGCTGAACGCGCTCAACGCAAGCTGTCCACCGGGCCGGAGGGCGCGCGCAATGCCGGCGAGTACAACATCGTCCTCACCACTCGCAGTCATCAGCCCGAATGCGCCCTGACACAGGCAGATCACGGCATCAAATTCGCTGTTGAACGGGAGTGATCGGGCATCAAGGCGCTCGAAGGTTGCACCCTCCGGCGCCTCGGCACGTGCGATCTCGACGAAGCGGTCACTGATGTCGATCCCGTGCACCGCAATTCCACGCTGCGCCAATTCATGCGCATGCCGGCCGGGTCCGCACCCGACGTCGAGCACTCGGTCTCCCGACGAGAGCCTCAGCGCACGAACAATGTGGTCAACTTCCTGCGCAGTGCCCTTGGTGAACGAGTACCGCAAATACGCCTCGCCCATGTGGTCGGCCAGGTCCTCGAACCAGTGTCCGTCGAGCGGCGTGTCAGACACGGGTTATATTTCCTAGCCTTTGGCCGCAGCCCACGTGTCGCCCCAGGACACGTTTACTTCAAGCGGCACGTCGAGTTCGGCCGCTCCTCGCATAATTTTGATGACCAGGTCGCCGATCTCAGCCCGTTCGGATGGGGGCACCTCGACAAGTACTTCGTCGTGAACTTGCAGGATGAGCCGACTCTCGACGTCTGACGCACTCAGCGCTGCGTCAATCCGTACCAAGGCCACTTTAAAAATATCGGCGGCAAGTCCCTGGATTCCTGCGTTCATCGCCTGTCGTTCTCCTGCTTGTCTGACACGGAAGTTCGAATTCAGCAACTCAGGAATCGGGCGACGACGTCCAAATAATGTCTCGGTGTACCCGCGCTCGCGTGCTTCCTCCACGGTGCGGTCCATGTAGTCCTTCACGTTCGGGAACGCCACAAAGTACGCGTCGAGAATTAACGCCGCGTCGTCGACGGCGATGTTGAGCCGTTGGGCCAGTCCGTACGCCTCCATCCCATAGGCGAGGCCGTATGACACCATCTTGGCTTTCGACCGCTGGTCGATTGTAACGGCGCCCGGCTCAACGGAGAACACCCGCGATGCTGTTGCATTGTGGATGTCCTGCCCACTATTGAATGCTTCGAGGAGTCCGGGGTCCTGGGCGAGGTGAGCGATACAGCGCAGCTCGATCTGGTTGTAATCGGCAACCAGCAGCTCGGTCCCTGGGCTCGAGACGAATGCCCTCCGGAAGAGGCGACCTTCCTCCGAGCGCACCGGGATGTTGTGAAGGTTCGGCTGGTCCGACGACAGCCGACCGGTCCGTGCCACTGTCTGGTTGAACGTTGCGTGGATCCGACCGTCAGAAGCGACTTCGGCCAACAGTCCCTTGCCGTACGTACCGCGCAGCTTGTCGACCTCTCGGTGGCGGCGCAGCGGGGCGAGGAACTCAGGCCACTCGTGCTCAAGTTTCTCGAGCGTTGCGGCGTCGGTCGAGGGGCCGGTCTTCGTCTTTTTGATCGGCGTCAAGCCCTTCTGTTCGTACAGCAACTCGCGCAGCTGCTTGGGTGAGTTGAGATTGAGGTCGGGCATCCCGGCGACTGATCGAAGCTCGCCGACGAGGGACTCGACCTCTTCGGCGAGCCTCCGGTTCAGGTTCTCGAGTTCCTCGATGTCGACGGCGACACCGACGTGTTCCATCTTGGCCAGCACCATCACCAACGGGTTCTCGATGGTCTCGTACAGCTCGGCCATACCCTGCGCCTGCAAACTCGCGCGTATCGGCTCGACGAGGTAATGGACTGCGAGTGCGTCCCGACCTGCGAGTTCGGCGTCGGACATCGATGTGCCGTCAAGGTCGAGCCGTCCCGAACCCGCCGCGTCGTCCGACGGACGAGCGAATTCCGTGTACTTCTCGATCAGGTCGGGCAGGTCGTAACTCACCTCAGCCGGGTCGATGAGATATGCAGCAATCGCAGTGTCGAGGGCAATCCCATCGAGGGAGACCCCGACGTCGAGCAGCGACCGCATCAGCGGCTTGATTCGGTGACCGCGTACATCGGAGTGGGCGGCGAGCGCCGCGTGAACGTCGACATCGTCGAGCAGATGGCCCGGGATCCAGGTCACCTCGGCGGACTCGGGTTCGGAGACGATTGCGAGCCCGGAGAGCGCCGATCGGCCCGGCTCCCCGATCCAGGTCGCTGCGATGTCGAGGGCCTCGACTGCAGAGATCGCGGCAGCTGCCTCGGTGGAGTTCTCGACTTCGGTCACCTCGGCGACGAGCTCCTGCTCATCGTCCTGTGGCCCGAGGTCGACCGCCGCGCCCATCCCGTTGATCGCTGCGGTGATCCGACCCGACAAGGCGCGGAACTCGAGAAAGCTGAACAGCCGCTTCATCTCGTCGCCGTTCGGTTTCGGCACGAGATCGTCGAAGTCGACGGACTCGACCGGCGCATCGTGGCGGAGGAGCATCAGATCGAGGTTCTTACGCGCCCGTTCCTCGTTCTCGATCAGGTTCGACTTCAGCTTCGGCGTCTGCTCGTCGACGTTGGCGAAGATCCCGTCGAGCCCGCCGTACTTGTTGATCAGCTTGGCGGCGGTCTTCTCACCCACGCCAGGGACTCCGGGCAAATTGTCGGAGTTGTCTCCGCGGAGCGCGGCGTACTGAACGTAAAGATCGGGGGACACCCCGGTCTTCTCTGCGATGCCTGCTTCGTCGTAAAGCGCGTAGTCGCTGACGCCACGCTTGTTGTACATCACCTTCACATCGTGTTCGTCGTTGACGAGCTGGTAGCTGTCGCGATCACCGGTGACGATGACGACGTTCTTCCCGCGCGTCACCAGTTCGTCGGCGGCGGTGGCGATGAGGTCGTCGGCTTCCCATCCCGCCTGATCGATGGTCTGGATCCCAACTGCTTCGAGCACTTCGCGGACGAGGCCCATCTGTTGGCGCAATATGTCGGGTGCGGCCTCACGCTGTGCCTTGTATTCAGGTTCGGCCACATGACGGAACGTAGGTTCCGGACGGTCGAATGCCACGAGAATGCCCTCAGGCTCCTGCTCGTTTAGGACGTAGGCGAGCATTGACGTGAAGCCGAAGACTGCGTTGGTGACCTGACCGCTCGCGGTGGCCATGTCGGTGGGCAACGCGAAGAACGCCCGATAGGTGAGCGAGTTCCCGTCGACGAGGAGGTGGGTACCCACGTGGGCTCCGATCGTGTAGTCGTTGCGTTGAATCGTTGCGGTCAGTCGATCGGCGGACGCAGTGATCCGTCGAGGATCCGGTCGGCGACGTCGCGCATCCGGGTCCGCTCGCTCATCGCCGTCTTCTGGATGAAGTTGAAGGCGTCGCTCTCGGACAATCCGGCGTCGTCGGTGAGCAGTCCCTTGGCACGATCGATCACCTTGCGCGCCTCGAGCTGATCACCGAGAGCGTCGACCTCACCGGACAGCGCCGTCAGTTCACGGAATCGCCCCATCGCCACTTCGATCGCCGGGATCAGATCACTCTTCTGGAACGGTTTGACGAGAAACGCCAGCGCTCCGGCGTCGCGCGCCTCCTCGACAACTTCGCGCTGGCTGAAGGCCGTCAGCATCAACACGCCACACAACCGCTCGGCGTTGATGACCCGTGCCGCTTCGAGTCCATCGGCGCCGGGCATCTTGATGTCAAGAATCGCCAGGTCTGGCTTGGTTTCCCGGATCAGGTCGACCACGGTGTCACCACGACCGGTCTCACCCACCACGTCATAGCCCTCTTCCTGCAGCGTCTCACGCAGGTCCATCCGGATGATGGCTTCGTCTTCGGCAATCACGACGCGCAAAGGCATGTCAGTGTTATAGCGGGATTCGAGTGGGCTGGCGTACGGCAAGGACCGATCAGCCCCCGTTGGTGATCCTCGAGCGGCGCTCGCGATGGTGAGCGAACGCATTCAGAACGGATGCCGAGGGGGCCGGGGGCCGTGCCGATTCAGTCGGTGGCGACCAACTCGTCGAGCAGTTCGTCCTGACGACGTGCCAGCTCATCGATCTCAGCGACCACCCGCTCATGTTGACGCCGGTAGGCCTCCGCATGTTCTCGTGCCTCACGCGCTTCGCGAGTCACTGCCGTGTTGTCGGCGACCATCGCCCGAACCGCCGAGTCGTCGGCATCGTCGGCCAGGAAGCGCATCTGCTCCTCCAAGGCGATGCACTCGGCGCGCAGCGTGGTGAGCCGCGACGACATCTTGGCGAGCTTGCGCTTGATCGACCGCTTCGACACGACTCGGATCGTATGCGGACGACCGGCGACTCGGCGGGCGAGAAGCCGGTAGCGGGCGCTGGCAGGCGTGTCCACCCGATATCGTCATCACCCGCACGCCCCGGTAGCCCAATTGGCAGAGGCAACGGTCTCAAACACCGTCCAGTGTCGGTTCAAGTCCGACCCGGGGTACAACACAGCGGCCCGGCGGAGTCTGCTGGAACCCGGCCTCGCCGTCAACCGACCATCGAGACCCGTCACC
Organism: uncultured Ilumatobacter sp.; assembly: GCA_905480335.1. Classification (GTDB taxonomy): domain Bacteria; phylum Actinomycetota; class Acidimicrobiia; order Acidimicrobiales; family Ilumatobacteraceae; genus Ilumatobacter_A. Next base: position 17,394 of record CAJQPY010000031.1, on the reverse strand, counting down.
GGGTTACCCACCGGTAAGGTCCGTTCATCCTCCATGCTCGTCTAGATTCGGCGATCATGCTCGCTTTTACGTTCCCCGGACAGGGGTCGCAACGTCCCGGCATGGGGCGCCCCTGGCAGGAACACGAGAGTTGGGAACTCGTCGACGAAGCAAGCGAGGTGGCCGGCCGCGACGTCGCCGCGCTGCTGTGCGATGCCGACGCCGACGAACTGAAGGACACCCGCAACGCCCAGCTGACCACCTTCGTATCGAGCCTTGTCGTACTCGATGCGGTGAGCCGGATCGGTATCGACGCGAGCTTCTGCGCCGGCCACAGCCTCGGCGAATACACCGCGCTCACGGCGACCGGCTCGCTCGGCTTCGACGACGGAATCCGGCTCGTCTCGGCGCGCGCCGCGGCGATGCACGAAGCCGGCCTCACCCAACCCGGCACGATGGCCGCCGTCCTCGGCCTCGATGACGACCAGGTCGGTGTTGCGTGCAACCTGGCAGACGCGGACGTCTGGGTCGCGAACTACAACGCGCCGGGCCAAGTCGTCATCGCCGGCTCACCGGACGGCGTCGACCGGGCATCCGCCCATGCGAAGGATTTGGGTGCGAAGCGGGTCATGGCACTACAAGTGTCCGGCGCGTTCCACACGCCGTTCATGGCCGCAGCACGCGACCGCCTCCGCGATGCCATCGGCTCTGCCGACCCCCGCGACAGCGACGTCCCGGTTGTCTCGAACGTGGATGCCAAGCCGCATCACCTCGGCGCCGACTGGACGAGCTTGCTCTCTGCACAGTTGTCGAGCCCCGTGCGCTGGCGCCAGAGCCTGCTCACCCTCGAGGCCGAAGGGGTCACCGACTTCGCCGAGCTCGGACCCGGCGGCGTCCTGAGCGGCATGGCCAAGCGAACCACGTCCGGTCGGACGATCTCGATCGCCACACCCGATGATCTCGACAAGCTGCTCGAGTGGGTCGATGCCTCGGCAACCATGCACGTCGCGCAACTCGAAGGGGAGCACCTGTTCGCCGTCGAACGACTCGTGGTCAGCCCGGCCGCCGGTCTCTTCACTCCAATCCACGGCATCGGTGACGGCTCCCGGATCGACGTCGGCACCGTGATCGGCCATGTCGGCGAGGCCGAGGTCCGATCGCCGTTCGCCGGACTCCTCCAGAGCTACATCGCCGTCGATACCGAGCGAGTGACACTCCGTCAACCGATCGCCTGGCTCAGAACGGACTGACCGTAGATGCCTGCAACTCCCAGCGGCGCCAAAGGTGCCGTCATCACCGGCTGGGGCACTGCCCTGCCGAACAAAATCCTCACCAACATCGATCTTGAGTCAATGATGGACACCGACCACGTGTGGATTCGCGATCGAACCGGAATCTCGCAACGTCACGTCGGCGGCACAACCGCAGGACTGTCGGCCGAGTCCGGACGCGCCGCTCTTCAAATGGCCGGCGTCGACCCCGCTGACGTCGACGCGCTGATCCTGGCGACCACCACACCCGACCGCACGGTGCCCGCGTCGTCATCCACCGTCCAGAACCTGCTCGGCCTGTCTTCGTGCGGAGCGTTCGATCTCAATGCCGCCTGCTCCGGCTGGGTGTACGCGCTCGTCAACGCCCATGGCCTGATCGCGATGGGCGCCCAGACGGTGCTCGTCATCGGGACCGACACCCTCGACCGGATCACCGACTACACCGATCGAAACACCGGCATTCTCTTCGGTAACGGTTCCGGTGCCGCGGTTGTCCAGGCATGCGACGGGCCGGGCCAGATGCTCGGCTGGGATCTCGACTCACTCGGCGAAGCGGAGAGCGCACTGTTCGCCGAAGTCGGCGGCTTCCTGCAGATGGAGGGCAAAGAGGTCTTCCGGCGAGCCGTTCGCTTAATGGTCGATTCGGCAACGAATGCGATGGCAAGCGCAGGCGTCGCCGCCGACGACATCGCGCTGGCGGTCCCCCACCAGGCCAACATCCGGATCATCTCCGCGTCGCTCGACCGACTCGGAATCCCGATGGAGCGGGCGTCGATCGTGCTCGATCGGACCGGCAACACATCGTCGGCGTCGGTCCCGCTCGCACTCGCCGAGGCGCTCGACCAGGACCGCGTCACCGATGGCGACTTGATCCTCTTCGTCGGGTTTGGCGCCGGCATGTCCGCCGCCAGCGCCGTCGTCCGCTGGAGCCCCCACGCCACCACGAATTCCGGAGACACGACATGAGCGAACCAGCCACCAGCGGACGCATCGTCCTCGTCACAGGAGGCTCGCGCGGCATCGGTCTCGCGTGCGCACGTCGTCTGGCTGCCGCCGGCGAACGCGTTGCGGTCACGTACAACTCGTCACCGCCACCCGACGGTCTGTTCGGGGTCCGGTGCGATGTCACCGACACCAGCCAGGTCGACGCCGCGTTCGCTGCCGTCGAGGAACACTTCGGAGGCACCGTCGAGGTCCTCGTCTCGAACGCCGGCGTCACCAGGGACGGGCTCTTGCTGCGGATGACCGAGCACGACTTCGCTTCCGTGCTGGACGCGAACCTGACGGCGTCGTACCGGGTCACCAAACGCGCCGCAAAGGGCATGCTCAAAGCACGACGTGGGCGAATCATTCTGATGTCGTCGGTCGTCGGCCTCCTCGGACAAGCCGGTCAGTCGAACTATGCGGCCTCCAAAGCAGGGCTGGTCGGGTTCGCCCGCTCCCTTGCGCGTGAGCTCGGCTCCCGTTCGATCACCGTGAACGTCGTTGCCCCCGGCCCCGTTGCCACCGACATGACCGCTTCACTGTCCGACGACCAACTCGCCGCGATCACCGCCGCAGTGCCGCTCGCACGCATGGCCGATCCGGACGAGATCGCCGGCGTCGTCAGTTTCCTGGCCGGGTCGGATGGCGCGTACATTACCGGCGCAGTGATCCCGGTCGACGGTGGGCTCGGGATGGGCCATTGACGCCTCGCCCACCTCTACAATCCGACACAACCAACAAATTGGAGAATCCCCGTGAATGAAGAACTGTTCGCACGCTTCCGCAAGTGCGCCGTCGAAGTGCTCTCGGTCGAGGAGAGCGCTGTTGTCCTGGACGCCAAATTCGGCGACGATCTCGATGCAGACAGCCTCGACTTGGTCGAGCTCGTGATGGCGCTTGAAGAGGAGTTCGACATCGAAGTCCCCGAAGAAGACCTCGAAGGCGTCGAGACCGTCCAGTCCGCCTACGACCTCGTCGTTGCCAAAGTCTGAGTCAACGAGCATGACGACCGACCCGGCCGGGTTGCGTCGGGTCGCGATCACCGGGCTCGGTGTCGTCGCCCCGGCCGGAATCGGCGCGCAACGCTACTGGTCGGGGCTGCTCGGCCCGGGCGCGGCGGGTGGACGCTCGCTCGAAATCGAGGACTGGGACCCGACCCCCTTCTTCGAGAACGCGAAGCAGGCCCGACGTGCAGACCGCGTCGAACAGTTCTCCCTGGCCGCAGCCGCCGAGGCGTTCGAGCAGGCCGGCGGCTTCGACGCGATCGGTGTCGAAGCCGGCCGCTTCGGCACCATCTTCGCCACCGGCGTCGGCGGGCTGCACACCCTCGAAGAACAGATCCAGGTCCGCCTCGAAAAGGGCGAGCGACGGGTCTCACCGTTCCTCGTCCCGATGATGATGACCAACGCCGCTGGCGCGGCGATTTCGATGCGCTACGGGCTCCAAGGTCCGAACGAGACGATCACGACGGCCTGCGCTGCAGGGAGCCATGCGGTCAACTATGCCGCTCGGCTGATCAAGTGGGGCGTGGTCGACGCCGTCGCCACGGGCGGCGCCGAGTCGGCCGGAACGATCACGGGGCTCGCAGGGTTCCAGAACATGACGGCGCTCTCGACCTCTGGTGTCAGCCAGCCATTCGCTGCTGGACGCAACGGATTCGTCATGGGCGAGGGCAGCGCGGTCCTGATCCTCGAGGAGTGGTCGAGCGCCGAAGCCCGGGGAGCACGAATTCTCGGTGAGGTGCTCGGCGGCGCCAGCAACGCCGACGCACACCACATCACCGCGCCGTCACCCGGCGGAGTCGGCGCGATCGCCTGCATGCGTCTCGCGCTCGCTGAGTCCGGTATCGAGCCGGGCGACATCCGCCAGGTGAACGCTCATGGCACATCGACACCGTTGAACGACGCTGCCGAGGCCGCCGCGATAACCGAGGTCTTCGGACCCAACGCCGTGCCGGTCGTCTCGACGAAGGGTGTCACCGGCCACGCGCTTGGTGCGGCCGGTGCACTCGAAGCCGCTGCGCTGCTGCTATCGATCGAACACGAATTGATCCCGCCGACGGCGAACACGGAAACGCCTGACGACGGCATGGAGATCGATCTGGTGGTCGGCAACGCCCGACCCTGGACCCCAGGGCCGTCGATCTCGAACAACTTCGGATTCGGTGGACACAACGGTTCAATCGTCATCGCTCCGGCCACATAGCAACCGTCCGACGACTGCACCTTCAGCTGACGTCGAACCCTTGACGCCGAGTCGGTTCGACATCGGCAACGATGCCCGGGACGGCGCCGAGTTCGCTGATCGTGTGCGTCGGCGCGACCCCGTCCGCTCGCACATCGTCGAACGGGTTAAACCAGATGGTGTCGACACCGGCGTTGATCCCACCTTGAATGTCGCTCGACAGGCTGTCGCCGATCATCACGACCGAGCTGCGATCATCGATGCCAAGTGCATCGAGCGTTGCGTCGAAGATCGCCCGGCCGGGCTTGCTGGTTCCCATCTCCCCGCTGATGCTCACGACTTCGAAGACATCCGCCAGCCCCAGCCGGTCGAGACGCCCGCGTTGCACCTGGCCGATGCCATTGGTGATCAGCGCAAGTCGGCACGAAACGGCAAGGTCGGCCAGGAGCTGAGACGCGCCGTCGTACAGCTCGCCATGATCGGCGAGCCCACCGACAAACGTGGCACCCATTTCGACTGGATCCGCACGGGCCCCGACTCGCTCGAGGAGTTGCTCGAACCGGAGCACCTTGACATCATTCGGGCTCAACTCCCCCGCCTCGACCTGTCGCCACAGCGCCTGGTTGAGGCCCTGGTACGCAGCGAAGACCTCGGGCGTCGGGTCGATCCCGACCGAACGCATCGTGACATCGAATGCCGCAGCTTCCGACGCGTGTGAGTCGAGCAGCGTGTGGTCGAGATCGAAGAGGATCGTCGTGTAGAGCACTGTGTGGTCAGACGTCGGCCAGGACGAACATGAGGTCGCAACTCGTGGCGACCTCGCCGCCGACTTTGACCGTTCCCGAGCCCTTGCCGGCACGCGCGGACATCCGCCCGAGCTGCACCTCGATGATGAGCTCATCGCCGGGCACGACCTGACGACGGAAGCGAGCGCCGTCGAGCCCGCCGAACAGCGGAAGCTTGCCGGCGAATCGCTCGCCGGCGAGCACGGCGCACGCTCCCACCTGAGCAATCGATTCACACATCAGGACGCCGGGCAAGGTCGGTCGTCCGGGGAAGTGGCCGGCGAAGAAGTACTCATCGCCCGTCAACCGCCACACACCGGTCGCCGAGACACCTGGTTCCATCGCAATCAGTTCGTCGACGAGCAGGAACGGTGGACGGTGCGGCAACAGATCGATCGGGGCAGGCAACGAACTCATCTGAGCATCTTGCCCGATACACGACAACGCCGCCGGTGATCGGACGGCGGGTCCGGTCACCGACGGCGAAGTCGGAGCGAGAATTATCTGGCTACTTTGGTATCAGAGCAGCGTGGAAACGTCGATGCTCGGCGGCACGAGCACAGCGTCGATCACGTGGATCACACCGTTGCTGGCCTCGACATCAACCGCAATGACGGTGGCCTGATTCACTGTCACGGTGCCGTCTTCGACGCCGATGGTGACGTCCTCGCCTTCCAGAGTCTCGACGTCACCGGGGGCGACATCGGACGACGGCACTTCGGCACCGAGCACGTGGTATGTGAGAACAGCGGTCAGGACGTCAACATTCTCTGGCAGGAGCAGCGCCTCGACGAGGCCGTCCGGCAGTGCGGCAAACGCTTCATCCGTCGGTGCGAACACTGTGAACGGACCCTCGCCTGACAGCGTCTCGGCCAAACCGGCCGCCGTCACAGCAGCGACCAACGTGTCGAACGATCCAGCGCCGACAGCAACGTCGACGATCGTGCCGGCCTCATCTTCTTCCTCCATCGCGTCCTCTTCCATTGCATCTGCAACGAGGAGCGCCGTGGCGTCGATGCTCGGCGGCACGAGCACAGCGTCGATCACATGGATGACACCATTGCTGGCTTCGACGTCGACCGCCGTCACCGTCGCATCGTTGACAGTTACGGTGCCGTCTTCGACTCCGATCGTGATGCTCTCGCCCTGCAGCGTCTCGACGTCACCCGGGGCGACATCGGACGACGGTACTTCGGCGCCGAGCACGTGGTAGGTGAGCACGGCGGTGAGCGCCGCCTCATTCTCTGGGAGAAGCAGTGCGTCGACAAGGCCATCAGGCAGCGCAGCGAACGCATCGTCGGTCGGCGCAAACACCGTGAACGGGCCCTCGCCCGACAGCGTCTCGGCCAGGCCGGCAGCGGTCACCGCAGCGACGAGCGTATTGAACGTTCCAGCGCCGACCGCAACATCGACGATCGTGCCGGCTTCAGCGGACTCTTCGCCCGATGACTCACTGGACTCTTCGGCCGCAGCCTCGGTGGTGGCGCTCTCGTCGGCGTCGTTGCTGTCGGAACCGCATGCTGCGAGGGCAAGCGCTCCGACGGCCAGGCCGGCGGCCAACCGACGGGGAGTGCGGCGTGAGGTGGTCTTCATGTCATTTCTCCTTAGTGGGGGGTGTTCACGAGTGTCCCCGTCCCAAAGCCTTGTTGGATTGGGCGAAGTCAGAAGGTCTTCGGAGCCGCGCCGCGATCCGGATGACGGGCGCGCAAACTTTTTTCGACGCTCTGTCGATCGCTGTTGCTCAGGGCGGCACACCAGCCGAGACGTCTACGCCCGCCGCAAGCGCACTCACGTCGAACCGGCGTCACGCAACGACGCCGATGACCAATCCGAAAGTTGCTGGACGGGGGCCCCGGCGAAGTTCGTCGGGTGGCACGCGCCGACGATCAGTCGAAGCCGACGCGGACCTCGGCCTCGCCGACTCGCCCGACGTGATCGACACCGACCCGTGCCGGCACGAGTCCGGTGCAGGTCCCGGTGATCACGGGTTCGCCCGACCGAATCGGCTGCCCGATCGACGCTGCATGGGCGGCGACCAACTGCAGCACTACGAGCGGGTGTCCGAGTGCTTCGGCGCCGGTTGCCGCAGCGGTCACCTCCCCGTCGATGATCAGTTCGACCGGTGCGCTGTCCAGGTCGCGGATCCCGGCGGCCACGAGATCGAGGGTCGCTCCCACCACCATCCGGGCTCCGATGACGTTGTCGGCGGCCAACTGTGCGGCACCGATTAGCGGGAAGGCTGCCAACCGAGCGGCGACCACCTCGACGGCGGCAAACGCCTCGACTACATCGGCGAGATCGAGCGGATCCGTGGGGATTTCGGTCAGATCGCGCAGCGCCCGCAGCCCGACTTCGACCTCGAGATGTGGCGCCGTGACGAAGGTGTCGGCGGCGAAGACTGCGGGTGACTGCTCGACGTGTGCGGACCGGTAGCGACCAACGAGCGGAGCGTCGACCCGCAGCATCCGCTGTGCCGCCTCACTCGTGCATCCGGCTTTCCACCCGACGAGCTCGTCTCCGTGGAGTCGATGCCCGGCCGCCTGGATGCGGTAGCCATCGGCCACGTTGCCCGGTTCTGATGCGAGTTGGTCGACTGCCGAGCGATCCCGCGCTGCTGCGGCGAGCTGCGTCGCGGCCTCGACGACCTGCGCATCGGTGAGCGGGGAGACGCTCATTGCGATCAGTCCTCTCCCGGACGTCGGGTGAATTCCTGCTCGGGGTCGCCCGAGTAACCCGGCGGGAACGTCGCCAACAGCTCGTTGCGAGTCGGGGTGCGCTGCTCGCGAGCTTCATCGGGAAGCTGCGCGACGATCCCCTTCATGATTCGCTTCGTGTCGGCGTCGAGCGACTTGCCCTTCAGCTTGACCGGTGGACCCACTCGTACCCGCACGACAGGAGCATCGGCGAAGTTCAGCATGTTCGGCAAGCGATTCGACCGTGGCCACACCTTCTCGGTCCCCCAGAGCCCAACCGGCACAACCGGCACACCGGTCATCTGCGCCAGACGGGCCGCTCCCCAACGGCCGCGCAACACCGGATCAAAGAAGGCCGGCCCCCTCGGGATGGTGCCCTCCGGCATCATGACCACCATCTCACCGCCGGCGAGTGCGTCAGCCGCAGCCTGGAGTGGCTCGTCGGATCCGGTCGCTCGATCGACTCTGATGCCGCCCATCGCCGCAGCCACCTGACCGACGATCGGGGCATCGAACACCTCCTTTTTGCCCAGGAAGCGTGCGGGCCGACCGCTCTTCGCGATCACGAGCGACATCGCTGACACATCGAAGTAGCTGCGGTGGTTCCCCACGAGGATGCACGGCCCAGTGCTCGGGATGTTGTCGACGGCGCCGATGTCGAATCGGGCGTACGGATAGATCGCCGTCCGGTTGAATCGCAGCGCCACGTCCTGGACTTCGAGACCGACGACGGGAATCTTGATGACGCCGGGAGACACGTCGAAGTTCACTGTCGGCCAACGACGGGTGGCCGCAACGAGCACCATGCGAGGATCAGGGTTGACCACGACAGGGTGGCCGACGGCGTCGAGCATCGGTGTGTCGTAGAAGCTGTCAGAGTACGCCCAACTCTCAGCGAGATCGACTCCGTGATGATCAGCCCAGTCCTGGATCGCCATGAGCTTTCCCGCCGACCATACGAACGGGCCATCGAGAGTTCCGTCATAATTGCCGTTTGCGTCGATTGCGTAGCGGGTCGCAACTGCGTCATCGAAACCCAGAGCATCGGCGAACGGCTTGACAAGGTCGTACGGCGTAGTGGTGGCCAACACGACCGGCCGGCCACTCTCTCGATGGGTCTTTAAGGCTGTTTCGGCAAACGGTTGGACTAGGCCGACCAACTGCTCGACCACGCTCTCGGCCGCCACCTGTACCGCTGCAGCCGATCGGCCCTTGGCCACGGTGACCCCCTGACGTGCAATTGCCATTGCCGGCAGTGTTTCCCCAATTCGATGAAACAGACCGAACAGGAACTTCTCCCCCGGGAACGGCCCACTTGACAATCCTGCACGCTGCATCGCCTCAGAAAAGATCTCTCCCGACGCGCCCGCCAACAGCGTCCGATCGAGATCAAAGAACGCAGCGCCCTGAGTCATGGGGGCAACCTAGACGCCGGCGTAAAGCGCCCGGCCATCCGACAAACGATTCGGTACGGCGAAGCGGGGCGACCCGAAGCGTCCCACAACCGGATGCGCGCTGCACCTGCGACGGCTTCTGGTACGCGCGGACGAGGCCAGGCATACGAAAAATGGGAGAGGCCCGGATTGGGGGATCCGGGCCTCTCAACCTGAGAACATCCTCCGATGGGGGATCGGGTGCTGGATGACTCGTCGAGTGCAACATGGGGGGTGTTGACACTGCGATCTGCGGAGCTCGTGATCTAGATCACAAGCCCATGTGAAATTATGCACGTGAACGGGTGATCTGGCAAGCAGATTTCAGAGATACTCGCTATCGTTTTTCGTGATGGATGTTCGTCAGCTTTCCGCAATCGTCGCGATTGCCGACCACGGGACCTTTTCGGCTGCAGCACGCGCATTGTTCACGGTGCAGTCCAACGTCTCTGGGCATATCTCCAGATTGGAGAAGGAACTTGGGGTCCTACTCGTCGACCGCGCTCAAGGAGGCCTGACCGAAGACGGCTTCCGAGTCGTGGAGCGAGCACGACGGGTGCTCAACGAAATTGAGGACATCACGTCCGATATGACAAGCCGCCACGACAAGGTGGCGGGCCAGACACGGATCGGTGTGATCGGCACGACCGCCCGCTGGCTGACCCCATCGCTCCTGCGCCAACTAGCGGGCGACCACCCCGACGTCCGCGCCATCGTCCGCGAGGGAGCATCGTCGTCGCTCGTTCCGAACGTCATGTCGGGAGAACTCAATGCCGCAGTGATCCACCTGCCGATCGACGAACCGGAGCTACTCGTCGAACCGCTGTTTGCCGAAGATCTGTTTCTGCTCGTGAATGATCAACATCGCCTCGCTGCCGCCGAAACCGTTGCCATCGCTGAACTCGATGACGAACCACTGCTGCTTCCTCCGACCGGATCAGCACTTCGCAAGGTGCTCGATCGGTCCGCAGCAGCGAACAACGTCTCGTTACGTCCCCAGGCAGAGATCGACGGCGTTCGACTCCTAGCTTCACTTGCCATAGACGGATTTGGGGCCACCATAGTTCCTGCGACCGCTGTCCCGACGTGGCTGACCGGAGCATTCCGCCGGATCAACGTTCCTGAACTCCCCCGCCGAGTCGTCGCCTCTGTCCGTCGCCGTCGGCCGGCTACCAACGCACCTACTCAAGTTACGCTCAAGACCTTGAGCCGCGTAATTTTAGAGCAGGGTGAGCTACAGCCAGGTGTCCACCCTGAAACGGGCGCCTTACCGGTACCCCGCTCCGGCTGAGTCGTTGACGCCTTCGGGTGCAGTACGGTGAGCGGGAATGACCGACCTCCATGCCGCCGTCGAGGCCCTCGGTCTGAACCGCTTTGTCCCAGGTCTCGCTCAAACCGAATTGCGGAATCTTGTTGACGACCATCGCGGCATCCCCGACCGATCGGTCATCTGGATCGAGTTTGAGGACGGCGGCGACCCTGCGCGGCTCGACGAGGCGACCGGATTCCAGCTGGAGTCCGGGATTGCTGCGGCGCTCGACCAGCGACTCCCTGTGGTCCTGGTGATCTCGACCACCGGCACCGACATCGAACAGGGAATGGCTGCGCTGGGCAGCTGGGGACGTGTTGCCAGCCGCCTCACCGCGTGCTCTGGGGTGGTTCCGACCATCGTCATCGTCGACGGGCCTGCCGTCTCGGGGCCTGCGCTCCTCCTTGGTCTTGCGGACTTCACAATCATGACCGAGCGCTCCTCAGCCTTCGTTAACGGTCCCGTGATGGTCGAGGAATTCACCGGGGTGGGAATCGACGCCGACGAACTCGGCGGGTCGGCCAGTCACGCTCGCTACACCGGGGTCGCAACGTTCGTTGTCCCCGATCGAGCGGCCGGCACCGAGGCTGCTATCGATCTGCTCGGCTATCTTCCAGCCAGCGTCGATGTCGAACCAGTCCGCTGGCCGACATTCGACCCCGGCGACCGCTCGTGTCCTGAAGCCGGGGCTCAGATTCCTGAGTCATCCGCCGGCAGCTACGACGTCCGCAAGGTTGCAGCGGCCATCGCCGACGAGGAATCGCTGCTCGAGGTCCGCGATCGTTGGGCCGCCAACGCCGTGACGGCCTTTGCAACAGTCGACGGACGGCCGATCGGGATTCTGGCCAATCAGCCGATGGTGCTCGCCGGAACACTCGACATTCCGGCCTCGCAGAAGGCGGCTCGGTTCATCGCCTTCTGCGACGCGTTCAATCTTCCGATTGTCACCCTTGTCGACACTCCCGGCTTCTACCCCGGCAAGGACTTGGAGTGGCGCGGCATGATTCGTCACGGCGCACAGCTCGTCTTTGCCTACGCCCGCGCCGAGGTTCCTCGGATCTGCGTGATTCTGCGCAAAAGCTACGGCGGCGCCTACATCGTGATGGACTCGAAGACCATGGGCAACGACCTTTGTCTGGCCTGGCCCTGGGCCGAGATCGCGGTCATGGGGGCGGGGCAAGCAGCCGCGATCCTGGCGCGTCGCGCAAGCCCCGAGGAGAAGGCCGATTTCGAAGCCGACTATGTGGAGCGCCTGCTCAACCCATACGTCGCCGCTGAGCGCGGCTTGATTGACGCGGTCATCGACCCCGCCGACACCCGGGCCGAGATCAGCGCTGCGCTAGAGATGCTAGCCGACAAGCAAGAGACGCTCGCCGAACGCAAACACGGCAACTCACCGTTCTGATCCGACGATCAGACGGGTCCCGGCACTAACAAACCGTCCGGCCGCAACTCAACGACCAACACAATTACCCCGGTTAACTCGACTCCCGTCGATGTCGCACTTCTAATTGAGGCCGCAAGCGGAGCCAGCCGGTAATGTGCAAAGGCGGTCGGAGATGATCCTGCGAGCGCTTGAAGTCCGACCATGGAGCCACGGAGGAAGCCACGTGCCCGAAACCATCACGATTACCGACGACCGCACCGGGAAGACAGTCACGGTCCCCATCGAGGGTGGCGTTTTCTCGTCGTCGGCGCTGCGTGAGCTTGATCCGAGCCTGTACATGTACGACCCCGCCTACCTGTCGACCGCCGCCACGCAGTCGGCGATCACATACCTAGACGGCACCCACGGCATCCTCCGGTACCGCGGGTACCCGATCGAGCAGCTAGCCGAGCACTCGACATATCTCGAGGTTGCATATCTGCTCATGAAGGGCGAACTGCCGACGACTGAGCAGCTTGCTGCTTGGACCAATGACGTCACAAACCACACCTTTATCCACGAAAACATGCGCAAGCGGTTCGTCGATGGCTTCCACTACAACGCTCACCCGATGGGCATGTTCGTGTCAGCCGTGGCAGCGCTCGGCACTTTCTACGACGGCGCCAAGGACATCGAGAATCCGACGGCCCGCCAGCATCAAGCAATGCGTCTCATTGCGAAGAGCCCCACTATCGCTGCGATGATGTACCGCTTCTCGGTCGGGCTGCCGTTCAACCAGCCCGACAACGACCTGTCGTACTCTGCGAACTTTCTGAACATGATGTGGAAGATCGGTGACTACGAGGTCGACCCGGCGCTGGAGCGAGCGATGGACGTCCTGTTCATCCTTCATGCCGACCATGAGCAGAATTGCGGTACGACCGCAATGCGCGTGATCGGGTCCAGCCATGCCGATCCTTACTCGTCGGCAGCCGGTGCCGCCGCAGCGCTATATGGCCCTCGCCACGGCGGCGCCAATGAAGCCGTGATTCGGATGCTCACCGAGATCGGCTCGATCGACAACGTTCCGGCGTTCGTGGAATCTGTCAAGAATGGTGAGGGTCGCCTAATGGGCTTCGGCCACCGGGTCTACAAGAATTTCGACCCCCGAGCCACGATCATCAAAAAGGCCGCCTACGACGTCTTCGAAGTCACCGGCCACAGCCCACTCCTCGACATTGCACTCAAGCTCGAGGAGACTGCGCTCGAAGACCCCTACTTTGTCGAACGCAAGCTCTATCCCAACGTCGACTTCTACTCTGGGCTCATCTACCAGGCGCTCAATTTCCCGGTCGAGATGTTTACGGTACTGTTCGCGATTCCGCGCATGTCAGGCTGGCTCGCCCACTACGAGGAACTGCTCGACGAGGGCCAAAAGATCAGCCGGCCCCGCCAGTGGTACACCGGCGAGGGCGAGCGCAACTACGTCGGCATCGACAACCGCTGATCCGTTCCGCACAGCGCTTTCACGCGCTGGATGTTCCATCTATTGCCTAACACGCCAGATGGAACAGCAAGGCGGCCACCTGTTGGGTCAGAGCGTTGCGAGAAGCGAATTGAAAGTTGTGCTGGGCCGCATGATCGATGAAGCCTTGTCGGCGTCCGGCTTGTAGTAACCACCAATGTCAGCCGCGTCACCCTGCACAGCGAGCAACTCTGCGGCGATCGTCACCTCGTGCTCGCTCAACGCGACGGCGAACGGAGCGAAACGGGCAGCGACCTCCGCATCTTCGGTCTGGGCAGCAAGGGCCTCCGCCCAATACAGCGCAATGTAAAAGTGGCTCCCCCGATTATCGATCGATCCAAGTCGCCGAGCTGGCGACTTGCCGGTCTCAAGCAGACGACCTGTGGCGATGTCGAGCGCATCACCGAGTACCCGAGCCGCGTCGTTGCCGGTCACCTCGGCGAGGTGTTCAAGGGAAACGGCCAGCGCGAGAAACTCGCCGAGGCTGTCCCACCGCAGATAGTTCTCCTTGACGAGCTGCTGGACATGCTTCGGGGCAGAGCCACCTGCACCCGTTTCGAAAAGGCCCCCGCCGTTGAGCAGCGGCACGATCGACAACATCTTCGCCGACGTGCCGAGCTCGAGAATCGGGAACAGGTCAGTGTTGTAGTCACGTAGGACGTTGCCGGTGACTGAGATCGTGTCATCACCGCGCCGCATCCGTTCGAGCGAAAACTTGGTTGCTTCCGTCGGGGCCATAATCTCGATCGTGAGACCCTCGGTATCGTGATCGTCGAGGTACGTGTTGACCTTCTTAATCAGCTGCGCATCATGAGCGCGGCTTGCGTCAAGCCAGAATACGGCGGGAGCACCGGTAGCACGGGCCCGAGAGACCGCCAGACGAACCCAGTCGCGAATCGGTACGTCTTTCACCTGACACGCTCGAAAGATGTCGCCGGTGGAGACGCCGTGCTCCATCAACACATCACCGTCAGCAGTGACGATACGTATCGTCCCCTCCCCAGGCGCTTCGAAAGTCTTGTCATGGCTCCCGTACTCCTCGGCTTTCTGGGCCATCAAGCCGACATTCGGCACGGTGCCCATGGTTGTGGGATTGAAGGCGCCGTTGGCGATGCAGTCATCAATCGTCGCTTGATAAATGCCTGCGTACGACGAATCAGGAATCACGGCCTTCGCATCCTGACGATCACCAGCGATGTTCCACATCTTCCCTGAGTCACGGATCATCGCGGGCATTGATGCATCAATGATGACGTCACTCGGCACGTGAAGGTTGGTGATGCCGTTATCGGAGTCGACCATGGCGAGATCGGGTCCGGACTCAAACGCAGCTTCGAAGGCATTTTCGATCTCGACTCGCTCGTCGTCCGGCAACTTATCAAGCACCGCAAGGACTCCACCAAGACCATTATTCGGGTCCGCACCGGCGTCATTTAATGTGTCGCCGTACTTCGAGAAAACATCCGCAAAAAAGACCTCGACGGCATGCCCGAAAATGATCGGATCGGAGACTTTCATCATCGTTGCCTTCAGGTGCAACGAGAACAGCACGCCTCGATCCTTGGCATCGGCCACCTGCTCGGCAAGGAACGAGCGTAACGCTGAGACGCTCATCACCGTCGAATCGATCACCTCACCGGCCAGGAGCGGAAATTCCGGCTTCAGCACGCTCACGGTCCCATCGGGTCCAACGTGCTCGATCCGCACCTCAGTCGACGCGTCCACGGTCACCGATTGCTCATTCGATGCGAAATCCCCAGCCGCCATCGTTGCGACGTGGGTCTGAGAATCACTCGACCATGCCCCCATCGGGTGGGGGTTCTTCCGTGCGTATTCCTTGACGGCTTTGGGCGCCCGCCGGTCAGAGTTTCCTTGGCGAAGCACCGGGTTGACAGCCGACCCGAGGGCAATGCTGTACTTCGCACCGATCTCCTGCTCGTCAGGTGTCTGCGGATCGCTCGGGAAGTTGGGCAGGTCGTAGCCCAGCTCTTGCAGCTCGGTCACCGCCGCAACAAGTTGCGGGATCGACGCAGAGATGTTCGGCAGCTTGATGATGTTGGCGCCAGGCGTCAGGGCGATCTGACCGAGTTCGTCAAGCGCATCGGGAACGCGCTGAGCGTCGGTGAGGCGCTCAGGGAACTGGGCGAGAATCCGGCCAGCAAGAGAGATATCGCGAGTGCCGACTTCGACGCCAGCGGCGGCGGCAAAAGCCTTCACGACCGGCAGAAAAGAGTATGTCGCCAGCGCAGGCGCCTCGTCGGTGACGGTGTAAATAATTGTGGACTCGGTCATGCCATGGCTCATTTCATCGGAGCGTCAGAGTGTTCGCACGTTGGCTGGGCAACTGTACTTGTCTTGTACTTGTCTACACCATAGCGGTCGCAGAGGGTTCGTCCCCAGCCGACCCTGACCGAAAGGAACAGTCGGGGCCCAGGAGTCGCGAGACTGGCCGTTCGTCCCCTGACGTCGTTTGATCGGGGCTGAATCCTCGCTTCAGCAATCGGGACACCTACCATCGAGTGCGATGAACTTCTCGTGGACGTCGGAACAAGTCAAGTTGCGAATGCACGCCCGCACAGTCGCCGCCAACGCAGTCGAACAGTACGGACGCCATAACGATTCCTGGATTAACGGCTTCTCAAAGGGCTTCGCCAAGGAAATGGCCGCTCACGGATGGATCGGGATGACCTGGCCCACCGAGTACGGAGGCGGCGGACGGCCAGACATCGACCGACTGATCGTCGGCGAAGAACTCATCGCTGCGGGAGCGCCAGTCGCAGCGATGTGGTTCGCTGATCGCCAGATGGGCCCAACACTGATCAACTACGGCACCGCCGATCAGCAAGCCGAGTTTCTCCCAGGAATCCTCTCCGGCGACACCACCTGGTGTATTGGAATGTCCGAGCCCGACTCTGGGTCAGATCTTGCTTCCCTCGCCACGTCCGCTGTTCGCGTCGGCGACGACTTCATCATTAACGGCCAAAAGATCTGGACGTCGTTCGGCGAGTCGGCCGACTACTGCTACCTGATCTGTCGAACCGACGTGTCAGGACCACCTCACCGCGGCATCAGCGAGGTGATTGTCCCGATGGACACGCCGGGCATTGAGGTCCGCCCGATTACCGACATGACTACCAACCGCCACTTCTGCGAGGTGTGGTTCAGCGATGTGCGAGTTTCCGCTGCGAATCTCGTTGGCGTCGAAGGTAGCGCGTTCAAACAGACGATGGCCCAACTTGAGCACGAGCGCGGTGGAATCGATCGGCTCGTGTCAAACCGCGCGCTATACGAGTTGGCGCGGGAGCACGTTGATCGCACCGACCCCGTTATCCGCCAGGAGATGGCCAAGATTGAAACCGGCTACACACTCGGGCGAATTCTGGTTACCCGTGAAGTCTTGCGTCAGGCCCCCAGGGGCTTTTCTGCTGCGACAAAGTGCTTCTGTACCGAGCACGAGCAAGCCGTTGCCTCTTTCGTGGCCCGTGCGCTCGGGGCTGAGGCCATGCTATGGAACGGCGTCGGGCGCGGTTTAGCCTACGATCCGGCTTACACAATCATGGGCGGAACATCGGACATCATGCGCAACATCCTCGGCGAGCGGGTTCTCGGCCTCCCCCGCGAACCGAAGGAGCAAGAGATTTAGTGCCACCCCCCTGAGCGCTTTCAGTGCGACCCCAAAAAGCTCTGAGAAACAACGGAATTTGACTGCAGGATCTGAGCAGACGGGCCTGATCCGGTCGTGATCAGTCATTCCAATCCGCATCTCAAGTCGATCACAACTAAACGGTGCTCTGCTGAAACACCAGCTGAGACAGGCTGGACTGGATTGTTACCGTCGCTGCGGTTGAACGAAGCCCTTCCGCTG